>DBEZDO010000056.1:0-19777 GCA_048187355.1 Collinsella sp.
GTCACCGGCGTCTCGTACGCCACTTCCTCATCAAGAGAAAGCTCATCCAAGTCGGCACCCGCGGTACTGATCTCGCGATAGCGAATCTCGCGCACCACTGTGCCTTCTCCACGAGCCGCCAAGCGATTCTCAACGAGCTGACGCAGGTTGGGCTTCTTGTTGCCCACCATGATGTCATCGGAGCTAAAGTCGCGGATCATGCGACTGATGCGGCAGAACGCCGGCGTCACCACGATGTCATCGGCCAGTACATCGAGCAGCTCTTCCTCGGTATAGGGGCGCCACTCGCCACGCTCATAGCAGCCCACCAGACGCGAGCCCTCGATGAGTGCACACGGATAGACTTTGACCTCGTCGGGCATAAAGGCCCCTTCGGTCATAAAGCGTTCGTAGTCGCGCTTGTCCCCTTCGGGCGTGGCACCCAACAAGTTGAGCATAAAGTGCGCGTGGATCTTAAAGCCAAACAGGCGCGCAAGCGAAAACGCCCGCTCGATCTGAGCCACCGAAATGCGACGCTCGTTGATATCGAGCAAATGTTGGTCGAGACTCTGAATACCCATCTGGATCTTGGTGCAGCCCAGCCGGCGGATGAGCTTGAGGGCCTGCGGCGTTACAGCATCGGGGCGCGTCTCGATAACGAGCCCCACCACGCGATGCTTCGCCGTCTCGTTGACGCGCTGCTGGCGCTCAAGCTCATCCATCGTGGCGGTCTGCCACTCGGCAACCTCGCCCCACGGCGTACCGGGTCCGTACAGACGACGCACCGCGCGGTTATAGCCACCCACGGCAGCATCCACACGCCCCTGCTCGTCGGTAACACCGCTCGCAAGCTCGGCCTCGTCGGTCGCAATACCGACGGCCCGATAGCGTTCGCGACGCTCCGCCACCACCGGCGGCGGGGCATCGGCGGGAGCGTCATCGAGCAGGCGCCCTGCCTCGGCACGGCTGATGCCCGGACGCGCCAACATGGGGTTGGCCGCCACGCCGGCCACGGCATCGTCATTGAGCGCGCGGAAGAGCTCCGACATAAACCACATCTGATACCCTTGCGGATAGTCGCTCCAGGTACCGCCAAGCACAATGAGCTCGATCTTATCGGTCGCATGACCCATCTGCGAAAGCGCGGTCAAACGGGCGCTCACCTGCAGATATGGATCGAAGCAGTTTTGCTCTGCACGGGCACACGCCGGCTCGGCATGTAAATAGCTTTTGGGCATGCGCAGGTCGTTGGGGCAAAACAGGCAATCGCCCGAGCACGACCACGGCTTGGTGATGACGGTAATGGTTGCCACGCCCGAAGCCGTGCGACGAGGCTTCATACGCAGCACCTTCAGCAGTTGACGCTCCAGCTCGGCATCGACATTCCACCCAGCCCAACGAGCCGGCTCCTCACGTTTAACCCGCTGGTAGAACGGCAGCAGACGGCGCTTGGCCAAATCGCGTTTGTCGGCACCCTCACGGCGCGCCTCGGCATGTATCAGTTTGACGAGCGCTTTGTCATCCACGGTCTCGCCGCGACGCAGAGCCTCGAGTATGTTCAAGATAATCTGTTCCATGCCCCCATTGTAAAGGCAAAGGCGCCGGAGCCGATCTCGGCTTCGGCGCCTTCATCAAACAGCGCGTCTATATCTTCGCCTAGGCTTTCGTCTGCCTCAATACTCCGGATCAAACGACATGTCGCCCGAACCGACCTCAAAACGATACGTAGCAGACTTATCGCCGTTATCGAATTCAAGATTCAAAATGGTCTCGCCGTCGTAGCCAAGCGGAAGGAAATCGCTCTCGAAGTCGCCGCTGCCCAAGGTGAGGCTCGCCTTAAAGCCCGTCGAGTTCGGAACCGTCATCTCCACATCGCCCGAGCCCACACTCACGTCCATCGACTTCGCGGGGGCCTGGTAGAGCTCGAACGTCACATCGCCCGAACCGACCTCGGCATTCAGGGCATCGGTCACGGTGCCCGTAAACTCAACGTCTCCAGAGTCCAAAGTCAGGTTGAGGTCATGACACGCAATGCCCGCGACCGTCAGGTCACCCGATCCTACATTCGCTGTAATGCCCACCATGTTATCGGCAACTTCGCGCGGCAGTTCGACGGTAACCGTGCGGTCAATGGCGCGCTCGTCATCGCAATCGAACTGGCGAATCTTGAGCGTAGAGCCCTTGATTTCGGCCAGGTTCTGGGTTGCCGCATCGAAGGCAACGGTCCCCGTTGCCACGCGACCGCTTTCAATTACGCGCACTGGCCCGCCGGAGACGTGTTTGACCTCGACCGTGCCCGACGTCACGTCCAAGTCAAGCGATGTGAACGCGTCGGCATCAAAGGTTTCGCTCGAAAGCTGCTGAGGCTGAGCGGAATAGTTACCGTCATCCAAAGGATCGCCCTCGTCCACCACATCGTCCATACCAGACAGGCCGGATACAACATCGTCGAAATCCCACGGGCCATCAAAATGAATCAATGTCCGCGAAACGCCAAAGACAAGCCCAACAATGAGCACAAACGCTCCGATGCCAACACCCAGGCGTACCTTGGATTCATGCGAAAGCTTCATCATTCGTCACCCTCTTTGGCACATGGCTCAGCGGTGGTCGTGGTAGCCACGTCAGCATCAGGTTCCGCAGAAGCATCCTTCCCCTGGGCCTTGATCGCCACCGACGCCGGACCAACCTGAATATCCCCGCGCGCCCAATCACCATCGAGCGCACGCGCCACCCAGTGATAGATGGGAATCGTGAAGAAGATCAGCGCGGCAAAGGGGCCGGCACCAAACAGGAACATCAGCAAAAAGAACAGCAGCCAGCACACGGCCCAATACGGGAACGACTGGAACGGCCCCTTCACCGGAGTCGAGCCAACCGCGGTGCCACTCGTCGCCTGCGCCGTAGCGGCATTGGCGGCCTGCGCACTCCAGCTTGCCGCCTGCGCCGCCTTGGCCGCGGCATCACTTGCCTGCGTAGCTGCCTCCGTGGCGCGTGCCGCCGCCTCATGGGTGCGGGCGCGCTCCGCCGCCTCGGCCTCGCGCTGACGGGCGCGGTCCTCGTTCTCAAACTCGATATCGTCCTCGATCTCATCGCTCGGATTGAGCAGCTCGTCCAGGCTCACGCCATAGAGTTTGGCGAGCGAGATCAGGTTCTCGGTATCGGGCGAGCTCTCCGCGCGCTCCCATTTGCTGACCGCCTGGCGCGACAGTCCCAGCTTTCGTGCCAGCCCTTCTTGGCTAAAACCCTTGCTGCGGCGAAGGTCGGCGAGCCGCTGCGCAGTTTCTACATTCATGGTTCCTCCTATGTGATGCCAGCCGTGCCGCCGGACCGTTTTTGTTCTTAAGGCGCCTTGCACAGTTAAAAATCTATCCGCCACCGCCAAAAGCATGCCACCTATTCTAGTGAGATTTTTGACAACCGGCGGTTGCGGACACACATGAGCTGCGGAAATGTGTCCAAACAAAGCAATGGCACCTAGCCCGGTTGTCCCCGTTGCGGCGTTAACGGTAGTATGGTCGTACTGTTTATTCCGCACCGCCAACGGAGGGAGTCCCGCGCCGTGAACCGCGATTTCGCCTCATCGCTCATCCAGCTCAACAATACGTTCTATCGCGAGCACTCCGCCTCCTTCTCCGATACGCGCCAGGCCCCGTGGCCCGGCTGGGTGCGCACCATGGACATCGCGCTCGGGCAGCTCGACGTCGCCACGATCGAGCATCCCGTCCGCGTCTTCGATCTTGCCTGCGGCAATATGCGATTCGAGAACTTTGCCGCCGGCGGCGCACTTGCCGCCAAGGGCGTCGACGGCGCAAACCCCTCGGCGGATGCCAGCTGCCCGTTTGAGTTCTATGGTGTCGACTCGTGCCAAGACCTGGCCATCGATGCACGTGGTCACGCGCTGCGCATTCCCAACCTGCACTTCCAGGAACTCGATGTGCTCGACGCTCTCATGAAGCTCAACCCCGCCGAGACGCCCGACGTGCTTTTCGACGCCCCACTCGCCGACATCTCAGTCTGCTTTGGCTTTATGCACCACGTGCCGTCGTGCGAGTACCGCGTACGCGTGCTCGACGCCCTGGTGCGCCAGACGCGCCCAGGCGGCATCATCGCCATCAGCTTTTGGGAGTTTATGAACGACGAGCGCATGGCGCGCAAGGCCGTTCGCGCCGAGGCCCGCGCCGAGCTCACCCCGCCGTTTGAGGGTTACGATTCCGCGCAGTTTGAAGCCGGCGACCACCTCATTGGCTGGCAAAACGACCGCCACGCCTACCGCTATTGTCATCACTTTGACGATCAGCAGATCACCGACCTGGTGCGCGGCGTCCGTACGTTCTACAAGAGCGGCGAGGTCCCCGTGCGCGAGCTTGAGCGCTTCCATGCCGACGGTCGCAGCGGCGAGCTCAATCGCTATGTGATTCTCAAGCGCCTGTAGGCACCGACGACTCGCCGTCGAGCCGCACAGCGTCTTTCGGGCAAACTATGCCTACCCTTTTTTCAACCCATTGACGGAACGCGCAGCTATGCGTTCCATACTTATGACCAAGGAGCCTCATGGGAGCCGTCCACGTTCGCACGCCTAAGAACTTTGTGCTCGAGGAGCGCCTGGAGCGCTACGCCGATGCGATTGAGACGAACCCCGAGGCCTATGTCGGAGATTGGCGCAAGGCCTGTGCGCCCGCAGGCAGCAAGCCCTTCGAACACCTTCATCTGGATCTGGGCTGTGGCAAGGGAACCTATCTGGTCGAGCGCGCCCACCGCGAGCCCGACACCCTCTTTATCGGCATGGACCAGGAGCCCATCTGCATCGCCTATGCCGCGCAGAAAATCTGCGAACAGGGGCTATCCAACGCACTCATCCTGCCCCGAGGCGCCGCATCGCTGCCACAGCTGTTTGCCGCAGGCGAGCTCGATGCCATCACCATTAACTTTCCCACGCCGCAGCCCAAGGCCAAGTACGCTAAAAAACGACTCGTCCATGTCGACCATCTGATGCTCTACCGCCCGCTCTTTTCAGCCGGCGCTACCGTCACGCTGCGCACCGATAGCAAGCCGTTGCGCGATTACGCCCTGGGACAGTTTGCCGCGGCCGGCTACGATACGCTTTGGGTAAGCGACGACGTCCGCCGCGACCATCCCGAGCATCCCGAGACCGAGTACGAGCGCCGCACGCGCGAGATGGGTGCCGCCGTCTATGGCATTTGCGCCACACCTGGAGCGCAGCCCAGCGATGAACAGCTCGCGGCGGGCCGCGCGCAGAAGCAAAGCCTAGCCTGCTACCTGCCCGATAACCTCGATGAGCTCGCCTATGTGCCTCTGGGCATGGAAGAGGCCGTCGAGAACTTTAGAAACCGTGCCCGCAAGGGCAAGAAGCGTCTACCGCAAGAGCACTAACTTCACGCGCCCATTTCCTGCATTTTCTTGCCTGCAAACGCATCGATGCGCCGCTACGCCATAATAGTTGGCGGACAATCGCGAGAGAAAGCAACCACATGGCACAGACCACGACAGATACCGCCGCCAGCACCGTCTCCGGCGCCGGCGCCGCCAGCTCATTCTCGGGCGGCACGGGAACCGAAGCCGAGTTTGGCTCGCTCGGCGCGCTCTCCCCCACCTGGTGGGAGCCCGAGGACGGCAGCGAGCCCGAACCGTGGCTCACGCCCGATCAAGCCTTCGAACGCTTCTTTGAATGGACGAGCGATCGCGGCATTGAACTGTGGGATCACCAAGAAGAGGCCCTCATGGACCTGGCTGCCGGCGATCACGTCATTTTAGGCACACCGACCGGATCGGGTAAATCGCTCGTCGCGCTGGGAATGCTCTTTATGGGCATGGCGCAGGGCAAGCGCTGCTACTACACGGCTCCTATCAAGGCTCTGGTCAGTGAGAAGTTTTTCGACCTTGTGCAGGTGCTCGGCCGCGATAACGTCGGCATGATCACCGGCGACACGCATATCAACACCAAGGCACCCGTCATCTGCTGCACGGCCGAAATCCTTGCCAACGATGCGCTCCGCGAGGGCGAGGACGCCGACGTGGGCTGCGTGGCCATGGACGAGTTCCACTACTTTGCCGACCCCGACCGCGGCTGGGCCTGGCAGGTGCCGCTGCTCACCCTGCCCCATACGCAGTTTATGCTCATGAGTGCCACGCTCGGCGATGTCACTGCCATCGCCACCTCACTCGAGGAGCACACCGGCGCTGCTTGCGACTTGGTTGTCGACGCCCCGCGTCCTGTTCCGCTGAGCTACGACTATGTGACGACCTCCCTCGAGGGCACGGTCGAGCTCGCGATGCGTCGCGGCGAGGCCCCGCTCTACATCGTGCACTTTAGCCAGGATGCCGCACTTGCGACGGCACAATCCCTCGCCAACTTTGGCATTGCCAGCAAGGAGCAGCGCGAGGCCATCAAGGAAGCGGCCAAGGGCACGAGCTTCTCGACGGCCTTCGGCAAGATCCTCAAGCGCCTGCTCGGCTGCGGCGTCGGCGTGCACCATGCCGGCATGTTGCCGCGCTATCGCCTGCTGGTCGAGCGCTTGGCGCAGCAGGGCCTGCTGCCCGTCATCTGCGGCACCGATACGCTCGGCGTCGGCATCAACGTACCCATCCACACCGTGGTGCTCACCGCGCTCACCAAGTTCGATGGCTACAAGATGCGTCGTCTGCGCGCCCGCGAGTTCCATCAGATTGCCGGTCGCGCCGGCCGTTCGGGCTTCGATACCGAGGGCATGGTCATCGCCGAGGCCCCGGAGCACGAGATCGAGAACGCCAAGCTCATGGCCAAGGCGGGCGACGACCCCAAGAAGCTCCGCAAGATTAAAAAGAAGAAGGCCCCCGAGGGCTTTGTCACCTGGAACAAGCAGACCTTTGAGCGCCTGATCGAGACGCAGCCCGAGACGCTCAAGCCGCACCTGCGCATCACACACTCCATGGTGATTAGCGTGGTCGAGCAGGGCAGCGATGCCCGAGCCCGCGTACACGACCTCATCGAGACGAGCTTGCAAACCCCCGAGGAAAAGGCCAAGCTCGAGGTTCGCGCCGACGAGATCTTCGCAACGCTCATCGACTCCGGCGTCGTCGTGCGCACCGAGGTGCCGCCCGCACCCGACGCTCCGGCTGACGCCGCGCCGGACATCGACTATGCGCTGACGGTCGATCTGCCCGAGGACTTCGCGCTCGATCAGCCGCTCTCGCCGTTCTTGCTTGCCGCGTTGGAGCTGCTCGACCCCGAGAGTGAGACCTATACCATGGATCTGATCTCAATGGTCGAGGCAACGCTCGAGGATCCCAAACAGGTGCTGCGCGCACAGGAGCGCGCAGCACGTGATCGTGCTATGGCCGAGATGAAGGCCGACGGCGTCGACTATGAGGAGCGTCTGGAGCGCATTCAGGACGTCACGTACGAAAAGCCGCTCGAGGATTTGCTCGACGCCGCCTTTGACAAGTACTGCCAGGAAGTGCCCTGGGCAAACGACTACCAGCTCTCTCCCAAGAGTGTCCTGCGCGATATGCTGGAAAGCGCGAGCGATTTTAAGGGTTACATTCAAAAGCTCGGCATCGCCCGCTCCGAGGGCATTTTACTGCGCTACCTGGCAGAGGCCTACCGTTCACTCGACCGTACCGTGCCCATCGAGAAGCGCGACGAGCGCCTGCGCGACATTATCTCGTGGCTGGGCTTTGTGGTGCGCTCGGTCGACTCGAGCCTGGTGGACGAGTGGGAGAACGCCGGAAACCCGGCGGGCCTCGATGCCGCACCGCCGCAGGGCATCGACGAGGTCGTTGCGGACCGCCGCGGCTGTACGCTGCTGGTGCGCAACGCACTCTTCCGCCGCGTGACCCTTGCAGCCCGCGAACACGTGCGCGATCTGGGCGAGCTCGACGAGGACTGGGGCATGAGCGAGGTCCGCTGGCAAAAGGCGCTCGACGCCTATCACGAGCAGCACGAGGAGATCCTCACCGACGGAGATGCCCGCAGCGCCGCGATGTTTTCCATTGACGAGTCCGACGAGAAGACCGCGCACGTGTGGCACGTGCACCAGATCTTTGCCGACGAGGATGGAGACCACGACTTTGGCATCATGGGCGATGTCGATCTGGACGCCACGCAAGACGGTGGCGAGGTCATTTTCAAAAACTACCGCGTGGGCTTTATCGAGGACCTGCTCGAGGACTAGCCGAACATACCGAAACGAAACGGGGCCGTTGGCAATTTCGCCAGCGGCCCCGCTTTTGCACTATCCGCTATACCTTACTCGGCATCCTCGATCTCATACGAATCCGCCTCGGCTGGTTCATCGTTTGTCTCTGACGCAGCCCCGCGCGCCTCGTCAAACGCCGCCTTCATGGTCTTGTTGCCCCACGTGAGCTTGCGAATGGTAAGATCGTCGGCTTTCTTGTTGGCTAGGCGCAGGTTGTTCTCGGAGGACAGCAACGCCTCCTTGGTTTTCTGCAGATGGCTAATCGTCTTGTCGATCTCATCGATTGCCGTTTGGAACTTGCGACTCGCAATCTCGTAGTTGCGGCCGAAATCATTCTTGAACTTCTCCATCTTGGCCTCGAAGTTCGTGACGTCGATGTTCTGCTGTTTGTACTCCGCCAGCTCCTGCTTATAGCGCAGCGAACCCATGGCAGCGTTGCGCAGGAGGGTGATCATGGGAATGAAGAACTGCGGGCGGATCACGTACATCTTCTCGTAGCGGTAGCTCACGTCGACGATACCCGCGTTATAGAGCTCGCTCTCGGGCTCCAACAGGGTACAGAGCACCGCGTACTCGCAGCCCTTTTGGCGACGATCGTGGTCGAGTTTCTTAAAGAAGTCCTCGTTCTTGTGCTTGGTCGCGGTCTCGTCGTTCTCGTTTTTCATCTCGAACATGATCGAAGTGATCTCGTTGCCGCTCGCATCGCGCTCGCGGAAGATGAAGTCGCCTTTGGTGCCCTCGGACGCATCGTTGTCTTTCTCAAAATACGCGTTGGGAAACGCCGTCATACGCAAGCGATTGAACTCAGTCTCGCAATGCTGCTCGAGCGACTCGCCCACCATCTTGGTAGACAGGCGCACCTTCATGTCCTTCAGGCGCTCAATCTCTTCATCCTTATAGCGAATGAGCTCGTCGCTCGCGCGCTTGGCCTGTGCAAGCTCGAGCTCGTGGGCAGCCTTGGCCTGCTCCTCGCGAGAATCGCGAACCGCCAGCTCGCTCGTCAGTTTGGCACGCGCCTCATCGCGCTCTCGTTCTGCCGCGGCGACCGCCTCTGACAGGTTCATTTTTGCCATCAGTTCCTGCTCGCGCAGCTGGGCACGCAGGCCCTCGGCCTCTTGCTCGGACTGAGCCTTTGCGGCGGAAAACTTCTCTTGCACCTTCGCGCGATAGTCAGTAAGCGCGCGCTCGGCCTCGCTGCGAGCGGCATCGAGCTCACGCTGCGACTCTGCCGCGGCAGCAGCAAGCGCCATCTCCTGGGCCTTGTCCGCCGCGGCAAGCCTGGCCTCCAGCTCGGCAATCTGAGTATCACGTGCAGCTAAATCGTTTTGAGCAGCATTGCGCGCCGCCGACTCGGCAAGCTTGGCTTCGTCATCTTTGCGCTCCAGCTGCGCACGCAGGCTATCAATCTCACGCTGGAGTTCGGCATTCTCTTTTTGAGCATTGGCTCGTGCCTCAACCGCCGCGCGCCGGCTTGCACTCTCGCGCTCTGTGGCAGCGCCCTCGAGCTTGGCGCGCAGCTCGGCAAGCTCAGCATCGCGCTTGGCAATCTCTTGTGCCAGCTTCTGCTCCGCAGTGTTCTTCTGCTCGGCAAGCTGAGCGTTGCGCTGAGACTCTACCTTTTGCAAGGCAGCCGACGAACGCGAGCGCTCAAGCTCCAGCGCCTGCTCGCCCTCGCGCTGGACCGCCCTCACGCGTTCATCCAGATCGCGCGAAAACTCGGCATCGCGCACTTGCTTGACGATATCCGCATAGCCGGACGCATCGACCTTAAAAACTTCGCCGCAATGCGGGCACTTGATCTCGTTCATAGCAGCTCCTCAATGGACGCAAATTTCAACCGCCTACACTCTACCGCGCCGCGCGGACAAAATAGGCGCCGCTGCCAGAATGGCAACGGCGCCAGAACCGCCACAAAGGTGCCTGTCCCCTTCGTGGCGGTTTGCGAGCTACAGTCCAAAGAAATTCAGGATCTGGTCTCGGCTTACGGGCTTGTAGTCGTTGGCGTCGAGGCCCACATCGTAGCGGTAAATGGGGCGCTCGCGATCGCGGTTGCGCGCGTTGGCGCGGTCTCCCCTGCTGTGGATATGTCCGTGCAGCATGATGGCACCGCGCGCCTTGCCATTCCAGCTGAGCATGGGGTAATGGCTCATCACCAGACGATGGCCCTTGGCATAGCCGGGAGCAATCTCCAGGTAATCGCGCACGTCTTCCCAAATTTGCGGGGCGTCTGGATCTTCCCAGTCGCCGTCATGGTTACCGCGGATGAGTGTCACATTCTTGCATTCGATACGCTCGCGCAGGCGCACCGCCTCCGCCATGGGCAAGCGATACGTAAAGTCTCCCAATATATAGAGGCGGTCATTCGCAGCCACGCACTCATTGATAGCATCGATGACCTTGCGATTCATCTCCTCGACCGAGCCAAACGGCCGGTCCATGTCGTGCAAGATATTCGTATCGCCCAGGTGCAGGTCGGCGGTAAACCACATCATCGTCTATGCCCTCATTTCGCAACGTGTACAACTCGTGCTAAGTATACAGACGCAGCGATGCGGCGGTTATCCAAAGAGCCCGCCGAACAGCCCGCGGCGGCGCTTGTCTTGCTTTTTCGAAGCGTCACCCTGGGTTTTCTTGTCCTGCCGCTTTTTACGATCCTGCTCCAACTCATCATCATCGAGTAGCATATCCCACTCAAACGGGTCATCCGTCAGATCGAACAGATCATCGTCATCAAACATGGCAGCCTCCATTGCCGACTAGCGAGCATCCACCACATAGAGCCCAACGCGCACCTGATGCCACGGGCTGCGCTCGGGGGCAACCTGTTGCACACGGGCCTCAAATACGTCCTCATGGCCGTAATACATCATCAAGGACAGTGGGCCGACCTCGTTTCCTGGAACGTAGCCAAGTTTGGTCTTGCCATAGTAGATCGCAACCGCCTCGGGGTCATGGGGATTATCGCGCTCGGTGCACAGCGTCAGTTTATCGCCCGCTTTAAGATCGCCTAGGACCAAAGCGCCGTCGGCATACTGAAATCCTGCAATGTGAAATGACAGAAGAACACGTGAAGGCTCGTACATAGCAACTCCCCTAACAGCCGGATAAACCAGCGTTTGACCTTATCGAGAAGTCTACGGGCCCGTGCGGACATAAATTCATCCTTATCTGATTCTAATGCACAAACATGCGCACGAACTTGTGCTTCCAGCTTGCATAAGGGGCATAGCGGAATGGCACGTCCAACCACGTTGCCTTGTTCACGATGCTCTTCTTGTGGCTAAACGTATCGAAGCTCTCACGTCCATGGTACTGTCCCATACCGCTCGCCCCCATGCCGCCAAAGCCCATATGGCTCGTGGCCAAATGCATAATGGTGTCATTAACACAGCCACCACCAAAGGGCACGTAACGCACAAAGCGCTGCTGAACCGCACGGTCCTGGCTAAAGATATACAGGGCCAGCGGCGTCGGACGATCCGTAATAAACGTCTCGACCTCGTCTAGGCTCTCAAACGTCAGCACCGGCAAAATGGGGCCGAAGATCTCCTCCTGCATCACGGCGTCATCGGGGGACACGCCGTCCAAAATCGTCGGCTCGATCTTGAGCGAGGCCTCGCGCGCGGTACCTCCAAGCACGACCTTATCGGGATCGATCAGCCCGCGCACGCGCGCAAAATGCTTGGCGTTGACGATATGTCCGTAATCCTCATTGTCGAGTGGATGTTCGCCAAACATGCGACGGACCTCCTCCTTGATGAGGCCCAGCAGCTCGTCGTGCACGCGCGTATCGACCAGCAGGTAGTCGGGCGCCACGCAGGTCTGCCCCACGTTGAGCCATTTACCAAAGGCGATGCGCCGTGCCGCGACCTTCAAGTTTGCCGTCGCATCCACGATGCAGGGACTCTTTCCGCCCAGCTCAAGCGTCACGGGCGTAAGGTTTTTACTTGCGCGCTCCATGACGAGCTTGCCAACCGGAACGCTACCGGTAAAGAAGATCTTGTCCCAGTGCTCATCGAGCAGCGCTTCGTTCTCGGCGCGCCCGCCCTCGACAACCGTCACCAGGCGCGGATCAAATGCCTCTTCACAGATTTGCCTGAGCACCGCGCTCGATGCCGGAGCATAGGCGCTCGGCTTGATGACCACGGTATTGCCCGCGGCAAGGGCGCCAGCGAGCGGCTCGAGCGTCAGCAAAAACGGATAGTTCCAGGGCGCCATGATGAGCGTGACGCCATAGGGCACGGTTTGCGTTTTGCACACGCTCACGGCGTTAGCGAGGTCGCACGGACGCAGGCGCGGACGACTCCATCGGGCCACATGCGCAATCTGATGTCGAATCTCGGAAAGCGATGTGCCAATCTCGCACATATAGGCCTCGTCATGCGACTTTCCCAAATCGGTCTTGAGCGCATGAGCGATATCGGCCTCGTGGGCCCGCACCGCATCGCGTAAACTCACGAGCGCGCGACGTCGAGCATCGACATCAAACGTGGCGTGCGTCTTAAAGTAGGCGCGCTGATCGCCGACGATGCGCGCAATTTCCTCGGTGTTCATGGCACCCTCCTAGTTCTCGTCCTCAAACATACCACCCGCGACGACCTCGTACATATGCTCGAGCTCCGAGCGGTCCATCAAAAGTGGAACGGGGTACAGGGGATTGGCCTCGGCATCGGCATGGGCCGCCATTTGCGGAATATCGGAGCGGCGAATACCCGAGACATATTTGGGGATTCCCAGGGCCTCGTTCATGCGGTCGACCCAATCGATAAAGGCCTCGGCCGCAAGACTGTCCTGCGCGGTAGCCGGCGCAATGCCCGCCATGCGAGCAAGATCGGCAAGCTTGGGGGCGGCGGCGTCACCATAAGCGCGAAGCATGTGCGGCAGGATGATCGCGTTGGCCAAACCGTGCGGAATTCCGTAACGCCCACCCAAGCTGTGTGCGATGGCGTGAACGTATCCAACATAGGAGCGGGTAAACGCAACGCCCGCCTTATACGCCGCCGAAAGCATATTGCGACGCGCACGCATGTCGTCGCCATGCTCATAGGCCTCGAGCAAATTGTCGTGGATGAGCTGCACCGCCTGTCGCGCCATCTTGCGCGTGTAGGGCGTGGTGCTACGGCCGATAAAGGCCTCGACAGCATGCGTCAGGGCATCCATACCCGTCTGCCCCGTGATGGACGCCGGCAACCCGCGCGTAAACTCGGGGTCGTGGACTGCAAAACGCGGGATGAGCACAAAGTCGTTAATGGGGTATTTATAGTGCGTCTCGTCATCGGTAATTACCGCCGCGAGCGTGACTTCGCTTCCCGTGCCGGCGGTAGTGGGAACCGCAATAAGCAGCGGCAGGAGACGGTGGACACGCAACAGGCCACGCATCTTGTTGATGGGCTTGTTTGGCTGCGAAATGCGCGCCCCCACGCCCTTGGCGCAGTCCATGGCTGATCCTCCGCCAAAACCGATAATGGCCTGGCAGGCGCGCTCTCGATACAGGGACGCCGCCTCCTCCACATTCGAGACCGTGGGGTTCGCACGCGTTTCGGCATAGACCGTAACGCCAATCCCCTGAGCCGTAAGCGCACGCTCGAGTGATGCCGTGAGTCCCAAACGTGCAATACCAGGGTCTGTCACGATAAGGACCTTCTGGATCGAGCGCTTTTGAAGCACCGCGGGCACATCCTCGGCATGCTCCAGAATGCGCGGCTCGGTATAGGGCAGGATCGGCAATGCAATGCGAAAAACCGTCTGATATGTTCGGCACCAGGCACGACGGGCTAGATGCATAAAGGAAACTCCTTCATTTGTTGATAGGTCAACATTTGCTCGCCCGATTGTACTCAGCAAAAATCGCAGACGGCCTCCCAATCGTTAATCAATCAACATCTTCATATCTCGAAATTGTTTTATTAAAAATCATTCCTAATAGGCTTCACATTTGGTTGCATTTATGGATAATAGAACTCGTCAAGACGCACGTCCGGAGAGGGCCCTTACGGGACCGGACGAGCGCACAATCGCCATCGATCGAAAGGATCGAATCATGAAGTTTGTTTGCCCCGTTTGCGGTTATGTGGAAGAGTTCGACGGCGACCAGCTGCCCGAGGACTTCAAGTGCCCCCAGTGCGGCGTTCCCGGTTCTCGTTTCCTGAAGCAGGAGGAGGGCCAGCTCGAGTGGGCTGCCGAGCACGTCGTGGGCATCGCCAAGATGGAGGGCGTCTCCGAGGACATCGTTGCCGACCTGCGCGCCAACTTTGAGGGCGAGTGCTCCGAGGTCGGTATGTACCTGGCCATGGCTCGCGTCGCCCATCGCGAGGGTTATCCCGAGATCGGCCTGTACTGGGAGAAGGCTGCCCACGAGGAGGCCGAGCACGCCGCCAAGTTCGCTGAGCTCCTGGGCGAGGTCGTGACCGACTCTACCAAGAAGAACCTCGAGATGCGCGTTGAGGCCGAGAACGGCGCCACCGCCGGCAAGACCGATCTTGCTAAGCGCGCCAAGGCCGCTGGCCTCGATGCCATCCACGACACCGTGCACGAGATGGCTCGCGACGAGGCCCGCCACGGCAAGGCTTTCGCCGGCCTGCTCAAGCGCTACTTTGGCTAAGCCAACCGCTTGAGAGATAATCTTTAGGTCGATAAGGCCCGGACCGCATGGTTCGGGCTTTTTTTGTGTCTCGAGAACTCGCAAACGCCCTGAAATAGGACCGCCTTCGACATCGGTTTCTCGTCAAAAACCAAGTGAGTAGACTTTTTGGAACTTGCCGAGCACGCCGTCCAAAATGCTTTATAAAGCCGCAGGTAAATGACTTGTTGCAAAACGGCCTGGTCGCCATCAAGCCAAAAGTCTACTCACTTAGTTCCCCAACCGTCCACGATCGAGTTGTTTTGTGTCTAACGGGCGTCTTTCCGTCAATTACTCCCAATTTTGTCCAGTCAACGAATAGTTCAGACCGGAGTAATGCCTCAGCCCTTTGCTCATCCGAGCTTTTATCACGATATTCAGCATCGAGCATCCTGCATACGGCCTTAACGATCGCGCGGAATCTATCCTCATCGGATATCTGTCTGTGTGTCAGGAGAAGTACATCATAGCCCATGGCCTGAAGGGCCGTCATGCGGTCAGCGTCACGCAAGCCATCCCCTGCGCGTCCGTGCGAGGCCTTTCCCTGACATTCAATGGCCACCTGTCGCCTGCCGTCCGGCGAAGACAGAAGTAGATCGATATACACACGGGACTTTCCCACAATCGCTCGAGCACTTGTGCTTAACGTCACTTCGACATTGAGCTCTATGCCGCAAAACCCTTCGCCTCCCAGGGATCGCGGCAGTCCAAGCAACAAATACGCCTCAACCTCAAAAGGCGACGCGGCACCCAATGGAACGAGTTGCGATACCGCCATAAATCTATTGCCGTAACGCATCCCGCAAACATCTGAACAAAAACGGTCAAGGTCTCCGCCCAAAACCAAAGCGTCTCGACGCCATAAATTTGAGGCGGCGCCGCCCTCGGACGGGCAGCGCACCCAACCGAACGTTGTCGAAATCGCGCCCGAATCAATTGCACGCGTAAGCTCCGCCTCAAGTGCCGCCGGCAGAGCGCACACCGCAAACAGGCCACACATCTCCGCCAATACCAAAAGAAGTTGAAGATCCGTCAGATGCCGCGACATGATGAATGCCGTCAGCAGAGGAGACGTAACCAAAAACCCATGCTCCGTTTCCAGCACGGATTCCCTGGGGAGCTCACCAAGAAACAGCCGCTGTCTAATGCTGACAGGACAAGTCCGCTTGTTTCTCGTCCGAACCAATGTATACAACGGGAAGCCGAGCGCAACCGCAGCCGTCGGGTTACGGACGAGGTCATATCGCTGCCGGTCTTCTTCCGGCCGTGGAAGCGGCGGACACAAAGCGCGGACCTGAGGCGGCAAACGCCAGTACTTAAAAGCCGATATGTCACAAAATAGATCCTTCATAGGCACAGGAAAACACGAATTTCAACCCAGCCTGTCTCGCATTGGCGCGAACGCACCAAAAATGGCGCCGAACGGACTGCCAAGTTTTCAACAGCCCTCCCCAACTGGCCAAAAGCTTGCCGAGAGCTGGACGAAACCCTGTTGAAAACCCCATTTTTTCTCATGTAGAAGCTTTGCGCGGCAAGTGAGTAGACTTTTTTGAACATCCCGAGCAGGCCGGTCATCCTGCTTTTCAAAACCGCAGGTAGATAGCTTGTTACAAAACTGCCTGGTCGCCAAAGTGCTAAAAGTCTACTCACTTAGATTGCAGAGCGCCCCCATTAGCTGCAATTCCAAGGTATTAAGCACTTTTGGACTCAGATCATCATACTGAACAAGAATTTGACTTGAGTTTTCAGGGACAGATGCGCCATCGGCACACCAATAACAGTCACTGATATCGATAAACGGGATACTCGAGCGCGTGAGGGCCCGTGCAAAAGTGCTTCCGCCCGTTCTACGCTCCGCAACCACGATACAGTAAAGGCCCGCGTCTGCATGTTCGATCGAGACCTCCCCTGCCGGAAACGCCTTCCGCACAAGCGCCGCCAGGCCGTCACGCGCCTCGCGAGCGCGCACGCGCACGCGGTTCACATGCCGCTCGTAATCACCCGATTCCAGCAAGCGAGCCAAAGCGACCTGGTCAACAGAGCTCACCGACGAGGCGTAGAAACCAAGGTTGCGCCTAAACCGCTCCATCAGCTCATCGGGCAACACCATATACGCCAAACGCAACGCCGATGAAAGGCTCTTCGAAAACGTGTTGGTGTAGATAACCGACTGAGCGGCATCGATCGAAGCAAGCGCGGGAATCGGCTTGCCGGCAAGGCGAAACTCACAATCAAAGTCATCTTCGATGAGATACCGACCTGGTCGCTCGGCGGCCCAGCTGAGCAGCGCGTAGCGACGCGCTATGCTCGTCACAAGGCCGGTCGGATACTGATGGGACGGCATCAGGTGAAGGACATCGGCCCCAGTTTTCTGCAGAGCGCTCAGGTCCACGCCGTCATCATCCAACGGAATATGTCGAACTTCGCAGCCCATAGCCTGATAGATGCGCGTCAGACGCAAATAGCCCGGGTCCTCAACGGCGTACACCTTGTCCGCGCCAAGCAGCTGAACCAACATGGTATCGAGCAGCTGGGCACCCGCACCGATAACAATGTTATTAGAATCGACATTCATGCCCCTCGTCCCACGCAGATGATGAGCGATTGCGCGTCGTAGCCGAGCGGTGCCCTGTGCCGGTGCGGGCGAAAAGATCTCGCGCTCGTCTTCAGATGCCAGCGTCGCCCGCAGCGCGCTTTGCCAAAACCGCGCCGCCTCCAAAGCGGATGGAGAAAGTGTATCGAATCGCTCGACCTGTCCGTTGACATCATGCGCGCTGGGACCCGCAGAGGCGGCATCTCGGTCGATGCCCTCCGCAGCTGAAGCCAAAACCGGTGCATCCGGAAGCTCGCAAGCGTAGTAGCCACGACGCGGCATTGAGCAAATATAGCCCTCAGCGAGTAACTGGCTATATGCATTCTCGATGGTAATGACACTGATTCCCAGATGACTGGCAAAGGCGCGCTTAGACGGAAGATGCTCCCCCGCCGCAATACGTCCAGCAACAATATCATCTCGAATTTGCTGATAAACATACTCATAGAGCGATGCCTCGCCACGTTTTTCCAAATTGTAGTCAAGCATGAGTTTGCCACCTGACCTTATCGAGCTGTTCAATCTGATATTAAGCTGACCTTATTATTATCTCGAAAACTGAGTATTTTGCCATACCCAGCTCCCCGATAGGATGTTCCGTCAAGCAATGCACATGCCAACCAAGGGAGCAACCATGGCAGAACAGACCAGCAAGGCCGATCGCGTCAAACTCAATCGCGAACTCGCGCAGATGCTCAAGGGCGGCGTCATCATGGACGTCACCACGCCCGAGCAGGCACGTATCGCCGAGGAGGCAGGCGCCTGCGCCGTCATGGCACTCGAGCGCATCCCGGCCGACATCCGCGCCGCAGGCGGCGTCTCGCGCATGAGCGACCCCAAGATGATCAAGGGCATCCAAGAGGCCGTCTCCATCCCCGTCATGGCCAAGTGCCGCATCGGTCACATTGTCGAGGCGCAGGTCCTGCAGGCCATCGAGATCGATTACATCGACGAGTCCGAGGTTCTCTCCCCCGCCGATGACGTCTATCACATCGACAAGACCCAGTTTGACGTGCCGTTTGTCTGCGGCGCCCGCGATTTGGGCGAGGCGTTGCGCCGTGTTGCCGAGGGCGCCACTATGATTCGCACCAAGGGTGAGCCGGGTACGGGCGACGTCGTTCAGGCCGTGCGTCACATGCGCAAGATCCAAAAGCAGATCCGCGACGTTGTTGCCCTGCGCGACGACGAGCTCTTTGAGGCAGCCAAGCAACTGCAGGTTCCGGTCGAGCTGGTACGCGAGGTCCATGCCACGGGCAAGCTTCCCGTCGTGAACTTTGCCGCCGGCGGCGTAGCGACCCCTGCCGACGCCGCGCTGATGATGCAACTGGGCGCCGAGGGCGTCTTTGTCGGCTCGGGCATCTTTAAGAGCGGCGACCCCGCCAAGCGCGCCGCCGCCATCGTCAAGGCCGTGGCAAACTTCACCGATGCCAAGCTCATCGCCGAGCTTTCGGAGGACCTGGGCGAGGCCATGGTGGGCATCAACGCCGACGAGATCGAAATCATCATGGAGGAGCGCGGACGCTAGTCCGGCAGAAAGGATCGCACATGAGCGATTATGCAGACCAAACGGTCGCCGTGCTGGCGGTCCAAGGCGCTTTTGCCGAGCACGAGGCAAGGCTATCCGAGCTGGGCGCACGTTGTATTGAGCTGAGGCAGGCGGCTGATTTGAAGCAGGACTTTGATCGTCTGGTACTTCCCGGCGGCGAGTCCACCGTTCAGGGCAAGCTACTTGCCGAGCTCGGCATGCTCGATGAGCTTCGCACCCACATTGTTGAAGGCATGCCCGTCCTGGGCACCTGCGCCGGCTTGATTCTGCTGGCGCGCGACCTTGCCGCCCACGACGATAAGGGGACGCCGCGCCTGGCAACCATGGATGTACTTGTCGAGCGCAATGCCTACGGCAGGCAGCTCGGCAGCTTTCGAACCAAGGGGCAGCTAGCCGGCATCGACGGTGAAGTGCCACTGACGTTTATCCGCGCGCCCCGCATCGTCGAGGTCCACGGCGACGCCAAGGCCTTAGCGAAAGTCGACGGCCGTATCGTCGCCGCCCGTCAGGGCAGCCAGCTCGGCGTAACCTTCCACCCCGAACTCGACGAAGACACCCGCCTCCACGAACTGTTCCTACAAATGTAGGCATCGAAATCAACAAGCGAAACGAGAGTGGATAATCTCCCACCTTGAGCATGAATATGGGCTCATACCGGGAGATTATCACTCTCATTTTTTGGTACAAATGATTCCTTGGGGATGCCGATGTTTTGGTACCGACAGCGAGCGCCCACCAGAGCGAACAAATTGACATGAAAAGAGGACGGCATAGACCTTCTGGTCATGCCGTCCTCTTTGAATGACAAGTTGTCGCTCTGGTGGGCGCGCAGCGTCAACTAG
>DBEZDO010000057.1:0-5469 GCA_048187355.1 Collinsella sp.
CTCTCCGGCTCGTGCGGAACTCGCGATCGACCAAACCCCGCGTCCCATCCCGGCGAGCCTCTGGCTAGTTACGACAATCAAAAAGCAACAAGGGGCTCCCCCGCTCATCAAACGGGAGAGCCCCTCGCCATACATAACGAATCAAGGTGCCTATAGGTAGACCTTTTCGAGAAACGATAATGTGTCCTGAAGACGCGCTCTCTCTTTACGATCGGTCTGCCGATTTACATAAGAAGAAAAGTCCGCAAAGAAGTCTCCGGCATCAGCCCTCATTTGCTCTATTAGCTCCAAGCGAGCCGAAGGCGGCAACAAACCCGCAAGTCGAACAATATCCGAGCGATGCTTTCGTCGATCTTTATCGTTGCAATGGCGCCCTTCTTCATAGCTCCTATTGATATCAATGTGTGCACGCATCTTGAGGGGAATGATATGGAGCGCATCGAGCAACGTAATGCCCTCTACGTTCGTTGCGTTGTCGCGAATAAATTCGTAGTAGCCATCGTCGAGAATAATTGCCGAAAGACTTGATACGGCCCCGTCAAAGGAAAGAGGTGCCACTTCGCTCGTTTCATCTTCGAGCACAAAATCAGGATGTCGGGCAAATAGCTCAATTTGGCCGGGATAGTCTAGGACTTGCCTTGATCCTTCGGGCAAACAGAACCGATAGTAAGTGCACCTTCCATCGCCGACCTTTCCAGTCTCATATCCGGCAGCTTTGATAAATGCCCACAATGCAGTGGCGAATTCAACGCCTTTCCCATCAACAATTACGACGACATCCAAGTCTTCAGTAGCTCTAAACGAATCGCCCTCATTGTCAAATAGAACGCTGCAGGCCCCTCCACCAATAAGGACGTAACCGCCTTTACAGCCGCTCATGGCATCGGCAAATCGCTCTATTCCCCTCACTTTTGACATATCGTCCTCCTGAGCTGTTCGACCGCGTCGAGCAGACGATCTTCTTTGTAATCTGCTTTTGCGCAAGCAACGTATAAGGAAAACGGGTCGACACACTGCAAACCAGTCGCGTCAAAACTAATATCGGACGGCGCGTCCACGGGATACGACCAGACCTCAATCACAACTGCCGCCGGTTCGTACCACTGAGCCTCCAGCCATCTGTCGCCCATATGCTCTTTCAAAGCCTCTAGCTGATATTTTTCGAGAGCAATGGTTGGAGCAGAGTCTTCATGGGCAAGGTCGGACATATAGCTAAGGGCAGACACACCGGAAAGCAGCGCATCAACGGCACGTAGCTCTGTTCTCTCGATAACCTTCTTGAGCCGGATTCGCTCTAAAACTGGCGTGCGAAGATAGTCCTCAAACCCATCTAGCAACGTCTCGGTCGACAGCCCGGCGTCACACAATATACGCTTTTTGCCGTCCCGCATAATCAACCCAGGAGCTATAGCGGCGATTTCCGAAAGATAGCCGCTGACGCTTGCCGCGCTTTTGCCACACAGACGCGCTAGGTCGCCGGCGGAGCAGTCAACCCATCGTCCCGCAATGAGATTTAGGACGATTCGTTGAGATTGGGACGAAAGCGGAGCAGCGGGAGAAGCACCCAGCACTTCATCGGAAATAACGGCTCCGATAAACGGCAGGAACGCATTTCGCTCATCTCGGATATATGCGATTCCCTCCGAAGAAAGCGCGCGCATAAAACCTAAATCCATAGCATCCCAGCAAATTGCCACCGGACGAGCATCTAACGTAAGCACTGCATTGACGAGATTTCGCGCCGAAATGACACTGGGCGGTTCTTTAGGTTCCGCAACAATAAAACGGCCCTGCTCAGACATGCCAAGCCGTGCCAAGCGAAGCGAATACCGTTCAAGATACATGCGAGGAATCTGCATCTCAACTGGCTCCGGGTCGATGGCGAGCTCTAAAGAGAAGAGTCTTTTTGGGAGACAATTTAGCAGCATGTCCAATCACCCTTTTCATTTCAGTTACATTTTAGTATCTATCTAAAATTATACTGAATCGTATAAAACGCTCAATCCCTAAAGTCATAAGAAACAATCCAAACGCAATAAAGAGACTCCCCCGCTCATCAAATGGGAGAGCCCCTACTCACATCTATTTTTCTATCAGCCCACCCGGCTCTCCAGATCAAAAAGCGAACGAGCAAAGCGACGTTCGCAAGCAGCGTTACCCAAGGACCTGGGCGGGCGTATGGGGCAACATCGATCGCGAGTTCCGCACGCAAAGGAGAGCACTTAATGTGCTCTCCGTCTTGCGCAGGACTGCCCGAGCAGGCGATGTTGCCCCATACGCCCGCCTAGCCGGATGTACGGGTTTTCCAGGTGCGGCAGATCGGCCTGAAAGAGGAGGGCATAGACCTTGAGGTCATGCCCGACGATTGAAGGCCGAGGTGCCGTGCCTGGGAAAGCCGCCTAGGTCAGTTTCACTATAGGAGCGAAGCCCTTCATAAGCTTTTTGGTCTGGCCGGTCTTTTCGAATTGGACCTCAATCATGTCTCCAGCGACCGAGATCACGGTACCCGTGCCAAAGGTCTTGTGGCTCACGGTATCGCCCGCGGCAAAGTCCTGCGATGCGCTGGCGCGATCGACCTTGCGCTCCACCGTCGGGGACACCTTGGACGACGGCTTTTTGGCTCGCGGCGCGCCCGAGCCAAAGGTCGAGGCAACACGGCCGGCGTCGGGCGAGACCCCACGATGGCGCTCGGTCCCGTAGCTGCTGCCGCCAAAGAAATCGTCAAAGCTCGATCCACCGCGCGAACCGGAACCGCCGGTCGAGCGCGTATGCGAGCCAAACACCTTGCCGCCATACATATCCGAACCCATGCCCGAGCCAAAGGTGCCGTGACGGTCGCCGCGCTTCTCCCAGCCCGTGCCTTCAAAACCGGCAGAACCGATACCGCTAAACTCGATATCCTCAAACGGAATCTCATTGAGAAAGCGCGAGCGTGGGTTGGCAGAGGTCGAGCCGTAGGTGCGACGCGTGGCCGCATAGGTCAGGAACAGGCGCTTGCGGGCGCGCGTGATGGCAACGTAGGCCAGGCGACGCTCCTCCTCGATCTTGCCCGGGTCATCGCTGCCGCCAAAGTCGTGCACGTGCGGGAAGATGCCCTCCTCCATGCCGGCTACGAACACCGCCGGGAACTCCAGGCCCTTGGCGGAGTGGATGGTCATCATGGTGATGGCATGCGTCTCGCCGGCCAGAGAATCCAAGTCGGAGCGCAGGGCCAGCCACTCCATGAGTGCCGGCAGCGCCTTACAGGTGAGCGGACCGTAGGTGCGCTCGATCTCGTCGGCATGCACGGCACCCGCCGGCATCTCCGTCGGCGCGGCATACGCGTTGCCCGCGATGGCAGCGGCCAGGGCATCCTGCGGAGACAGCGCCGGAGAGGCCAAGCTATCAAGCGGATTGGAGCCCGCGGCGTCACGAGCGCCGACGAGTGCCTCAAACGAGGACGCAGGCGCGGACGGTCCCGGCTCGGGCGCAGGCGCGCTCACCACGACGGGCTCGGGCTCGGCGTCGGCAGGCACGTCGGCAACGCCGGCTGCACGCAGCTCTTCTAAGCTCTCGAGCGTACCCTCGATATCCTCGTGCGTCTCTTCAAATTCGGCGGCGACGCCCAGGAATTCCTGGATGTTCTCGGCACGGCTCTCGGATTCCATGGTGCCCTCGGCACGAAACGCCTGCAGCAGACCCGTCTTATCGACGATCATCTCGACGACGTCCTTGAGCTCGCCGTCCATGCGGCGGCCCTCGCGCACCAGCGACACAAAGCTTGACAGGCCATTGCGGACCTTGGCGCTAAACATGCCGGTTTCGGCGCACGCGATCTCGCAAGCCTGGAAGAACGAGCAACGGTTGTCGCGCGCCAGCTGCTCGATTTTTTGGATCGAGGTGGAGCCGATGCCACGGCGCGGTGTGTTGATGACGCGCTTGACGCTCATCTCGTCGGCCGGGTTCACGATCATCTTGAGGTAAGCCATGACGTCGCGGATCTCGGCACGGTCGAAGAATCGCGTGCCGCCCACGATCTTGTAGGGCACGCCCGCGCGCAGAAACATATCTTCGAGAATACGCGACTGGGCGTTGGTGCGGTAGAACACGGCGATGTCGTCGTAACTCGTGCCCTTGGCATGCAGCTTTTCGATCTCGCCGGCAATCCAGCGACCCTCGTCGCGCTCATCGCTTGCCTGGAAGGCCTGGATCTTCTCGCCGTCGCCCTCGGCCGTAAACAGGCGCTTGTCCTTGCGCTGCGAGTTGTGACGTACCACGGCGTTGGCGGCGTTCAGGATATGACCCGTAGAGCGGTAGTTCTGCTCCAGCTTGACGGTCTTGCAGTCTTTAAAGTCCTTCTCAAAGTCCAGGATATTGGTGATGTCGGCGCCACGCCAGCTATAAATGGACTGATCGTCGTCGCCCACGACCATGAGGTTTTGGTACTTGGCGGCCAGCAGGTTGGCGATCTCGTACTGGACGTGGTTGGTGTCCTGATACTCGTCGACGCTAATGTAGCGGAAGCGCTCCTGATACTTGTCGAGCACCTCGGGGCGGGTGCGCAGCAGCTCGAGCGTGCGCACGAGCAGGTCGTCGAAGTCCATCGCGTTGGCGGCGCGCAGGCGGCGCTCCAGCTCCAGGTAGACTTGCGCGGCCTTTTTGTCATTGGGGCTGTCGGCGGATTTGAGCATGTCCTCGGGGCCGATCATGGCGTTTTTGGCCGAGCTAATCTTGCTGCGGATCATGTTGATGGGGAACTGCTTTTGCTCGATGCCGAGCGCCTGCATAATGTCGCGCACCATGCGCTTTGAGTCATCGTCATCGTAGATGGTGAACTGGCCGGTGTAGCCCAACAGGTCGGCGTCCTCGCGCAGCATGCGCACGCACATAGCATGGAAGGTGCACACCCACATGCCACGGGTGCCGCTGGGAATGAGTGCCGCCAGACGCTCGCGCATCTCTGCCGCGGCCTTGTTGGTAAACGTAATGGCAAGAACCTGCCAAGGCTTAACACCCAGGTCGCCGAGCATATGTGCGATGCGGAAGGTCAAGACGCGGGTCTTGCCCGAGCCGGCGCCGGCGAGCACCAGCAACGGGCCCTCGGTGGACAGGACCGCCTCGCGCTGGGCGGGATTAAGGCTGTCGATGTCGACGAGCGGTTTGGCGGGCTTGGGCGCCGGCGCGGGAGCGTCGTAGATGTCGAGCGGAACGAGCTCGGGCTCCGGCGCAGCGGGGGCGGTGTATGCATCGAGCGGCACGGGTTCCGGCGCGGGCGGTACGGGTACCGCGGCGTTCTTTTCCCAGGGCAGGGGCTGGGTCATGGGCGACTCCTCATCTGACGGACGGCGCGCCTGCGGGCGGCGCCATAGTTTGAGCCGTACCAGTATACCGAGCCGCGCGGACACCGACACAAATCACACCACGACTCCGTGCGCCACCGTCAGGCCCGCCCCAGCGAATTTGGTGCATTGGGGTCAGGTTGCTTTGCAC
>DBEZDO010000058.1:0-42695 GCA_048187355.1 Collinsella sp.
GCCCTGTGGGCGCCAGCGGAATGTGGGGTCACCGCGCGGTCCGCATCTGATGGTGTCGACGTCAATGGTATACGGGTGCATCATCGACGTCTTCAATACAGAAAATATCAGTGCGGAATGTTCTGAAAACTAAGTCCAGCACGGGCCCTGTGTTACCACTGCAGAGGGGGTGCGATTCCTTGATCGCTCACTTAATCTAATGGGAAAGATAGCGAGGCCGGAGCTTTAGCTCCGGCCTCCTTATATAAGGGCTAGGCAAAGCCGAGCCACTAAATTTATATCAGCTCCCAGAACATGTTTGAGAACTGTGCCTGAAGTACGTATTTGCAGGCCCCGAATCGGTGTTGCCTACCGGCGCATTCCGCAGGGGGAGCGATATTTTGCAGCACGAAGTGCGCAGCAAAATATCGCTCATGCCCGATGACGCGCCGGGAGGCAACACCGATTCGGGGCCGGACACACGGATCTACCTGCGCATTTACAAATTCGTAAACTTTTTTGAAAAAAGTGCTTGCACAGTTCTCGAATCATAGGTTATTATCTTCCTCGTTGAACGCGCGGGTCCAACAAAACGAACCGTGAATCAACAACATAGCATGTCGGAGTGGCGGAATTGGCAGACGCGCTAGCTTGAGGTGCTAGTGACCGCTTTTTGGTCATGCGGGTTCAAGTCCCGCCTCCGACACCATCGCATTTGAGAAGCCTCTTCGGAGGCTTTTTTGTTACCGATAGACGGCGGGGTCCACGATGGAAACGCTTGAACACAACGAGTGGGCAGACGTTGCCCAACTAGTCGAGATCACGAGCGATGCTGTCATCATCTGCGAGCTCGACGGAACCATTCTGCATGTGAATAATCGCTTACTTGGTTTGATGTGCGAGGAACGCGCCGACGTCATTGGTGGAGATGTTAAAGACGTCCTGTACTCGTCCGCTTTTGAACGTGCGACGGAACATCGTCTGCCATTTGAAACTGATGGCTCCGAGAACGAACTGATGCTCAAGCTGAGTGACGGCTCCTTTATCCCCGTCTTGGTTCGTGCGGGCTCCGTAACGCCTCCACGCATCTTTGGGCGCCGCGCGCCACGTGTCCTGGTGGCGCTCCATAGCATCGAAGAACAGTATTCGCACGACCGTCAGCTCAAGCGTGCTCTTTCGGAGCTTAGAGTGGCTAACAAGCGCCTCTCTGGCACGCTCTCGGTCATTATGAGTACCGTGGGCTCCGATGAGCTGCCCAGCCTACTTGATACCGTTTTGAACCAGCTTGTAGGAACGCTCGATGCTTCGGGTGCTGCTATCTATTTTTCTGAGAGCGGCGGTTTTAAACTTCGCGGTGTTTCCAAGGAGCTGTACGACAGCTACCTGCCTGAGTTTTTGCCGTATGGCGCTGGCATTCCGACGTATGTTCTTCGTGAGTCGCGTGCCTGTCGCTTGTCGATTCAACAGGACCTTGAGGGCGATAGGGCTGCCTCCGGTATGTTTATGGACCTGGACAATCGTTCTAAGCACCTGTTGCGTATGCAGGATATGCCTCCGTACCGCAGCGAGATCTGTCTTCCCGTTTTTTACGGTACGCAGATCCTTGGCGTGCTGGAAGTTGGTTGGAAACGCCCTCAGGCACCGCTTGCCTATGACGTTAATGTGCTCGAGGTCATTTGCGATTACCTGTCTATCCAGCTGGTCGGCATGGCATCGAGCCTTCGCTCCCGTCGCACGGCCGAGCTTGGCCGCTCGCTCAATGTCTTGCGTGATGAGTTGTTTACCTTTCTAGACGATTCTGCCGCGGCTACCCAGGCGGTATCGTCCGAGATCTGCAATATGCTTAACTGTCATTTTTGCCCTGTTGAGTATGACGCTAGTCTGGATTCCTACGTCATAGATTTTGAAGGCGGCAGTCGCGTTGCCTTGCCGGACGACCCTGAGAAGCTTTTCTTTTCCACGACGGCGCCAGCGGCACGTCTGGGGGCTGGCCCTGATGGCTTTGAGGCATCTGTTTTGGGCGGTACGAGTGCCGAGGACCTTAAACACGTTCGTATAACTCGCGTTGACGAATCGATGCCTATGGGAGGCTGGCTTAGGGCGCATGGTCTGCCTTGTCAAGGTCTCTACGTCGACTCCGGCATCGAGGCGGGGCGCCCGCGCTCTGAGGGTGATGGCAAGCACAGTAACGACGCGATTGTTCCTGCTTCCGTTGCGAAGAGCCCGACGACGCGCGCGCTGCTGCTTCGTGATAGTAGCCAAGAGCCGATTGATGACCTTGAATATGACTACTTGGTGCACTTGGCGCATGACTTTGAACTGATCTACGAAGGCGAATCTCAAAAGCGCGAGGAGCGCCATATCGCTCAGACCCTCCAGATCGGCATGAGAAATTCCCTGGGGGATGTTCCGGGTATCGCAACCGATTCGGTGTACCTGTCGGCCACGAACTCGGCGTTGGTCGGCGGCGATTTCTATACGCTCATCCGACTTCCCGACGACTGCGCCGTCATGATTTTGGGTGATGTGTCTGGCAAAGGCATTGAGGCCGCATCGATGTCCGCGCTCGTCAAGACGGCCCTGACGGCATATGCCTGGGAGGGCGCTGGCCCGGCCCGCATGGCACGCTCCCTTAACAGCATGCTCATGGGCTTTTCGAGGGTCGAGACGTTCGTGACGGCCTTTATCGCCAAGATTGACCTTAAAGCCGGACGCGCAACGTATTGTTCGGCGGGCCATCCTCCGACCATGGTCATTAGGCCAGAGTCGATGCCGCTGGGTGGTGGCGAGGCCCGTGGGGGAGAGGTCGAGCTGCTTGGATGCCAATCGGGCGTAATCGGTGCCTTTGAGAGCATGGTGTACGAGACAGGCGTGTTTACGTTCGCTCCTGGCGACATGCTCTTCATGTATACGGACGGAACGATTGAGGCCCGCGACCGCACCGGAGCGTTCTTTGGTGAGCAGCGCCTTCGTGACCTTCTGCTCTCTGTCTCGGGTGAGGGCGTATCGGGAATCTGCGGCAAGGTCTTGGGCGAGCTTGACCGATTTACCGAATCGGCGCTGGACGATGACATTGCATTGGTGTCCCTTGAGTTTTTACGGGGTCGTTCATAGACGACGCTGGGCGGGCTGAATCCGTACGGTTGGGGAAACGAATGCATCGAGTGGGCTTTTTTGGGGAACCATGGTCGTATGAATGAGTGGAATGACATAGCGGTTTTGACGCCACCAGGCGATATCGACATCGCCACGGTGCCTGCGCTGCGTCGGCGGTTGGATGTTTTGATTGGCCGCGGCGTGCGTCGTGTTGTCATCAACTGTCAGGCTGTTAGCTTTATCGATTCGACGGGCTTGGCATTCCTGCTTACGCGCGCTCGTGAGCTCATGAGGCGAGAAGGCCTGCTTTCGCTCGTCAATGCATCGGGTGAAGTCGTTCGCTTTTTGGAGATTGCTCGTCTTGTCGATATCCTTCATGTCGCGGGGCCGGCACGGGAGTCTATTCCCGCCATTCCGGTGGGGGAGCTGCCTCGCTGGAGTAAGAGCGTCGAGGTCCGTCAGGGTATCGAGAATCTTCCATACTACCGACATCGCATCGCCGAACTCCTTGAATCGCTTCCGTTGCGCCGTGACGAGCGCTACGATGTCGCATTGGCGTCGGGGGAGGCGCTGGGTAATGCCTATGACCATGCGGGCGGTATCGGGTGCGTCCTGACGGTTCAGGCCTATGGCGATCGCGTTGTGGTTGAGGTGCTTGATCGAGGTGCCGGCTATTCTATCGATGAAACGAGCGAGCCGGTCGCATCCGAGGAGCGCGGCCGTGGCATCAAGCTTATGCGTATGCTCGTCGATAACGTGGAGGTTGCTCGTCGTACGGACGGCGCCGGCACGCGCGTACAGATGGTGAAGCTGTTTAGCGGAGCGCTGGAATCGTGTGCCTAGCCAATCGCTTTAGCGCGTTTAGCTACTAAGAACATGCGGCAGACAAGTTTTTTGAAAAAAGTACTTGCGTCTTTTGGACAACTCGCGTAAATTAATAACCCGCAAGCGGACATGGCTCAGTTGGTAGAGCACAACCTTGCCAAGGTTGGGGTCGCGGGTTCGAGCCCCGTTGTCCGCTCCATTGCATTTCCGGACCGTTTAGGCGGTCCTTTTTCGGCGAAGTGGCCAAGTGGTAAGGCAGAGGCCTGCAAAGCCTTTACCCCCGGTTCGAATCCGGGCTTCGCCTCCAGGCAACATCCGGGCGCTCCGGCGCCCGTTTTGTTTTACATATGCGGACATGGCTCAGTTGGTAGAGCACAACCTTGCCAAGGTTGGGGTCGCGGGTTCGAGCCCCGTTGTCCGCTCCAAACGCAACAGCCCGGCTACCACGGTAGCCGGGCTTTTTTGTATCCATCGCATGGGCTCGAGCCCGAGAGGGGGCGATCGTTTTGGGGCGTGGCTGTGGCGTTGTTTGTCGCGAATGTCCGCTTTGGGCGTATCATCGTGGGCATCTCGCATAACCTCGTTGCAAGGGAGATACGCCCCATGGCTACAGAAAAGTCTTCTTCGCGCTCATGGATGTCCGATGCCGCGATCTATCAGATCTACCCGCGCTCGTTTAAGGATTCGACTGGTTCGGGTCTGGGCGATATCGCGGGCATTACCCAGCAGATGGACTATCTTGAGCGGCTGGGTATCGAGGCCATCTGGCTGAGCCCGTTTTACCCATCGCCTCTTGTCGATGGCGGCTATGATGTGGCGGACTACTGCGATGTCGACCCGCGTCTCGGCTCGCTTGACGACTTCGATGACATGATCGCTGCGGCTCACGCGCGCGGCATCAAGGTCATCGTCGACATCGTGCCCAACCATTCATCCAACCAGCACCCCTGGTTCAAAGCCGCTCTTGCCGCCGGCCCCGGATCGCCCGAGCGCGCCCGTTATATCTTCCGCGATGGTCGCGGCGAGCATGGCGAGCTGCCTCCCACCAATTGGAATGCCAACTTTGGCGGCCCCGCATGGACGCGTGTTGCGGACGGTCAGTGGTATCTACACATGTTTACGCCCGAGCAACCGGACTTTGACTGGTCATGCCCCGAGGTTCACGCGCTCTTTTGCGACGTCCTGGCGTTTTGGAGCGATCGAGGCGTCGACGGCTTTCGCATTGATGTGGCGCAGGGTCTCGCCAAGGATCTCGACCGCGATGACCTCGACCGGTGGCATCTCGCCGAGGGCGATGACATGGTTGACGACGGCACCCATCCGCTGTGGGACCGCAATGAGGTCCACGAGATCTATCGCGAGTGGCGCCGCGTGTTCGACCGCTATAATCCGGCGCGCAGTGCCGTTGCCGAGGCGTGGGTGCTGCCCGAGCGCCAGTATCTCTATGCGCGTCCCAGCGAGCTTGGCCAGACATTCAACTTTGAGTTTGCCAAGGCCACTTGGACCTATGATGACATGCACACTGCAATCGAGAAGGGCTTGAAGGCAGCCGTCGAATCCGATTCCGCCTCGACCTGGGTACTCTCCAACCACGACGTGCCGCGCGTGGCGACACGCTATGCCCTGCCGCAAATCAAGGCGACGCGCTACCACCAGATTGCGCTCGACTGGCTCTTACGCGACGGGTCGTCTTATGACGAGGACCGTGAACTCGGCGAGCGCCGCGCGCGGGCGGCCCTTTTGCTTGAACTGGCGCTTCCGGGCTCGGCATACGTGTATCAGGGTGAGGAGCTCGGCCTTTTTGAGGTGGCTGACATCCCGTGGGCTGCACTCGAAGATCCTACTGCGACCAATACGCGCGGACCGAAGCGTGAGAAGGGGCGCGACGGCTGCCGTGTGCCCCTGCCGTGGGTGGCGGCGGACGATCCCGCGCAGGGCGGATCGTTTGGGTTTTCGCCGGCGGACGCCGATGCGGCGCCCCATCTGCCGCAACCTGCATGGTTTTCCGATTACGCTGCCGATAGGGAAGAAGCGGACCCGACATCGATGCTTGCGCTCTATCGTGACGCCCTCTGGCTTCGGCGCAAGCTGCGCGGCTGCGCCAACGATCTTGCGTGGCTCGATCTTGACGGGCGCACCGGTCTTGCGGATGGTGCCGAGGGCGCCGAGGGCGGCGTTATCGCCTATCGCCGCGACAACGGCTGGGCGTGTGTGACGAACTTCGGCGCAGCACCCGTGGAGCTGCCGGCGGGCAGGGTCCTGCTCACCTCATCACCGCTTGCAGACGGCAGACTCGCGCAGGACAGCTCTGCCTGGATCATGCTCGGTGAGATGTAGGGGTCTCTTGCGGCGAGATTGCGTTTGCCCGCGCCTTCCGTGGTGGCTGATGTCTTCGCGAGGTTCGCGAGGGCGTTGCAAAACTTTTTAAAAAAAGTTCTTGCATAGGATGCGGGCATCACGTAAGATTAATCCTCGTAAGCGGACATGGCTCAGTTGGTAGAGCACAACCTTGCCAAGGTTGGGGTCGCGGGTTCGAGCCCCGTTGTCCGCTCCATTTGGGCGTTTAGCTCAGGGGGAGAGCGCTTCCCTGACACGGAAGAGGTCAGAAGTTCAAATCTTCTAACGCCCACCAAATGTTCGCAGCTCAGAGGCTATGTCCTCTGGGCTGTTTTGTTTTGCTACCAAGCACGCCGTCAAATATGCCACCAAATATTGATCCAAGGTCCCCGTAGAGGTGCCGGCAGATTGCATACGTTCTGGCCGACCGTGACCGCAACATGTTGGTCAAGCATAATCTTTTGGATTCTTTTGGCGTGAGCGGCTTGGTTTTGGTAGGATTTGTCGGCGGCTTGACTAAGGGGGTTTTATAACTGCCATGCAGGTAGCCGTGTTGGTAACGTTTTACCGACTTGCCAAGAACCCCTCATAATTAATGCGTCTGCAAAATGACTAATTGCTTTGACCTGCTGAAACACTATATGTTGTGTTTGACCTAAAAAAAGAATACAGGATATAGATGCCTCTTTGTCGTATGATAGATGGCGGACAGAGAACGAGAACCTTATTCGCCCCATTTGGATAGATCTTTGAGCCCCTTGATTGGCTGCGAGGATTGTCCGCATGAGGGACTATGGTTATCGAGAACACAGATTGCGCGACGGCGCCGCAAGACAGGGGCACGCCCTGCCGGGCATCGTTTGGCTCTGAAGCGCAATGAGACTACGACGCGAAAGAGGCAAGAGGATGAAGATCATCAAGCGCAGCGGCACCGAGGTTGTCTTTGACATCGATAAGATCGTCAATGCCATCCGTGCCGCAAACTTGGAGGTCGAGGAGAGCTCTCGTCTTACCGACCGCCAGGTGGTTTACGCGGCACAAAACGTCGCCGAGGCATGCGAGAACGCGGGCCACACTGTTTCGGTCGAGGAGATTCAGGATTTGGTCGAGGACGAGATCATGCGTCTCGACTGCTACGAGGTTGCCCGCCACTACATCATCTATCGCTATGTTCAGAGCCTGAAGCGCCAGAAGAACACGACCGATGACAAGATCCTGTCGCTGATCGAGTGCAACAACGAAGAGGTCAAGCAGGAGAACTCCAACAAGAACCCGACCGTCAATTCCGTTCAGCGTGACTACATGGCCGGCGAGATCTCCAAGGACCTGACTCAGCGTGTGCTGCTGCCCCAAGAGATCGTGGATGCCCATAATGAGGGCCTGATCCATTTCCACGATTCGGATTACTTTGCCCAGCACATGCACAACTGCGATCTGGTGAACCTGGAGGACATGCTCCAGAACGGCACTGTTATCTCGGGTACGCTGATTGAGAAGCCGCACAGCTTCTCGACCGCCTGCAACATCGCGACGCAGATCATCGCCCAGGTTGCTTCCTCCCAGTACGGTGGCCAGTCGATTTCGCTGACCCATCTTGCCCCGTTCGTCGAGGTGAGCCGTCAAAAGATTCGCGGCGAGGTCGCCCGCGAGCTCGAGGAGCTCGGCGTTTCCGCATCTCCCGAAAAGGTCCGCGAGGTTGTTGAGGACCGCCTGCGTGACGAGATCCGTCGCGGCGTTCAGACGATTCAGTATCAGGTCGTGACCCTTATGACCACGAATGGCCAGGCGCCGTTCGTGACGGTCTTTATGTATCTCAATGAGGCCCGTACGCCCCAGGAGAAGCACGACCTTGCCATGATTGTGGAGGAGACGCTTCGTCAGCGCTATGAGGGCGTTAAGAACGAAGCCGGCGTGTGGATCACCCCGGCGTTCCCCAAGCTCATCTACGTGCTCGAGGACGATAACGTTCACGAGGATTCCCCGTACTTCTACCTGACCCAGCTGGCTGCCAAGTGCACTGCCAAGCGTATGGTGCCCGATTACATCTCCGAGAAGAAGATGCGCGAGCTCAAGCTGTCTAAGGGCGAGACCGCCGGCAACGGCGATTGCTATACCTGCATGGGTTGCCGCAGCTTCCTGACGCCCGACCGCTCCGGTAACGGATTTAACAACGTGGCCAACGCGCTGAACTATGACCCGAACAAGCCCAAGTACTACGGTCGCTTTAACCAGGGCGTTGTGACCATCAACCTGCCCGATGTCGCGCTGAGCTCGCATCAGGACATGGATAAGTTCTGGAAGATCTTCGACGAGCGCCTTGAGCTGTGCCACCGCGCCCTGCTGTGCCGTCATGAGCGTCTGATGGGTACGCTTTCGGATGCCGCACCGATTCTTTGGCAGTACGGTGCCCTCGCCCGCCTGAAGAAGGGCGAGACGATCGACAAGCTGCTCGTGGGCGGTTACTCCACCATTAGTCTGGGTTATGCCGGCCTGTATGAGTGCGTCAAGTACATGACGGGCCACAGCCACACCGAGAAGGAGGGCACGCCCTTTGCCATGGCTGTCATGCAGCGCATGAACGACAAGTGCGCGGAGTGGAAGGCCGAAAGCGATATTGACTTCTCGCTGTACGGTACCCCGCTTGAGTCGACGACCTACAAGTTCGCCAAGTGCCTGCAGCGTCGTTTTGGCATCATCCCGGGCGTGACGGACAAGGGCTACATCACCAACAGCTATCACGTCCATGTGTCTGAGGAGATTGATGCTTTCGATAAGCTCAAGTTCGAGGGCATGTTTCAGCAGCTTTCGCCGGGCGGTGCTATCTCCTACGTTGAGGTTCCCAACATGCAGGACAACCTCAAGGCTGTCATTCGCGTGATGCAGTACATCTACGACAACATCATGTACGCCGAGCTCAACACCAAGAGCGATTATTGCCAGGTGTGCGGTTACGACGGCGAGATCAAGATTGTCGAGGATGACGGCAAGCTGGTGTGGGAGTGCCCCAACTGCGGCAACCGCGATCAGGAGAAGATGAACGTCGCCCGTCGTACGTGCGGCTACATCGGTACTCAATTCTGGAACCAGGGCCGAACCGAGGAGATCCGCGACCGCGTGCTGCATCTCTAATACCGCTCCGGGGCTGAACCGAGAGGGCCGCTTGGGCATTTGCTCGCTATTTCGGACAGTCCTGCGCAAGACGAAGGCCACATTAAGTGGCCTTCTTTGCGTGCGGAACTCATATCGAGCAAATGCCCAAGCGGCCCTCTCGGTTCAGCCAAGTTGACGTAGCTGAGATGCAGCGCGCGGCCTGCTCGCTCCTCGAAGTTCTTAGCGGAAATAATTCGAGCTGCAGCTGCGATTTACTTGCGATAGCGGTTGAGCTGCAACAAAGTTTTTATTGGACCTCGAACCCTATACTCGATGTTCGCTTCGTTCATTGAGTTACCCTTTGCATGAGGCCGGGACATATCGTCCCGCCCGCAGTTTCGCAGGCCGAAGGCCGAGAATGTTTGAGGACGGGATGATATGTCCCGACCTCCCGGGAGAGTTACCTATGAACTACGCGAACATTAAGTATTTCGACATTGCTGATGGAGAAGGCGTTCGTACTTCTCTGTTTGTGAGCGGGTGCCGTCGTGGGTGCAAGAACTGCTTTAACTCTGTCGCGTGGGACTTTGCTGCGGGCGAGCCGTTCGATCGTGCCGTCGAGGACAAGATTATCGAGAGCCTCGATCATCCCTTTATTGACGGCCTGACGATTCTGGGCGGCGAACCTATGGAGCCCGAGAATCAGGCGGGACTCGTTGAGTTTGTCGAGCGCGTTCGTGCCGCTTATCCTGCGGGGTCAGGAAAGACCATTTGGTGTTTTACCGGCGACGTGCTCGAGGAGCTTATGCCGGGTGGTCGTCACCATACCGAGGTCACGGACCGTATCCTTGCCTGCCTCGATATGTTGGTGGATGGCCCGTTTGTTCAGGATCTGTACGATATCTCATTGCGCTTTAGGGGCTCGAGTAACCAGCGTGTAATCGATATGAACGCTACGCGCGACCGTGCTGAGCGCGAGGGCGTTGTGCTTTGTGATGCGGTTGAACTTTGGCGTGATGATCCGGTCTATTCGACCCATACTATGTAGCTTGTGGTCGATGCCGAAGAGCGTGGTACCATAGCGCGAACGCAAAATCGGAAAAGTGAGGCCCAGATGGTCGATCAGGAAAAAGTCGAGGCCGCCATTAAGCTGTTGCTTGAGGGCATAGGCGAGGACCCAACTCGTGAGGGCCTGCTGGAGACCCCGGCGCGCGTTGCCCGTATGTATGGTGAGATCGCCGGCGGTATGGACCAGAGTGCCGAAGAGCACCTGTCCAAAACCTTTGCCGTCGCCTCGAACGACTTGGTTATCGAGCGCGACATCACGTTTTACTCGCTGTGCGAGCATCATCTGCTGCCGTTTTATGGCAAGGCTGCGATCGGCTATATCCCTAACGGTCGCGTGGCGGGTCTGTCTAAGCTCGCTCGCACGGTTGAAGTCTATGCCCGTCGTCTGCAGCTGCAGGAGCAGCTGTGTGCGCAGGTTGCCGACGCTCTCATGGATTATCTCGCTCCCCAGGGAGCGATTGTGCTCATGGAGGCTGAGCATATGTGCATGACCATGCGCGGCGTGCAAAAGCCCGGCACCAAGACCGTGACGCTCGCTCGCCGCGGCGTCTTTGAGACCGATCCCGCGCTCGAGGAGCGGTTCTTTAGGATGCTGGGCCGATAGCATGAGGGTCGTCAACGACTTTACATCGAAGACCGATGAGGGGACGTCGCGTCGCGGCTTCATGGCTTCGGGCCTGGCCCCCTTTGGTGCCATGCCTCGCATTGATTACATTTGTGCCAACGGGCTGTTTCGGCGGCACCTGGGCAACATTGCGCAGTTGGAATCGGGGCGCATCTTCTGCCGCCACGGTATTGACCATCTGCTCGATGTCGCTCGCATTATGTGGATCAAGAATCTCGAGGAGCAGCTCGAATTTGACCGCGAGGTCATCTACGCCACGGCACTTCTTCACGATATCGGCAAAGATGAACAGTATGAATCGGGTATATCCCATGATGTTGCAAGCGAGCGCGTCGCTGATGCAATTCTCGGCGGCATGCCCGATGACGTGGCGTTTGAGCCGGCCGATGCCGCAGCCATTAAGACGGCCATTCTGGGCCATCGAAAGCTGCGCGTGAACAGCCAACCGCTTGAGCGTCTGCTCTATGCGGCCGACAAGGCCACGCGCGCCTGCTTCGCATGCCCCGCGCGCAATGCTTGCAACTGGAGCGATGATAAAAAGAACCTGTCGATTCGCGTGTAGTTAGTTTGCGCGGTCGGGGTTCTAAACGAAGGAGACGATCGCGATGAGTAACAAAAAGCTGCCCGAGAATGCAACCAAGACTGAAGGCGCCGAGCTCGCCCGCCGTGGCAGGGGCGAAATATCCACCGCAACGGCGGTGCCCCACGTGAGCTATGACGATCTGCGCCATGCCGACCGTATTGTCATTGACGGGCTTGAGGTTTTTGCCAACCATGGTGTGTATCCCGAGGAGAACGCGCTGGGCCAGAAGTTCATCGTGTCCTTGGTGCTCTATGCCGACCTGCGCGCTGCGGGGGAGCACGATAACCTGGACGCCTCGATTGACTACGGCTCGGTGTGCCACGATGTCGATGGCTATCTGCGCGAGCATACGTTTAGGCTCATCGAGGCGGCAGCTGAGGGTACGGCCCAGATGCTGCTGCGCCGTTATCCCTCGCTGCTTGGTGTGCGCATCAAGCTCGATAAGCCTTGGGCGCCCGTCGGTCTTCCCCTGGCAAGCTGCGGTGTCGAGATCGAGCGCGTGCGCTAACCGGTACTAATATGTCTCTATGGGTGGCTGCTTGAGCCGCTGGGACAGTGCTCTATTGTTGGGGCAGTATGTGTCGAGCAGGACGTGGAACCGCTGGTTGTGGCTTGGCTCGAGCAAGTGGACGAGCTCGTGGGCGACAACCATGTCGAGGCATTCGATGGGATAGGCGGCAAGTTCGCGTGCGATGCGAATGGCGCCGGATTTGGGAGTGCATGAGCCCCAACGCGTTTTCATGCTGCGTACGGAAACGCGAGAAACGGCGACACCCATTGCGATTTCGTATGCGTGCACCATATCGCGCAGCGCCGATGTGACTTCGGACGTATAGAGCTGGTCGATGTGGGCTTGGAGCTCACCGGACGTTAGGCCGTCGAGGATTGCGTGCCGCTTGGTCTGTGGGCTTTCATCCGATTTATCGGTACCCATAAAACTTGCGAAGGTGGCCTGTTTGGGTCGCGGTGCGGGTGATGCAAAGTTGTGATCGAGCGCATCCTGTACCGTGATGGGCTTGCCCCAAAGTGCAATGATGGACGAGGGACTGAGCGGCTCTCGCGCCGTCGCCTGACGTCGCTCACGCTGGGCAAGTCGGTTGACAATCCAGGCACTGTTGCGCTTTACAAACGCTTCGATGCGCTCGCGGCTGGCGCCGAGCGGTGCACTGGCGTGGACCTCACCACTCGATGTGACGCGTAGGTTGAAGTTCTTGACGCGCTTTTTGGTAACTACGACGGGGATGGGCGTCCCATCCGGTCGGGATACGGAAATCGTAAACTGCTGCGTCAAAAGCGGTCCTTCAGATTGGGGACGGGCCGGCATGTCGACCGTTCGGCATGCCGGCCCGCTCAAGGGATGTGAAATTAATAACGCTCGAAGAAGGCAAGCGCGTTGTCGCTGCAGAGCTTTTGCATCACGGTCTTGCCAAAATGCTTGGAAAGCATGTTCTGGAACTCGGGCATCTTGCTGGCATCGGAGAGGAAAGCGGGCACAGTGGCGCCGTCCCAGTCGCCGCCGAGCGCGATGACGTCCTCGCCGCCCAGGTCGAGCCAGTGCTCGATATGTGCCGCCAGCTGGTCGAAGGTGACGTCTGCGGCGGTCTTGTCGGTTGCGTCGTTGGAAAGGAACTCGCTGCAGTAGTTGAGGCCAACGATGCCACCCATGTCGCGAATGGTGCGGAACTGGTCGTCGGTAAGGTTGCGTTTGGCGCCGCAAACCGCACGGGAGTTGGAGTGGCTGGCGACGAAGGGACGCGTGGCGCGGGCGGCGACCTCGTCAAAGCACTCATCGTTGAGGTGGGAGACGTCAAGTACCATGCCGGCGTGCTCCATCTGCGTAAGCGCCTCGATGCCGGCGGCGGTGAGGCCGGCGTGGGTGTCGTGGCCGCTCGCGAGCGGTCCCTGCGCGTTCCAGCTGAGTGATGACATGAGTACGCCCAGGCTCTTGAGCACCTCGATCAGCGCGGGGTCTTCGGCAAAGAACGTCGCGTTTTCGATGGTGTGGATGCAAGCGACCTTGCCGTCCTTGAGCGCAGGGCGAATGTCTGCCGCGCTGCGTACGTTGACCATGCGGTCGTGGTTGAGCATTGCCTGGCCGCTCATGTGCGCCATGATCTGCGCCTGGAAGCGCGCAGCGTGGGCGGTGGGAATCTCATCGGGGACAAACGTGGCGAAGCACTGTGCCCACGGCGTGTTGCCGATCTTTGCGAGCGAGATGGCGCAGGCGTTGCCCTCGATGAGGTCGAAATCTTGCGGATGCGTTTCGTCGCCGGGGAAATAACCGTCGGTGCCGGCGGTAAAGCGCAGGTCGAGATCGAGCGTGGCCCAGCCGATGCGGTCGGCGGTGTCGCAGTGTAGGTCAAATACGGGATATGCCATGGTTCCTCCGGTTGCAGCGTTTCTTTGCAAACTGTCTTTGAATTGTATGACTAGGGTATAGTTAGCGCCATATGTTCACGGCGGCCCGCGTTGTGCGCCGCCCTTATCACGGAGGTTACCATGTCCAACCAGGGCAAGAAGGTCAAGACTCATTATCGCGGCACGCTCGACGACGGCACGCAGTTCGATAGCTCCTACGATCGCGGCGAGCCGCTGGAGTTCACCTGCGGCGCCGGTCAGATGATCAAGGGCTTCGACGCCGCTGTTGTCGACATGCAGGTGGGCGAGAAGAAGACCGTGCACATTCCTGCTGCCGATGCCTACGGCGAGCACAACCCCGAGATGGTTATTACCTTCCCGGCCGAACAGGTTCCCAACATCGAGCAGATCGAGAAGGGCATGAAGCTTTTCCTGTCCACGCCGAGCGGCATGCCCGTCCCCGCCGTGGTCATAGACGTAACGCCCGAGGCCGTGACGCTCGACGCCAACCACGAGCTGGCCGGCAAGGACCTCAACTTTGATATCGAGCTCGTTGAGGTCGAGGGTTAGAGTATGCCTGAACGCTTGGTTTCGACGACATGCTTGGGAAATCTCAACGATCCGTCCTATGAACTCCTGCTTCGCCGGAAGTTGGGCGGCGTCTTTGAAGTTGACGAGCTGCTGCTCGATTGGGACCAGGCTGATGTATGCGCGCTTGTGGGCGTGACGGAGCTGGGGCGCACGGTCGATGTTCGGCTGGATGCTGCCGACGGCGGTCGTTTTACCGACGGCGACGTGCTCGCCATCGACCGTTCGGGCATGGTGCCCGTGGCGGTTGTCGTGCGCCTGCGCAGTGCCGAGGTTTATTTGGTCGAAGTTGACCGCATGGACCCGATTGCGCTCGCGCGTGCGTGTTGGGAGATCGGCAATATGCACGCGCCGCTTTTCCGAGGCGATTCGGACGAGTATACCGTGCGCATGTATACGCCGGTGCAGCCTGTTTTGGGCCGCATGCTCCGGGGCGTCGAGGGCGTTCGGCTCTCGGTGGTTACCCGTGAACTCGATGCGGACCGGCGCTTTGCGTCGAGTGCGGCGGATGCCGTCGTGAGCATGGCTCCCGACTTTACCATCGTAAAAAAGACGCGCGGCTAAGCGCGTGTATACGCAAGGCGGGCTTTGAGGGGCGACCAATCAAGGTCCGTCTTGCTGTTGATAGGAGGCTTTGGGGAAGCATATGGGTCTTGAGGGAATCAAGCTGATTGCATGCGATTTGGACGGCACGTTGCTGCATCCGGGGGAGCACGAGCCGCGTTCCGAGGCCTTTGAGCTCATCGATGAACTGCATCGTCGCGGCATCGTGTTTATGCCGGCGAGCGGTCGTCAATATGCGAGCTTGCGCTACCTGTTTGCCCCGGTGGCCGATGAGCTCGCCTATGTATGCGAAAACGGAGCCCTAGTGATGAACGAGGGGCGTGCCGTTGTCAAGCGTTCCATGGAGCGTAGCCTTGCTATGGATATCGCGAATGCCGTGGTTGCGTATCCCCATGCCGACGTGACCCTTTCGTGTGAGGGACACCTCTACACCATGAGCGGCAACGATGCGTTCGTCGACCATTTGCGCTATGAGGTCCACTGCGATGTGGCGGTGGTCGACCGTCCTGAGGACATCGACGAGGACGTCATTAAGATTGCCTTCCAGACGCCCGAGGTGGATCAGCCGGCGGCCCTGGAGTATTTTGAGCGCCTCTTTAGCGACCGTGTCGACGTGATGACGTCGGGAACCGAGTGGACGGACTTTATCGGCTTTGGTTCGGGCAAGGGTTCCGCGCTTGCCGATTACGGTCGTGCCCTGGGAATTTCGCCCGACGAGATGATGGCGTTTGGCGATAACGAAAACGACCGCGACATGCTCAACGTCGTGGGCCATCCTTATCTAATGGAGAGCTGCAATCCCTCTATGCGTGGCATCAACGACCGCGTCCGCTACGTGCGCACGGTCGAAGAAGAACTGCGCCGCCTGCTCGCCGAGTAGATATATGTGGCATGCCTAGGAATCTCTTTTTGCTGCAGAGTGCAGAAAGGTGGATTTTAAGGCATGTCCCGAACATCTACCGGCAGTCGGGGCAGAGACCCTCGAAGATGGTGTAGTGCGACGTGACGTGCCAGCCGATTTGCTCGGATGCCTTGGCGTCGAGTTGGGCATCGAAGGGGAGCGGTACGTCGATGACGCGGCTGCACGAGGTGCAGATGATATGCGCATGCGGCTCGATCGTGCGATCGAAGCGGCTGCCGCCCGGCGTCTTGATGGAGAGAATCTCGCCGGCGTCGGCCAAGAGATTGAGGTTGCGGTAGACCGTGCCGCGGCTGATTTTGTCATCCTGCGCGCGCACGACGTTGTAGATTTCGTCGGCGGTGGGATGGTTATAGCTTTGGCGCACGGCGTCAAGAACCAGCTTTCGCTGCCTGGTATTCCTTCTTTGCACCGCCATGCGCCTCGCCTCTTTTCTATCAACGGTCGTAGGTAAATGATACCGTATTTAGCACACAATACTAATAACGAGGCGTGAAACCGTCTTCATTGGCAAGTGGGGCTCGGGCCTGGGCGTCTACGAGGCGAAAACGCGTTCCCATACGCTCGTAGGAGGCATGAAGCGCCTCGAGATGAGATAGGATATTTGCCGGAGCCCCCTGTATCTCCATCTCGACTGAGCCGTCTTCCATGTTACGCACCCAGCCGGTGAGCGCGCGTGCCTGCGCGAGGTTGGTGTTGGTAAAGCGAAAGCCAACGCCCTGGACTTGCCCCGCCCAGCGCAGGAAATAGCGCAGGGGAGTGTCTTGAGTGGCCTCGTCGCTTGCGAGCACAGTAAGCCTGCGGCGCAGCTCGAGCTCGACGTTTGATGGTTTTTGAGGCTCTCGACTGCCGCCGGTGACGCTGGAGAAGAACGTATCGAAGAGACCCATAGCTATGCCTGCTTGCCTGCGTCGGCTGGGAAGGTTATGCCGGCCTGCTGGCGCACGGCATCCATGATGCGCAGTGAGACGAGTGTGACATCGCGGTAGTGGCCAAGCTCGTGGCGTCCCGCCGGGGTCTCCCAAATCTCTTCCTTAACGTTATCGATGCCGCCGATGGCGGTGATAAAGTCTGTGAGTTCGTATTCCATAGTGTTGCTCGATTTGGGTAGGTCGAGCACGCGGCCGTTGTCGCCCTGTTCGCGCGGTGCCTCGGTCGCCGAGCCGCGTACGACATCGCCGCGATAGTCGATGCGGACGTTGCGGGGCGTGGACAGATGGTCGATCTGGATAGTGCCACGCTCGCCTTCGATCTGCGAGGGCAGCAGGTCATTCGTAATTTTGGAGTGTGCGAGCTCGACGGAGATGCGGCCTCCGCCATAGCTGGCGAGGATGGAACCGCAGCCGTCGATGGGGCCGTGCGTGAGCTGTCGCGTGGTGGGGTCGAGCAGAGTAGTCATGCTCGTAAGGCCGGAGGGCATGCCGAAAATCTCGACCATGGGCTCGACGGCGTAGACGCCAATGTCCATGAGGGAACCCGATGCCATATTGCAGTCGAAGATATTGGTGGCGCGTCCCGCGAGAATCTCGTTGTAGCGCGAGGAATACTTGCCAAAGCGCAATGAGGCACGGCGGATGGGGGCGATCTCGCCCAGGGCGTCCTCGATGGCGTGGAAGGCGTGATCGTGGAGGGGACGCATGGCCTCGAGGGCCACGACACCTGCTGCCTCGGCAGCGCGGAAGACTTCCAGCGCCTGCGCTTCGGTGGCGCAGAAGGGTTTCTCGACGATGACGTGCTTGCCACCGGCGATGCAGGCAAGGGCCTGCTCGTAGTGAAGTGCGTTAGGGCTGCCGATATAGACGGCGTCGACGTCGGCGGCGGACGCGAGCTCATCAAGTGCGGTGAAGTTACGCTCGCCACCGCGCTCGGCGGTAAAGGCAGCACCGCGATTGGCATCGCGCGAGAGCGTGCCCACAAACGCGGCTTGGTCGTTGGCGTTGACGACTTGGATAAAGTCGTCGGTAATCATGGATGTGCCGATGGTCGCTATACGCAGCATGTGTCCCCCTTGCGTTGTTTGGCCTACAGGACGAGTGTAGCGCGGGAGGACACAAAAGCGTGCGAAAACGCCGTTACAGGTCGCTCTCGTTAAAGCCGGTGTCGATATCGAGGTTGCTGCCGTCGGCCGCCGTGGTGGCAAGCTCATCGCAGCGCTCGTTGAGCTCGTGGCCGGCGTGACCCTTAACCCAGATGAACTCAACCTTGTGCTTGCTTTTGGCGGTGAGTAGGCGCTCCCACAGATCGCGGTTCTTAACGGGCTGCTTGTTGGCGGTTTTCCATCCGCGCTTTTTCCAGCCGTCGATCCAGTGCTTGTTAAAGGCGTTGACGACGTACTGCGAATCGGAATGGACTTCGACGTCGCAGGGGCGGTTGAGCGCCTCGAGTGCCACGATGACCGCCATGAGCTCCATGCGGTTGTTGGTGGTCTTGGCGTAGCCGCGCGAAAGCTCGGAGGTGAAGGTCTTGCCGGCGGGGTTGGTGTATTTGAGCACGGCGCCGTAGCCGCCGCGTCCCGGATTTGATCGGGCCGAGCCGTCGGTATAGATGATGACCTTCACATGGTTCCTTTCGTTGGGTACGTTTCGTGTGAGTGACCATTGTAGCGCCGCGTTCGCCGAGGGCTAGCAATCTACCATATCTACCCCGTCCTCTGATGGCTGGTTTTCTTGGATGATGCGGTCGAGCTCGTCGAGGTATTGCTGCAACAGGGGAGAGGGCTTGCGTTCATCGTGCATGATATAGCCTACGTGCATCGTCGGGGCATCTGCCAGCGGAATCGATGCCATGCCCCATTGCATTTCGTTTGAGAGCACGCCGGTGGAGAGCGTGTAGCCGTTCGAGGTGATCAGCAGGTTGGTGAGCGTGCCGCGGTCAGAGACTCGAATGTTGCGATCGCAGGGGATGTAGCTAAACGGCTCCTCGGCGTAATAGAAGGAGTTTGAGGTTCCCTGCTCAAAGCTGTAGCGCGTATAGGGCGTAAGGTCGGCAAGGGACAGCTGCGAGCGGCGTGCGAGCGGGTGGCGCTCGCTCACGAACACGTGGACTTTTGCATCAAAGAGGGGATGAAAGCTCGCTCGGGCATCGGTAAAGGCCTTCTGCAAGACACGGGTATTAAAGTCATCCAGATAGAGGATGCCGATGTCGCTGCGAAACGCGCGCACGTCGTCGATAATCTGCGCTGTGGTGGTCTCGCGCATGATGAACTCGAACTTGCTGTCGCGGCAGCGCTCGACGACGTTGACAAAGGCCTCGACCGAAAACGCGTAGTGTTGGGCTGAGATGGCAAGGCGGGCCTGAGGTGTACCGCCGTCCTCGTAGCGGGCCTCGAGCATGTCGGCCTGCTCTACGACCTGGCGTGCATAACCCAAAAGCTCGGTGCCGTCGTTGGTGAGTGCAACACCGCGGCTAGAGCGCGTAAAGATTTCGATATGAAGTTCCTGCTCTAGGCTTTTGACGGCATTGGAGATATTGGACTGTGCCGTATAGAGGCGCTGGGCTGCGGCGTTGATCGAACCGGACTCTGCAACGGCGATCAAAAAGCGAAGCTGCTGGAGGGTCATCGGCGCCCATCCTTTCGAGTGTTATCTACAAAACCGATAACAGGTTAGCGCTTTTAAGTGATTGACCCGGGGAGACGATGCTCGTACTATTCAAAACACACAAAGGCGGTAGGTAATTAAGCCGACCACGGAACCGGGATGTCAAAAGGAGGACCGCATATGAACTGCTTACTAAGACGAATGCCGGGCTCCTGTTTGCGCCCGTCGGCGTGATCAGGAGACAGCGACTTACTTCTCTCTTTTTATTTACTTTTGTTCGATCAAGGAGATCATCATGAGCCAGTTCATCAACAACCCCGAGCACGCCTTTGGTTTCGATACCCTGCAGCTTCACGTTGGCCAGGAGAGTGCCGATCCTGCATCCGACTCCCGCGCCGTGCCTATCTACCAGACCACGAGCTATGTGTTCCGCAACTCCCAGCACGCCGCCGACCGCTTTGGTCTTGCCGACGCCGGTAACATCTACGGCCGTCTGACCAACTCCACCCAGGGCGTCTTCGAGGACCGTATCGCCGCACTCGAGGGTGGCGTGGCAGGTCTCGCCGTCGCCTCCGGTGCTGCTGCCATCACCTATACCCTGCAGGCTCTTGCCCAGGCCGGTGACCACGTGGTGGCTCAGAAGACCATCTACGGTGGCTCCTACAACCTGCTGGAGCATACGCTCTCCCAGTTTGGCGTCGAGACCACGTTTGTCGACGCTCATAACCTGGAAGAGGTCGAGGGGGCCATCAAGGACAACACCACGGTCATCTATCTCGAGACGCTCGGCAACCCCAACTCCGACATCCCCAACATCGACGCCATCTCCGAGATAGCCAAGAAGCACGGTCTGCCGGTTGTCGTCGACAACACCTTTGGCACCCCGTATCTGTTCCGTCCGCTGGAGCATGGTGCCAACATCGTCGTCCACTCCGCAACCAAGTTCATCGGCGGCCACGGCACCTCGCTGGGCGGTGTGATCGTCGACGGCGGTAACTTTGACTGGAAGGCGAGCGGTAAGTACGCCCAGATCGCTGAGCCCAACCCCTCCTACCACGGCGTTTCGTTTGCCGAGGCTGCCGGTCCCGCCGCCTTCGCAACCTATGTCCGCGCTATCCTTCTGCGTGACGAGGGTGCCTGCATCAGCCCGTTCAACGCCTGGGTCCTGCTCCAGGGCACAGAGACTCTGTCGCTGCGCGTTGACCGTCATGTCGAGAACACCAAGAAGGTCGTTGAGTTCCTGACCGGTGACACCCATGTTGCCAAGGTGAACCACCCGAGCCTGCCTGAGCACCCCGACCATGAGCTCTACAAGCAATATTTCCCCAACGGCGGTGCCTCGATCTTTACCTTTGAGATTAAGGGTGGCCAGGAGGCCGCCTGGAAGTTCATTGATCATCTGCAGGTGTTCTCGCTGCTCGCCAACGTGGCCGACGTCAAGTCGCTCGTCGTGCACCCGGCTACCACCACGCACTCCCAGCTCTCTGCCGAGGAGCTCGCCGAGCAGAACATCACGTCCTCCACGATCCGTCTTTCCATCGGTACCGAGAACGCCGAGGATATCATTTGGGATCTGAAGCAGGCCTTCGCCGCGCTGGACGAGTAAGGCGACTTGTGCAAGGACCCCTTGCGACTCGATAGGTATAACTGCATAAAATGCCTGCTCAAGGCGCCTGTGCGAACAATGGTTGCATAGGCGTCTTTTTTGCATAGAGAGGGCGCAAAAACAGGGTTTTTGACACGCTTTATGCATTCGAGTTGTGGAAAACTCCTGTTGAGAGGATGTGAGTTTTACGCAATTGACGTGCGCCTTTTGAGTAAAACCGCAGGTCGCGATTTGCTCGGGGTACTATGCAGCGCGATCGAATCACACGCAGCTCAAACGCAGCAAAAACGCACTACGGAGGTTTCCAGCTACATGAGGATCGATTCACGAAAACCGAAAGCCGCCGCCCTTTCCGCCGCTCTGACCGTGGCACTTTTGGCGGGCGCCGGTGCAACTGATGCCCACGCCGCAACACTGTCCGATACGGTTGGATCTACGCCGTCCGAGACGACGCTGGTACAGCCCGTTGACTATCGCGGCGATGGTTATGGTTCCATGCAGGAGTGGAACGCCTCGATGGAGGCCAAGCGCGATTCCCTGGAGATGCGCGCTCAGATTATCATGAACATGTACGGTGACTATGCCACGGATGACGAGCGCGCTGTGCTGCAGGGTTGTATCGACGGCGCGGGTAGCCTGTTGACGATGGGGGAGGTCGACGCCAAGTCGACCGAGCTCGATGAGCTGCGCACTGCGCTTGAGGATGCCAAGCGCGAAGCGCTCGAGGCTGCCGCCGAGGCGGAGGCTGCCGAGGTCGCCCGGGCTTCGTACTACAACGCCGGTTACACTCCGTCCTACGCGTCTGCCGCGTCCTACGCGAACGGATCGGGCCTGACGCGCTCTGCGGGTGTCAATAACTACAACGGGCGCCGCGAGACCTATTACAGCAGCAATGTGCTTTATCACTATCGCACGGGCGAATGGACTCAGGATTCTGAGGGCTTCTGGCGCGATTCCGACGGCTATTACGTTGTCGCCGCGGGCGATATGGCCCAGGGCTCGACCTTTACGGGCTCCAAGGGTGATTGCAAGGTCTATGACTCCGGCTGCGCTGCCGGAACCACCGACTACTACACCGGTTGGTAATTTTTCTGCATCACGGATATTTGGCGGACGGGCGTCTTTACCGAGCTTTAGGGCAACGTAAGGACGTCCGTTCTATGTATGCGTTTGAGTTAACAGAGCCCTTACCGTGGCGGTACGCTGGGCGTATGGATGCGGGGCACACTGGTTCTTGAGAAATAAGGTCTTTCTCTTGGAGGAAGTGGTCTTGTGAATGCTCGAGATATTACCGTTGCCGCCGTCGCGTTGATGCTTGGCTGCCTTGGTCCCACGGCCGCGCTCGTCGCGGGCATGCAGGGGACATGCGGGGCTGCTCCTATCGTGGTCGGCGTGCTGATCGCGGCCACGCTGCTGGGAAGCGCCGGTGTTGTCCTTTGTCGCGACGATGAGGACGAGGTTCCGGAGTCGCAACGCTAGCTGTTGTGAGATTGACCGCCGGTCATAGACGAAGATGAAAGCCGCCGTAAGGGGAGTGCTCCTTGCGGCGGTTTTGCTGTTAAGGCTGTTGAATGCGGCGCGTTGACGCTACCAGCTTTTCTCGATATCGCGGATGCGCCGATAGAGCCACTCGTTTTGCGGTGCCTGGATATCGTGTTTGGCTGCGAGGCGGCAGATGGTGCCCGCGAACTCATCAACCTCGGTTTTGCGCCTTGCGATGCGGTCTTGAGCCATCGAGGGCATACCGGCGGGGTCGATTCCCTCGATGAGGTGCACCATTTGCGTCAGGTCTGTCTCGGTCAGCTCAACGCCCTCGGCGTTGGCGACCGCAAGCGTTTCGCGCATGGCGGAAACAAAGCAGCGACGCTGCTCGGAGCCCGGCTCCGTGGCGCTTCCGTAGGTCCCGCCGTAGGCCATGCAGGTCTGGTTGATGCCGTCGTTGAGCATGAGTTTGGCCCACATGCGGTGGGCGATGTCGTCCTCGACGGTATGGGCGATGCCGCAGCGCGTATAGAGCTCGTCGATAGCGGCGACAGTCGCGGGGTCGGTGCCCGCTGCCGCGCCAAAGCGAATCTCGCCCGCATTGGTAAAGGTGAGCGCGCCGTTGAGGAACACGGCGTCCATGCCCTGGCAGATACCAAGAACGGTATGCTCCCAGCCAAAGCGTTCGGCAATCTTTTGCTCGCTCGTAATGCCGTTGCATAGCGAGGCGATGAGCGTGTTGGGTCCCACGACGCGCTCCATAGTCTTGAGTGCTTGGTCGAGACCGGTGGTCTTGACTGTCAGGATGACCAGATCGGCGGGCGTCGCCTCGCTGGCGCGGACGGACGTGAGATCGCAGGGCTTGCCGTTGACAGTGAGCGCATCGCCCGCGTGACGCTCAAAACGGGTGTCATCCATAACGTATTCGACGGCGTCATTGCCGAGGGCCTTGGCAATCATGCTGCCGTAGAGCAGGCCGACGCCGCCCTTGCCGATAAAAGCGACCTTGTTGATCTGCATGTGAATCATCTCCCCCTGTAAAAGGCGCCCGCGTAAGGGGCGCCTGATGGATTGTATGCTGCCAGGGTGATTGGTGGGTGCGCGGGGCGGCTGTTATAAAAAAGAAACGTTTGCCTGGACGCTACGCTGCAGGGCAGACCGCAAAGACATGCGCGTGGTCATGCCCGGCTCCTTTCATCGGGCTTTTTGCTGATGTTAAAGCGGTGCCGTGACGGCCTGATTTCTGCTGCGTTACGATACGTTCTCAATTGCGATTCCGATGTGTTTCGATGACGTGACGGGTTTGTTTCGCCTTGTCAGGGCTTCGATGGGAGGGGAGGGGCCGTGCAATATCGCGTTGACCCCAAAAGCGGCAACCGTATCTCGGCGTTGGGGCTGGGCTGCATGAGGTTTCCCGGTGCGCCGGGACGCCCGGATGCGAAGACTGCCGACGCCATCATCTCCCGTGCGGTGGAGCAGGGGATTAACTACCTGGACACGGCCTATCTCTATCCCGGCAACGAGGCTTGTGTGGGTGCGTCGCTTGAGCGCCTGGGCTTGCGCGACCAGGTTTTGCTCGCAACCAAGCTGCCGCATGCTTCGTGCAAATGCGCGGAGGATTTCGACCGGTTCTTCGACGAGCAACTGCGCCGCCTGCGGACCGACCATATCGACTATTACCTCATGCACAACATTACCTCGCCCGCCCAGTGGGAACGTGTGGTGGCGTTGGGCATCGAGGACTGGATCGCGCGTCAAAAGGCGGCGGGGCGCATTCGCCAGATTGGTTTTTCGTACCACGGCAGCGCGGCGGATTTCCTGACGATGCTCGATGCATATGAGTGGGACTTTTGCCAGATCCAGTACAATTACGCTGGAGAGCGATATCAGGCGGGAACAGCGGGGCTCATGGCCGCCGCCGAGCGAGGCTTCGCGGTGTTTGTGATGGAGCCACTGCTGGGCGGGCGTTTAGCGGGCAAGCTGCCGCCACGGGCCCGCGCTGTGCTCGATAGTGCCCGTGACCCGCATTTGCGCACTCCTGCCGCCTGGGGTCTTTCGTGGGTCTGGAATCATCCTCAGGTGACGATGCTGCTTTCGGGTATGACCGATATCGCGCAGGTGGATGAGAACGCGGTGTTGGCCGATCGGGCCCTGCCGGATTCGATGACTGCCAACCAGCTCGACACGATCGCGCACGTGCTGGATGAGTTTGAAAAATCGAATCGCGTGCCCTGCACGGGATGCGGCTATTGCATGCCGTGCCCTAAAGGCATCAATATCCCTGGATGTTTTGCCGCCTACAACGCAAGCTATGCGCACAGCTGGTTTACGGGTCTATCGCAGTACTTTACGGCGAGCGCGGTGCGCACAAGCGAGGCCAAGCTGGTGAGCAATTGCGTCAAGTGCGGCAAATGCGCGCGCCACTGCCCACAGCATATCGATATCCCCGAGCGTCTCGATGACGTGCGCCGACGTTTCCAGCCTGGCCCCGTGACGGCAGTGCTTAAGGCCTTCGGCAAAACTCGCTCCTCATGACCCTTTTATATCTTGTGATGGAATAGTCCCTGTTTGCGGCAGAATAGGGCGATAGCAGGAACTTTTTTGCCGCAACTGATGGGAGGCTATCGTGGGTGACCGAGGCTTACGCAATGATTCGCGTGAGGTCCGTTGGGGCATTTTGGGCGCTGGGCACATCTCTCATCGATTTGCTTCGTCGCTCAAGAAGGTCGACGGGGCACGGCTGGTGGCTGCGGCCGGCCGCACTCCTGCACATGTCGAGGAATTTTGCCAAGCGTTTTCGATCGATGCTGCCCATGGCCATGCCTCGGTCGACGATAACGGCGATGCGGCTTATGACGCGCTGATTGCCGACCCCGATGTCGACGCAATCTACTTGGCTCTTCCGCATGGCATGCATACGCGTTGGGCCTGTCGCGCGCTGCGTGCCGGAAAGGCCGTGCTGTGCGAAAAGCCGGCCGTTTTGAGTGAGGAAGAGGCTCTCTCGATTGCCTCCACCTCTCGCGAGTGCGGCGTGCTGTTTATGGAGGCGATGAAGAATCGGTTTTGCCCGATGCGCACTCGCGTGAAGGACTTGTTTGCGTCGGGTGAGCTTGGCCGTATTGTCTCGATTGAAAGCGTGCAAAAGCTCGATTACGGCGAGTCTCCTTCGGGCTATCTGCTTGATCCGTTGCAGGGCGGCTGTCTATATGACATGGGCTGCTATGCGGTCGGTTGGTTTGAGGATTTGCTCGCGGGCGCTTGCGAGGTTTCGTCCCGTGAAGTTCGCTGGCGTGACGTATCGGGCGGTCGCGTCGATTGGGCCGACGAGATCCATATGAGCGTCGGCGGTATACCCATTCATATGGTGTGCGACGGCGAAGCAACATATGAAAGCCGCTTAACGATTGCCTGTGAGCGGGGCTCGTTGGAAATCGAGCGGCTCCATCGCCCCGAGCTCGCTCATGTGAAGTATTCCGACGGTCGAGTACTCGAAATCGATGCACCATTTGAAGTCGATGATTTTTACGGTGAGGCGTCGCATGCGACGCAGCTCATTCAGGCGGGGAAACTCGAAAGCCCCATCATGTGCCTAGCCGCCACACAGCGCTGTGCGCACATCATCGATGCGATTCGCTTGAAACTTTAGGGCGTGGGGGCATGGCGCCAGCGCTTGGAATGCCTGGAGGCCTTTGCTCTTGATGCCCCTTTTATAACTTGCGGTGGAATACGGTCTGTTTGCGCCAAAATAGGGCACCAATAGACCGTATTTCACCGCAACTGATGAGGGGGAGCTGGAGATGCTGACAATCGGATGTCATCTTTCGACGACGAAGGGCTATCGGGCGATGGGGGAGACGGCGTTGTCCATTGGCGCCAATACCTTTGCGTTCTTTACGCGCAACCCGCGCGGTGGCAAGGCAAAAGACCTTGACATGGATGACGTGGCGGCCCTGCGCGAGCTTATGGAGCAAAACGACTTTGGCCCGCTCGTGGCTCATGCCCCGTATACCTATAACCCCTGCTCCGCTAAGGAGCGGGCGCGCGAGTTTGCCCTGGAGGCCATGGCCGAGGATCTGCAGCGCATGGAAGCGCTGCCCGGCAACTACTACAATTTTCATCCCGGTGCGCATGTGGGACAGGGGGCAGACGTCGGCATTCAGATGATTGTCGACACGCTGTGCCAGGTGATGTTTGAGGGACAGCAGACGACGGTATTGCTTGAGACCATGGCAGGCAAGGGCACCGAGGTGGGCCGTAGCTTTGAAGAACTGGCGTGCATTATCGAGGGCGTTGCCGCCAAGTGCCCAGAGCTGTCCGATAAGCTGGGCGTTTGTTTGGACACCTGCCATGTGAGCGATGCCGGCTACGACATCATCCATGATCTGGACGGCGTACTCGACGAGTTCGACCGCGTGGTGGGTATCGATCGCTTGCATGCCGTACACATCAACGATTCGAAGAACCCTTGTGGCGCCCATAAAGATCGTCACGAGTGCATCGGCAAGGGATACCTTGGCAGCGAGGAATTTGGTGGCGGTATGCAGGTTATGCAGAATATTGTATCGAATGGCCGTTTGTGTTCGCTGCCGTTTATTTTGGAGACTCCGAACGAACTTGCAGGTTATGCAGCTGAAATTAGATTATTAAGGTCATTGCAGCAGTAATGACTGTCACAAAGTAGAGTATTCCATTCACGTTATGGGTTTGTTTCAATCAGTTTTCTCATTGCAGATTCGTAATTCCAGGTGCATAATAGCCAACAGTTTTTGCAGGCCTCTGAATCAAACGAGGTCACCGGAAGGAGACTGATTATGAAGCTCAAGAAGCTTGGCGCATTTGCCGCCACGGGTGCCATGGCGCTCGCCCTCGCACTGACGGGCTGCGGCTCGTCCAACGCCACCTCTGGTTCTGATGCCGGTTCCAGCAGCTCTGACGACGCTAAGGTCGAGAAGGTCGACGGCTCCAAGGAGTACGCGCTCGTCAAGGATGGTACGCTGACCGTCGGCACCTCTGCCGAGTACGCTCCGTTTGAGTACAAGGATGACAACGGCGATTATCAGGGCTTTGACCTTGAGCTCATCAAGGCCATCGGCGACAAGCTGGTCCTGGATGTCGATTATATCAACAATGACTTTGACACGCTGTTTCCGGGTGTCGCTTCGGGCGCCAAGTATGACGTTTCCATTGCGGCTATCACCGACACGCCCGAGCGTGAGAAGGAAGTCACTTTCTCTGATTCCTACTACATGGACGATCAGGCTATTGTGACCAAGGTCGATAACACCGACATCACGGCCGACAACTACAGCGAGAAGCTCAACAACGCTGACGCTACCATCATCGTCCAGTCTGGCTCGACCGCCGAGGCCTTTGCCCAGGAGAACTTCCCCAAGGCCAAGATTGTCCCCTACAAGGACGCTACCGAGTGCTTTAGCGCTCTGCAGTCCGATAAGGGCGACGCTGTAGTCACCAACCGCTCCGTTGCCAGCCAGCTGACCGCCGAGCAGTTCAACACCTGCCAGACCATCAAGCAGATTAGCACCGGCGAGGAGTACGCCATTGCCATCAACCAGGGCAACACCAAGCTCAAGGATGACATCAACCAGGCCATCAAGGACCTGACCGACGACGGTACCGTCGACGCCCTCATGGCTAAGTACAACATCAAGTAAAATAACTACTTGATTGCGCGCGGGCCCTTTCCGTTTTGCGGAGAGGGCCTTTGCGCTTCTCTTGACGGAGAGCGTTTCCATCTCGTTTTGCCGGCAACTTCTACGATAGGAGCCACCTTGTCTCGACTGAACAAAGGGGCCGCGGAGCAGCGTTTTCCACTGCCCGCCTTGCTCCAAAAGCTAGTCTGCGTCATGGCCGTGGCGCTCGCGCTGGTGTGCGCGGGGGCATATGCGCCCACGACCGCCCAGGCGCTTGAGACCGCAAAGATTACCGCCCGACCCAACACCGGTTCGGGCAGCGATGTGGTCGGCGGCACCGAGACGCGCATTACCTGGGAAGTTCAGGCCGATGCCGACGAGGAGCTGAGCGGTCTTTCTTTGACGTTTGTCGACGGCACGACATTTGGTACCGATGACACGCGATTGACGATGCTCTCGGGCGAGGACCTCATGGATCGTACGCCCATGAAACCCACGTGCACGGCTGATGGTCAGACGCTCAAGATCGACTTTGGCGAGACGACGCCTGCCGGCGGCTTTTTCCGTGTCGAGGTTTACGGCGTGACGTTTCCCGTTGAGGGCGGCGATGAGGCCTTTAGCGGCACCTATACGCTCGCCGACGGTTCGACCAAGAAGATTTCAAAAATTCCTTCCGTCGAGATCAAGGGCGTGACGGCCTTCGATAACTTCCTGGCCGATCTTAAGGAGCAGCCGTGGGTCGAGGCCTGGAACTCCAATATGTTCCTGCGCCTGTTCTTGAACCCGGTCATTTTGGTCCAGAGCCTGCCGATCGTCTTTAAGGGCTTCCTTATGTCGCTTTCGATCGTGCTTGTGGCGTTTCCGCTGGCAATTCCCTTCGGTTTTGCCCTGTCGCTCATGCGCATCTCCAAGTCGCGCATCCTGCGTTGCCTCGCCGGCATCTACGTGAATATCATTCGCGGTACGCCGGCGTTCCTGCAGATCTATATCGCGTTCTTCGGTCTGCCGTTGGCCGGCGTCAAGGTGGACGACTATGTCTTGGGCGTTATCGTCATGGCCATGAACTCGTCTGCGTACCTGTGCGAGATCTTCCGTGCCGGTATTCAATCGATCCCCAAGGGCCAAAACGAGGCTGCTCGCTCTCTGGGCATGAATGCCTTCCAGACGCTGCTCTACGTTATGATTCCGCAGACATTCCGCAATGTTTTGCCTACGCTGACCAGCGAGTTTATCTTGCTTTACAAGGATACGTCGCTGCTTGCCGCCGTGGGTGTGGTCGAGATCGTCATGAACGCCCGTACCATCGTGGCCACGACGGGCTCCATCACGCCGTATGTGGTTGCCGCCCTGTTCTATCTGGTCATCACCCTGCCGCTCGCTCGCTTGGTGAGCGGTCTTGAGGCGAGGCTTTTGGGCACGACCGAGACCAAGAAGAAGCGTCCCGCCAAGAGCGCCGGACAGGTTGTCGCGACGCCTGCCGATCACATCGCCGGTTTGTAAGGAGGTCCTATCATGAGCGAAACCAATAACTCGAACGAGGTCGTCGTCAGTATCAAGAACCTCCAGAAGGCCTTTGGCGATAACGTGGTCCTGCGCGATATCGATCTAGATGTGCACAAGGGTGAGGTCGTTGTGGTCCTGGGCCCTTCGGGCTCGGGCAAGTCGACGATGCTTCGCTGCATCAATCGTCTGGAGCATCCCACGAGCGGCTCGATCATCGTTGAGGGCGTGGACGTGTGCGCCAAGGGTGTCGACCTCAACAAAGTGCGCACGCACCTGGGCATGGTGTTTCAGCAGTTCAACCTGTTCCCGCACCTGTCGGTCAAAAAGAACGTCATGCTTGCGCAGCAAAAGGTGCTCAAGCGCAGCAAGGAAGAGGCCGAGAAGATTGCCATCGAGGAGCTGACCAAGGTCGGCCTGGCCGAGCGCATCGACTTTATGCCGAGCCAGCTCTCGGGCGGTCAGCAGCAGCGCGTGGCGATCGCTCGCGCCCTGTCGATGAATCCACACGTGATGCTCTTTGACGAGGCTACGTCAGCGCTTGACCCCGAGCTTGTCCGCGACGTTCTTGGCGTCATGCGCGATCTTGCACGTGACGGTATGACCATGATCGTGGTGACGCACGAGATGGGCTTTGCCCGCGATGTCGCCGACCGCGTGGTCTTTATGGACGGCGGCGTTATCGTGGAAGAGGGCACGCCGAGCGAGGTCTTCGACCATCCCAAGAGCGAACGCACCAAGGCGTTCTTGGGCAATATCTCGTAGCCGCTTTATATGACTGACATAGCAGAAAACGGGAGCCGGATGTGATCCGGCTCCCGTTTTTGTTGGGACGCGAATGTGTTTTGGTGCAGAGCGCGTTACGGGCGGAGCTCATTGCCGCTAGGCGAGCTCGGCTCCAAGGGCGCGGCAGGCCGCCTCGCCCTCATCGTCGGGGGCGTCGTAGCAGATGACGGAATCGACGACGTTAACACCCGCCTCGTCGGCGTCCGCCTTCCAGTTGTCCATCCATTCGCCCTCGGCCCACGAATAAGAGCCAAAGAGGACGACCTTCTTGTCGCCGAGAGTCTCCTTGACCTCGTTCCACATCGGCTGGAACTCATCGTACTCGAGTTCCTCGGAGCCCATGGCGGGGCAGCCGAAGGCGAAGGCGTCGTAGTCGGCGGCCCTGTCGGTAGAGAAGTCGGCGCAGGGGATGACCTCAGTCTCGGCACCCGCGGACGTGGCGCCTTCGGCGACGAGATTTGCCATGACCTCGGTGTTGCCTGTACCGCTCCAGTAGACGACGGCGATCTTGCTCATGTTGAGTCCTTTCAGTTGTGCGGCAGGTTGCCGCGGCTTCTATGTTCTATCGGGTTGCCTGGGCAAGTTGCGCCAGGCTGCAGCCCTGCTGATAGACAAAGGTGAGGTATTGAGTGCAAGCGCGGTAGGCGTCAAACATCGCAAGCGCTTGCTCGACATTCGTGTAGACCTTCCAAGCTCCAAAGACCTTGTAGTTCTCGCCGCGCTGGGCGATAAACTCGTGCACGTCGTCGTAGGGATATCCGAGGAAGTAGCCTATTTCGTGCGGAAACTCGCAGGTGCAGTTGTTGCTGCAGCTAGCTTGCTGGGGTAGTGCGCATCGAGTCTGGCTACAGGCGCATTCCGCGACGTTATTGCTCGCGAGCGTGATGCGTGATGCCAAATGCACAAGGCATGTCGAAAGGTCTCTCGTGTCGTAGCCTTCCGAGGCGAGCGCCGTTTGGGCGCGAGGGTCTGCGAAATAGGTGGTGAGGCTTTTGGCTCGGTACATATACACGAGCGCTCCGCAGGGCCGCCAGACCAAAACACTCAGGTGGATACCGAACGGGTCAAGCTCGCGATTGCACTGGGCGATAACGTTGAGCAGGCGTGCTCGGCGCTCTGCGATGGTTTCGGTTGCGACCGAGCCGTCCCCGTGGGCGTAGGTGCCTGGATAGGTAAAGAGCGATGCCGGCTTGATGCCCGCGAGCGTGGGAGAGCAGTTGCGCACGACTGCCGCCTGAAACGTTGGGATGTCTATGGTTCGAGTCATGGCGCTCCTTACGGATCTAAACTGTTAGCCTAGGAAAACTTATACACGAAAGTAAGCCATGGTCAACAAAAAAGTTTGAAGAGGGAAACTAATTGACCGAACGGACATGAATTTGGGTTAAGATGGGGACACCCCATGGGGGTATCTAGATAGTGCTACTTGAAAGGGGAACGCATGAGTGACTTGCTCAACTCTGCGAATCTCATCGTGCTGGCCGTCATTGCCGTCGGCATGTTTTTTGGACTGCGTCGCATTGCCGCTTCGACACACGGGAAGAGTTGCTGCAGCGATGGCGCGAGCGGCAAGAAGGCCAAAAAGGTTGTTGTGGTGGATACCGATGCATCGCACTATCCCTATAGCGATGAGCTGCTCATCGGCGGCATGAGCTGTGACGGCTGCGCTCAGAACGTGGCCAATGCCCTCAATGCGCTGGACGGCGTGTGGGCAACGGTGACGTATGCGGATCACACGGCACGTGTGCGCTCTAAACAGCCGGTTGATCGTGGTGTTCTCGAGACGGCCGTGAAAGACGCGGGCTACTACGTCATGACGCTGTAAGCGCCGCCCTGGATGCGCTTCCTTGGCTAGGCTCGTCCGCGCAGTTCGATGTCTTGGATGTCGTCGAAGTCGATGGCGATGTCTTTGAGCTTGAGGAGCTTGAAGGCGGGGAGCGCCTCGTCGAGGATGCCGGTGCGGGAGCGATAGCCGTACGTATCGTAATAGGTGACACGAACCAAGTCGCCACGTTTGAGACCCTCGAGCTTTTTAGAAAGTACGAGGGCTTTTTCTTCCGTGAGCTCACGTTTTGGCTCGACGGTGATTTCCTGCTTGCGCACGAGTTCGTAGTATCCCGTGAGGGCGGCAAAGGGCATAAACTGTGCGGCGCGGTTGGCGCGCACGGCACCATTGGCAGTGAGGTTGGGGTCGGCGACGCGGCGTCTGCCCTCGGGGTCCGCCAGGCGCTCGAAGGCGGTCGGCGGGCGCACGGGCTGTTGTTTGGGCTTAGGCACGGTGTCCTCCAACTTGGTCGTTGCGTTCGCGCGCGGTGGCGCCGGCGGTAAAGCTTAATCCCTTGACGAGCGCGTTCTTGCCGTACTTGCCTTTCACGGCCAGGACGGCGCGCGCCAGGTCGCGCTCGCGCTCATCGGCCTCGACATCGCTAAACAGATCGATAGTGGCAAATTCCTCGGGCACAAGATTGCCAAAGCCCAGGTTGATGCGCTTGACCGGTCGTTTAGGGTCGACGGTTTGCGCCCAGAGATCATCGAAATAGCCCATGATCTTCTTAAACGAATTGGTGCGCTCGGGTAGCTTTCGCGAGGCGTTGGAGTGCGCAAAGAGCGCGGCATAGCCACCGCGCGGTTTGCCGCCATGCTCTCCCACAAAGATGCCATCGATTGCCTGCGCTTCGCGCACCAGGCGACGCCTTTCGTCATCGCGCTGGACGGGCTTGGGAGCACGGGGCGCGAGCCCGGGGCCGGCGGTTGCGGTGGGTTCGATACTCGACGTGCTCGAGCGCAGGTGCCCGCATCCGTCCACATATTGCGCTGTACCGCTGGCGTCGAGGCGGCGTATGTCGGCGCGCTCGCTCGCGTAGCCCACAAAGAGCGAGATGCTGTCGCAGACCACGTGCTTATCGACCAAGTCTAAAACGGCGTTGTCGACCATCTCGCGCAAGACGGTATAGGCCTGCTCGTAGGCATAACCCTTCGAGAGCACCTGTCCTGTGGTGGTCGAAGTTGCTTGCGGGCGATAGGCTTGGATATCGGCGATGGTTGTCGGTTCGCGCCCAAAGGCGTGGTCGATGAGATATTCGGCATTGACGCCGAGCTCGTCGTAAAGCAGGTTTTCGTCGAGCGCCGCGACGCCCATCAGATCGTAGACGCCGTATTTTTCGAGTCGTGCTGCCACGCCGGGGCCGATGCCCCAGATATCGGTGATGGGACGATGGGGCCAGATTTCCTTGCGAAAGGTCTCGTCGTCGAGTATGCCGATGCGGCTGGGTACGTGCTTGGCGGTAATGTCGAGCGCTACCTTGGCCTGGAATAGGTTGGGGCCGATGCCGACCGTCGCCGTGATGCCGGTGCGCGCGAGGACCTCGTCGCGCAGCGTGCAGGCGAGCCCTTCCGCATCTGTGTGATAGAGGTCCAGATAGGGTGTCACGTCGATAAAGCACTCATCGATGGAGTAGACGTGCACGTCTTGCGGACTGACGTATTCCAGGTAGATACCGTAGATCCGCGCCGATACCTCCATGTAGTGCTGCATACGCGGCACTGCTTTGATGTAGTCGATGCCGTCGGGAATCTCGAACAGACGGCAGCGGTTGTGTATCCCGAGGTCCTTCATGGCCTGCGTGATGGCGAGGCAGATGGTCGTGCGTCCGCGCGATTCGTCGGCAACGACCAGGTTGGTGGTGAGCGGATCGAGCCCACGGTCGACGCACTCGACGCTGGCATAAAACGTCTTGAGGTCGATGCAGATATAGGTGTGCTGCTCGTGCGCCATCCGTGTCCCTCCATCAAACACATGTTCTTATCGAATACTTGTTCGATAATACCCGCTCGTCCGGACATCGTCAAAACCTGTCCCTTTTTGGCAGGTATGGTCGTGCGGTTGGATCGGGTTTTAACGCAGCTCTAAAGAGTGCGAAACAGCTCGGAAAACCTCGCTTTGTAGCATGAGCCTAACGATTGATACCGCCTATGCGCACGGAAGGGTTGTGGGAAAGATGGTCAATTATGGGTTTGGTATGCCGACGCGCCTTGTTGCGGATGGAGACGTGGCTCGCTGGTGCGGACGATTGGTCGCTCACTACGGTGGCACCAAGGCGCTGGTCGTGTTGGGCGGTGACAAGCATACGCGCGATGAGCTTGTCTCGGCGGCACTTGGCTCGCTTGATCGAGCCTTGCTCGAGCGCGTACTTTTCCGCTGCGGCTCGGTTGGGGGCGACGGGGGAGACGAACTGATCGACGAAGCCGTGGCCCTGGCGACCGACGAAGGCGTGGACTTTGTCCTGGCGATTGGCGATGCCGATACTGCCGGCTTTGCGCGTGAGCTCGCGCGTCGCATGGCGGCGCTCGATGCCGGCGAAGACGGCTTTGTGCCTTATGGATGTATTGTCTCGGAGGGCAAGGTGCCTGCCGTCGTGGGCACCGGAGAGGTTCCCGTTTTTGCCATCATCGCGCCCGAACTGCTGGAGGGCATCGGGTCTCCTCTGCGCGAGTTGCTCGGTAGCGTCTGCGCCGCGGCCTAATATTTGCCATAAAGGGACGGGTTATTTTTGGTAGGTAAAGCGTTTGACCTGCCAAAATAAGCCTGTCCCTTTTTGATCGGTTGCCGTTTGGGGGCCGATTGGCAACGCTCGCTGATTATAGTCTTGACCTGCGCTAGAATAGTGGCATCTGAATGTCCGGGTGCATGGAGGCGTGCGCCCGTATGCTGAGGAGGACTCTATGGCAACTGTTGCCGCACCTATCGATGCTACGTCGACTGCCGCTTGGAAGGCACTCGAGGCTCATCAGGAGAAGCTCGAGGCCGATGGTATCGACCTCAAGGCCTGGTTCGCCGCCGATGCCGAGCGCGTGAACAAGCTGAGCTTTGACGCCGGTGACCTGCACTTTGATCTGTCGAAGAACCTGGTGACCGATGAGACCGTCAAGCTGCTGTGCGATCTTGCCCGCGAGGTGAAGCTCGAGGAGCGCCGTGACGCCATGTTCTCCGGCGAGCACATCAACACCACCGAGGACCGCGCCGTCCTGCACACCGCGCTTCGTCGCCCGGCAAGCGAGAAGGGTCAGCTCATCGTCGACGGCCAGGACGTCGTCGCCGACGTGCACGAGGTCCTCGACCGCATGTATGCCTTCGCCGAGCGCGTGCGCTCCGGTGAGTGGAAGGGCGTTACCGGCAAGAAGATCGAGCATCTGGTGTCCATCGGCATCGGCGGCTCCGATCTGGGCCCGGTCATGGCTTACGAGGCTCTGCGTCCCTATGCCGACGCCGGTATCGACTGCCGCTATATCTCCAACATCGACCCCAACGACCAGGCCGAGAAGCTCAAGGGTTTGGATCCCGAGACCACGCTCGTGATCATCGTCTCCAAGACCTTCACCACGCTCGAGACCCTCACCAACGCCCGCGAGGTCAAGACCTGGATGCTCGAGCAGCTCAAGGCTCAGGGCGCCATTGACGGCTCCGATGAGCAGAACGCCGAGGCCGTGGCAAAGCACTTCGTCGCCGTCTCCACCGCACTCGAGAAGGTTGAGGCCTTCGGTATCGACCCCGCCAACGCTTTCGGTTTCTGGAACTGGGTCGGCGGCCGCTACTCCGTCGACTCCGCCGTGGGCCTGTCGCTGATCGTCGTGCTCGGCCCCGAGCGTTTCCAGCAGTTCCTCGAGGGCTTCCACGTTATCGACGAGTACTTCTGCAACACCCCGCTCGAGAACAACGCCGTCGCGCTGATGGGCCTGCTCAACGTCTGGTACGTCAACTTCTTCGGTTCCAAGAGTCACGCCGTACTGCCGTACTGCCAGTACCTGCACCGTTTCCCGGCCTACCTGCAGCAGCTCACCATGGAGTCCAACGGCAAGCACGTCCGCTGGGACGGCAGCGCTGTGACCTCCGATACCGGCGAGATCTTCTGGGGCGAGCCCGGCACCAACGGCCAGCATGCCTTCTACCAGCTGCTGCACCAGGGCACTGTGGTGGTTCCGGCCGATTTCATCGCCTTTGCCAATACCGCCAACCCTGCGACCGATAGCGGTCAGGACGTGCATGAGCTGTTCCTGGGCAACTTCCTGGCCCAGACCAAGGCGCTCGCCTTTGGTAAGACGGCCGACGAGGTTCGTGCCGAGGGCACGCCCGAGCAGATCGTCCCGGCCCGTTGCTTTGAGGGCAACCGCCCGACGACCTCGATCTTCGGCGACACGCTGACCCCGTTCGCGCTCGGCGAGCTCATCGCCCTGTACGAGCACATCACGTTTGTCGAGGGCACGGTCTGGGGCATCGACTCCTACGACCAGTGGGGCGTTGAGCTGGGCAAGCAGCTTGCCAAGCAGATTACCCCGGCCTTCCACGACGACGCCGCCAAGGCCGAGCAGGACGCTTCGACCCAGGCGCTCATCGAGTTCTACCGCGCTCACCGCAAGTAGTCGCTGCTGTTAACGCATCGCGCCTTATAGCCAGGGGTCCGTATCCTATCGGATGCGGGCCCCTTTGCTTTGCCGTAGTCCCGGGGCGCACGGCCTTTGTGGAACATCGCTGGGGCGCCGCGCGCCGCGAGAACCCTGCGCCTAGATCTCGGCCTCCGCATGGTCTCGCTGCGCCTCGGGCAGCTCCCCGTAGAGCGGATGGTCTTCGAGCCTAAAGCGCTCGACCTGTTCGGGAGTGCGACCGCGCACAAAGAGCCACGAGCGATCGATCGGCGTCGCCATGAGCGTGCTGGGCAGCGCGTCGGCGCGGTCGGAAAACACCCGGGCACTCTCGGGATCCTGGAACGCCAGCACCAGATGCGTGTCGCAGTTGCCCATGATGGAGCGTGCGCGTGCCTCGCCATAGAGCGCATCGAGCTGGTTGGTCGACTGCAGCAGCAGCGTTGCCCAGATGTTGCGGCTTCGGATAATCGAGAGCACGTTGTCGATCTGGGGGATCTGCAGATTTGCGAAGTCATCGAGCATAAAGCGCACGGGCACGGGCAGGCTGCCGTCGGGCTGCCTATCGGCCTCACGAATGAGGCCCATAAACGCCTGCGAAATAAAGAGGCCGGTCAGCGGATCGAGATTGCGGTCAATATCGCTCACGGTTACAAACAGGACGCAGGGGGTGTGTCCCATGGAAGCGAAGTTCACCTGATGGCACTCACGATAGAGCTGTGCCGCACCGTCGAATCCCAGACACATGACCTTTTCGGCAAGGATGCCGACGATGCTCGCGTGCATGCGCTCGGCATTTTGCGTAATGGCGTAGCGCCGCCATAGCGAGAGGGCATAGCTTTGGGGGTCGGTCGTGATCAGGTCGTCAAACAATCGACCCGTGGCACCGTCCTGCAGGTGCTCGATCAGCTTGATGACCGAGCTGATCGTCTGCTCGTCGGCGGGTAGCTGTTCGGTGACGTAGGCGATAAGACACGACAGCAGGTTTGCCGCCGCATGATCCCAAAAAGGCTGGTTGTTGTCCTCGATGGGGCAGATGGCCTTTGCCACCGAGAGGATGTCCTGCTGGTTGGGCCTGCCGTCCGCCTTGCGGCGAATGTGCCTCAGGGGGTTGTAGCCGCAGCGCTCGATGCCGGGCGCAAGGGCCGGGACGGTGTTGAGGTCGGCGAAGTTGAGGCATTGCACGCGGTAACCGTGGGCTGCCAGCACGGGTCCTACTTCGCGACAGAGCGTGCCTTTGGTGTCGAGCACGATGTAGCTTGCGTTCATTTGCAGCAGGTTGGGCTTGAGGACGTTTCGGGTCTTGCCGGCTCCCGAGGGGCCGATCACAAGTGCGTTGTTGTTGAGTCCCGTTTGGCGGGTGTCGCAGGAGAGCGTTCGATCCTTGGCGAGGATGGTGGACGATGCGGACTCAGATGCGGCGAGGCGGCTGGCGAGGTTAGACATGGGCGACCTCCTTGGTGGTCGAGAGAATTTCGTGGGCAAAGCCGAGCTCGACGGCGCGCTCGGCCGAAAGGTAGGTGTCTTTTGCAGTGAGGGACTGGATGCGCTTGGGCGTGAGACCGCTGCGGTCCGAGAGGATTTGCGTGAGGGTCTTGCGGGTCTGCATGAGACGCCGGCTGGTTTCCTGTAGCGCAAGTGCCGAGCCGCCTGCCCCCTGGGGGATCAGCGGGTCGTGAATCATGAGCTCTGCATGGGGCGCCATACGGCGATTGTCGCCGCCCATAAAGATCACGGCGCCCATGGACGCGGCGAATTCCAGGCAGACGGTGCGGATGGGGCACGATGCGAGGCGCATGGCGTCATAGATCGCAAGACCCGATCGCACGCTTCCGCCGGCGCTGGCGACAAATATGGTGATGGGGCGGCTGGGGTCGGTGGCATCGAGCAAACGAATCTGCTGGCATAGGTCGTGGGCCATCGGGGTTTCGATGTTTCCCATGACGGAGAGCTCGCGACGGGCGAGCATCTCATCGTAAATGCTGGTGAGCGTGATACCTCGGGCGGATTCACGCATGGTGAGGGGGCTGATGATGGGGGAATGATTGGTGTCCATGAGGACTCCTTTCCGTTGGTTGTGTTGTGGAATAGGATTGTTGCCCGCGGAGGGGCTGGCGGGCTACAGGGTTCGTCCGAGCCTGAGATCGAGCTCGGTTGTGGGGCAGGCTGCCTGTTCGTGCGGCTCGCAAGCGCCAAGGGCTCCAAAGCGATGGAGCGTTGCGACGGGCGTGGTGTAGGCGAGCCGCAGCTGATGCTCGACAGGGGCACATCCGTCATTTTTGTAATGAGCCGCGTAGTACTGCGCGATGCTGGCGTTCATCTCGCTGCCATTGCGATGGCGCTCAAACTGGCGTCTGCAGGTCTCGATGATCTTTGCTACCGACTTGGGTGCCGTCGCGGGAACAAGGGCGAGATAGCCCTCAAATAGCTCGTTGATGCTCAGGAGGCACAGCAGGTCGATCAGCGTCCTTATGGCTGCTCCCTCGGCGGAAAAGTGCGCGGTCATGCGGTTATATCGGTTGCGGTCGACGATGGCCGCATGGGGTCTTGGAGTTTTCTGCCCCGTGGTCCCGGGCTTTTGCCGCGCCTGTGTATTGAGCTCGACGTTGCAGCGCTTGAGGCCGTCCAACGGAAGGAACAGTGCGGTGCGCAGGGTGTTCCGCTTGCTTTCGAGTTCATGACGCTCGTCGGGTTCCCATTCGAGCTTGAGTTTCGTGTCGAGCGCCGTAAGCATATGGGCTAGGCAGCCTACGGTAAGAACGTACGAATCGTTGTCGCGTTTTGGGGCATAGGGGTCTGTCAGCTTGCGAATGTCGGGGTCGCCCATGATCTTTGTGCAGCGCTTCAGCAGTTGAGGGTGGTCGGCCAAGATCGTCGCGAGCGGTAGCGACGCGTAGTTCTTGATGGTCGCGGCGGCAAAGGCGGCGTCATATTCGTTTGCATATGCTCGCTCAATGCGGGCATCCAGAATGCTTTTCTTATCGCCGTCTTCAGCGTGGTGGTTTGTCATAGCTTCTCCAATCGGTTGATGTTCGTGCTGTTTGTTGATGTGTTGGTTGTCGTGAGTGATGTGCTTGCCGTGGGTGATGTGCTGACGTTGGGGTGCTATGCGGTTTTCAATGAGCCCGTGAGGCAGTTGCTGCAGGGGCGGGATGGAACGGCCCATGCAAGGCGGAAGGCATCGTGCTCAAAATCGAGACAGCAATGCCCTAGGTGCCTCACATGTGGCAGTTACCTCATTAAGTTGTCATTACGTTTGGGGTTGTACTTTGCCGATCTTCCTTCTCTTACACGCTAAAACTCAAACTTCATATGCTTGATCTACTTAAAACCGCAACGGCGGTCTTTTATCAACTTATATGTCGGAACGCGTCTTTGCAAGTACTTTTTTGCCTTTGTTTCAAATGGGGTGGTTTTGCAACCGTCATACGCGCGCTGTGCGAACGTGCCCCGGCTCGGATAAGATAGTGCGCGATAAAAACGATGCAAGGAGGCACATATGGCAATTAAAGCCATCGCAATGGATATCGACGGTACGCTCACCAACGACCAGAAAGTGATTAGCCCGTGTACGCGCGAGAAGCTGCTCGCGGCGCAGGAGTCGGGCATTAAGCTCATTTTGGCTTCGGGCCGTCCCGCATGGGGGCTGCACGCCTTGGCGCAGGAGCTCGACCTTCAGAGTCATGATGGTTTGCTGGTGGCCTTTAACGGCGCTCACGTCGTCGATGCCCAGACCGACGAAGTGCTGTTCGATCAGGCTATGCCTGCCGACGAATTGCATCGCCTGATTGATCACCTGCGTAATTTTGACGTGATCCCTATGATTTCGCTCGGTCGCGATCTGCACGTTGAGGACTCGTACCATTGCATGATCACGCTGCCTGACGGCTCGCAGAAAAACATCGTCAAGTATGAGCGCGACGCGTGCGATCTTAAGATTCGCGAGGTGGAGAGCCTGCATGAGGTCGCTGATGCTTATCCCGTGGACAAGCTGCTGACGGCGGGCGACCCGGCCTATCTGCAAGCGCATCACGAGGAGATGTACGCGCCCTTTACCCAGACGCTTTCGGGTATGTTTACGGCCGACTGGTACTTTGAGTACACGGCGCCCGGTATTGACAAGGCCCGCGCGCTCGAGGGTGCCCTGCCCAAGCTCGGCATCGATGCCAGCGAGGTCGTCTCGTTTGGCGACGGCCAGAATGACAAGTCTATGATTGAGTGGGCCGGAACCGGTGTTGCCATGGGCAACGCCGTCGATGAGGTCAAGGCTGTGGCCCAGATGGTGACCGCCAATAATAACGAAGACGGCATTGCGGTGGCGCTGGATAAGCTGCTGGGTTAGAATCGCCGATAGTGCATGGCTCGGGCGTCCGCTTGCGGGCGCCCTTTTGTTAGGGAGGGTGCCGTGTCCGCATTTCCGTTCGACGCCGTTATCTTTGACATGGACGGCGTCATTGTCGATACCGAGTATTACTACCTGGGCGAGACTGCCGCGTTTGCCAAGGAGCTTGGGCTTAACCTGACTCAAGAGGAGTTGAACGGGCAGGTTGGTACCTCGCATCAGTTCTTCCTGCGTATGCTGGTCGATTGGTTTGAGCGCGCCGGGAAGGGGCATTTAACTGGCGAGGAAGCGTTGATCCGTTGGGACGAGTGGGCGCATAAGCGTCCGCGCGACTATCAGGCTTTGATTAACCCAGGCGCCGTGGATACGATTCGAGAGCTGCCGCGCCGTGGCGTTCGCGTGGCGCTTGCCAGCTCGTCTCCCATGGATAGCATCGAGGAAGTGCTCAATGCGTGCGGGCTGTCGGATGCCTTTGAGTATGTGGTGAGCGGCGAGCAGTTTAAGGAGAGCAAGCCCGAGCCCGACATCTACCTGCATGCGCTGGACCTGCTGGGGCTGCCCGCGAATCGCTGCTGCTGCGTTGAGGATTCGGTGCCTGGCATCACTGCCGGCAAGCGAGCCGGCCTGACAGTTATTGCCAAGCGCGAGGAGCGCTTTGGCTTTAGCCAGGATGCCGCGGACAAGATTATCGACCAGCTGCCGGAGCTGCTCACGCTTTCTTAGGAGCGCGGTAGTTGCGCGTTTTTCGGGTCAGATGAGTAAATACCCGACATTTTGGTGCGGCAGCAAGCATACTTTATGCTAATGCGGGCTTAAGGGCTTGTTGAATGCCCTTAAGCCCGCTTTTGACTTAATTGGGCTGGGAGAGGGTATATGCCACCGACTGAAGGACTAACTGACGGTAAAGCAGCGATACCGCTGTACCAACAGGTTATCGATATCATTAAAAACGAAATCAATTCCGGTGCCTACAAGGCGGGCGCGCGGATACCCAACGAATTCGAATTGGCTGAGAACTATAAAGTTGGCCGCGTTACCGTGCGACGCGCTATTGAGGAGCTCGTCCAGCAGGGCTATCTAACGAAGCGGCAGGGGAAAGGCACGTTTGTCAATGCCCCCAAGCTTAAGCGCAAGATTCGCCAGAAGGATGACGTCCAGAGTTTTTCGGACGCATGTCGCGTTAACGGAATGGAGCCGGGGGGGTTGATTTCCGATCTCAGCCGAACACATTGAGCGGATAGGCCGTTCCCGCAGTTAGCCGAACGCCCCCGAGGCCCTATTCAGGCCACGGGGGCGTCGTTTTCCCAGTTGAAGGAACGGTGGAGATGTGTTTCGATGGG
>DBEZDO010000059.1:0-4321 GCA_048187355.1 Collinsella sp.
GCTGGAGAAGGCGGCCAGGAAGATGATCGAATCAAGCCTGGAACTTGCCGACAGCGTGGAGGCGGCCTAGGATATCAACTGATTCCGGATATCGGACACAGGGGCCGCAAGGGCCCTTACACCAACTTTCTCGACACTACCCAATATCCATCATCTAACACTAAAGAATACTGACTCACTGATTCAGTGACGATGCGTTTTTACCCTTGCGTTCCCACTCGCGTAATCGCCTCGACGCGTCGGCGGTCGGAAGGGCCTCCGTCTCGCAATCAGCGACCTTGTAACCGTATCTGCCGAGCCAGGCAGCAAGTGCATCCCAATCGACGCGCTTCCAGTCGCCGCCCGGCGCGTGCTGCATCACGAGGCCTCCGGCGACCACGAGCCCGTGGATATGCTCTCCTTGCAGGCCTGCGATGATTCCGCCGGTGCATACGATGCTAGGTCGCTGTGCCGGCACTGCGCAAACGTATTGGCCTTTGTGCCCCTTTTGGCAACTTTAGCATGGCTGTAGGTTAAACCAACCCACAGCCATGAGTACGTTAACGTAGTACTATGCTAATTACACGGATAAGGCAGGGGTATTTTTTTTGGCGAATAAATTTGGATTTCATGGCAAGGGGGGTGTTCCTATAGTTTTGTCAACTGGGAAATGCTCTCCGTGCGACCGAATCGCGGCATGCTGACGCCAAGTCATTAGGCCGGTGGGCTTCAGTCTGCTCGGTGCGTTTCGGCTAGGCTGCGTAAGGCACCCTGTCTCGCATGACCGCGTAGATGACCTTCAGTCTCTTTCGCGCCAGCGCCTTGAGCGCCTTGCCGTGCGACATGCCCCGCTCCCGGCACCTGGTGTAGTAGTCGCCCCATCTCCCCTCTGTCCGGGCAAGGCAGTTACATGAGAATATGAGCAGGTTCTTCAGCCTCTTGTTGCCTTGGCGCGATGCCGTCACCGAGGAGATCGAGGTTCCCGACTGGCGGTTGCGCGGCGCCAGGCCGCAGTACGACGCGAGCCTGTCGTGACTGGGGAAGTCTTCGATGTCGATGGAGATCGCAAGCTCGGAAGCGGTTTTGGGCCCGATGCCCGGCACCGTCAGGAGGCATCGGTAGGTATCGTCGCCCTCGAGCAGGGCGGAGATCTCCGCCGTGATCGCCTCGATCTCCGCCGAGTTCTCGGATATCCTGCGCGCGAGCAGTTTCACCGCCCGGTCCTCGGCGGCGACGACCGACGCATCCGGCCTTGTCGAGGAGGTTGTCGAGCGGACGAGGGCCTCGATCCTGCCGCGCGCCGCCCCGCGCGTGAGCGCCGCCGCCCTGCGGGGCCCGGCGTCGGCTACCGACCAGGCCCCGCCGAGGGATGCCATGAGCCTCAGCTGGGGCCCGTCGGACAGGTCGACCAGCGCCTCGAAGGCGGGGCACGATTCCAGCAGGATGCTGCGCAGCCGGTTCTTATTCCTAGTGTTCTCGCAGGTCAGGAAGTTCCTCTGGGCGGCCAGCGCCCTCGCCGCCGCAATCGTCGGACCTGGGTCTCCGACCGGCAGGAGCGCGTCGGGGATGCCGAGCGCCGTCTTCGCGATGACCATCGCGTCCCGCTCGTCGGTCTTGGCGTCGCCGGCGAAGAGCCTGGCGGCCCCGTGCGCCGCGAGTCCCGGCAGGTACGCCGCCGACATCCCGGCCGCCCTGGCGCGGGCGAGCGCGAGGGCGCCTATGTTGCGCGACTGGTCGACGACCACGAGCGCATCGGGGAAGCGGCCGAACAGCGAGTCCAGGTCGTCCTCCCTGTTCGCGACGGGGGCGCTCAACAGCACCTCGCCATCTCGAGTCGCGACGCATGCCCAGTGGGACGATTTCCCGACATCGAGCCCGATGACGGCTTCCGGCATTCTAATTGGTGCCACGGTGGTATCCTCCAATCGGTAGGCCGATCGGAACCCCTCCCCGCGACACCCACATTACCTGGCCGTGGCGCTTGCGCCCGGCAGTTTCCTATCAGTCGTCCGGAGCGGCGAGCGCCCCCGGTGGCAACACCCCCCGGGCCCTCTACGGGGCAGGGGCAGACGGCCATCCGGAGGCGCCCGATCGGCGGCCCCTCGGGGCTTGCCCGTATCGTAGGCAATGCGCCGAATGCTCGCCATCGAAATTTATCGATGGCCTATTTCAGACTGTAATGGGTGGCGTTAAGGTTTTCATCGCTATATCAGTTGCCGTGTTCGCATTCTCTGCGCTATTTCTAAAAGTGGAGCGTTGCCAAAAAGATAGCGGAGGTGACTATTCACATTTGTGGTTCGTGAGCGGATCGGTGTTGAACGTTGACAGCTCTGGCGATTTTACCATGTCGGTCGAAAGCGAAGATCCATATAACGACGGGTCTGATCGTCTGACCATTCTGGTTGATTCAGAACATACGCGCTATGTAAGCGATAGCCCCGTGAGCGTTGGGTCTAAAGTCAAGGTAGGCTATTTTCTCGATTCCCGAAAGAGAAATACGATTCGCTGCTCTTCTGTGGATGTGTTGGAATAAATTTTGAGTAACTATCAGTAAAAAGCTGCGAGCAAAGGCCGCTCCACGTGGGGCGACCTTTTTGGTGGATAGACGTTGCGGAGGATGATCGATTGAGGTTTTTGCTCCGCATGGAAACCGAGTGAGGATTCTGTCCCGCGAGGGGCGTGTTTTGAGGCTCTTGGCGGTACGTAATTCTCGTTCGGCGTCTTGACGGGACAAAACCCTCGGTTGACTTTTCGTTATGCACGGAACCGGGACGTCCGTCGTAACGGTGGTGCTCTTGTATCCGTTTGAAATCGAGCGAAGGAGTACCGCTATGGAGCAATCGAGCCTATTTGATGACGGTGTGGACATCGATCTCGAAGCGCCTGCGAGCGTGGACGCCGCCGTACCAACCGATGCCCGTGCCCAGGCGGCAGCGCGCGTGGCTCAGCACTGATAGCGGTGCGTATGTGGCGAGCGTCGTCGAGGACGGTCCCGCCGCCAAGGCCGGCATCCAGGAGGGCGATGTCATCACCAAGCTGGACGATGACGAGATTACGAGCGCCGATGGTCTGATCATCGCGCTGCGCAGCCACGAGGTGGGCGAGAAGGTCGAGATCACGCTCATGCGCGGCAAGGACGAGAAGAAGGTCACGGTCGAGCTGGGCTCCGACGAGGAGCTGCAGAACCAGCAGCAGAACGACAGCGCGACCGACACCGGCAACGGCGGTATTACCGACGAGCAGCTGCGCCAGTATCTGGAGGAGCTGCTAGGCCAGCAGGGTCAGGGCTACGGCCAGGGCTATTAACGAGCCGTATCGCACATATCGAAGGATGACGATTCCAATACGGACGACACCAAAACCGGCATCGACGGCTCCATGGACGATTCGGATTCAAAATAGGCCTGTTAGTTGAGCCACTTCTTTGCCGGTGTCGTATACGAAACCGCTATACCCGCGGCAATTGCCATGAGACAGCTCACGATGAATCCGAACTCATACTTCAAAACGTTTGTTGCGGTCAGGGCGATAATCAACACAGTCGCAATTTGCAGAATTATCATTATTACGAAGAGATTGATTCCTTGTTTGGCCGAAGTCACTGAGTGAGTCTGGCTTCGTTGATTCAGGTTGTAGCTGACAGCAAAAGCGATCAGTTCGCTTGATACGGGGCCGACTACATAGAAAAAGATTGCGTCAATGAAGCCTATAGTGTTGTAAGTGTTGTAAGTTGTTTCGCCGGAAAAAACAGCGTATAAAGCATATCCAAATCTTGGCTGATTCATGTATGAGTAGGAGAAGACCAAGAGCGTCAATATTGCTACTACCAGAAGTGCATTCAGGACAAATCGTTTGCTTTTCATCGATCGCTCCTTCCGGGTGAGTCTTATATGTAATTCTACAGCAGCCTTTTTCAAAGATTGCTTAGTCCTAAATAACATGCACTTTCGCCGGAGGGTCGCTGTTTGGCGGCCCTCTTTTTTGCACAGGCGCGGTGGGATGGTAATATCGGGCGGGAGTCAGCCGCTCTGATAGAATCGTCCTTGCTGTCGGCAGCCCTCGTGCCGGGCAGAGCCCTCCATTTGATGGGAGGTGATGCCCATGACCGATCTGATTGATTTCGTGAAGCTCCTGACCGCTTTGGTCTCGCTCCTCACGGCGCTTATCGGACTTTCCGAGGCACTTAAGCAGCGTACGAAGCAAAAGGCGGCAAAGCGCACAAGATCACATATAGCCCGGGAAGGGAATACAGGATCGATAGTCCAAGCCCCCCATCAACCGCAGTGCTTTGCGTAAGAATCAACTGAACCCAAACGGCAATTATCACTGAGCAGGTTGTCGA
>DBEZDO010000060.1:0-29855 GCA_048187355.1 Collinsella sp.
GTCATGGCAGCAGCAGCGAGCGGCGGCCAGGGCGAACAAATTGGCATGAAAAGAGGGCGGCATAGACCTTTTGGTCATGCCACCCTCTTTGAATAACAAGTTGTCGCCCTGGCCGCCGCGCAGCGTCAACCAAGTTACAGGCCGAGCATAGGCTCCAGGACAAAGAAGTACGCGAGCACCACGATGCCCAGGATGATGCGGTAGACGCCGAAGCACTTGAAGTCGTGACGGCGCACGAAGCCCATAAGCCACTTGATGGCAATGAGCGACACCACAAAGGCGACGACGCAGCCCACGCCCAGGATGGCGATTTCGTTGGTGCCGAACGTGCCGCCCTTAATAAAGTACTTGACCAGCTTGAGCGCGCTCGCGCCAAACATGACGGGAATGGCCAGGAAGAACGTGAACTTAGACGCCACCGAGCGCGTGCAACCCAGCAGCAGACCGCCAATGATGGTGGAACCGGAGCGCGACGTGCCCGGCACCAGCGAGAGCACCTGGAAGCAACCGATACCCAGCGCGGTCTTCCAGCTCAGATCCTCGAGCGTAGTGATGGAGCCAAAGTCCAGGTTATCGTCATCGTCTGCAGCAGCAGTCGCAGCGGGCGCGGCAAAATGCGCACCAGCGGGGCGTCCGCCCGTCACCACGGCACGCGAACCAAACGAACCGGCAAGAGCGGCCTGGTCGCGCTTGTTCGCGCGCCAGTTCTCGATCACGATAAACAGCACGCCGTACACAATGAGCGCCAGCGCCACGACGGGAGCATTATAGAAATGCTCCTCCATCCAGTCGTTAAGCGGCAGACCGATCGCCGCGGCGGGAATGCAGCCGAGCACAATCTTGCCCCACAACACCCAGGTGTCGCGACGGCCCTCCTTGCCCTTGCTGGGAGAAAACGGGTTAAGGTCGTAGAAGAACAGGACGCAAACGGCCAAAATGGCGCCAAGCTGAATCACGACCAGGAACATATTCCAGAACGTCTCGCTCACGTTCATCTTGACGAACTCGTCCACCAAGATCATGTGACCGGTCGACGAAACAGGCAGCCATTCGGTGATGCCCTCGACCAGGCCCATGAAGGCAGATTTTAGAAGCTCGATGATATCCAAAAGGACCCCCTCGTTAGACACCCGCCGATATTGTTCTGCGGACGGTGCGGGCGATGTCCCATTATCAACCGTTCGGCCGCGGCCGCGCCCACCCTTACCAAAAAACTCGCCCGTTCACAGAATTGCGAGCGGTCAAACCCAAATCCTTGGGTATAACTGCAACAAGATAAAGTGTCCGGCGGCCACGCATCCGCGCCCGCCCGATGCACGAGCCCCACGCCCGTGCGATAGACCAAGGAGGAAACCATGAACGAGGGCTACACCAAGGTATTTGTTTCACTCGACGGTACTGAGCAGCAGGATTTTGTGCTCGCACGCGCCATCAAGGTCGCCGCGAACAACGGCGCCAAGCTGATAATCGGCCACGTTATCGATTCCACGGCGCTCGAGAGCGCCGGTTCCTATCCGGTCGATCTGGTCAACGGCCTAGAAGAGGCATTTAAGAACTCCATCGCCAAGCAGCTCGAAGAGGCCAAGGCCAATCCCGATATTCCCGAGGTCGAGGTCATGATTCGCGCCGGCCGTATTCGCGAGACGCTCAAAGACGAGATGCTCGACGTGGTCAAGCCCGACCTGGTGCTCTGCGGCGCACGCGGCCTGTCCTCGATCAAGTATGCGCTCCTGGGCTCGATTTCGACGTTCCTGCTGCGCAACACCGACTGCGACATCTTGGTCGTGAAGTAGGTTCCTTCCCGCCGGCGCAAGGCCTGCGGGGTTATCACGCCGACGTCCTCGCCGCTTCGCGGCTGCGGGATGTCGGCTTAGATAACCCCTCCCGGCCTTGCGCCTTCGTCACCGTACTTCAGCGAGTTATCTGAATAGAGGAATGGCGTGCCGCCCTGGTTGGGGCGGCACGTTTTTTATGGCACGTTTTCGTTATGGGGGATTCATTTGAGTCCCATAGCTGTGTTCACGTTCGGGAACATAGCGCCAGTTGCCTTAGCTAAGTTCACGTTCGGGAACATAGCCATCCGCACCGCCATACGGGCTGACTACTCAAAGTATTGGAACTTGTTCGTTGAGAAGGAAAACGTGACGACAAATCCTTCGCCGGGCTCGGATGCCGCGGTGACGTCGATACCCATCTTGGAGCACAGGCGTGCCACCAGGTAGAGGCCGATGCCCGTTGCGCGCTTGGTGGCGCGGCCGTTGTCGCCGGTAAAGCCCTTCTCGAACACGCGCGGCAGGTCGGCCGCGCTCACGCCGCAGCCGTTGTCCGCGACGGTGAGCTCGATGCGTTCGCTCGCCAGGCCCTCGTCCAGCAACGCGCCCGAAAACACGATCTTTGCGCCGTCCTCACGCGCATATTTAATGCTGTTCTGAATGAGCTGGCCCAGAATGAACTCAAGCCACTTCTCGTCGGTAAAGACCTCGAAGTCGAGGTTCTCGCACACCGGGGCCACGTGCGCCGCAATGAGCTCGCGCGCGTTGGCTTTAATCGCGCCCGTCACCAAGGTCTTGAGATCCCAGCGGCGAATCAGGTAGTCGCGTTCCACAACTTCCGAGCGCGCGTAGTACAGCGCCTGGTCGATATAGCGCTCCACGCGAGCCAACTCACGGCCCAGGTCATCCACACGAGACAGGTCGTCTTCGCTGCCATCCAGGTTTTCCAAAATTAGATGAGCCGCCGCCAGGGGCAGTTTGGCCTCGTGGACCCAGCTCTCGATATAGTCGCGATAGTCATCGGTCTGACGCCGGCCTTCGGCAACCTCGTCGCAAGCGGCTTTGCCCACCCGGCGCAAGACCTCGTACTCGAGCTCGCCCTCGGCATAGGTCGGGCATTGCACCATCTCCTGCACCCATGCGGGACTCTCGAGCTCCTCTGCCGCACGCTCCAGCTGGCGCAGAAAACGACGGCGACGCGCATACTCGATCACGATGCCGAGCATGCCGAAGATAAAGGACACGCCGACCGCCACGACCACGATAGAGACGGGTGCACCGGCAACCGTCAGCACAAAGCAGCTCAGCAGCACACCGCACGTCCACACGGCGACGGGAAGCAGCGCATCTTTAAAGAACTTGCCAAACGACATAGCCGGCCCCTAGACCGAATAGCCTTGGCCGCGATGCGTGGTCAAATACCCCTTGATGCCGATTTTTTCGAGCGTGGTGCGCAGGCGGTTGATGTTGACGGTGAGCGTATTGTCGTCCACGAAGGCGTCGGAGTCCCACAAGTCCTGCATGATGGCCGAGCGCGAAACGATCTTGCCCGCGCGGCTCAGAAGCAGCGAGAGGATACGCAGCTCGTTTTTGGTGAGCTCGGTGCTAGTGCCGGTTTGCGTGTTGGTAACCATGGAGCGGGCGAGGTCGAGCTCCAGCCCCTTGTGGACAAGTGTGCTGCGCTCGCCTGACGCCGCGGTGCGACGCAGCAGTGCGTTGATGCGCGCCACAAGCACACGGGCGCTGTAGGGCTTGGGAACAAAGTCGTCCGCGCCGAGCGTCATGGCCATGACCTCGTCGATCTCGGTCGTGCGCGACGTGAGAACGATGATGGGAACCTCGGATTCGCGGCGAACCTCGTGGCAGATATGCTGGCCGTCCTTGACGGGGAGCGTGAGGTCGAGCAGCACCAGGTCGGGCGCGGCGGCGAGAATATCGCGCGAGACATGCTCAAACGATTCGCAGGCCTCGACTTCAAACCCGGCGCGGGCAAGGATGTCGACAAGCTCACGACGAATGGGCTCGTCGTCCTCAACGACATAAATCAGCGCCATGGATTTCGCTCCCCTCTTGGTTGTCTTGCCACCATTATGGCTGCGAAACTGCAGGTGCGCACCGCGCGCGGTGCCAAGGTGACAGAACTGTTCGCGAGCGGGGGCGTTTTGTCCGCCTCGCACTCGCAGCGGCGGCGGGGACCAAAATGATTCTTTAATCCCCGTCCCAGAAAAATCATTTAGCGGCGGGCACGGAGCTTTTCGTAGCCTTCGGCGAAGAAGGCGACCGTAGCGGCGTCGGCCTCGGCGGCGTCCGTCTCGGTTGCGGGGACCACACCGTGCTCGTCGCTCACCAGGAACAAGGCGCCCTTGAGCTGTGCGGGAATATCTACGCGCGCGACCGGAATGCCCTTGGTCTGGGCCAGCTGCTCAATGAGCGTCGCCGTGCCGCACAGGCACTCGTCCGCTGGCGCCACAAAGGCAAGCTCGCCGTTATCGACGGCGGCGAGCAGCTCGGGCGCCACGCCGGTCTCGTCGGCCTCGGAGCGGGCCTCGGCGGAGCGGGCACGCAGCGCCTTGGCCGACGTATCGGCGAGCGGCTCGTACTCCCCCACCGTCATGGCGGCGTTGCCGTTAACGTCGATCACCAGCATGAGCACGCCGTCGCGTGCGGTGTAATCGCCCTCGGCAAGCGACCACTCAACGTGCTGCTTGGCCCAGCTGAGCATGTTATGGGTAAGCGGCTCGCCCTGCACCAAGCGCTCGGACAGTGCGCGAATGTGGCGGTTGAGCATGGGCACCTTTTTATTGGACATGCGCCAACGGCAGACAAGCGCGGGCTTGTCGAGCGTAAACTTCTCGACCGCCTCCTGATTGGCGCAAAAGTCCTCGTACGCACGCTGATCCTCGGCATTGCCAAACAGCTCGGCATCATCAATCTGGGGCATGGTTGTACCTTTCGTGTTAGTCATTCCGTCCTCTTATACCAAAAAGACGGCCCTCCAAACGGAGCGACCGTCTTTTGCAGAGATTATTTTGTCCCAGGGCGGAACTTAGTGGCGGAAATGCCTGGCGCCGGTAAAGACCATCGCAATACCATGCTCGTTGCAAGCCTGAATGCTCTCGTCGTCGCGCTTGGAGCCGCCGGGCTGGATGATGCAGGTCACGCCGTGTGCAGCAAGCACGTCGACATTGTCGCGGAACGGGAAGAACGCGTCGCTTGCACAGGCAAAGCCGCCCTTCTCCACGCCCTCGCGCTCGCAGAAGTCCTCGGCGCGCTCGCAGGCAAGCAGCGCAGAGTCAACGCGGTTAGGCTGACCCGGACCCATGCCAATGCCGGCCTTGCCCTTGGAAACCAGGATGGCGTTGGACTTAACGCCCTTGCAGACCTTCCAGGCAAACTCGAGCTCGGCCATCTCGGCGTCGGTGGGCTTGCGGTCGGTGGGGAACGTAAAGGTCGCGGGATCCTCGGTCACGTGGTCGACTTCCTGCACCAGCATGCCGCCGTCGATGGAGCGCAGCTCCACCTGGGCGCCGTGGTCCACGCCGCCGGTGGCCAGCACGCGCAGGTTGGGGCGCTTGGCCATGCGCTCGAGCGCCTCGGCAGTGTAGCTCGGGGCGATGATGACCTCGACGAACTGCTTGTTCTGATCGGCAAAGTGTTCGACCAGCTCATAGGGAACCTCGCGGTTGCAGGCGATGATGCCGCCAAAGGCACTCTTGGGATCGCAGGCAAAAGCTCGGTCGTAGGCAGCCGTGATGTCCTCGGCAACGGCGGAACCGCAGGGGTTCTGGTGCTTGAGGATCACGCAGGCCGGCTCGTCGAACTCGCGGACCAGGTTCCAAGCGGCATCGGCATCCAGATAGTTGTTGTAGCTGAGCGGCTTGCCCTGGATCTGCTCGGAGCCAACGAGCGGGAACTGCGAGCTCGCGGTGTTCTCGCAGCCCTCGGCAAAGCGGTAGACCGTAGCCTTCTGCTGAGGATTCTCGCCATAGCGCAGGTCGTCGACCTTCTCCAACGAGATCTCGAGCTTGGCAGAGGTATCCGCCACGTCGCTTGCCTGGGCGGCAAGCCAACGGGAGATAGCCGTGTCGTAGGCGGCGGTGGTCTGGTAGACCTTCACCTGCAGGCGACGACGGGTGGAAAGCGTGGTGCAGCCACCGGTCTCGTGCATCTCGGCCAGGACGGCATCATAGTCGGCAGGGTCGGAAATGACGGTAACGCTTGTGGCGTTCTTGGCGGCAGAGCGCAGCATGGAGGGGCCACCGATGTCGATGTGCTCGATGGCATCCGCGAAGGTGACCTCGGGGTTGGCGACGGTCTTCTCGAACTCGTACAGGTTGACGACGACCAGGTCGATCAGCTTAATGCCGTGCTGAGCGGCCTCCTGCATGTGCTGCTCGGAATCGCGGCGGGCCAGCAGCGCGCCGTGAACCTTGGGATGCAGGGTCTTAACGCGGCCGTCCATCATCTCGGGATAGCCCGTGAACTCCTCGATGGGGGTTACGGGAACGCCCGCGTCCTCGATGGCACGAGCCGTGCCGCCCGTAGAGATGATCTCGACGCCAAAGTCGTCAACCAGCGTCCGTGCGAAATCGACGACGCCCGTCTTATCGGTAACCGAGATCAACGCGCGTGCGATCTTCACATCAGATCCCATGCAGTCCTCCTGTCTGGTACGCCGCCGTGCTCTGTGAGTCGGTGATACGTCGATCTGCAGCGCTCGCGCAGCGGCATTGAAAATACTGATTCAATGTAGCGCATCGAGCGCATCGATGCACCCCGCAACGGGCGCATGTGCAGAAAAAGTTTGCGAGCGGAGGGGATGGGCACGGCGCTGGGCACGGTGAGTTCATGGAACACAGGGGCACCATAATTTGATGCCAATGGCGTGGTAGAACTGTGCTCGATATGCATCCGCAAAAGAAAGAGGCACCATGGTCTCGCGGGTTCTCTACCGACCGTTTGATACCGAAGACTTCGACGCCATCGCGCTGATTCTGCAGCAGCTTTGGCATAATAATTCGGATAACGATGAGTACAACCGCCTCGAGGCCGCGTGCGACCTCGCCTATTGCCTTTCGTCATCGACGTTTTCGCAGGTTGCGGTGATTGACGGCGAGGCGCGCGGCATTGCGCTTGCACGCGCAGGACAGAACTCCGGCGTCACTATCAACGAGCATTGGATGGATACCGAACGCGCGCTGCTATCGCAGATGCGTGAGCTGGAGCCTGATGCCTGCGCCGAGTATCTCTCGTTTGTGCGCGCAACCATCCGAACCAACAACCGCCTGCTCGAGAGCAGCCCGTTGCCGCACGACAACGAGGTCACGCTGCTTGCCGTGGATCACGATGTCCATGGCCTGGGCGTTGGCACGGTTCTGCTCGATGCCGCGGTCTCGCACCTGTCCTCGCTTGGAGCGACGAGGGCGCACCTGTACACCGACTCCAACTGCTCGTGGAAGTTCTACGAGCTGCACGGCTTTAAGCGCACGGCCACGCACCGCGCCAACCGCGAAGAGCGCCGCCACGACATGCCGCGCGAAAGCTTCCTCTACGAACTCGATCTAACAGCCTAAATCTGGCAGTTAGGGACGCTCCTTTTATGCCGGCACCCCGGGACACTCCTTGGCAGCAACCACACCTAGTCATTGGGGACGTTCTTAAATGACTAGTCGCTGGGGACAGTCTTGATCAAAACGGCCGCCGAAGCCCTCGTTGGCATCGCCCTATAGGGGGTCTGCAAATAGCTGTGGTCAAAAAACATCAAAAATGAGTACTGTTACCTTTTTAGTAGCAGCGCAATTCGGCTTTTTCGGGTCTCTTAGGCGTCTCGGCGCGTCGGATGAACTAACGTATCTCCCCAAATGTACAATAAAATGGACTCCTAACGAGAAATAATATCGTTAGGAGTCCATTATTTAGTACAAACAAATGTGACAACCTAGGCAACAGTACTCATATTTGGCATTTTTTGCCCACTGCCCCTTGCGCGAAGGTCCGCAGCGGAAAGTATGGCCCGTTTCGATGCACAAAAATGGGATGAATCTTCCCTGGCAACCGCCCAGAAAGATCCACCCCAAAGCAAGCGCTCGCTAGAACGTTCCGCCGCCGCCTCCGCCGACGCCGCCGCCACCGCCACCAGAGAAGCCGACGCCGCTGCCGCCGCTCGAGCTATCGGAGCTCGAAGCCAGCTCGCGGATGGTCTCGTGGTACACATCATTGAACGAATCGAGCGGAGACTCGTTGCCGTAGTGATGGTAATACCACCAGTAGCAGGGGTAATTATCGTAGAAATCGTCGCTGTTGCGCAGGTCCGCAGGCACGGCCTCGGCCAGCTGTCGCAACACTTCTTTCGAAACGCCCAGGGCAACGCCCATCACCAGCAGCTTGTTCCACAAGATCAGGTCGCTGGGGATGGCCTCCTTCAAGCGCGTAAAGTCCTCGAGCCAATGCTTGAGCGCCTTGCAGCGAGCCGCCACCTCGGCGCCCTCCGGCGTAAAGCGGCGGAACGTAAGGCCCACGCCGATACCCACCAGCACAATCGGCACCGAGATAACCGCGGCGGTAATGTTCGCCTGCGCGCCATCGGTAAAGAAGATGGATCCCACGGGAACAAAGGCAATCAGGATACCAAGAACCAGGCAAAACACCATTGCAACAATGCCGTCCGAGGCAACGTACTCGCTATCGGCCAGCTTGCCCTTAACGGTGTTCTGATAGTCCTCGAGCTTGTCGCCCACGGGTGTAGCGTGCTGCTTGACGTAGTGCTGCAGCTCGTCGAACGTGCGCGAGCGATCGCCGTTCTCGTCAGGCTTAGCACCGGCAAAGAAGACCTTGAGCACCATGTGGTCAATGCCCTTGGCCGACTTCCAGCCCGCATCGCTCACCGTCACGCGATACGTCTGCTCTTCTTTTTCACGCCCCAACAGACCCTTCTTGGCCTTGGTCACGGTCGCCTGCTCCAGCTTGATCACACGGTCGTCAGTGAGCTTCATGAGCGTGGCGATATATGCCTGATCGGGCACCTCGTTCCAGCTCATAAGGGCCGAAAGCACGGCGGGATGGTCGGCCGAGGGCACATCGCGGAAATATTCGTCCTGGAAAAGCGGCTTGGGCTTGCGCTTGCGCAGCTTGAGCATAACGATTGTGCCGGTAAAGGCCACCGCCGCAACAACACTTAGCACGGCAAGTGCATTGGCAATCATGCGAGCGTGAGCGCGGCGGGCGTTAGCTTCGTCGGCCCATTCCTTCTCTTCGCTCAGGATCGTTGACATGCGCTCTTCGCCCGAGGCGGCAAGCTGCGGCACCCAGTCGCTGGGGAAGGCGATGCGTGCCTCGGCGAATTCGCCCTGATGCACGCAGGGAATGGTATAGGTGACCATGGGCTCGTCCTCATCGAGCGACACGTCGCCCGTCAGCGGACCGTGGCCCCATGCGCGGAAGTTATCGCCTTTGACGGCCGCCGTCCCGGCAGCGGCATTTGCGAAGCGCACTTCCATCTCGACATCGTCGGAATCCGCAGACCAACCGTCGCCCACGAACTTCCAGTAGAGCTCGGCGGTATCGGCCCAGTTCATAACCGCACCGGTCATGGTGTAGCTCACGTAATAGATCGCGCTGTCGCCGCTCTCGTGGGGGCTGAACACCTTAATCCTTACGCCGTCACCGGCCTGCTCGACCGTGTAGACGCCAGAATCGCCCTTGTTCGCGCTATCGACTTTGTTAAACGCGGTGTCCTCTTCCTCGACACTCAGCACGTCAACGCCCGCCGTGCCGCCCTGCTGGTTGGTGCCCGTATTGATCTCCCAAAACACGCCGTTGATGTCGTCGTCGAAATCAAACTGGCGTCCCTCGACAACGGTCAGCGATCCATCGGCCTCGACCGTGGCACTGATGTAGGTTTGGGTCATGGAATACCCGTCGGCACGTGCAACGGCGGGCAACAGCAGCAGCGCGCACGCGACGAGCGCGCAAATGGAAGCAAATCGCGCAAACGGGCAGCGCTGCCGACAGGTCTTGGCAACGGGGGCGTTCATAGGCACATCCTTTGTCTGTGATACCAGTAGCGTCATTGTCCCACGTTTGCGGGTTCATGTGACGAACATCTAGGTCAGCGGAGTATCAAACGGGACGAAAGTCACGCCCGCGGCCGGCACCTGGGGACGTTCCTTATCTGCCGGCAATCTGGGACACTCCTTGGCATAGCCCGCTCCGGCAATAGATACCACTTCATAGCTCCGTCACAGGTGTAGCGGCTTTGTGTGGGCGCGGCGTGAGCCGATTAAGCCGGCGAGCGAGGGGCATAAAGCAGTTGAGCGAAAACGGTTTGCCCCTTTGCCGTTCGCTTGAGGATCATGTCCCCCTTTTCCGCGGAAACCCCGGCAGTTGCGAAGAGCTGCCGGGGTTTCTGTCGTTTGAGGGGTTGAAGGGGCTGAGCTTGGGACGGTAATCGAGGTGTTGAGTCGGTGCCCGCCGCACACAACACGCAGCCTCGGCAACTCGCGAGCATCGACGACGCCCCCCACCTCACCCCGCGCTATACTCGTCCGCATGGATATCAAAACACGCAACATAGCAACGCCCGCCGCGGACGCGCCAGCGACGCCACCCGCCTCCGCCCCCGCGCCCGTCGTGGGCCGTTTCGCCCCGTCGCCCTCGGGCCGCATGCACCTGGGCAACGTGTTCAGCTGCCTGTGCTCGTGGCTTTCGGCCCGCAGCCAGGGCGGCAGCATCGTGCTGCGCATCGAGGACCTGGACGATCGCTGCAAGCGCCCGGAACTTGCCGCTCAACTGATTGACGATCTGACCTGGCTAGGGCTCGAGTGGGACGAAGGCCCCTACTACCAGCACGATCGCCTGGATCTGTACGAGGACGCCCTGCGCCAGCTACAAGACGCCGGCCTCACCTATCCCTGTTTTTGCACGCGTGCCGAACTCCACGCCGCGAGCGCGCCGCACGCCAGCGACGGCACGCCCATCTACCGCGGCGCCTGCAGAGGTCTTTCTGCTGATGAAATCACCCGCCGCAGTGCCCTGCGTGCTCCGGCCACGCGCCTGCGCGTGCCCACCGTCGACGACCTCGCCAGCGACGTGATCGAATTCGTGGACCGCACGTACGGAGCCCAATGCGAAGCACTCGCCACCGAGTGCGGTGACTTTTTGGTGCGCCGCAGCGACGGCGTGTTTGCCTATCAGCTGGCCGTGGTGGTCGACGACGCTGCCATGGGCGTCACCGAGATCGTACGCGGATGCGACCTGCTTGGTTCCACGCCGCGCCAGATCTATCTGCAACATCTGCTGGGACTGCCCACGCCGCACTACGCGCACATTCCGCTGCTCATGTCACCGGACGGCCGCCGCCTTTCCAAGCGCGATTGCGATCTGGACCTGGGCGAGCTCAGCACCCGCTTTGGCACACCCGAGGCACTGTTGGGATGGCTCGCCGGGCAAACAGGCATCGCGCCGGACACCACGCCGCGTACCGCCGAGCAGCTGGTCGAGCACTTTAGCTGGGACGTCATCCGCGCGCATCGGGAGAACATCACTGTAACGGTCGAGTAGCCAGCCACCCCGCCTCTACGCAACATCCCAGGGCTGGAGTTCGTCGCCCAAGCGAACGATGCAGTCGTAGAGCACGGTGTGACGCTCGGCCGGGTTGGTATCCCGATGAAAATGCCCGTAGTACCAGCGCTTGTAGTCCAAGCGGTCTTCCAGCTCATCGAAAAATGCCGTAAGCCGATCAACGGAGGGGCAATTCCAGCCGGACGCTGGATAAAGCGTGGACGAAAGCATGCGCGTAGAGCAGGTGTGAGTGATCACGTAGTCGACCGTCCAGCCCACGCTGTCGAGCTTTGCCCGCGCCTCCTCAAAGTTGCGCTCGTCCGGCAGCTCCTGCGGCCACCAGCTGGAATACGGAATGCGGTATTCCTTGTCCACGCTCGTGGCGCCGCCCATGGTAAAGACCGTTGAGCCGTCGAGCTCAAAAACCTCGCCGCGCGTCAGGCGCCGTATGGGAGAGGTGTCCGACAGGCGCTGCGTCAGCCCACCGTGCCACAACTCCATGGGACGCTCCGCCCAGTGATCGAAACGCTCGTGGTTGCCGTCGACAAACAGCACGGTATAGGGACGCGATTCCAGCCAAGCGATGTCGGCACATTCTTCGGCAGAGAAATCCCACGGAAAGCCAAAGTCGCCGGCGATAATCAGATAGTCGTCGCTCGTCAGACTATCCCCAAGGTCCCAGTCGCGCAGCTTTTGCATGTCGACGCCGCCGTGAATATCGCCCGTCACATAGACCGTCATCGGATCACCACTTCCCCGTAAGTCGCTAGCCCGCATTCTGCACGATCACTAAGCCAACCGTTCCAGCCCTTAGGGCTTACCCCTCGTTCTTCCATCCAAACGGGTCAAGCACCCAAAAAACCAGATCGAGCACGCCGCCGGTCATCATGGCGCCGGCAAGGGCCATGCAAACGTGCAGAGAGACGGCACTTCGGAGCACGTCGAACGGCCCCAGAACAGCCAGCAGCGCAACCGCTGTGCCGGCAAGGCACAACGCGAGGCACGGCCACGCGTTCTTGACGCACTTCTTTGCGAGATGCTTGGTGCTATCACTCATCGATATCGAACTCCTTAGAGGGTCGTTGCGTGAATTCGCGCCGCCGCGGCAGAGCAGGACGGCAGGTTAAGTGTCACATGCCGTGCGGACATCAATGGAGAAACCGCCTGCTCGATCAACCTTTGACGCCGTTTTGCACCGGCACCACATCCCCCGCTATTGAGGTCTAATACTTTTCCCACCGCTACCCAAAAACTCATCCAACGTTAATCTTGGCTCAAGAATCGCTTAATCTATAACCTGCACTATAGAGTTCGACCAAGGGCGGGGCGGCGCCGCGCAACGCAGACCGCCGAACGCAACGCTCGCGCCCGGGCAAATCGCCCGGCGTCGCGCCCATCGAACGAAAGGACAGGTCATGGACGACCTCGAAAAAGTTGAAACCATCCGCACCAAGTGCAACGTGAGCTACACCGATGCCAAGGCCGCGCTCGACGCCGCCGACGGCAACGTTTTGGACGCCATCATTTGGCTCGAGTCGCAGGGCAAGACGCAGACCACGTCGGCGCACGCCGCCACCGAGTCCGCGCCAGTCGATGAGCCTTCAGCCGAGATGGTCGCCGCGCAGGCCGCCTACGAGAAGTCGAGCGAAAAGACCGACTTCTCCAAGAAGGTGGACAGCGTATGGGAGTACCTCAAAAAGCTCTTCCGCCTGAGCCTGGACACCAAGTTTATCGCCACGCGCCGCGATGCGATCATCCTCAACATCCCCATCCTGATCCCCATCATCGCCCTGTTTGCCTGGGGCGCTACGATTTGGCTGATGCTGATTGGCCTGTTCTTTGGCATGCGCTACCGCATCGACAGCGACGGCGACGTGCCCGGCAGCATCAACAACCTTATGGATCACGCCGCCGACGCCGCGGACGACATCAAGCAAAATCTCAACGACGACAAGTAATCGCAGACGGGGGGCACGTATGGCACGGATCCTGATCGTAGAGGACGAGGAGAAAATCGCCCGCTTTGTGACGCTCGAGCTGGAGCACGAGGGCTACCGGGTGGAACATGCCGCCGACGGCCGCACCGCCGTGGACCTGGCACTGGAGCGCGACTACGATTTGATTCTGCTCGATGTACTGCTGCCGCAGCTCAACGGCATGGAGGTCCTGCGGCGCGTACGCAAGCACAAGGATGTGCCGGTGATCATGGTCACCGCGCGCGATGCCGTGATGGACAAGGTGGCCGGGCTCGATGCCGGCGCCGACGATTACCTGACCAAGCCGTTTGCGATTGAAGAGCTGTTCGCACGGATCCGCGTGGCGCTGAAGCGCTCGGAAGCCGTGCGGGCGGCTTCGGGCGTTGGCGGCGCCGGTGCCGGGGTGGGTATGGCGGGCGGCGCGGCCGGGAACGCCGCTGCGATGTCCCCGGTCGGCGACTCGGCCAAGACCTCTGCCGTGCCCTCCCCCGCCACGCTCGCCGTGGGCTCGGTCGCACTCGATCCCGACCGCCGCGAAGTCACGGTCGGCGGCTCGCCCATCGCGCTCACGGCCCGCGAGTTCGATGTCCTCGCCCTGCTTATGGCGCATGCCGGCAGCGTGCTCACGCGCGAACGCATCGCGCACGAGGCGCTGGGCTACGAATATGTAGGCGACACCAACAACGTCGACGTGCACATCGCGCACCTGCGCGCCAAGATCGAGGACGCCGGCGGCGCCCGCATCATCCAGACCGTGCGCGGGGTGGGCTATGTCTGCCGCGCGTAACGCCGAGGCCAAGCGCGTCACCTCCATCGCCCGCGCCATCAACTGGGGCTATATGTGGCGCCGCCTGATAAGCTACGTCTGGCTCGATCTGCTGCTAGTAGTGATTGTGGCGGCGATCCTTGTCTATGGATACAACCAGACGCTGCCCAACGGCGCGTTTACCGCAGGATGGATCCCCAGCGCCACCGTTCACGGCATGTCGCTGACGCCCGCGCGCGGCTGGGACCTGGCAACGCTCACCTATACCGTCGAGCTTGCGCGCACCACCAAGACTTTCCCCCTCGCGCAGGACCTCGTCGCGCTATGGCCTCTTTACCTTGTCGTTGTGGGTTGGCAGGTCATCAGCGTGCTCAACATGCTCGGCGGCGCCCGCCGCGTGCGCCGCACCATGGCGCCGCTCAACGATCTGGCCCTGCGCGTGGACGAACTCGGCCGCATGCAACTCGCCGGCGGCAAAATGGAAACACTGGAGCAGGCCATCGAGCGCGCAAGCGTCGACTCGCCGAGCGTCACTACCGGCGACGCCGACCTGGCAAGCATCGAGGTCGCACTCAACCGCCTGCTGCGCCAGATGCAAGAGGCCAAGCTGCAGCAGATGCGCTTTGTCAACGACGCGAGCCACGAGCTGCGCACGCCCATCGCGGTGATTCAGGGCTACGTGAACATGCTCGACCGCTGGGGTAAGGACGACCCGGACGTGCTGGCGGAATCCATCGCGTCCCTTAAAGCCGAAAGCGAGCGCATGCAAGAGCTTGTGGAGCAGCTGCTGTTTTTGGCACGCGGCGATGCCGGACGCACCGTACTGCGGCGCGCGAATACCAACCTGGCCGCGCTGGTCGGCGAGGTTTGCGAGGAATCGCAGATGATCGATGCCGCGCACACGTATCGGCTGGCGTTTGACGCCGCGCTCGCCAGCGACCCGCGCTGCGACGCGCCTGTCGACGTGGCACTCGTAAAGCAGGCCCTGCGCGTGATCGTGCAGAACGCCGCCAAGTATTCGGACGCGGGCACATCCATCTCGTTTGACATGACGCCGGATGCGGGCGCGGGCACGATCGACATAAGCGTTGAGGACGAGGGCATCGGCATGAATCAGGAATCCGCAGCTCACGCGTTCGAGCGGTTCTACCGCGCCGACAACGCGCGCGATGCCGGAGCGCAGGGCTCGGGCCTGGGGCTTGCCATTGCCAAGTGGATCGTCGATAGCCATGGCGGCGTCATCGGCGTGACCTCGGTCGAGGGCGTCGGCAGCCGCTTTACGATTCGCCTGCCGCGGTAGGAAGCCCCTCGGCATAAATAAAGGGATAGGGCCACGCGGCCCTATCCCTTTTTGCTAGCTATGGCAGCTTGTGCGCTACTCGCGGCACAGATGCACGGCGAAGCCGGCGAACTCGCGCTTAAAGTACACGAGCTTGGTGCCGCCGTCGGGCAGCAGCACGCGCGACTCCTCGTTGACCTCGAGCCCGCGCTCGGCAAACCACTTCTCAGCTGCATCGATGTCGTTAACGGCAAAGCCGATGTGGCCTTTGGTGCCACGACCGTTCTGCTTCATGACCTCGACCAGCGAATCGTTGAAGTACGAAACCGGGGTCTCGATGACGGGCAGGCCCATCATCGTCGAGAACAGCTCCGCGATCTCCAGGGCGTCTGCCGGGTCGGTGGCGTTAATGCCCACATGGGCAACGTGCATGCCAAAGAGCTCGACCGGATTGGCGTTCCGCTCATTCATACAGGTAGCGCCTACTGAGCCATGACGTCGAGAACGGCCTTCTCGGCAGCGACGCGGTTCATGCCGGTCATGAAAGGCACGCCGCTCACGTACGGGCAGGTGAGGCCCTCGGGGGCAACGGTGGTGGCGATCAGCAGGTCGGCGCCCTCGTCGCAAGCGTCCTTGGCCTCGGAGATGGCGCACTGCACGATCTCATACTTGCCGGCATAGCCGTTGGCGTCGAGCATGGTGGCGACCTTCTGGGCAACGAGCGTAGAAGTAGCAGCGCCAGCACCGCAAGCCAAAACGATCTTCTTCATAGGTAATGTCTCCCTTCATGGTTTACTTTAGGTAAGTGTACCGCAGCGAGCGATGGCGCTCGGCCTCGATGCACTTTTGTGCCAGTTTGCTTGCACGCTGCGTATAATACATCTAGCACGTATTGTCATACCGCTTGTTTTACGAGCGACCGAGGAGCTCAATATGCCCGATTCCCGCACACTCTGGACCGCCGTCGTTATCATCTGCATCGCCGTGTCGGTGTTCTTTAGCGTCAAAAAACGCACCACGTTTAAACGCCTGCAGCAGCTTATGGCCGCTAAGCAGTGGGACGAGTTCGATCGCTTGCTCGACAGCAGGCTCACCAGCATGCTGTACCCGCGCTACAACCGCGACTACCTGCGCCTGAACTCCTATCTGCTGCGCGAGGACCACAAGCGCGCCGACGAGATGTTCGATTTGCTGCTGGGGCTCAACCTGCCCAAAATGCAGCGCGTCGACCTAGTGATCAAAGCTTTTAACTACTACGTTGGTCAGGAGAACCGCAAAAAGTCCAAGGAGCTGCTGCACGAGATCAAAGGCTTTGAGGGCGGCCAGGCCGAGGCAGTCGCGCACGAATGCCAACTGATGTACGACACGATGATCTTGAAGCGCCACAACGATATTCCCGAGCTGGAGCGCATGCTCGAGGAGGCCGGCGACGATAAGGTTAAGGGTTGCCGCCTGGAGTACCTGTTGGCCCTACAGTACAAGAACAAGGGCGACGAGGCAAAGTTCCAAGAGTTCCTGGAGAAGTCGGGCCAACACTCGATGGCCGTCAACGCGTAACGGACGGCTTGTGCTAGACTTCTAGTCTCACGGGGGCGTGGCGGAATTGGCATACGCAGGAGACTTAAAATCTCTCGCCGCAAGGATTGTGGGTTCGAGTCCCACCGCCCCTACCATGTGATTGCTTGCGAGCCCGTGTTCCCCAGGGATGCGGGCTCGCTTCTTTTAGATGCCGGTGAGACTCGAACCCGCGAGGGGGCGAGCGTTAAGCGGACGCGCAGCGTCCGTAGCGAGCCGGCGAGGGCGCCGACAGGCGGCCGAAGCCGGTGCGTATTTGCGCAGCAAATGCGCGGACGTCCCACCGCCCCTACCATATGGAGCTTTCGAGCCCGTGTCCCCAAGGGATGCGGGCTCGTTTCTTTTGGATGCCGGCGGGGCTCTAAGTTGCGGTGGAATAGTTCTTGTTTTGGTAGTTTACCAGCCCATTTAGGAACTATTCCACCGCAACTTAGGTTGGTATTTACACATTTTCCGATGGAAAAACGTGGTTGTCTCGCACATTTTCCGATGGAAACGCCCAAATGGCCTTATACTAGCCGAGAGGGTTGGGAGGCAATATGCAGCGACAGCTTATGAGTGAACTTATCGCTTGGAAATCAAGGGCGAATCGCAAACCTCTCTTGCTTAAGGGAGCCCGCCAGACAGGAAAGACTTGGCTTCTTAACGAATTCGCAAGCCAGCAGTATCGAAACGTCATTCGTTTTGACTTTATGCTCGAGCCGAGCACACGCTCGCTGTTCGATGGGGACCTCGACCCCAAGCGCATCATCTCCCAGATAGAACTCCTACGTGGCCAAACCGTAACGCCGGCAGACACGCTCATCATCTTCGACGAGATCCAAGAGGCGCCACGCGGGATCACCTCGCTCAAGTACTTCAACGAACTTGCACCCGAATACCACATCGTGGCAGCCGGTTCCTATATGGGCCTCGCGCTCCGACGCGAAAATGAGTCATTTCCCGTCGGTAAAATCGACCAGCTCACCATGCGTCCCATGGGGTTTGCCGAATTCGTTCGTGCCGTCGACGGCAACCCGCTCGCCGATGCCATCCTTGCCGCAGACATGAACCTTCTAGCAAACGTTACCGAAAAGCTCGAGTACTTGCTCAAGGAATACCTTGTTGTCGGCGGTATGCCCGAAGTTGTCTCCGCTTTCGCCGAGACACGCGACTTCATCGAAGCCCGAAGGCTTCAGCAGCAAATCATCAAGGCTTACGAATCCGATTTTGGCAAACATGCACCCGCCCGCATCATCGAGCGCATGAGGTTGGTTTGGAAATCCCTTCCCGGCCAGCTTGCAAAGGAGAACAAGAAGTTTGTCTATGGCGCCCTTCGTCCCGGAGCGCGCGCACGCGATTTCGAGGAAAGCCTCCAGTGGCTCACGGACTACGGAATCGTTCATAAGGTGCCACGTGTTTCCGCTCTAAAGGCGCCGCTCTCGAGCTACGAAGACCTCTCGGGCTTCAAACTGTTCTGCATCGACACCGGCATCCTCGGAGCGCTCTCCGGTCTCTCTCCGGCCATCGTTCTTAACGGATCCGCTGTTTTTACCGAGTTCAAAGGTTCGCTGACCGAACAATACGTCGCGCAGGAGCTTTTGTTCCAGGACAAAACTCCCGCGTATTGGTCCTCTACCTCCGGCAATGCCGAAACCGACTTTGCCATCGACCATACGGGAACCGTGCTTCCGCTTGAGGTCAAGGCGGCAGAGAACCTTAAAGCGAAGAGTCTGAAAATAGCCTGCGAAAAATTCAAGCTCGAGCGTTGCGTGAGGAGCTCCCTGGCGGCATATAGAGACGAGGGCATGCTCGTCAATATTCCGCTTTGGGAGATTGGGCAAATCGACAAGCTGGCATAGGCGCCGTGGGGACGCCCCGCGAGGACTGTCCCCAGGTGCCGGCTGTTGAGTTGCGGTGGAATAGGGACTGTTTGGTGCCCGAAAGGGCGATTGTAGTCCGTATTTCACCGCAACTTATTTAGAGGGTGCTGAGAGTGGGGGTCCAGGCGATGGTGGGAGTCGCGCCGTCGAGAACCTCGTTGATGGTGGCGGCCATGCCGGCGAGGAGGCTGTTCTCGCTTACGGTGAGCGTCTTGTAGCCACCGGCGCGCATGAGCTCGCGAATCACCACGGCGCCGGCCAGAATCACGCCCGCGCGCTTGGGCTGCACGCCCGGCAGTGCAGCGATACCCTCCACATCCAGCGCGGACATGCGCTCAATGGCGGCCGAGATCTGCTCCATCGAAAGCTCGCGCAGGTGCACAAAGCTCGAGTCGTACGGCTCCAGCTCGTGGACCAGCGCCACGAGCGTGGTGACGGTACCGCCCACCGCAACGAGGCGCTCAGCACGCTCAAAGTCACTGGGCAGGCCTTCAAAATAGGCGGAGAACTGCTCGCCCGCCCACGCGGCGGCAGCCGCAAGCTCGTTCGTCGACGGCGGCAACGCCGAGAAAAAACGCTCCGTCACACGACGGCAACCAATGTCCAGCGAACGCGTTCCCTCCAGCGCGAAGATCCCGCGCTCCGGCGCGTATACACCCGTAGCGAGCTCCGTGGAGCCGCCGCCCGAATCGGCGACGATAATGCGTTCACCGGCAAAGTCGTGCGCCACGCCAAAAAATGTCAGGCGTGCCTCGACCTCGCCCGGAATCACCTGCGGTTCGAGCCCCAGCTCACGCAGACCGTCCAGCAGCAGTGCGGCATTGGATGCATCGCGCGCGGCGCTCGTGCATGTGGTGCAAATGCACGCGGCCCCAAAGGCACGCGCCTCGTCCACAAACATGCGGCATGCAGCGAGCACGCGCTCGACCGCCGCCTCGCAAAAGCGACCCGTCGCGTCCACACCCTCGCCCAGGTCGGTAATCTCGGTATGCTTGGACGATTCCACGATCGCCCCGCCCTCGACCTGCGCCAGCACCAGTCGCGACGACACCGTTCCCAGATCGATCGCCGCCACCTTATATCGTTTGCAATCTGCCATTGCGGGCTCCCCTCCGGGCGCTATTTGCCGTTGGACACGACCGTCTGGCCCTCGACACCGTTAAACCCAAACAGCATGTCGAGCGCCTGGATGTACCACGGGGCGTCCTTACCGACTTCTTCGATTTCCTTGGCAACTTCGCTGGCCTTCTTGGCGTTCGACGACTTCTTGCTCGAAGACGAATCCGAATCGTCGTCCAGGCCCTGCACTTCAATCCGCTTCTCGCCGGGCATCACCAGGCCCAGATCCTCGGACGCCGCATCCTTAATGCCCTCCTCCGAGAGCAGCTTGTCGACGCTTTTTTGCAGCTCATCATTGTATTGCTGGCGAATCTCGACCTGCTTAGCCAAAATATCGCTCGAACGCTTTGCCACGTACAGGTCGCGCACGGGGAAATACAGGCTCACGAGCACCAGGGCAACGACGATGCCGATGAATAGCCCTCGCTGAGGACCGTGGGTAAAGTCGTAGATCGCCTTGACCACCGCGTTGTCGTTGGCGTAGTGCATAAAGTCCGAGCCCGAAAAACGGTTCGAGGGCCTGCTCGACCTATCGTGCGTTTGAGCCGACGAGCGCTGAGCATGCGACGAACGTGCCGGGCGCACTGGTCCATCTGTCGAAGTATTCACTTGAGCATTGGGGCGCGAGGTACTTGTCGGGCGCTGCATGGAGCGGTCGGCGCCGGCGTAGGCGGACCCACCGAGCTGCACCGTGCGCGCACGGCGAGGCGACGGCTCACGCGAACCGGCGGAATAGTACCTGTTGTCGTAAATCTGATCCATGTGCGCCTTGTGCGGTTGAGGTTTGTTTGCGCTAAGTATTCTAGTTATAGCACGAGCGCCCGCACCGCCTTCGCCAGCCTTTGCTCGACATAAAAAAGGCGCTGAGCCATATGGCCCAGCGCCCAATGGTGCTCAACAGCGCCCGGCTGGAGCAAGGCAAATCCGAGTCTTCCCCGCCCCCGCGACCTCCGCGTGCCTAGCGAATGTTGTAGAACGCGGCCTTGCCGGCGTAGCGCGCGCTGCCCTCGAGCTCGTCCTCGATACGGATGAGCTGGTTGTACTTGGCGATACGGTCGCTGCGGCACGGGGCGCCCGACTTGATCTGACCGGCGTTGACGCCCACGACCAGGTCGGCGATCGTGGAGTCCTCGGTCTCGCCGGAGCGGTGGCTCACGATGCAAGCGTAGCCGGCCTCCTTGGCGGTTTCGATGGCCTCGAGCGACTCGGTGAGCGTGCCGATCTGGTTGACCTTGACCAGGATCGCGTTGGCGGCGCCCAGCTCGATGCCCTTCTTGAGGCGCTCGGTGTTGGTGACGAACAGATCGTCGCCTACGAGCTGCACCTTATTGCCAATGCGGCGGGTGAGCTCGACCCAGCCGTCCCAGTCCTCCTCGGCCATGCCGTCCTCGATGGAGATGATGGGATAGGTGTCGACGAGCTTCTCCCAGTAGTCGACCATCTGGGCGCTCGTGTACTCCACACCCTCGCCCTTGAGCTCGTACATGCCGGTCTCGGCGTTGTAGAACTCGGTGGACGCCGGATCCATGGCGTACATGAAGTCGACGCCGGGCTTAAAGCCAGCCTTCTCGACGGCCTTGGTAATGTACTCGAACGGCTCGGCATTGGTCTTGAGGTTGGGCGCGAAGCCACCCTCGTCGCCCACGCCGCCGCCAAGGCCGGCCTCGTGCAGCACGCCCTTGAGGGTGTGGTAGACCTCGGCGCACCAGCGCAAGCCCTCGGCAAAGCTCGGGGCGCCCACCGGCATGATCATGAACTCCTGGAAGTCGACGTTATTGTCGGCATGCACGCCGCCGTTGAGGATGTTCATCATGGGCGTGGGCAGCAGATGAGCGTTGACGCCGCCCAGGTACTGGTACAGCGACAGGCCCGCCGACTCGGCAGCGGCGCGGGCGGTGGCCAGCGACACGCCCAGGATGGCGTTGGCACCGAGCTTGGTCTTGTTAGGGGTACCGTCCGCGGCAATCAGCGCGGCATCGATGGCGCGCTGGTCGAAGGCATCGAGGCCCACGACGGCGTTAGCGCACTCGTTGTTGACATGCTCGACGGCCTGCGAAACACCCTTGCCCAGATAGCGACCCTTGTCGCCGTCGCGCAGCTCACATGCCTCAAAGGCGCCGGTCGAAGCGCCCGAAGGCACCATCGCGCGGCCGAAGCTACCGTCCTCGAGCACGACCTCGACCTCGACGGTGGGGTTGCCGCGGCTGTCGAGCACCTCACGACCATAGACGTCCAAAATGTCACTCATGTTGTCTCCCTCTCACTTGGAAACGTAGTGGATGCAAGCGACCGGCTGACCGCGCACCGTCGGTGCGCCTCCGTAAGTTAGCCATGTCGCACTTTTTGCATTATGCCCTAAGTTAGCCGAGGGATACACTTGATTTTCGAAAAATTTAGCGAGAACGATGAGGCGTGTCAGCCCGTCGTTCCCGCAGTCTTACTCCTCCGCCTTTGCGGCATCCCACAGGTCGTTGAGGCCGTGGGTCGAAAGCTCGGTAAGATCCACGTGGGCATCGGCCGCCATCTGCTCCATCGCAGCCCAGCGACGGCGAAACTTGGCCGTGCTCGCGCGCAGGGCGCTCTCGGCGTCGATACCCTCCTTGCGCGCGACGTTGACCAGGGCAAAGAGCAGATCGCCAAACTCCATTTCGCGCTCGGGCGAGCCAGGGGCCTCGGCCTCAAACTCGGCACGCTCCTCGGCGACCTCGTCCCACACATCCTGGACCGTCTCCCACTCAAAGCCCACGGCAGCCGCCTTGCGCGACACCTTCTGAGCCTGCATCAGCGCCGGCAGATGCGTGGGCACGCCGTCGAGCAGACCCTCGGGCGCGGCCTCGCCCGCCGCCACGGCCTTGTCCTTGGCAGCCCTCTCGGCAAGCTTGACCTCATCCCAAATCTTGAGCACTTCGTCGGAGCTCTCGGCATCCACATCGCCAAACACGTGCGGATGGCGTCGGATGAGCTTGGCGTCGATATCGCGCGCCACGTCGGCCAGCGTAAACTCGCCGGCGTCCGCCGCAATCTGCGCATGCAGCACGACCTGCATGAGCACGTCGCCCAGCTCCTCGCGTAGGTGAACCGCGTCGTCCGCCTCGATGCAGTCGAGTGCCTCGTAGGCCTCCTCGATCATGTTCTTGCCGATGCTGTGGTGCGTCTGCTCACGGTCCCACGGGCAGCCATCGGGCTGACGCAGGCGCCAGATGGTCTGCACCAGATGCTGCAGCTCGGCCGACGCGTCGACCAGCGTGGACAGGTCGCGCGAACCCTCGGCATTTTGCTGATCCATGTGCTGCGCCATGGTTACTCCTCCTCCAAGATCACGTGACGGAACGCGCCGCCCTCGTAGATGCCGTAGCTGTGCGTGCCGTCCTTGGGAATGCTCACGCTGCCGGGGTTGAAGAGCCACAGGCCCGGGTGCGCCTCGCTTGCCTCGTTAACCTTGGTGTGCGTGTGACCGTAGACGAGCGCGGAGCCCTCGGGCAGCGCGGGCGCGTGGTCGACGCTGTTGTGCATGCCGGCGCCAAAGACATGGCCGTGCGTCAGGAACAGCTCGCGGCCAGTCTCGTCGAACAGCGTGGCGTAGTCGGCCATGACGGGAAAGTCGAGGCCCATCTGGTCGACCTCGGCGTCACAGTTGCCGCGCACCGCGATGATGCGGTCGGCCAGGGCGTTGAGCAGCGGGATCACGCGCTTGGGGGCGTAATCGCGCGGCAGGTCGTTGCGCGGACCGTGGTAGAGCAGGTCGCCCAGCAGCACGATGCGGTCGGGCTGCTCGGACTCGATGGCGGCGACCAGGCGTTCGGTCCAATATGCCGAGCCGTGAATGTCGGAAGCGATGAGGTATTTCATGGGGAGTCCTTTCGGGTGGGGTTGATATGACTGGGCGCGGGATGTCGCCGGCCGCGCTATTCAAATCGCAGTGCCGCGCTCTGGGCCGCCTGCATCACGCGTTGGAGCGGCACGTTGTGCTCGCGAGCGAGGCGGGAGCAGTCCTCGTACTCGGGCGCCGCACGCTCACTGCCGTCGGGCAGGATGGCTACTTTAACGGCCACCTCGCCCCAAGGCGTCGCCACCTGCTCAAAACGACGCGGCAGACAGACGCGCTCCATAACCTGGCGGCGGATGCCGTTGGTCGTGGTTTCCAAAAAGATGATCATCTGCAGACGGTCAATGTCCTCGCGGGCGCAGATTACCTGCAGCTGCCAGCCGGGACGACCTTTTTTGCAGTAGAGAGGCAGCCAGTGCACTTCGCGGGCGCCCGCCTCGCGCAAGCGGTCGGCGGCATAGGCGAGCACCTCGGGCGACGCATCGTCGATGTCGCACTCCAGCTTGACGATGGTTTCGGGTGCATCGGTCTCGCGGGACAGCGGAGATTTGCTATCGCATTGCATACGGTCCGGATCCTTTCCGCGCGGGCTCGTTTTGTTCATCCAAACGCTAGCACATCGCGGGCGGCGCAAGTGTGGCGGCGCGCGATGAGCGCGATTTTCCTTGTCCGCAAGAAACCGACACTCCACCGCCTCAGCCAAACGTGTACGTCAGCCTCCAAACATGTCATTTTTTGCAGCTTTTGGAGGCTGATGTACATGTTTTGAGAGCACAAGCGAGGCCGCACCGCGCGCCGCGCAGCCTTTCCAATCGATTTCGACCCCCCGCGTGCCCGGCGTGTTGAGAGCTGCGCCATTACAATGAAGCGGATTCGCTTGACGCTAAGGAGCCGCCATGTCTGCCTGCCCGCTGATCGATTGCCACACCCACACTTCGTTTTCGGACGGCCATGCCACGTTTGAGGAGAACATCCGCGCCGCCGCGGCCACCGGCTGCCGCATTATGGTCTCGACCGACCACCTCACCCTGCCCGCCAGCATGGACGCCAACTGCGAAGTGCAAGTTGTCGAGGGCGACCTGACGGCGCATCGCCTAGCATTTGAGGACGCCCGCAAGCTCGCCGCGCAGATCGCGCCGGAGCTCGAGCTTATCTATGGCTTTGAATGCGACTGGTACGAAGGTTGCGAGCCTTTGGTTGAACGCTGGTCCGCGGGTGCCATAGTGCGCTTGGGCAGTGTGCACTGGATTGGCGATCCGGGCGATATCATGGCCGGCGCCGCGGGCACGGCGGGAACGGAGGACGTCGCTCGCCCCGATACATCCGATTCGCGCTGCGGCTGGATCGACGACGACACTAACCTGCATGTTTGGGAAAACCTGGGGGTACACGGCGTGTGGGAGCGCTATGTCGATGACTGGTGCCGCGCCTGCGAGAGCCCGCTTAACTTTGATGTAATGGCCCACCCCGACCTGGTCATGCGCTTTTCGAAGGAAGGCTTTGCGCCCGATTTTGACGCGGCGCCGTTTTGGGAGCAGATGGCCGAATGCGCCCACGATACGGGTCGCCGTGTCGAAGTCTCGACCGCCGCGCCGCGCAAGGGCCTCGACGACTATTACCCCTCGACGGGACTGTTGCGTTGCTTCGCCCACGCCGAGGTACCCATCGCCTTTGGCTCGGACGCGCACCGCGCCTGCGACATCTGCTGGAATATCCGCGAAGCGCAAGCCCACGCCTACGACTGCGGCTATCGAACCTTCGACATCCCCCACCCTACCGGCGAATGGGAGTCCACGCCCCTCGCCTAAGACTAGTGGCGGCGGGCGTTGAGTTCGCCGGCAAGCTCGTCGAGGGTGATACCGTAGCGCTCAAGGGTTACGAGCAGGTGGTAGACCAGGTCGCCGGCCTCGTAGCGGATGTGATCGTGATCGTTATCCTTGCAGGCCATGATAACCTCGCTCGCCTCCTCGGCAAGCTTCTTGAGCAGCTCGTCCTCGACGTCGGTCAGCAGACGCGCGGTATAGCTCTCCTGCGGCGATGCATCACGACGACCGTGAATCACCTCGGCCAGACTTGTCAGCGTCTCTCCGATATTTCCATCCTGAACGTTTGCGGTGCGCACACCCATAGTTCAATCCTTTCTGGTGGCCGAGCGTCTAATCGAGCGCCCGCCCTACGCGAGTTTCTTAAAGAAGCAGGTACGGTTGCCGGTATGGCAGGCCGGACCCGGCGAGTCGACCTTGACCAGCAGCGTATCGCTATCGCAGTCGGCCCAGAGCTCCTTGACCTCCTGCATATTGCCGCTCGTCGCGCCCTTGTTCCAGAGCTCCTGACGGCTGCGGCTCCAAAACCACGTGGTCCCGGTCTTGAGCGTCAGCCTCACCGACTCCTCGTTCATCCAAGCAACCATAAGCACCTCGCCGGTGTCATACTGCTGAACCACACAGGGAATCAGCCCGCGGGCGTCGTATGTAAGCTTTGAAGGATCGGTTATCTCTTCCATTTCTCTTCCCAATTCAAACATCGCAGGTCGGCGAGGGCTGCCCAGGCACCCGCAGTTTTAGAAGTCCAATCTCACAGGGATGCCCTGGCTGGCCATATACTCCTTCACTTGACGGATGCTGAAGGTTCCAAAGTGAAAGACGCTCGCCGCCAGCACGGCATCGGCCTCGCCCTCGATCACGCCCTCGGCAAAATGTTCGAGTGTGCCCACGCCTCCGCTCGCGATGACGGGAATCGGCACCGCGCGCGCCACGGCGCGAGTGAGCGCCAGGTCAAAGCCGGCCTTGGTGCCGTCGCGGTCCATGCTGGTCAGTAGGATTTCGCCGGCGCCGCGACGAGCCGCCTCCTCGGCCCACGCCACCGCGTCGATACCCGTAGCGTTGCGGCCGCCCGCCGTAAAGACCTCCCACTTATCGGCGCCCGGCTCTCCGGGCAGCCCCACGCGCTTGGCATCGATCGCCACGACCACGGCCTGGCTGCCAAACGCCGCGGCGGCCTGGCTGATCAACGACGGGTCACGCACGGCGGCAGAGTTGAGCGACACCTTGTCGGCACCGGCGGCAACCATGGTGCGCATGCCCGCCAGGTCGCGAAAGCCGCCGCCCACGGTATAGGGAATGGCCAGCTCCTCGGCAGCATGCGCCGCCATCTCGATAGTCGTCGCACGGTTGTCGCTCGTGGCGGTAATGTCCAGGAAGACGACCTCGTCCGCACCCTCGCGGTCGTAGGCACGGGCCAATTCCACCGGATCGCCCGCATCGCGCAGGCTCGCAAAGTTGACGCCCTTGACCACGCGGCCGTCCTTAACATCCAGGCAGGGAATCACGCGCTTGGTAAGCATGGGCTACTCCTCCCCTCGGGCGGCGGCCAGCGCCTGGGCCAGCGTAAAGTTGCCCTCATAGAGCGCGCGGCCGGTAATGGCGCCTTCAATCGCGCCCTCACCCACCGCGGCCAGCGCGCGGATATCGTCGAGCGCCGAGATGCCGCCCGAAGCCACGACGGGAAAGCCCGCGACCTCGGCCACATGGCGATACGCCGCCACATCGATGCCCGTCTGCATGCCATCACGCGCGATGTCGGTATACACCAGATGCTTAAAACCCAGCTCGGAAAGCTGCGCCACGGCGTCGTCGAGCGCCACGCCCGCGCCGTCGCGCCAGCCGTTCACCTTGACCTGACCGTCGCGCGCGGCGATGTCTGCCACCAACAGCTCGCCAAAGCCGCGAGCCACCACCTCGGCAAATCCCGGCTCGGTCACGAGCACCGTGCCGAGTGCGATGCGACGCGCGCCGTAGCCGGCCAGCTCGTCGATCCGCGCGAGCGAGCGGACGCCGCCGCCCACGTCCACGGACAGACCGTCGACGCTGCAGATGGCCTTAATCGCTGCCGAGTTGGCAGCGCACGCGTCCTCGTCCTCGCCAAAGGCAGCGGACAGGTCGACGACGTGCACCCAGCTCGCACCCTGCTCGGCAAAGGAGCCGGCAACGGCCACGGGGTCGTCGGAATATACCTTGCAGCGGCTCCGGTCGCCGCGCTCCAGGCGCACGACCTTGCCGCCGATCAAATCGATTGCGGGAAACAGAATCATCGGCCGGCCCCCTCGACGATGCTCACGAAGTTCTTAAGAATGCGCTGACCCAGCGCAGAGGATTTCTCGGGATGGAACTGGCAGCCCCACACGTTGCCGTGGCGCACGATGCACGGGAAGCTCCGCGTGTAGTGCGTGCGTGCCAGAACATCGGCGGCATCGGCATCGTCGGCCACCGCATAGCTGTGGGTGAAGTACATATTGGCGCCCTCGGCAAAACCGGCGAGCAGCGGATCGGCCGCACCGGCAGGCGTCATGTGCACCTGGTCCCACCCCACGTGCGGCACCTTCAGGCGGCTCGACTCCAGACGCGCGCACGAACCGCGCATAATACCCAGGCCATCGACCCAGGGGCCACCGGCCTGCTCGGAGGTGTTGCCGTCGGCAACCGTGCCTTCGTCCGCAGGCACACCCTCGTTGCCGCGCTCAAAAAATAATTGAAGGCCCAGACAGATGCCGAGCAGCGGAGTTCCGGTGGCAACGGCGTCGAGCACCGCGTCCGCCTCGCCGCTCTCGCGCATAAAGGCGATCGCGTCGCAGAACGCACCCACGCCCGGGATGACCAAGCCGTCGGCGTTACGGATCTGCTCCGGGTCGTCCGACGTGCAGGCGGCGGCACCGGCGCGCGCAAGCCCGCGCACGACACTCGACAAGTTGCCCTTGTGGTAGTCGACCACCACGATCTTCGGTTCGCCCACGCGACCCCTCCCTTTTCTCATTCAAAACCCGCCAAAAAGGGACAGGTTACAGTGAGCCCTTGGTGCTGGGGATGCCCTGCACGCGGGGATCGAGCTCGCAGGCGCGGCGCATCGTGCGGCCCACGGCCTTAAAGGCCGCCTCGATAATGTGATGCGAGTTACCGCCCGCCAGCTCGCGCACGTGCAGCGTGAGCTTGGCGTCGCGCGCAAAGGCGTAGAAGAACTCGACGGCCAGCTCGGTATCGAAGCTGCCCACGCGCTCAGTCGGCACGGGCAGCTCGCAGTAGGCCTGCCCGCGACCCGAGATGTCAACGGCAGCCATCACAAGCGTCTCGTCCATGGCGATCGCCGCGTCGGCAAAGCGCGTAATGCCCGCCTTGTCGCCCAGTGCCTGACAAAACGCCTCACCCAGCACGATGCCCGTATCTTCAACGGTGTGGTGCGCGTCGACTTCCACGTCGCCCACCGCGTGTACCGTCAAATCAAACAAACCGTGGCGGCCAAAGGCGTTGAGCATGTGGTCGAAAAACGGCACGCCGGTCGAGATATCGCACGCACCGGTTCCATCCAGGTCGAGCTTTACGACAATATCGGTCTCCCCCGTCTTACGGGTTACCTCGGCATAGCGGCCCATCTACATCTCCTCCTTCACCAGCGCGGCAAGCGCAGCCAGCACCTCATCATTTTCCTGCGGGGTACCCACGGTAATGCGCAGACAGTCCGCAAGCCCCGACGCATAGCTAAAGTCGCGCACCAAAATCGAATACTCATCGCGCAGACGCTCGCGCACGCGCGTGGCATGCGGCGTACGAACGAGCACAAAGTTCGCCGCGCTCGGCCATGCCTCCACGGGCAAGCCCTCGGCAGCCATCGCGCGCAGAGCTGCCAGCTCGCGCTCGCGCTCGGATGCGACCTGCGCCACCACGGGCGCATAGGCATCGCGAGCACGCACGCAGGCAAGTGCTGCCGCCTGGCTCAGCACGTTGACCGAATAGATCTGGCGAATCGCCGCGAACACGTCGATGACCTCCGGCGCGGCAATCACGTAACCCAGACGCGCACCGGCAGCGCCAAACGCCTTGGACAGCGTGTGCAAAATCACCAGGTTGGGATGCTCGGCGATAAGCCCCTGCGCCGTGGTGGCCGCGCCAAACGAATCGTCGGCAAACTCAACGTAGGCCTCGTCGACCATTACCATGCCAGGGCACGCATCGCACAGCGCCGCGACAAAATCGAGCGGAGCTACATCACCCGTAGGATTGTTGGGCGAGGTCACGATGGCGAGGTTGCACTCGGGCGCCGCGGCAAGCACGGCTGCCTGGTCGAGCTCAAAG
>DBEZDO010000061.1:0-1834 GCA_048187355.1 Collinsella sp.
CGGCATCATGCCCGGCATGCTCGGCATGATCGCCTTCTGGCTGTACTACTGGCTGCTGTCCAAGAAGATCAACCCCATGGTGCTGATCGTGGCCACCATGGTCGTGGGCATCATCGGCGCGTTCTTCGGCGTGCTGGCGTAAGGGCCCGGCTGCATAGATTTTCGTTGCAACCTGGAAAGGGGATGGAGCAGGCCTATGCCCTCCATCCCCTTTTTGTATAGAAGGAGTTCGTATGTTCGCGAAGGATCGCGAAGCAATGCGCCTGACGCCGGCAGAGGTCAGGCTGATTCTTATTGAGTCCCTGCAGTGGTGCGCTAACAACGCGGTCTACTTTTTGGGGCTTATCGGTGCGGCCACGTATGATCTGGCCGGCACGGCCTTTTTGGTTGCCGCCATTACGCTCGTGCGTAATCTTATGACGTCGGCGGGCAATATGGTGTCGGGCTCGGTCATCGATCGCTTTGGACCGCGCCGGACGTCGTTTGTGACGTGCGTGATTACGGCAGTGCTATCGCTTGGCGTGGGGTTGGCGCCGTTGTCTGTCCCCGGGCTTGTGTTTGCCGCGTGCGTCTTGGGACTTGCGGGCGGCTTTATCAACACCTGCACGCATGCGTTTCCGGGATACCTGGAGTCGACCACCGAGGGCCGTACCCGCGTGAACGGTCTCATGGTGTTCTACAGCAATATCGCCTATACTGCTGGCCCGCTGCTTGGTGGTGCCATCGTGAGCTGTTTTGCCACGCAATCGGTCTATCTGCTCATGGCGGGCATGATGGGTGTGGCGGCCGTGCTCTCCCTGGGTTGTCATGAGTGTGTTGCTCCCGCAAAAGGGGAGAAGCCGAAGGGCGGTATTCTGGGCGGTATGGCCGAGGGTGCGCGACTTACGTTTCGCGACCACGATCTGCGCCTCATCTTTATCTCGGGCTTTTTGGGTTTCTTTGCGTTTGGCGCGTTCGATTCGCTGGAGTCGTTGTTCTACCGCGATGTGCTCAACGTGGATATCGTCTGGCTGGGCTGGCTGTCCTCGGTCGTGGGCCTCACTTCCTCGGTGGGCGCGTTCATCCTGACCAAGCTTTCTGCTCGCCATGTCAACCTGCGATTGCTGCTCGGCGCGCTCATGGCCGTGGGCATTGGGTCCATGGTGTACGTGGGCACCGATATGCTGGGGGTCGCGATTATCGGTCAGGCGATTAACGGTCTGGCCTGGGGGTTCCTAGAGCCGCTGCAGATGATCTTGATTCAGGAGCGTGCCGACATCAAATACCTGGGGCGCATTACCGGCTTTGTGCGTTTTGGCCTGATGAGCGCCGGCGTGGTGCCGCTGCTGGCAGCTCCGTTTTTGGCGGAGGCTTTGGGCGTCCAGACGGTACTGTTTGGAGCATCGACCATTATTGCGCTGGTAGGAACGCTGTTCTTTGTCACACAAGGGGGACGCCGGGGGCGTTAGCTATACATCAAATTCTAATTTAATACCACTCACCAGAGAATTTCGACCGTTCACCGAGGATTGGAACAGATTGAAAAGTGGTATTAAAAACACGTTGGGTGTATGTCTATAATTGGTATCGAAAAGAAACGCGATGTATAGATTCGCGTGCTGGACAGAAAGGAAAAGCCATGAAGGAAACCGAGAAGATCGAGATCATGCACTTTAGCCAGGAGGGCTACGTCGAGGACGGCAAGAACGTCTATGAGACCGGCAAGAAGATGACCGCGCTCGCCGACAAGGTCGCCGACGAGGGCTACGACGCCGTGTTCCTGATGGGCGTCGGCGGCACCTGGGACGAGCTCATGCAGCTCGAGTACCTCATGAACAAGTTCGGCGACCGCGAC
>DBEZDO010000062.1:0-1654 GCA_048187355.1 Collinsella sp.
GCGGTTCATACCGTGTCTCAACCATTTTCATTTTTATTCAGAAAAAAGTTTGTCCTATTCATTTCTGGTAAATAAATTACCGTTTACCAGACGCTTGATACCGTTCACCGGAAACTCAGTATAAGGCCCAGCGGATACCGACTCGCTTTACGGCTCCATTTGTAACAACTTGACTTCTCGGTATAGAAAAACGGACCCGCTTCACTAGGGAAACGGGTCCGTTTTCGATTATCTTCGGCTAATTTGGATAAGGCCCTCGAAGATCATCGGAATCCTAGCGATCGAACTCCGCCAGTGCCTCGCCCAAAAGCCTCAGGCCCTCGCGCAGAACGTCCTCGCTCGCGCAGTAGCCCAGGCGTGCGCCGCAGGGAAGCTCAAAGCGGCTGCCGGGTACCAGCAGCACTCCCCTCTCGGACAGCAGGCGCTTGCAGAACTCCTCGTCGTCCTCGGGAATATCAAGCTGGATAAACGAGGTGGACACGCCCTGCGGCGCCGTCCAGGAAACGCGGTGCTGCGTATCGATCCAAGCCTGCGCGATATCGCGGTTGCCAAACACGATCTTGCGATTGCGCTCAAGGATCTTGTCCTTGTGCTCAAGCACATAGGTCGCCAGGGCATCGTTGAACACGCCGCCGCAGATCATGGTGTAATCGCGATAGGTGCGGATGCGGCTGGATATCTCTTCGTCTGCCACGACCCAGCCCACGCGGGCCGCAGGCGTCGAATAGGTCTTGGACACCGAGTTGGTGACAATGGCATTCTCGTACACGTCAGCCATCGACATAAAGGCCTCGGTGTTCTCAAGCGGCAGATACACCTCGTCGCACAGCACGTAGGCGCCCACCGAACGGGCGATCTCGGCAATCTGGCCGAGCATATCGGCATCGAGCACCGTACCGATGGGGTTCGATGCGTTGTTGATGCAGATGAGTCTGGTGTTGGGGCGCACCAAGCGCTTGAGTTCCTCGATATCGGGCTTCCAGCCGAGTTCCTCGCGAAGCTCCCAATACTCGACCTCGGCGCCCAGCGTGCGCGGAATCTCGTAGAGCGGCGCGTAGGTGGGCCACTCGGCGATAACATGGTCGCCGGGCTCGACCACAGCCATGATGGCGTTGAGGTTAGCGCCCGTGCAGCCATTGGTCTGCAGAATGTGATCGGGATTGACCTCCCGACGATACAGCTTGGCAACCTCGGCCTTAAACTCCGGCGAGCCCTCGATCCAGCCGTAGTTCATCTTCTCGCGATCCAGGCGCTCGTAGAACGTGGCGCCGTCCTGTTCATCAAGCGCGCGCAGCTCGCCCATGGTGAGCGACGAGATCGTCGACTGGGCGATGTCCCACGTGGCGCTCTTCTCCCAAACGTTGAGCCATTCCTCAACGCCAATCGTCTTGATGTCCATGGCCAAGCTCCTTACAAAAGCAGTCATCCAATCGTGTTGACGTTCCTCATACAAGATTGGGGCGGTGCGAAAACCCGCACCGCCCCAATGGGAGACATCTAATGGCAGCTAGATGTATGTATTATGACCTGTACGGGTCCTAGAAGACCCTAGAGGTCCTCGCGCCAGAAGGGCATGCTCATGCAGCGCGGGCCGCCGCGGCCGCGGGAGAGCTCGGCGGAGGGCACGACGAGAAGGTCCAGGCCCTCCTTGTAC
>DBEZDO010000063.1:0-33028 GCA_048187355.1 Collinsella sp.
TCTTTGTTCTTTTTTGACCAAATCCCGTGTACGGATGATTGCTGCCCGTTTGGAATCGGGAAAAACCTAGCCTGCCACGTATTCATCAAACAAAAAGGGCGGCCGAGAACGCATCTCGGCCGCCCTTCGGCGGTATATCCCGGTATATACAGCTGTTTTAGTTACTCAGACCGTACGCTCTTCTTGGCGTGCTTGGACGGAGCGCTCAGAAAGCGGCCCGTCAAATAGTTCGCGGGACCGGAGATATCAATCCCCAACAGCGTGTGTCCCAGCCACAAAAACGCCGCGAGCACCAGCAATGGAATCACGCACGAGGTCACGATCATCACGATGACGCCTTCGATAAGGTCGGTCACCTGCTGCACAATTTCATTGGTCATCTGCTTGGCACCGCTGGTCACCGATGTGACGAGACCCGAGGCGCCGTCGGCAAGCTGCTCAAGCACATTCTTGGACTCTGTGGACTCGGTCTTTTTCTTGCTTGCTTTGGAGCTGTCGCTATCTGCCGCACCCGCAGCGTCAGCCGCCTTTTGCTCGGCTTGCTCGATGCTAACGCGATACGTTTCGTCGACCTTCTGCGACACCCAAACGCTTGCAGGCACCAACGCCATGCCAATTATGGCGACCACCAGCACACGCGTTGCCACGCGGCGAATGACCGTGCTCGTACTCCAGCGTCCGTGAATGCCAAGCGACACTGCAAAGAGCACCAGCGCAAACGGAATCAGGATGCCCAGACCAACCGACCACAAAATGGTCAGCAGGTATTTCTCGAGGTAGAGCACGGCAAGCACGATGCCCAAGTTACCCGAAAGCTGTGCGAGCTGCTCGGCAACCGGCGTTCCCGTATCACCCGGCAGTGCAGTGATACCCGCAGATAGGGCGACGCACGAGGTCGTGAGCGCCAAAACATTGCCCTTCTTTTGATCGATGACCTCGATGGTGGAGTCCCAAGTTTTGGTATCGGCGAAATGCGGACGAGCCACAAAGCCCGACAGCAGCGCCAGTACCACGAGCGCAACGATAAAGCCAATCTGCAGTTTTTTGTTTGCGCACACGACATCGGACAGACTGGGCTGCAGCTCGGTTACCGTCGTGTGCTCGGTTATCTGGACAGGACGCCCATGAACTATCTCGTGCGCGCCTCTCTTTTGAATCGATCCATTGTCCGGCATTTGGATACCTCCTCAGTCCGGGGCTTAATGCGAAAGGAAGTATACCCACCGAGCAAAAATCGAACGGGAGGACGAACGGAGCGCACCAAGACTGTCCCCAATGACTGTCTCGGGATGAGTTGCGGTGGAATAGGGATTGTTTTGCGCCCGCCGGCCCCTATTCAGTCCCCATTTCACCGCAACTTGGAGGAGGACAGAAAAAGCCCTGCCGCGGGTAGCGGCAGAGCTTTTGGAAGGGGACTTGATTGTGCGGACTCGTTAGGCGAGCTTGGCCTCGAGCTCGGCGATGCGCTTGTAGGCATCGATGGTAAAGCGGGCCTGCTTCTCCAGAATCATAGTGGTCATGAGAGTGTCCTGAGCGTGAGCCATGATGAAGGTCATCTCCATCTCGCCACCGCCGGCCTCCTGCGAAAGCAGCTTGGTCTGCGTGTCGTGGGCACCGATGAGCGCATCGCTGGCATCCTTGTGCAGCTGTTCGGCCTTCTCAAAGTCACCCTCGCGAGCAGCATCGAGCGCTGCAAGCAGATCGGTCTGGGCGTCACCTGCATATGCGACAATCTCGAATCCAACCATCGAGATTTCTTCTTTGGTTGCCATATTGCGTTCCTTTCACATATGAACCAATGGAGAGCATCGCGTCCGGGCATACGCGCTGCGTTGTGTATGACAGAAACAATAACATTCAAACAAAAAAGAACAGCGTAAAACGTAATTTCGAGCTATGAACGGTCACTTTTCGTCCGTGAACGGTTTTTAAACCAATCTGAACAATATCGAACACAATTAGCGGAAACCCAAACAGACCCGCGCCCTAGCGCCAATCGCGCACCGTATCGCCCTCGACGAGCACGCCCGGAAACAGCATGTGCTCCACACCGGGCGCAACGCCCTCGGCGCCGGCAATCTTGTCAACCGCCCACATGCCGACGCGCTTGTTGTCAAAGCGCACCGTGGTCAGGCGACAATCGGGCACGATATCGCCCAGGCTGTCATCAACACCCACCACGCTCACGTCCTGGGGCACACGCTTTCCGCGCGACTCGAGCCCACGGATGCAGCCATATGCCATGGCATCGTTGGAGGCATAGATGGCCGTACAGGTCGGATCATCCGCCAGAGCCTGGCCTGCGGCATATCCGCTCTGTGCCGTCCAATCCCCACGGACGAGTCGCGGCGGCTCAATGCCATGCGCACGCAATGTCTCGCGCCAGCCTTCCTCGCGCCGCATGCCCGAAAGCGAGCGCTCGGGACACGAAATAAAGTGCACGGTTTTGTGCCCCCGCCCCAGCAAGTACTCGACCACCTGGCGCGAGCAATCGAACTGGTCGTTATCGACCGTTGAACAGAGCGGGTGCTCCAGCATGGTAACGAGCACCGTCTGCATGCCGGGCAGCGGCTCAAAGGTGCCAAAGTCCGCCGGCATGCGGTTCATGATCACGACCATGCCGTCTACCGGCAGCGCGCTCATACGCGACGATGCGCTCTCGAGGGTATAGGGATGTCCATCTACTTTAGTGAGGGTGATGGCATAGCCATGTTTGTCGGCCGCGGCGGCAAAGCCCTCCATACGGTCGAGGTTGCCGGTACCGGTAATGTTGAACATGGCGACGCCGACGGTCTTAAACTTGCCACGGCGCAGCGATCGACCGGCAAAATTGGGGCGATACCCCAGCTCGCGCATGGCGGCACGCACGCGTTCCTTGGTCTCGGGGCGCACACTGGGCGAATCGTGCACGGTGCGCGAGACCGTCTGCTCCGAGACGCCCGCGAGGCGCGCCACGTCTTTGACAGATACCGATTTTTTAACAGCGGCCATAGGTCGATCTTTCTATGTCAACGATGCCATTGGTGGCACCCTACGCAGTCAAATGAAACGTCTTCAAGTATATCCAACGCCTCCCCCACCATACGCTCACCACCCAAAACCTACCGTTCACCGACATTTTTGCTTCCCCAAACGGCTTTTGTCGACCAAATGTTAACGTTGCCATTGTGCAAACACAGAGCCACCGGGCGGCTCAAACGTTTACGCGTAAGGAATCGACGGTTCGCAGGCACAGGAACCACCGGTTCGCTTCTTTTTTTGTGTCACAAAATGGCAACGTCAACATTTTGGCAACCGAAAGTCAAAAGCTACCATCGTTGCTAACCCACCGACTCTTAGGAGCATTGCATGGAGCAACTCATCGCCATCATCGAAAAGGGCCAGCCCTTTTTCAACGCGATCGCCCGCAACAAGTACCTCAAGGCGATCCGCGACGGCTTTATCTCCGTCATCCCCATCATCATCTTCTCGTCCATCTTCTGCCTGGTAGCCTCGGTCCCCAACATCTGGGGTTTCTACTGGCCCGATGACATCAACAACGCCCTGTGGAAGTGCTACAACTACTCCATGGGCATCCTGGCCATCGCCTGCGCCGCCACCACGGCCAAGCACTTCGCCGACGCTCAGAACCGCGATCTGCCCAAGAACGACCAGATCAACTTCATCTCGTGCATGTGCGCGGCCATCATCGGCTTCTTGCTCCTTTCGAGCGACACCATCGCCACGGACGCCGCCAGCGGTTTCAACACCACCTACCTTGGTTCCAAGGGCCTGCTGACCGCTTTCATCGCTGCGTTTGTGACTGGCATCATCTACAAGTTCTTCATTAAGCGCAACATCACCGTCAAGATGCCCGAGCAGGTTCCGCCCAACATCTCGCAGACCTTTAAGGACATCATCCCCTTCTCCGTCTGCATCACCGTCTTTTGGGTTTTTGACATCGTCTTCCGCGCTGCTTTTGGCTTCTGCTTTGCCCAGGGTGTCATCCAGGTGTTCCAGCCCCTGTTCACCGCTGCCGATGGCTACATCGGCCTCGCTGTGATCTACGGAGCCATGAGCCTCTTCTGGTTCGTGGGCGTCCACGGCCCCTCAATCGTCGAGCCCGCCATCGCCGCCGCTCTCGTTGCCAACATGACCGACAACCTGGCTGCGTTCCAGGCCGGCCAGCACGCTTCCGCTGTCCTGACCCAGGGTGCCCAGTACTTCGTCGTCTGCATGGGCGGCACCGGCGCCACGCTCGTCCTGGTCTTTATGTTCTGCTTCCTGGCCAAGTCTCAGGAGATGCGCGCCGTCGGTAAGGCCGCCATCGTCCCCGTCTGCTTTGCCGTCAACGAGCCGCTGCTGTTCGCCGCGCCCATCGTACTCAACCCCGTCTTCTTTGTCCCGTTTGTCTTTGCCCCGATCGCCAACATCTGGATCCTCAAGATCTTTATCGACTTCTTGGGCATGAACGGCTTTATGTACACCCTGCCTTGGACCGTCCCCGGCCCCATCGGCACCATCATGGGCCTGGGCTTCCAGCCGCTCGCCTTTGTGATGCTCGCCCTTATCCTGGTCGTCGACTTCGTTCTGTACTATCCGTTCTTCCGTGCCTATGACGCCCAGAAGTGCGCCGAGGAGGCCGAGATTTCCCAGGAGGAGCTCGCAGCCAAGAACGCCGAGAAGGCCGCTAAGCTCAACGATGCCTTCCAGGGCAAGGCTGACGCCAAGAGCGTTGCCGCCGGCGCTGCTGCCGAGGCCGTGAAGTCCGACGTCGCTCCCGCCGCCACCGAGGCAACGACCGCCAGCGACCTCAACGGCAAGCGCGTGCTCGTGCTCTGCCAGGGCGGCGGAACCTCGGGCCTGCTCGCCAACGCGCTGGCCAAGGCCGCCAAGGAGCGCGGCATCAATCTTGAGACCGCTGCCGAGGCCTATGGCAACCACGTGGACATGCTCCCCGACTTCGATCTGGTCGTCCTGGCCCCGCAGGCCGCCAGTTACCTGGCCGACCTGCAGAAGGACTGCGAGCGCGTGGGCAACAAGTGCGTCGCCTGCCGCGGTAAGCAGTACATCGAGCTTTCCCAAAACGGCGATAAGTCTCTCGCCTTCGTAAGCGAGCAACTCTCGAAGTAAGTAACGCTCAGGGCCAGCCGACCATCCAAGACCGGCTGGCCCTTCGATTTAGACGATTGGATCATCATGTCCGTTAACCCTGCTAGCGTCACCAACCCGCCTGCGCAGTTTCCCGAGGACTTTGTCTTTGGCGGCGCTACCGCTGCCTACCAGGTAGAGGGCGAGACCCGCACCCATGGTAAAGGCAAAGTCGCCTGGGACGACTTCCTGGAGGCCCAGGGGCGCTTCTCCCCCGATCCCGCTTCGGACTTCTACAACCAGTACCCCGTCGATTTGGAGCTGTGCGAGGAGTTCGGCATCAACGGCATTCGCCTCTCTATCGCCTGGAGCCGCATCTTCCCCAACGGTACCGGTGAGATTAACCCCGAGGGCGTGCAGTTCTATCACGACCTCTTCGCCGAGTGCCATAAGCACCACGTTGAGCCGTTTGTCACGCTGCATCACTTTGACACGCCGCTGTCCCTCTTTGAGAAGGGCGACTTCCTCAACCGCGAGACCATCGACGCCTTTGTGGACTTTGCTACCTTCTGCTTTAAGGAGTACGCCGACCAGGTGACCTACTGGTTCACCTTTAACGAGATCTGGGCCGACGCCTCCAACACCTACATCGAGGGCACCTTCCCCGGTGGCGTCAAGGCGCATCTGGCCGAGGCCTTCCAGTGCGAGCACAACATGATGCTCGCCCACGCCAAGGCCGTGCTGGCCTTCCACAACGGCGGCTTTAAGGGCAAGATCGGCGTCATTCAGTCGCTGGAGTTTAAGTATCCGCTCAACGAGAACGACCCCGCCGACATCAAGGCCGCCAACAACGAGCACGTGCTGCAAAACCAGTTCTTGCTCGACGCCACCTTCCGCGGCGACTATGCGCCCGACACCCTCGAGTGCGCCAACCGCCTGGCTGCCGTCTCGGGCGGCACCATCGAGATCCTAGACGAGGATCTGGAAATCATGCGCGAGGCCGCGCTCTACAACGACTACCTGGGCGTTAACAACTACCAGTGCCGTTTCTTGAAGGCTTACGATGGCGAGAACGACCTGCACCACAACGGTACGGGCGAGAAGGGCACCGGCCGCTGGCGCGTCAAGGGCATTGGCGAGCACGTGAACAAGCCTGGCATCCCCACCACCGACTGGGACTGGATCATCTATCCCGAGGGTCTGTTCGATCTGCTCGTCTACATTAAGCAGCGCTACCCCAACTACAAGCAGATCTTCATCACCGAGAACGGCATGGGCTACAAGGACCCCTACAAGGACGGTTTTGTGGACGACCAGCCGCGCATCGACTACATCGAGCAGCACCTGCGCTGGTTGCTCAAGGCCATGGAGGTGGGCGTCAACGTGGGCGGCTACTTCCTGTGGAGCCTGCAGGATCAGTTCTCCTGGACCAATGGCTACAACAAGCGTTACGGCTTCTTCTACGTTGACTTTGAAACCCAGAAGCGCACACCCAAGGCAAGCGCATACTGGTATAAGCACGTGGCGCAGACCCGTCGTCTGGACTAGTGACTGGCGGGGTTGCCCGCTCACATAACCTGTCCCCATTTCTCAGCCGGGGGCGGCACGTCACACGGCGCGCCGCCCCCGGCCTTTTTTGGGCGGACCGTGTCGCACGTTTGTCTCGATCTGTAACATCTAGCCGAGTTTTTTGGTCCTAGCTGTTACAGATTGAGACGAACAGGATTGCTCTTTCCGAAGAATCTAAATCTGTAACACGTAGCCCGCTTTTGACCGTCTACCTGTTACAAATCGAGACAAACGGAGTAGGACCTAACCCCGCATGTCCCTAACAGTCGAGCGTTCGACCAGCGTACTCGGCACATGAATCGCCTCGATAGACGAGCTCTCTCCAATCGCCGCCTCAAACGCAAGCTTACCGACACCGCGCAAATCAAATCGCAGCGTCGTCAGTCGATTGTGAGGAACAAGTCCCTCGAGTGCGTCGTCGATACCAACCACGCTCACGTCGTCGGGCACGGACAGGCCCGCGTTCTCGAGCGCGGCGATAACGCCCAGCGCCATCTGGTCATTTGCCGCAAGCACGGCAGTCGGCGCCTGCGACCCGCCGGCAAGCACCTCGGCCGCAATCCGCTCGCCCATGGCGTACCCACTGTCCGCACTCCAATCGCCACGCAGCATCGGAGCGGCATCGACATGAGCACGACCCAGCGTATCGCGCCAACCGGCCTCACGAAAACGCGAGGAAATCGAGTTTTCCGGACCCGCCACAAACCGCATATTCGAGTGACCATGTTCCAGCAGATAATTGGTCAACAGCTCGCACGAACCATACTGGTCGGAGTCGATCGTCGTGCAGCGCGGATGCGCATACATGGACAGGATGACCGTTCGCACTCCCGGCTGGGGAACAAACTCCTCAAAATCGGGAGCCATGCGGTTCATGTTGAGAATCATGCCGTCGACGGGTCGCTCGACCATGCGGCGCGAGGCATCGGCAAGTGTATAGGGCTTGTCGCCGCCCATCTCGATCATAGTGACGGCAAAATCGTGCTCGCGCGCCGCTTGCATGACACCCTCGAGCGTCGCCAGGTTACCGACACGTGTGATGTTGTACATGCACAGGCCAATAGAACGATACGACCCGCCGCGCAACGCCGCTCCAGCAAAATTGGGACGAAAGCCCAGCTCTTCCATGGCGGCCAGCACACGCTTGCGCGTCTTTTCCGTCACGTTGGGCACACCGTTGACCACGCGAGACACAGTCTGGCGGCTCACGCCAGCGAGCGCCGCAACCTCTGCCGCGCTCGCCGAATGACCATTCCTTGTCTGCTGAGCCATGCCTTCCACGCTAACCTGCTTCCCAACTATTCCCCGCGCCCATGGCGCATCGTACATACATCGATAACGTGCTCATGATACCCGAGCCATATACCACAACATGAAAACTTCTGTCAATCAAAACCGCTTACCGAACAAATACAACCGTTCGCGGCTGTTTGAAGTTGTTTTGTTTCTATACATCCCAGCCGGATGTTAACGTGCTCATTGTCAAATGTTCACGTGCTCATTTTGGTTCTAATCATTTTAAGATAGTGTTTATCGGGCTTTTTCACCGCTGAACGCTAACCAGGGAGCCTCCTGAGCGCAAACGCACAATATCGAACAGCGAGACGAGAGGGTGTATGCATATGTCTTTGCTAAACCGCGTACAGCAGCTGCCGAAGGGCTTTGTTTGGGGCGCCGCAACCGCCGCGTACCAAACGGAAGGTTCCACGAAGGTGGCAGGCAAGGGTAAGACCATGTGGGACGATTACCTTGTCGCCCAGGGTCGCTTTTTGCCCGACCCGGCCAGTGATTTCTACAACCGCTACGAGGAGGATATCCGCCTTTCTGCCGAGCATGGACTCAACGCCATCCGTGTGTCCATCGCCTGGACCCGCATCTTCCCCAACGGCGACGATGCCGAGCCCCTCGCCGAGGGCGTTAAGCACTACCACGAGCTGTTCGCCTGCTGCAAAAAGTATGGCGTCGAGCCCTATGTGTCCCTGCATCACTTTGACTCCCCCGCCGCCCTGTTCAACCAGGGCGACTGGCTCAACCGCAAGACCGTCGACGCCTATGTGCGCTATGCCGAGTTCTGCTTCCGCGAGTTCCGCGAGGTCAAGAATTGGTTCACCATCAACGAGCTCATCAGCCTCTCGCACTCCCAATACATCCAAGGCAACTTCCCGCCCAACCATCACTTTGATGTGACGAGCGGCATCCAGAGCCAGCACAACGAGCTCGTTGCCCACGCCCGCGCCGTCAACCTGTATAAGGATCTTGACGAGACCGAGCACCTGGGCGGACGCATTGGCATGGTCAACGTCCTGACGCCGGCATATCCTGCCACAGACTCGCCCGCCGACCAGCACGCCGCCGACCTGTACAACGCCTTCTACACCGACTTCATCATGGACGGCGCCTTCCTGGGTCACTACTCCGCGCGCACCCTCTCACTCATCAACGAGATTCTGCGTGCCAACAACGCCACGCTTACGGTTGAGGACAGCGACATGGAGGAGCTCGCCAAGGCGGCGCCCCGCAACGATATGTTCGGCCTCAACTACTATCAGTCGGCGTTTATCGCCGCCTACGATGGCGAGTCCACCAACAGCTTTAACGGCACCGGAGACAAGGGCACCTCGTGCTTTAAGTTTAAGGGCGTCGGGCAGCAGGTCGATATGCCGGGTATCCCCACCACCGACTGGGATTGGCTCATCTACCCGCAAGGCCTCTACGACACGCTCAAGCACATCAGCGCCACCTATCCCAACCTCCCCGTCATCTATATCACCGAAAACGGCCTGGGCCACAAGGACCCCGAGCCCGACGCAAACGGCATCGTCGCCGATCCCGAGCGCATCGACTTTGTCGACCAGCACATGGAGAAGGTGCTCCGGGCGCGCGCCGAGGGCGTCGACGTCCAGGGCTACTTTATCTGGAGCCTGCAGGACCAGTTCTCGTGGGCCAACGGCTATAACAAGCGCTACGGCCTGTTCTACATCGACTTCGACACGCAAAAACGCTACATCAAGCAGTCGGCACTCTGGTACAAGGAGCTCGCCGACACTATGGCGGACGCGCAGTAGCGCATCGCCTCGCTTTCCCCCGAGAGGGGAGCGGCCCTATGCGATACAAACCCAGCCGCTCCCCTCTCTCCCCCTGGGACCGACCCCGCCTGCACCCGGGCTTTTAGCAAGCGGGAGACCATATAGGTTTTCAACGTCCATGCCATTAAGATTTCATGCAAAGAGGAGCGTGAACTATGGAATCGATCGTTAAGTTCTTGGAGAAAGGTCAGCCGTACTTCGACAAGGTCTCTAAGAACATCTACCTTCAGGCCATTAAAGACGGCTTTTTGGCAGCAATGCCCATCATCCTGTCTTCTTCTGTCTTCCTGCTTATTTCGACCCTGCCGGGCGTTGTCGCCACGGTCGGCGGCTTTACGCTGCCCGACTGGTGGAACGTCGACGTCGTGAACTTCTGCAACAAGGTTTACAACTTCACGATGGGCGTCGTGGGCATCATGGTCGCCGGCACCACCGCAAGCGCGCTGACCGGCTCCAAGAACCGCCGCATGCCTGCCGGCAAGGCCATCAACGCCACGAGCACCATGGTCGCCGCCATGTGCGCTATGCTCATCTTGGCCGTTACCCAGACGAGTGCCAAGATCGACGGCGCCGATGTCTCGGTGTTCTTTACCGACAACATGGGCACCAAGGGCCTACTGAGCTCCTTTGTCGCCGCATTTGCCACGGTCAACATCTATGCCTTCTGCATTAAGCGAGACATCACCATCAAGCTGCCCAAAGAAGTCCCCGGCGCCATCGCCCAGAACTTCCGCGACATCTTCGCCTTCAGCTTCTCCATCCTGTTTGTCGCCGTCATCGACGTTATCTGCCGCACCTGCTTGGCCGTCCCGTTTGCCAACGTCATCTCCACGCTGGTGAGCCCGCTGTTCGCCGCTGCCGATTCCTACGCCGGCCTCGCCCTCATCTGGTTCATGATCCCGCTGTTCTGGTTCATGGGCATCCACGGCCCCTCGGTCGTTAAGCCTGCCCTCAACGCCGCGCTGTTTGGCAACATCACCACCAACCTCGCCACGCTGCAGGCCGGCGGTCACCCCGCCCTCGCCCTGACCGAGAACTTCGGTAACTACATCGGCGAACTCGGCGGCACCGGCGCCACGTTCATTGTCCCGATCATCTTCCTGCTCTTTATGCGCTCCAAGCAGCTCAAGGCCGTCGGCAAAGCCTCTGTCGTACCCGTGATGTTCGCCGTCAACGAACCGCTGCTGTTCGCCGCGCCCATCATCCTCAACCCGTACTTCCTGATCCCGTTCCTGTTTGCCCCCGTGGCCAACGTCCTCATTGGTAAGTTCTTCATCGACTTTTTGGGCATGAACGGCTTTATCTATGCCATGCCGTGGGCACTCCCCGGACCGATCGGCACCTTCATCGACACCAACTTCCAGCCGATCTCTCTGGTCCTGGTTGTCGTCCTGCTGGTCGTTGACTTCTTAATCTACTACCCGTTCTGCAAGGCCTACGACAACGTCCTGTGCAAGCAGGAGGCCGAGACCCTGGCCGAAGAAGAGGCCGAGGAGACCAAGGCCGTCAAGACCGCTGCCGCCCCCGCCGTTGAGGCTCCTGTTGTCGAGACCGCTTCTGCCACTGAGGCCTCCGCAGCTCCGTCCGCCCTTAAGGGCAAGGATCTGAGGGTTCTGGTTCTGTGCGCTGGCGCCGGCACCTCTGCACTGCTCGCCAACGCGCTTAAGGAAGGCGCCGACGAGCTGGGCATCGACATTACCGCCAACGCCGGTGCCTACGGCAGCCACTACGCCATCATGGACCAGTACAACGTCATCGTCCTGGCTCCGCAGGTTCGCACCTATTACAACGAGATGAAGGCCGACACCGACCGCCTGGGCATCACGCTGCTGTCGCCCAAGGGCAAACAGTACATCGACCTCACTAAGGATCCCAAGGGTGCCGTCGCCTGGATCGAGGAAAACCTCGAGGCATAAGACGCTGACGCCACCTGCCGCTCGCAGAAAAAAAATGGCCCGTGCATCGATGCGTGATGCGCGGGCCATTTTGTTTAGACCGCACCCGTCCTCCTGTTCATCTTAATCTGTAACATCTAGCCGAGTTTTTGGGTCCCAGCTGTTACAGATCGAGGTGAACGCACAGGCCAAGCCAAAAATCTCAATCTGTAACATGTAGACCGCTTTTGACCGCTTAGATGTTACAGATCGAGACAAACAGATGGGTCAATCCAATCAATCTAGATCTGTAACACCTGGCTGGTCATTTCACTCCTAACTGTTACAGATCGAGACAAACGGAATAAGCCGGGCCGAATTGTCTAAATCTGTAACATCTAGCCGAGTTTTCGGGTCCCACCTGTTACAGATTTAGACGAGCAGGCCGAGCACGTCTACGCCCGCAAGTCCTTTACGCTGGAACGCTCGACCAGCACACCCGAGACAAGCGTACGGCTTCTGGAGCTCGGGGCTTCCAGACCTGCGACGACCTCATTAAGCGCACGGACGCCCAGCTCGCGGTGGCGGAACTTCACCGACGTCAGAATCGAGTTGGGAATCGTCTTGTAGAGCTCATCGTCGAAGCCGATCACGGACACGTCGTCGGGCACACTGAGCCCTTTGTCACGTAAAGCCATCATCACGCCGTTTGCCATGCAGTCGTTAGCAGCGAGGACCGCCGTGCAATCGGGTTTATCGGCAAGCACAAGGCCCGCGGCATAGCCACTATCCGCATTCCAATCGCCTTGCAGAGGCTCGGGCGGCTCAATGCCACGCGCCTCGAGTGCCACACGCCAACCTTTCATACGGCACTGGCTCGACAGCGACTCTTTCTTACCAGAGACGAAGTACACGTTTTTATGCCCGTGGTTCAAGAAGTACTCGCACGCCATGCGCGCGCCGCCCTCTTGGTCGTCACTGACGGTGGAGCAGGTAGGATGTTCCATCGGTGTGATAATCACCGTCTTGAGGTCCTTCGGTGCCTCAAACGTATCGAAATCGTCGACCATCTGACGCAGGTTGAAGATCATGCCATCAACAGGCAGCCGCGACATCCTGCGCGCCGCATCGGCAAGGGTCATCTTCTCCGCTGCGCACTTCTTAATCATCGTGAGCGCAAAGCCGCGTTCTTCGGCGGCATCGGCAATACCGTCAATCATGTCCACGGCGCCGCCCGACAAGTGGAACAGCACCACGCCGATGCACCCGTAACGGCCCAACTTGAGTGAACGCGCGGCAAAGTTGGCTCGAAACCCGAGCGCCTCCATTGCCGAATGGACCTTATCGCGTGTCGACTCTCGCACGCTATCGGGCTCGTTGATTACGCGCGACACCGTCTTGAGAGAAACGCCCGCGGCAACTGCCACATCATTCATTGAGACATTTTTCTTGTCCATCGTTGCCACTGCTTCTCCACTCGGTTCTCTATCGCTTGCTTTTTGCGTTCTAGCATACACTACCTGCCCGACTGACAAATCAACCGTTTACCGGACAATATCGACCGCTCACCCGTATATCCTTGTTGCTCTTCCAAAAATGTCTTACGTTGTCATTAACGGAATGACAACGTTGTCATTTCGCAATGCCTTCCTTAAGCAGGAAGGTTTCCGGGCAGTCCTGACCATCCATCGACGACCAGTTCCATCCACATGCATCGCGCATCAAGTAGCAAAGGAGCTCTATGGACGCCATCGTAAAGATGCTCGAAAAGCATCAACCGTTCTTCGAGAAGATCTCGAGAAACATCTACCTCCAGGCCATCAAAGACGGATTCCTTGGGTGCATGCCCATCGTCCTTACCTCTTCGATCTTTCTGCTGATCGCCACCCTTCCCGGCGTAGTTGGAATCACGTTGGCCCAGCCGCTCATCGACTGGTGCAACAAGCTGTACAACTTCACCATGGGCGTCATGGGCATCATGGTTGCCGGCACCACCGCCAAGAACTTTACGGCTTCCATGAACCGTCGCATGCCCGCCGGCAAGGTGCTCAACGACGGCTCCACCATGGTTGCCGCCCAGTGCAGCATGCTGCTGCTCGCTGTTACGCAGTTCACCACCAAGTTCAACGGCTCCGAGCTTTCTGTCTTCGATTGCACCAGCATGGGTACGCGCGGTCTGTTCTCGGCCTATATCGCCGCGTTCATTACCGTGTGGGTCTATAAGTTCTGCGTCTCGCGCGATCTGACCATTAAGCTGCCCAAGGAGGTTCCGGGCGCCATCGCACAGAACTTCCGCGACATCATCCCCTTCGGTGGCGCTGTCATCATTTGCGGCATCATCGATGTGGTTGTGCGCAACCTCATGGGCGTTCCGTTCTCCGAGCTGCTTATCAAACTGCTCTCCCCGCTCTTCACTGCGGCAGAGACCTACCCCGGACTCATCCTTATTCAGGCAGCCACCGCGTTCTTCTGGTTCATCGGTGTCCACGGCCCTTCGATTGTCCAGCCGGGCATCGACCCCATCCGTCTTGCCAACCAGGCCGAGAACCTGCAGGTTCTGCTGGCCGGTGGCCACCCCGCCCACTCCCTCACCTTTAACATGTCGCTCGTGGGTGAGTTCGGCGGCACCGGCGCCACGTTCATCGTTCCGCTTCTGCTGATTCTCTTTATGAAGTCCAAGCAGCTCAAAGCCGTCGGTAAGGCCTCGATTGTTCCTGTTGCCTTCGCCGTCAACGAACCGCTGCTCTTTGGCGCGCCCATGATCCTCAACCCCTACATGCTCATCCCCTTTGTTGCCGCCGGCTGCGTCAACGTAAGTGTTGCCAAGTTCTTTATCGACAACGTGGGCATGAACGGCTTCTCCTTCGTGGTGCCTTGGGCTACCCCTGCCCCCATCGGCATCTTCATCACCACGAACTTCCAGCTTATCGCCCTGGTATTTGTCGCGATCATCATCTTGCTGGACGCCATCATCTACCTGCCGTTCTTGAAGGCATACGATAAGCTGCTCTGCGACCAGGAAGCCGAGCGCGCCGCCGAGCTGGGTCTCGAGTCCGATGGTGCTGCCACCATCGCCGCCAGCACCTCTGCGCCCGCTGTCGAGCAGGCCACCGCTGCCGTCGAGCCGACCGCCGCTGCCGCTGACAGCAAGCCTGTCGCCGATCAGCCCGAGCCCGCTGCCGATGCATCCGCTAAGAAGGATGTCGACGGTCTGAAGGTCCTCGTCCTGTGCGCCGGCGCCGGCACCTCTGCCATGCTTGCCAACGCCATCAAGGAAGGTGCCGCGCAGACCGGAGAGAACATCGCTTCCTCCGCAGGCGCCTATGGCCAGCACACTGCCATCATGGATCAGTACGACGTTATCGTGCTTGCCCCGCAGGTCCGTAGCTACTACAACGACATGAAGGCCGACACCGATCGCCTGGGCATTAAGCTGCTCGCCCCGCGCGGTAAGGAATATATCGACCTTACTCGCGACCCCGCTGGCGCCATCAAGTGGCTCCGCGAGAACCTCGACTAGGTTCCTCCCTCTGTTGGTGCCCGGATCCCCAGTTCGGGCACCTCTCCCTATTCGAATCCCACAGAAAGGATGACTCATGACCAACCCCATGCAGTTCCCCGACGGCTTTGTGTTTGGCGGCGCCACCGCCGCTTACCAGGTTGAGGGCGAGACCCGCACGCACGGCAAGGGCAAAGTGCCCTGGGACGATTTCCTGGCAGCTCAGGGTCGCTTCTCCCCCGATCCCGCAAGCGATTTCTACAACAAGTACCCGGTCGATATCGACCTGTGCCAGCGCTTCGGCATCAACGGTATCCGCGTCTCCATCGCTTGGAGCCGCATCTTCCCCAACGGCACTGGCGAGATCAACCACGAGGGTGTCGCCTTCTATCATGAGCTTTTCGCCACCTGCAACAAAGCCGGCGTTATCCCCTATGTCACGCTCGATCACTTTGATACGCCCGAGGCCTTTTACCAGAACGGCGGCGAGGGCTTCCTGACGCGCACGACGATCGACGCCTTTGTCGAGTACGCCAAGTTCTGCTTTGCCGAGTTCACCGAGGTCAAGCACTGGTTCACGTTTAACGAGATTCCCGCAACCGCCGAGGGCAGCTTTATCGTCGGCAACTGGCCGCACGGCGAGAAGTATCGCCTGGACAAGGCCTTCCAGCTCATGCACAACATGATGGTGGCCCACGCCAAGGCCGTCGTCGCCTTCCATGAGGGCGGCTTTGAGGGTGAGATCGGCATTGTCCAGAACCTGGAGCCCAAGTATCCCCTCGATCCCAACAACGCCGCCGACTGCGAGGCAGCTCGCATGGCCGACGTCATCAACAACCGCTGGGTACTCGACGCCACCTTCCGCGGCCACTATGCAGCCGACACCATGGAGGCTGCGACCAAGCTGGCCCATATCGCCGGCGGCGAGCTCGACGTCCGCGACGAGGACATCGCCGCGCTGACCGCCGCGCTCCCCTACAACGATTGCCTGGGCGTCAACACCTACAAGTGCCAGTTCCTGCGTGCCGCCGAGGGCGAAAACGACATCAACCACAATGGCACCGGCGACAAGGGCTCCTCGCGCTGGTTCCTCAAGGGCGTGGGCGAGTCATGCGTGCGCGAAGGCGTACCCACCACCGATTGGGACTGGATTATCTATCCCGAGGGTCTCTACGACCTGCTGCTCCGCATTAAGAACGATTACCCCAACTACAAGAAGATCTACATCACCGAGAACGGCATGGGCTATAAGGACGACTTTGAGGACGGCTTTATCGACGACGCCCCTCGCATCGACTACATGCGTCAGCATCTCGCATGGATTCTCAAGGCAATCGACGGCGGCGTGAACGTCGACGGTTACTTCGTGTGGTCGCTGCAGGACCAGTTCTCCTGGACCAACGGCTATAACAAGCGCTATGGCCTGTTCTACATCGACTTTGAGACCCAGAAGCGCTATCCCAAGGCGAGCGCGTACTGGTACAAGAACGTCTCGGAGACCGGCCTGCTTATGGCCTAACTTTTGCCGCATACCCCCTGTCGGCCGCATGCGAATCCCTCCACGGGTTCGCATGCGGCCTATTTTTTTGCTCGGCCCGTGCAGGCCGTTTGTCTCGATTTGTAACATCTAGCAGGGATTTTCAATCCTAACTGTTATAGATTTAGACGAACGGGCGACCAGGGCTGAAAGATCTCAATCTGTAACACGTAGCCCACTTTTGACCGTCTACCTGTTACAGATCAAGACAATAAGATAGTCAAACCCAAACTTTCCAAGCAGTTATGAAACATGGTTTCTAGTTTTCAGTATAACGAACATACTTTCGGTATCATTTAATGGTATTATGATATCGAAAGTATGTTCGTGATACCGAAAGGAGTCGCATGCGCCAGTTCGATTACGCCACAGTCCCAGCGGAACTCGAAGCAACTCCAATCACCAACCTCCTCCTCTCGATACGCGAGCATAAAGGCCGTCAGCTTGCTCTGAGTCAAGTCAAACCCGAGCTTCTATCGTCCCTAATGGAGGAGGCTAAGATCCAAAGCACCCGGTCCTCCAACGGACTTGAAGGAATTGTTACCACCCAAAAAAGACTCAAAGCGATCATGGCGTATTCCGCCAAGCCAAGCTCCCGCGCAGAGGAAGAAATTGCTGGATACCGAGATGTGCTGTCGCTTATTCACGAGCAACACGATTCCATTCCCGTAACGCCATCGGTCATTCTGCAGTTGCATCGTGACCTCATGGCGCACACGGCAATCTCGTATGGAGGCCATTGGAAAGATAGCGATAACGAAATCGTCTCCATTGACGATCAAGGAAATCGATTTGTGCGCTTTAGGCCCCCTTCGGCCCTAGCAACCCCGGGACTTATTAAAGAAGCCTGCCAGTCCCTCAACGATGCTTTATCTCGCCAAGTTTGCGATCCCCTCCTTATATCGCTCCGCTTTATCTTCGATTTTGTTAGCATTCATCCCTTCAACGATGGCAATGGCAGGATGAGCCGGCTCCTTACAACGCTGCTGCTCGAAAAGACTGGATACGACGTTGCGCGTTACATCAGCATCGAACGACTTATTGAAGACAACAAAGCGCTTTACTACAACGCCCTCGCTGCAAGCTCCACTGGATGGAATGAAAATCAAAACACCGAAGTACCCTTTATCCGTTTCATGCTCGGAACAACCCTGGCCGCCTACCGACAGCTCGAGCAGCGTACCTTAATTGAATCAAGCACTCGTCCCATGTCGAAGCAAGCGCGCATCGCCGTTCTATTTCAACAGAGACCCGGTGTCATTAAGAAATCCGACATCCGATCCAACTGCCCCGATATCAGCGAGGTTACCGTTAAACGAACCCTCGGTCAGCTTGTTAGTTGCAGCGCAATCGAAAAAACAGGAGCGGGTCGTTCGACGGGCTACATACTCAAAGACGTCCATGCTCTAGAACTATTCTTGCAATCCACATTACCCGATAGCGAGGCCGCAATAACAAAAGAGGCTCCAAAGGATAAGCTCCTTGAACGTGTAAACCACGCCGAGGATGAAAGCAGAGAGGGGCTCTATGAAGACTACGATTCATTCTCAAGGGACATAAAGACGAAATACGGAGTCTAGTCATATCCCAGAATAGCCTCATCCTTGTTGCCCAAAGTTATTTACGCGTCATTGTAAAGCGGTACCCCCGCGCCGGCAGGGGGGCAGATGTATCGCCTGCCGATCCTGCTGGAGTCGGCGATCAGATAACGCGAGTCGGCCTTGCTAAAGGCGAGCTGCTGGATACGACCCTCATCCATATTAGACGTAGACACGTCGCCATCCAGAATGCCGTTGGCGCCGATAAACGCCGCATCGATACCCAACGCACGCAGAGTATCCTCGGCCGTTGGCCCCACAAAAGCGGCGGTGCGGCGACGGTACATACCGCCCACGAGGCACAGGTCGCAGTCTTCGCGCGCCTCGAGCAGGTTAAAGGCCGAAAGTGAATTGGTCACATAGATGGAAGGCAGCTTGTCGGTGACTCGGAGAGCGCCAATGCGATCTCACAACGGTTGCGCTCATTGTCTCAATTAGATACTCAACGAAATACGGCCCCGCAGTTCAATAAGCTGCGGGGCCGTACTATACACCGACGAATCAACGACGGAGTGCATCCACTATTTGGCCAGCTCCTGAACGATCCAGTCAATTGCACCTTCGGGATCGTTGGTAAGGTCGATATACTCCTTGCCCCTTGTGGTGAGCAGTTTAATTCCAAGGCGATCGGTATCGGCCTTCATAGCGTCATAGTACATGCGTGCCTGGGGCGCCAGAACAATCACGTTGTACTGATCCATCGTCTCATAGTGGCTTCCGTACGCACCGGACTGAGAAACCAGATCGATACCCTTAGCAGCGGCACCTTCGCGAAGAGCATTTGCCAAGAGAGTCGAAGTGCCGGCACCCTGGCAAAGCACAAGCACGCGGATCTGCTCCGCCTTGTCCTTTACCGCCTCGAGAGCTTTTGCGACATTTTCCTGTGCGGCAATAGCATCTGCATCCGAGTTTCCTGCAGTCTCCTTTGCAGACTCTTCCAAACAAAGCTGATGGTCATACGCCTTGCAGAACGGATAGTAAATCACAAAGTCAACGACCAACAGCACTGCCATCAATACGAGAGAACGCAAATCGAGACCCGTGGTGAGAAACGCACCAATTGGGCCGGGAAGCGCCCACGGCATGGTATACATGGGGGCGTTCATTCCAATGACGTCAATGAAAAATTTACCGATAATGGCGTTGACCATAGGAGCCACTAGGAAGGGCACGAACATATAGGGATTGAGAACAATCGGCATACCGAAGATAACGGGCTCGTTAACTCCAAAAATCACCGGGATAATCGATGCCTTGCCCATGGCTTTAAGCTGCTTGGAGCGCATAAACATGATCAGGATAATAGGAACGATGAACGTGCAGCCAGAACCGCCCAGACCGCCGATGAAGCTTGTAAAGTCCTGCGTAAGAGCAATTGACGGGTGTCCACCTGCTTGGAAAACCTCAAGATTGGTAACGGTATTGCCGTAGAGCGCAGCATTGATCGGACTCATGACAACCGAAGCACCGTGGATACCCATAAATTGGAAAAGTGCGACCGCGCCTTCGATAAGCGCCATGCCAGGATAGGTGTCGACCGCGGAGAACAGCGGCGAGATGAGAGCGGATACCAAATTGGCGAACGGCACAGCAAGCAGCTTGCGGCTCGCAAGATCGATAAAAGCGCACGCAAGGATCGAAAACCCAAATGCAAAGATATCGCGAAAACTCTGCGCAATAGAGCCAGGGACCTCTTTGGGGAGCTTGATCGTCACATTATGGCTAATGCACAGCTTATAGATATTAACGGTCAAGAATGCGGCTACGAACGCAGCGAGAAAACCCTTGGTTCCCATATAGCCGGTTTCAAAAACAGATGTATCTGCTCCGCCAATCGAGACAACATCGTTCGTCACCGATAGCAAGAGCATGCCGCACATGGCACAAACCATGCACGAGGTGGGGTTGAGAGATTTGCCCGAAGGCATGCGACGGTTCATCGACATTGCAAGTGAGCTCGCCGTGGTGCCGGCCACCATAATGCCAAGAAGCCCCATGGTATATGCATAGATTTTATTGAAGAAATCCAGCACCTCAGGCGGAAGCGTGATGCCTACATAGGCAGGGAGCGTCGAAAGAAGAAGGAACAGGCTCGAGAACAGCACAATTGGCATATTCGAGAGAAAGCCATCCTTGATCGCCACCAGATAAATGTTCCTCGAGATTTTGTCGAAGAGGGGCTGGTGTTTTTCAAGGAATTTGACGATAGCGTCCATAACACATCCTTTCATGATTCCCGGGCACGTAACGATTTATCCGGACTCAACCGTCGTCGTCCCCGTTTGTATCCACTTATTCCACTTATGTAAGTGAATACGTTCTTGTGCGAAATGTAATATCATTTGCGCGATTTGTCATAACCAATTCTTTTTCCGCTTTGTCGATATGTCAAGAATTCAAATACATATTCGGTGAACGGTAGTTGATTAATATAAGGTTTTCCCAGTTAAAGGCTATTTTTTCCGAGCAGTACAATAAGCTTGCAACCGTTCACCGATTGGATATAACATATTGAATATATTGTTGTAACAATATTAGAGACAATGTCACAAGCCTGTCGTTCTAGTCAAAGGAAGTAACAATGCCCAAACGATTACTGAACATGTCCGCATCCGATTTTGCCGCCACGTCACCCATGGATCTAAAGCAGGCAATTCTGGCTTCCGAGGGACGTACCATCATGGCGGAAAACGTACCCTCTTCCCAATTTCTCGGCGGCGTTACTAATGCCGAAATCGAACGTGCCGCAGGTGCCGACCTGCTTCTGTTTAACGCGCTCGATGTGTTCAATCCAGTTATTGCCGGTATTCCAGATGATCTCAATGAAAACCCGGTCACTTGGGTGAAGCGAGCATGCGGAAGGCCCATTGGCGTCAATCTGGAACCAGTTGATAACGAGGCAGAGATGTCTGAATCCCGAACGGAAATCCCCATGGGTCGTCGTGTCTCTCCCAAGACCTTAGAAAAGGCTAACGAACTCGGATTTGATTTTATCTGCCTGACGGGCAACCCTGGAACCGGCGTCTCCAATGATGCAATCGCCCATTCGATTAAACTCTCCAAAGAGCATTTCAATGGCCTGGTCATAGCCGGAAAAATGCATGGAGCGGGCGTTGCGGAACCTGTCATGACGCTCGAAATTGCGCGCAAGTTTGTTGACCTCGGCGTCGATATCCTTCTCGTGCCAGCCCCCTACACCGTCCCTTGCTTCCAAGAAGCAGACCTGCGCGCCATCGTAGACTTTGTACGATCCCACAACGTAGGCAAGTCAATTGAAGAGAAGGTTCTCGTCATGGCGGCGAACGGGACGAGTCAAGACTCCTGCGACAGCGAGACCATTAAGAAAATAGGCCTTGCAGCAAAAGCAGCCGGCGCTGACCTCCAACATATCGGGGACTCCATGAACGGTATTTGCCTGCCCCAGAATATCTTCACGCTCGGACAAGCCCTTCGTGGATACAGGCATCAGATCGTCATGCTGAGCCGCTCTGTGATACGTTAAGGTTACCTTGCCCACGCTACATCCCGACTGAGGCAACCATCAGGTATAACCAACATGCAAACTGAGGCTCTAATGCTCGATACACACGAAAAACGGCCACTCTATTTACAGCTCACCGACGCGCTGCTCAAGCAGATCGTCGATGAATATCAAGCAGACGATAAACTTCCAACAGAAATGGAACTCTGCGACGAATACGCCGTAAGCAGAACAACCGTCCGACTTGCCATGAGTGAGCTGGAGCGTCGTGGAAGTATCTATCGAATCCAAGGTAAGGGATCGTTTGTTGCACCGAAACGCGTTAGCGAGCTCAATTCACTTTTAGACTTTGACTTTGCAAGCCATTGCGATGGCGTTGATCCGGATGCCATCACCAAACATTTCGGCGGCCTCACATCAGGTCGTCCAATTTCCGTAATGATGCTCCAACAATTTGGATGTCAAAGTCGCGACAAAATTCAGCGTCTTGAATTGACCTACGAACTTGAAGGCAGCTTCATAGGCGCTGATACGTTCTTCATTTCAAAGTCGCGCGTTCCGAATAACCAGTTAGATTTTCAGGCATTTAGCAGAATCATGGACGACTTGTCCAAGTCTATCCAATCTGTTAGGGAAAGCTATAGAGCACGTCAGCTTAGCGATTCCGAAGCCAGTAATTATGGTGTTGCAAAACTTCCGGTCATCGAACTGACTCATTATGCTTACGACTCCGGAGGCAAACTAATCTCAATTGTCTGCCGCACCGTCTTAACTGGGCGGGTCCCTTATCAAAACTTTATTTTCAAGTCCTAATGTTCTTTTTCTATTGTCTCGATCTGTAACACGTAGCCGAGTTTTTAAGTCCTAACCGTTACAGATCGAGACAAACAAGGTAGGCCCCGCCGAATTGTCTCAATCTGTAACATCTGGTTGGTGGTTTCACCCCTACCTGTTACAGGTTGAGACGATTTGATAGTGGAGTCCTTATTTGCGCGTCATATCGCGTAGCGCTGACGCGCTGGTTTCCACAATGACAGGAGGTAAAAGTCCTCCCGCATCACCCGTTGGCAATCCCGTAGCGATAACTAGCAAATAACCTGCGTATGCTCCTCGATGGCGGCGCGATCCTCGGCGGCGATACTCGGCTCGCACACCACGGCGTCCAAATTATCCAGACGACAGAAGGTGTAGAAGTCGCGCTTGCCGATCTTGCTGGAGTCGGCGATCAGATAGCGCGAGTCGGCCTTGCTAAAGGCGAGCTGCTGGATACGACCCTCATCCATATTAGACGTAGACACGTCGCCATCCAGAATGCCGTTGGCGCCGATAAACGCCGCATCGATACCCAGCGCACGCAGAGTATCCTCGGCCGTTGGCCCCACAAAAGCGGCGGTGCGGCGACGGTACATACCGCCCACGAGGCACAGGTCGCAGTCTTCGCGCGCCTCGAGCAGGTTAAACACCGAAAGCGAATTAGTCACGATGCGCAGGCGAAACGCCGGCAGCATCGAGGCCATCTGCTCCACCGTAGTGCCCGTGCCCAAAAAGATGGTCGAGCCTTCCTCGATGAGCTCCACAGCGCGGCGCGCGATCTGCAGCTTTTCCTCGGCATGCTTGGTGCGCTTTTCGCTATGCGAATACTCGTGGCGCAACATAGCGTGGGGACGGCCCTGTGCACTACGGGCTCCTCCGTGCACGCGTTCAATCTCGCCCAGGCTCGCAAGTTCTTCGAGGTCGCGGCGGATCGTCATATCCGAGACACCTAACGCATCCGAAATCTCCTTGACCGAGACCGTGCCCTGCTCTTCGAGCAGCTGACGAACCTTATCCTGTCGCTCTGCCTTAATCACGATGAATCCTCGCCGTTCTTTGCGCGCATATCATTCAAACAGTAACGAACAAATTGTATCAGACTCGTGCGCGTCAAAAATGAATGCCCGCACAGCTCCAATCATCACTTTTTTGAGAAAAATACCCCCTGCTTTAGTGGGGTGTAGTGATAATCTCGCCTGTTCGCGCTACAGTTTGTCGGAAATACCTCGATGTTAGGAACCAAATGATCACTTCCGAGCTTTTCGGCACCGCGCCGTGCGGTACCCCCGTTCATCGTTACACCCTCAACGGGCCCGAGATCTGCGTTCGCATTATGGACTATGGCGCCACCGTGCTGGGTATCGATGTGCCCGACATTCCCGGCAACGTGCGCGATGTGGTGCTGGGCTTCGATAAGCTCGAGGATTACTTTGACAACCCCGCCTGCTTTGGCGCGACCATCGGCCCCGTGGCCAACCGCACCGCGGGCGCCACGATTACCATCGACGGCACGGACTGGCATATGCCCGCCAACGAGGGCGCCAACAACCTGCACAGCGATCTTGAGCACGGTCTGCATAAACGCGTGTGGGACGTTGAGCTCGACGAGGCCCATAACGCCGTGCGCATGACCACCTCGCTTGAGGATGGTGAACTGGGCCTTCCCGGCAACCGCACCTTTACGGCCGTGTTTACCGTTACACGCACCGGCGTCTTTCGCATCGAGTATGGCTGCGAGAGCGACCGCGCCACCTACGTGTCCATGACCAACCACACGTACTTTAACCTTGCCGGTCATAACGCCGGCATGGACTGCGAGCACTTCTTTGTTGCTAACGCTGCCCACTACCTGCCCATCAACGAGCAGAATATCCCCACCGGTGAAATCGCTCCGGTCGAGGGCACGCCGTTTGACTTCCGTGAGCTGCGCCCCGTCGCGCCCGGCATGGAAGCCGACGACCCGCAGATTAAGCAGGCCCGTGGCTACGACCACTGCCTGTGCATCGATGGCTATCAGTACGGCCGTAATCTGCGCCGCGCGATGCACGTCGAGGAGATGTGGACCGGTCGTGAGTTGGATTACTACACCACCGCCCCGGGCGTGCAGCTCTACACCGGCAACTGGCTGGGCGACGAGCACGCCAAGGACGATGCCAACTATGGCTGGGGCGCTGGCTTTGCCCTCGAGGCAGAGATGTACCCCGACACACCGCACCAGCCGCTGTTCCCGCAGGGCATTGTGGGCCCGGGTCACCCCTACAGCAATGTGATCGAATACCACTTTATGAGGCACTAAGCCCACAACGCAACATCTCGCACAGCAGCACCCGCCGGCACCACCGCCGACGGGCGCTTTTTCATCTTTTGGGCGCATTTTCGCTGTGACTATATGAGTGGCATATCAAAACTATGCCCATTTACTACGTTTAGCCCGGGATGCTCGAGCATGCACCGGTTTTTGTTAAATTCGCGAGCCGTCTACCTGCAGTTTTGTTTTTCTCAAATTCGACATGCTCGGCGATAGCCGATCAAACGTAGTAAATGGACATAGTTTTTAACAGGCGGCATCGCACGCATCCCTCGCAAGGGCAAAATGATCCGTTTCCCTCCGTCCCCAAGGGATCAGTTGAACAGATTGCCGATGGGATCGGGGGCGGAACTGGGGAGATGGCGGATTTCTAGCTCTATACCGAGCTTTTGCAACTCTTTGAAGGCGGCGATGTCTGTATCGCCTACGGCAACGGCAGGCGTTGCAGAGCGCTTGCCCTCCCCCGCCCGCATATGGCCGATACTAATCTTGGTTATTGGCACACCGCCCTTAACCAGCGCGAGCGCATCGGAGGGTGAGGCCACCATGATCAGAATCAATTGGCGAGGCGTTGCGGTATGAATGATGTCGATGGCCTTTTGTACCGAGAAAAACCGCGTCCAAACGCCTTCTGGCGCCGCCACCCTCATGGGTGCCCATTGGTGCGAATCTGCCGCGATCTCATCGTTGACGATTAGGACAAGGTTGGAACCCACGGCTTCGTTCCACAGCTCAACGTCTTGTCCGTAAATGAAACGGTCGTCGATGCGTGTGAGAAGAATCTTGGGTTGAGTCATCGCTGCCCCATTCTGTTTGAGACCCGTAAGAGCGAGACATCACGTCTCCAATATTAGTGCATTTAAAGTGAGAAAAGCCGTCAGAACCCTTGCGCGGATGTGCGATGTCCCGTATCATAGACAGCCGTTGACGCCTCAGTTGCGCCATCACATGGCCGCCAGCGTAGCTCAGTTGGTAGAGCACCGCTCTCGTAAAGCGGGGGTCACCGGTTCGAGCCCGGTCGCTGGCTCCATTGCACAAGATAGCCGCCTTCGGGCGGCTTTTTTGTTGCCGATTTCGGGCGCGCATCCGCCAATCCAAGCACAACGCCGCCGGAAACTCCCCTACTCAACAAAAGCCCCGCCAACCGCAATCCCCAAAGGAACCGCGATCAGCGGGGCCCAAGCGAGCTCCCCCAAGGGATAACGCTCGCAACACGAACAGCTCAGCCGAGCAGCGCGCTACTCCTCCCAGTAAGCATCTGCAAGCAGCTTAAAGCAAATCTTCTTGACCGGCTGCGCGCCATCGCCCGGGAACTCGAGCGTGGGCATGTGAGGCTCGCCGGCAACAAACAGCGCAAACTTGTCGTCAGCAAGATCGCCGGCGATCGAGGCGTCGGAATCGACCAGATCGTAGTCGTCCTTCTCGTCGAACTCCTGGACCAGCGTCAGGCTGCCCGTGGCAACCTTAAAGGCCTCGCGACCCTCGACGTCGATCTGCAGGTCGTGATAGCGCTGATGCGTCTCATAGTGAGCCTCGGCTTCGGGACGCGTCGTGGGAGCCATGACGTTCGCAAAGACCTTGTCGCCCAGAATCGGATGGCTGCCGACCTCGAGCTTCGCCGGATCGTTCTCCTCGAGCCAATCGATCAGCACGTCGAGGCCCTTGAGCATTCCACGGTACTCCTCGATATCGCCCAATGCACCGTAAATCATCTAAATCCCCTCTCGGATCGTTTCTTTGGCGGCTACTCGGCAAACGCATTACCGACGCTGTTGCCACCCACATGCGTCTCGACCAGGGTAAGGTCGGGATTGAACACGACAGTGTCGGCGTCGCGCCCCGGCATAATGCTACTGCACTTGTCGTCGACATGAGCTAGCAACCGATGCCGGGGCCGCAGCACAAGCTCCTACAGCTCGGTCACGACAACGCCGTTGTAAACCTCGTCCCAACGATCCATAACCAAGTGGCCAGTCATGGGATCCATGGCATTGAGCTTGCCGCAGGTGTTGGCGGTACGCAGCACCGTCTCGTCGTCGGCGCCGGCAGCAATCGCATGTGCGAAGCCGGCAATGGTCGAATCGCCAGAGCCCGTAGCGTTAACGGCGGGGATATCGGGGGTCTTGGCGCGGAACGCACGGCCATTGTGGAAGCCAACTGAGCCGGCAGCGCCCATGGATACGACGACCCAGGGGATATCGGAGAAGCGGGCGTCAGCGGCGAGCGCGGAACGGAGCTCGTCCACATCGTCGGTGGTAAAGCTCGTGCCCAGAAGGCCGTTAATTTCGGTCAGGTTAGGCTTAACCAGCTCAGGCTTGACCTCGGACTTGAGCGCAGCCTCAAGCGAGGCACCCGAGGTATCGAGCAGCACCTTGGCGCCGGCGTTCTCGGCAATGCCCGTGATCTTGGCATAGTAGTCCGCCTCGACGCCGCGGGGCAGCGAACCCGAGATGGTAACGACATCGGCCTTGCTCGCAAGCTCGGCGAACTTGGCGGTAAAGGCATCGAGCTCCTCGGGGGCAATCGTCGGGCCGCTCTCGAGCAGCTCGGTCTGGTTGCCGGCATGAAGGATATTGAGGCAGATGCGGGTCTCGCCCTTGATGGGCACAAAATCATTCTTAATGCCGTTGGCATCCATGAGCTCGGCCATATAGGCGCCCATATGACCACCAAGCAGGCCGGTTGCCACGACATCGTCGCCCAGCTGGCCCAGGACGCGGGCCACGTTGAGGCCCTTACCGCCGGCGGTCTTTTCGGGCGTCACGCGGTTGACGTCGTCGATAATGAGCTCATCGAGCTGATAGCGCGTATCGACGGACGGGTTCATCGTAACGGTGAGGATCATTTCTAGCTCCTTATCTCGCAGGCTCCTTATGCCTTGCAAAACGAATTGGCTACATGCGACTACAGAATCTCGATTGTGAACGAGCGCACGATGGTTTCTTTGGGCTTGGCGATAAGGCAGCCGCGCTTGTGCTCAAGCACGTCATCCTCATCGGAACAGGTCGAGAGGCCGCCCCAGGGTTCAACTGCCACAAAATCACCCTCGGGCTTGCTCCACACAATGAGGTACGGGAAGCCCTCAAAGCTCAGGCGAACGCCCTTGTCCTCGCCCTTTTTGGAAAGCGTGACCTGACGGCTCTCGAGCACGTCAAAGATGGTCTCCGCAAAATCGAAGAGCTCATGCGACAAAGGCAGCGTCTTTCCCACCATGGGGTTCTTGGAGCGCCTGTCCACATCAATCAATCCGGTCGAGGGAACGGCGGTGCAGAGCTCCGCAGCCTCGTCTTTCTCAAAACGCAACTCGTAGTCCGTATAGGACTCACCCTCGTCGAGCGGACACCTAAAGCCGGGGTGTCCACCGATAAAGAAAGGCATGTCCTCGGTGCCCTCGTTGGTAACCTCATAGGAGACACGCACGGCGGCGTCCTCGAGCGTATAGCGGGCGACAAGTTTAAACGGATACGGATAATCGCTCAGCAGCGCGGCGTTATCCTCGGATGCCAGGCACATAGCCAGCTCGTTTGTGCTTTGGCTCAACAGCTTCCACTCCTGCTTGCGCGCAAAGCCGTGGCGGGCGAGCTTCACATGATGTCCGGCAAACGTCATGGCGCTGTTATCGCGCAAACCTCCGCAAATCGGGAAGCAAATCGGTGCCTGGCCGGACCACACGGCGGGATCGCCCTGCCACAAGTACTCGCGACCTCCAGCCTCAATCGAGGTAAACGAGCCGCCGGCCGTGGAGACCTTGATAGAAATCGAATCGTTGGAGAGAGCGTATTCCATTGTCCATCCTTTCGAACAACTGCTTTTTGCTCGCAAGAACCCGTCTCGGCCCTGACCAAAGGACAAACCCGCACGTTCATCGATGCGTCCGGTTTCCCAGGCATGCAACGGGGTACCATACAGACATTGATGCAATTACAGCTGAAAGGCCTTCTTATGCGAACCATCATCCTTTATGCCTCACGCCACCACGGCAATACGAAAAAGCTCGTGGACGCCATCGTCGAGGCGCACCCCGAAATCGATACCCTCGACGTGAAGTCACTCGGTAAAAACGAGTACCCCGACCTGCACGAATACCATCTGATCGGCGTCGCCACGGGCATTTATTACTCCGAGATCGACAAAGATATGGCGCGCGTGCTCACGAACGTGCTGCAGCCGCAGGATAAGGTGTTTGGTCTTATGACCTACGGTGGCAAAAACAAGTGGTACGGCAAGGATATCGATGGCATCTGCCGCATGAGGCAGGCCATCTTTATGGGCGTCTACGGCTGCCCTGGCTTTGATACGTGGGGGCCGTTCAAACTCACCGGCGGTGTCCAGAAGGGGCACCCAACTGCCGAAGAGATTAAGGGAGCTGTCGATTTCTTCGACAAAATCGAAGATGAGTACGGCGACATCATCGTCGAAGAGTACGCCAAGCGCGAGAAGCGTCTAGCATACGAAAAGGAGCATCCCGCGGGGGGTCTTGTGGCCGGCGTCAAGCGCACGGCAAAGAAGATCGCTAACAAGCTGTAACTGTTAAGGTGCTTTTGAGCATTTAACCCATACGGCGGGTCCGAGCAGATTCGGGCCCGCCGTCTTTTTCTATCGTTACTCGGTAAAGGCGTTGCCGACGCTCTGGCCGCCAACATACGTCTCGACGAGGGTGAGCTCATGGTCGAACACGACAAAGTCGGCGTCGCGACCCGGCATGATGCTGCCGCACTTATCCTCGATGTGCGCAGAGCGAGCCGGCACCTCGGTTGCCATGCGAATGGCGATATCGGCGCTGGCGATGCCCCAGTCGACGATGTTCTTGACGCCCTGGGCAAGCGTGAGCACCGAGCCGGCAATGCTCTTGCCGTCGGCGAGCCAGCACAGGTTATCCTTCATGATGACGTCCATGCCACCACTGGTGTAGCTGCCCTCGGGCATGCCGCCGCAACCCAGGCAGTCAGTGATGAGCACCGTGTGCTGCCAGCCCTTTGCCTGCAGCAGCGCCTTGATGGCGGCAGGGTTCACGTGCTTGCCGTCACAGATGATCTCGGCGTAGGTCTCGGGCGTGGACATGGCAGCACCCACGACACCGGGCTCACGGTGATGCAGCCCGCGCTGGCCGTTATAGGTATGCGTAAAGCAGCTGGCACCGGCGTTGATGGCGGCGATGCACTCGTCATACGTGGCATCGGAGTGGCCGATGCTGGTCACCACACCCTTGGCGTTCAGAGCAGCCGCATAAGCAGCGGCACCGTCGCGCTCGGCCGCCATGGCGCTCTTGACGATGCGACCACCCGCAGCCTCCTGCCACTGATCGAAGACCTCCTCGGAGGGATCGATCAGGTAAGCGGGGTTCTGCGCGCCCACGTGCTTCATGGTAAAGAAGGGGCCCTCCAGGTAGATGCCCTGAATGCGAGCACCGCAGAAGTCGGGGCCGCGGCCCTCGTCCGCCTTGGCGATAGCGGCGCAGGCGTCCTTGATCTGCTCGACGCCATCGGTGAACGTCGTGGGCAGCCAGCTGGTGGTACCGCGACGGGCGAGCTCGGTTGAGCTGATATCGATGCCCTCGGGATCGTTATCGGTAGTTGAGTGGTTGTAGAAGCCATGGATGTGAGTATCGACCATACCCGGTGCGATCCACGATCCCGTGTAGTCCTTAATCTCGCAAGAGGGCTCGTCGGCCTGCCAGGCGCCAAAGACGCCGTCCTCGACCATAAGATAGCCGCCCAGTTGCGGGCCTGCCGGCAAGAAGAACTTGTCAGCCTTAATTGCGTACGTGCTCATATGCACTCCTTGCTTCTAAAGCAGTTGACTGTAGTGATGCTTATACCCAGCTCACGTAAAACAAAAAGCGCCCGCCCGCCGTTATGAGCGGACGGGCGCCCTTACAGGGGGACGCGATTAAGCGGTGAAGGGGTGAATCGTCACGCCCTTAACCACGCGGTTGACCGTGCCGGTGGGGCTCGGCGTATCGGGCGTGTTGCCCACGCGCACGGAGTTGAGCAGGCTGATAGCCTGGGCAAACATCACGAACGGCAGAGCAAGGTAGCCCTCGGGAAGTGCCTCGTAGCCCTTAAAGGTGAAGGACTCACCCTCATAGACGGTGGCACCTTCCTGCTGAACGGCGATGGTGTGCTGAGCGATCTCGTCGCCACCGATCTCGTTGAGGATGTCGATGTCGTACTGACGGGTGTAGGCGTCGTTGTTGACGAACACGAAGACGAGCGTCTTATCGTCGACGAAGGACTTAGGTCCGTGACGATAGCCCATGGAGGTGTCGTAGGAAGTAGCGACCAGACCGTGAGCGAGCTCGAGGATCTTGAGCTGGCTCTCCTGGGCAAGGCCACCGAAGGAGCCAGAACCCAAGTAGGTCACGCGGTTGAAGTCGCCAGCCAGGTAATCGGCGATCTCGGGCTCACGGGAGATGACCTCCTCGCCCATCTTGGCGATGGTCTCGACCCACTCGGCCTTCTGCTCGTCAGAGGCAGTGTCGAAAATAAGGGTGGAGAGCAGGGTCATGCAGGAATAAGAACCGGTCATGGCGAAGCCCTTGTCGTTGGCGCGCGGAATGAGCAGCGTCAGCGCATTGGGATCATCGGCGGACTCGACGGCGAGCTTGCCCTCGGGAGCGCAGGTGATGTTGAGGAACTTGACGTTGTGGACGAGCTCCTTGGCAACGGCAACGGCAGCAAGGCTCTCGGGGCTGTTGCCAGAGCGGGCAAAGGAAACCACGAGCGTGGGATCCTCGGCGCGCAGGAAGTCGCGCGGGGCGCTCACGATGTCGGTCGTGGCGATGGGCTTAAAGTCGTAGAGATCAGTGTTGCCAGCGTGACGCAGGTACGGGGCGCAGGTATCGCCAACGTAGTCGGACGTACCGGCACCGGTGAAGACAACGGACAGACGGCCCTCGCCCATAGCGCGAGCCTCGGCCAGGAAGGCCTCGATGGCCTCCTTGTTCTCGCGATAGATGTTGAGCGTATCACGCCAAAGCTCGGGCTGCTGAGCAATCTCGGCCGTGGTGATCTGGGCGCCGAGCTCGGTGAGCTCCTCGACACTCTTCTCGAACATTTCTAATACCTCTCTCTAGAAGTAATCCTCTGACGTGCAATTATACACTTCAGTTGGTTATCTGGTAGTAACCAGTTAAATGCAAAGAATCATCATATGGATACGATGCGAACACTAGTCGCTACGCTGGTGGTAAACCTTGTATTTAAACTGATCGGCACGAGCAACCGAGAGTGTATACTCCACAACCTCGTTTGACTCGTTATACGTAGTCCTGACCAAATCGAGCACAGGCGAGCCCTCGACAATTCCCAAAAGGTGGGCGTCGGTGGGACGGGCTATGCTCGCATAGAACTCCTCTTCGGCCACGCGTATCTTTTGCTGAAAGTCTTGCTCAATCACATCGTAAAGCGGCTTACGCTCCAGTAGCGGTCGCTTTAGGGACAGAAATTGACGAACCGGTAGATAGCTGCGTTCGACCATCATGGGCATGTTGTCGGCAGAACGAAGGCGCTTGAGCTTAAAAATGCGATCACCGATGCGCAATCCCATATGCTCGACCAGATTCTTATCGGCCTCCATCTCGCAAAACTCGAGAATCGTGGTCTCGGGGTCGCGACCCATCGCGCGCATCTGCTCGGTAAAGCTGTAGGACTGCATAAGATTGGTTGCCTTTGCCGAACGGTCGGTCACAAAGGTACCGCGACCGTGCTGCCGAACCACCAATCCTAAACGCTCCAGTTCCTGCAGAGCCAGGCGTACCGTAGTGCGCGAGAGACCATAGCGCTCCGATAGTTCGCGCTCGGAAGGAATCATGTCACCGGCGCGATATTCATGGTCGATCTTTTCGGTCAGAATATCGACCAGCTGATCGTACAGCGGTTGCTTACGCGCTCCGATCGCCATCCTATCCTCCCTTTTGCTCGAATTCGGCTAACTACCTAGGGTGTTTAGCATTATCTGTCTGCCACACCCGAATCAACAAGAAAACAAAAGCCGCGCGCTCTTTCGAGCACGCGGCTTTTAACATACACATGGCTTAAGGGGTCGGGGTGTGAGCCGCGTAGGGACACACCCCTCAAGCTAGAGCCTTACCAGATGCTCGGCCAGAGACCAAGCGGGCCAGCGCCCAGGATGCCGAGGACGAAGAGCAGCAGAATGCCCTTGGTCGGGGTCCAGCTGTGCTTAGCGAACATG
>DBEZDO010000064.1:0-19066 GCA_048187355.1 Collinsella sp.
TACGTCTCCCACGAGACCGGCGATTTCAAGATGCGCAGGACTAACCGAGTGCCGGCTTTTATCGAGGAGTGAGAGTTCCCGGCGGCCTGTCGATCAGGCCGCCGGGGTATCGAATCCCGCATTCATCCGTACACACACGGATGAATGCGGGAAGTGTCCGGATAAAGTTGATAATCAAGGAAACAAAGCCGTTCTGCCTGGGACGGCTTTGGCCTGGACTTTAACTACAACATCGCAATCGACACTTATCAGCTCGCGCAACGCGCATGGCCAAATCTCGGACGCTGGTGCATGGAGGACCTTCGAGATTTACTGGACATCCAAAACGACGACGCACACCGCGTGCTCGCCGACAGCGAAGACGAGATGGCTGTCTACAATGCGATCAGAAACAGTGTGAAGTCCGGAGAGCTTTCTGTGGAACCGCCGCGCCGTCGCGCGAGCCGACCGGGCACCCCGGGCAATCTGGCCCCGGCTCTCCCGGTCGTATTCCTACGATATCGCCCCTAGATCACCAATGTGTCAGATAAAGAATGATGCACTGGCTATGATCAAGCATACGGCGGATGCGGCGACTGCGCCTTTTTTCCTCTCCTTTAGTCCGACGAATAGGGTTGCCGTAAAGTAAAGGGCGGAAATGCAGTCTATGGCAAGCAAAACGAGTTCCTTGGGCGGTTTCAGCAAAAGGTCGCTAGCAAAGAGTAATGCAAGCAGGACAAAGCCGATTGTGGTCAAGTATCTCGATTGATTTTGCGACAACATGGCAACTTCCTTTCAGAACATGCAAGTGAAAAGTCGGTACGATCTCATTGCGGTTGCAAACAAGTCGCCGCCAGGACCGGTTGTCACGAGACCGGCGATAACTTCAGCGGTGCCAGCAAGGTAGGGATCGCGCAGGCAAGCCTCCTCCTTCGCGTTCAGCTTGACCTTGTGAGGGACGGTGCGGTTATTTGCAAATCCGTGAGAATCGTACCACGCCTTGGAATATGAATCCGTGCAGCGTCCGCGCTCAAAAGGGATATATCGTAATTTTCGTCGTAATTGACTCCGACGTAGATATCGCTGCTCTCGGCGGGAGATCCCTCGTCGGCATGGGCTGCCGCAACGGGTACAAATGGTGTCATGACAAGGGAGGGGCAAAGAGCTGCTGAGACGATGGAGGGTAGGCATTTCTTCATGGCCGGCTCCTTAATCTGGCCTTTGATAGTTACTCGATGTCGCCCCGCGCGAATCCGTGCGGGCTTTATTTTTAGTGATTACTCGAACAATTCGAGGTTCATAGCACAGGTAATCGGGTTGAGGAGAAATGGGGTCATACAGCGGCTCTCAGAGCGCCTGCCGCACTCCCCCGCCATTACCTCTGCGGCGTCCTCGTATAGAGCCCATCCTGCTTGGCGTTTCGTTGCAACAGCCCACTTGTCCACCGATCAAGTGAACTACTGGAATAAATACAGCGACACGCTTGTTCGTTACAGTCGCTATACCTATGTAAATCGCCGCGATAAATACAGCCTGTACTCGGCTGTATACCAGCTACGCGTATGTAGATTCACATCGCGTTAATAAATCGGCTCAAGCGTGTGCAAAACACGCAAGTAACCGCAAAAAGCGAATATCGCGCAGCTAGATTTTGGCGTCCTGTTGCTTAATCAAAATTAAGCAATTGCTTAAAACAAAAAAGGCCAGGCACTAGGTGCCTGACCTGCAAATTTCTGGTCGGGACGACTGGATTCGAACCAGCGACCCCTTGACCCCCAGTCAAGTGCGCTACCAAGCTGCGCCACGTCCCGAAGCTTTTGTTTGTTGCTCTGCTCTCGCTCGCAACAGGGAGTATATTAACCCGAAACTTTAGACTTGTGCAAGAACTTTTTTACAATTTTTGAAGCAAGTCCAAAATTGTATCTGCGAGCTGGGGTTTTGTTAGCACGGGAAGTTCTTGCGTGCCCGTTGTGCTCACAATCCAGGCCTTGTTGGTATCCGTTCCAAAGCCCGAATCCGCACGCGAGACATCGTTGGCGATGATCGCGTCGCAACCCTTGCGGGCCAATTTGCGTTCGGCGTACTCCACGACGTTTTCGGTCTCGGCCGCAAAGCCGATTACACAACGCTCGCCCTTTTGGCGCGAGAGCTCGGCCAAAATATCGACCGTTTCGACAAGCTCGATGCGATCCAAGCGTTCGTTGGACTTTTTGAGCTTATGGTCCGCAGGGGCCGCCGGTGTATAGTCGGCGACGGCAGCGGCGCAAATGGCCGCGTCGGCCGTCTGAAAGGCGCTCAGCGCGGCCTGGAGCATTTCTGCGGCGGTCTGCACGCGCGTGCACTCCACACCGCGGGGAACGTCGAGCGATGTTGGGCCCAGCACGAGCGTGACCGCGGCGCCACGGCGAGCCGCCTCCCCCGCTAGGGCGATGCCCATCTTGCCCGAAGAGCGGTTGCCAATGAATCGCACCGGGTCGATCGGCTCGTGCGTGGGGCCGGCGGTAATCACGATGCGCCTACCTGCCAGGTCCTGAGGCACGGGGTTGAGCACCTCACAGACAGTCTCGACGATGTCCTCGGGCTCGCTCATGCGGCCCGTGTCCACGTCGCCACAGGCAAGGTAGCCGCTGCCGGGTCCCACCACATGCACGCCGCGGTCGCGCAGCGTGGCCATGTTGGCCTGCGTCGCCGGCGCCTTCCACATGCCGTTGTTCATAGCGGGTGCGATCACGATGGGTCGCGGCGTCGCAAGCAGCGTGGTGGAGATGAGGTCGTCGGCGATGCCGTTGGCCATCTTGGCGATGATATTGGCCGTCGCGGGCGCCACGACCACCAGATCGGGCTCCTGCGCCAGCGAAATGTGGTGGATGGGGTCGGAGGGATCGTCGAATAGGCCCACGGCAACGGGCTCGTTGGTGAGCGCACGGAAGGTGAGCGGGCCCACAAACTCCGTGGCATGCTCGCTCATAACAACCTTGACGCGCGCACCGCGCTTTTGCAGCAGGCGCACGATATTGCACGACTTATAGGCGGCGATCCCGCCGGTAACGCCCAGCAGGATCGTTTTTCCCTCAAGTTGCATTGAATTGTTGGATGCCGCCGTCATCGCTACGCTTCCTTGCTCGGGAGTACCAGGAGGCGGTGGCAGTACGGGCAGTGCGTAATCTCGCTACCGTCGTGGTTGAGGTCGCTCATGGACGATGCCTGCAGCGCGGTGTGGCAGACCGTGGGGATGTTGCCCTGGATGGTCTCGACGGCCAGGCCGCGGAACTGCTTGAGCAGACGCTCGTAGTCGGTGAGCACGTCGGCCGGCAGCGTAGCGGCAAGCGCGGTGCGCTCCTTCGTGGCGGCGTCAATCTGAGCCTGTAGGTCGGCGGCCTTAGCGCGCGCGGCCTTGGTATCGGCCTTCACACCCTCCTCGAACTTGGCGATGATTGCCTGCGCGCGGGCCTCGCGGTCGAGCGCCTCCTTATGGGCGATGACGACGTCCTTGCGGGTGTGCTCAATCTTGTCCAGACGCTTTGCCAGGGTGGCAAGCTCATTCTCCAGGTCCTGAACCTCGCGGTAGTCGGAGCCGTCGACGTGGCGCTTCTTGGCGGCTTCGATGGCGTTGTTGGTCTGAATCTCGGTGGTGTTGAGATCGTCGAGCTCAATGTCCAGATCCTTGCGCTGGGCGTAGAGCTTGGTCATCTCGGACTTGAGCTTCACATAGGTCTTGCGCTTGGAAGCGAGCTCCTTGAGCTCCGGCATATTGGCAAGTTCGCTCTTGTTGCGGGCGAGCTCCAAATCGATCTGTTGCAGCTTGAGTAGCGTAGCGCCGGCGCTCATAAGTTCTCTCCTTTTGTCACAGTCCACCATTGGCAAGGGTTCAGTATTTTAATCGCATGACGGGGGTCGACCCCGGCGTCAACTGCAGAGTTCATCAATATATCAACGAACGGCTCCTCGGAGCGGTCGTGGCCGAGCAAGATCACCGGCAGCCCGCGCAAGGCGAGGTCTTGCGCCGCGTGGTAGCCCGCCTCGCCCGTCACGACAACATCTGCGCCCGCGGCGATGGCGAGCTCTCCAAAGTCGCCCAGGGAGCCGCCCAAAATGGCGACGGTGTGGCACGGGCGATCAACTTCGCCCCATACGCGCGGGTCGCTGCCGAAGGCCGTGGCAGCACGGGTGGCAAGATCGCGCAACGTGCACGGGTCGTTGAGCGTTGCAAGTGCGCCCAGGCCGGTTGCCTCGGGGTCGCCCATGTGCTCCAGTGAGCTCACGGGTGCGGAACGCAGCAGCTTGCTCAGACAGACACGGGCTTCGTGCGAGCGGTCCAAGTTGGTGTGGAGCGAGATAATGCTCACGCCGCAACGCGCTGCCTCGTAGAGCGCCGCGCTGCACTGGGGACGCGTGGCATCCGCCGGACAAAACGCCTCGGGTGCCTTGATATAGATGGGGTGATGCGTCAGCAGCACGTTGGCGCCGGCCTCCTGGGCGCGGTGCACATTGGCTTCGGTCGCATCGAGTGCGCAGGCAACACCGGTAATCTCCGCGGCAGGGTCGCCGACGGAGAGTCCTACATGGTCCCAACTCTCGGCATCGGTTTTGGGATAGCGTGCCAGCAGCGCGCGCTCAAGCTCGGCGACGATCATGCGGCGCCTACGATCGAGAGCAGCGTCTGGGCAAACTCGTCCAGATCGCCCGGATTCACGCGGTCATCAAAGGAAATGCGCAGTGCGCCCAATGCCTGCTCGCGACCGATGCCCATCGCGCTCAAAACGTGGCTGGGGTCCATACTGCCGCTTGAGCACGCCGAGCCTGCCGATACCTCAAAGCCAGCGGCGTCGAGCTTGATGATGAGCTCCTCGGAGTCCATGCCGTCGACGTAGATGGAAACCATGCCCGGCAGACGATCGGCCTGTGCGTAGTCGCCCATGGTGGCATGAATACGCGGATGAGCCGCAAGCGTGGCGTAGAGCTTGTCGGAAAGAGCTTGCAGCGTCGTACGCTCCTGGGCTACGCGGGGCGCCAGCGTGCGGGCGGCAGCGGCAAAGGCCAGCTGCGTGCGCAGGTCCTGCGTGCCGGCACGACGTCCGGCTTCCTGTCCACCGCCAAAGATGCGCGGACGCAGCGGCGTGCGGTTCTTAAGGTAGAGTGCGCCGGATGCTACGGGGCCGCCGATCTTGTGCGCGGCAACGGTCATAGCATCGACGCCCAGCTCGGTGACATCGAGCGGAATATGCAAGTAGCCTTGGATGGCATCGGTATGAAACAGGGCGCCGGCAGCATGTGCGGCCGCGGCCAGCTCGCGGATGGGCTGCAACACGCCGGTCTCGTTGTTAGCAACCATAATGCTCACGAGCGCCACGTCTTCGCCGAGCAGCTCGACAAGCGTGGCAGGCTCAATGTAGCCCGCGCGGCAGGGCTGCACCAGGTCGACGGTAAAGCCGGCAGCACGCAGCAGCGGCAGGTTGTCCAGAATTGAATCGTGCTCGATCGCCGACACGATCACGCGGTCGCGCTTGCGATCGCGCTGACGGGCGCCCTCGGCAAGTCCGAGGAGCGCAAGCTGGTTTGCCTCGGTACCGCCGTTGGTCAAGATGATCTCGGACGGACGGACGCGCGCGCCAAAGCTGCGGGCAATCTCGCGACGCGCGACTTCAAGGCGCGCAGCGGCCTTGCGGCCGAGCGAATGCAGCGAGTTGGGGTTGACGCCTGCAAGCTCGCTATCGTCGTACTCACGCTGCGCAAGGAGAGCCTCGGCGCGCATAGGCGTCGAGGCGGCGTAGTCAAGATTCACGGGTATGCGGTTTTGACCTGCGGTCATAAGGGTTTATGCCTCCTGTGCAGCCTCGTTGCCCAGCTTTTGCAGCAGCGCAACCTCGGCGGCGGGATCTTCGGACTTAAATACGGCGGAACCGGCCACCAGAACATTTGCGCCGGCCTTGACGACCTCGGCGATGTTTTTGGAAGAGATGCCGCCGTCGACCTCGATCATGGGCGACACGCCGTGGCGCTCGCACATGGCCTTGAGCTCGTGGAGCTTAGCGATGGTGCCCGGGATAAAGCTCTGGCCACCAAAGCCCGGGTTCACGCTCATCAGCAGCACCATGTCGACGACGTCGATGATGCTCTCGAGTACGCACACGGGGGTGGCGGGGTTGAGCACCACGCCGGCCTTGACGCCGCGCTGCTGCAGATGGGTGAGCGTGCGGTGCAGGTGCGTGGAGGCCTCGTAGTGCACGGTGATCATGTCGGCACCGGCGTCGGCGTACCAATCGACCGTCTCGTCGGGGTTCGACACCATCAGGTGCGCGTCGACCGGCACGTCGGTGGAGCGCTTGACGGCCTTAAGGATGTCAACGCCAAAGGTCAGGTTGCCGGTAAAGTGACCATCCATAACGTCGAAGTGCACGTAGTCGGCGCCGGCGATCTTGTCGAGCTCGCCCTTGAGGTTGGCCATGTCGGCCGAAAGGACGGACGGAGCGATTTTAATGGAACCCATGGTAGAAGCCTTTCTGCGCTAGTCGGTGAGTCCGTAGAACTCTTGAGAAGGGACGCGGTCGGTGAGAATTTCGAGCGCCCTATCCAAAGTAACACCGTTGTAGAGCGTTTGCTCCACGGCAAAGGTGAGCGGAATGTCTACGCCCAGTGAACGGGCGAGTTCGCTGACGCTGCGCGCCGCGACGGCGCCCTCGACCACCATATGCGTGCGCGTCTGATACTCGTCGAGCGACACGCCGTGGGCAAACTCGTAGCCAAAGGTGCGGTTGCGCGAATGCTCGGAGGTGCAGGTGGCAATGAGGTCACCCATGCCGGCAAGACCCATGCAGGTCATGGCTTGACCGCCGCGGGCGTGCACCAGACGGCTGATCTCGGCCAAGCCGCGCGTCATGATGAGGGCAAGCGTGTTGTCACCTGCGCCCGAGCCGGCGGAGATGCCGCATACGATAGCGATGACGTTTTTCATGGCGCCGCAAACTTCGACGCCGGTCATGTCCTGCGACAGGTAGATGCGGAATGCCGTGGATAGGAGCAGGTCCTTAAAGGTCTCCCCTACCTGTGGATCTTTGCTGGCGATGACGGCGGCAGAAAGCCCGCCGCGGCAAATCTCCTCGGCATGGTTGGGGCCCGAGAGCGCCGCAACACGTGCCTCGTTGCCGATCTCGCTGGCGATGACCTCGCTCATGAGCAGGCCGGACTCGGGCTCAATTCCCTTGGTGAGGCAGAGCACCGGGATATCGGCGGCGATATAGGGCGCGGCCTGGTGGCACACGCTGCGAAGGTGCGTCGAAGGAACGGCAAAGATGATGGCCTCGGCGCCTTCGAGCGCCTGGGCCAAGTCCGTCGCGGCGACAACGTTGCTGGGCAGCTCGTAGCCCACCAGATACCGGGGGTTGCGATGCTCGCAATTGATGCCGGCGGCCGTCTGCTCGCTATGGGCCCACATGGTCACGCGCTCGGCTCGAGCGGCGGCAAGGCCGGCGACGGCGGTTCCCCAGGAGCCGGAGCCAATCAGCGCAACATTCATGACTCTCTCCTACTTATCGTCGGGCTCGGTGACGCGCTTGGTAAACGAGAGCTTGGACTCCTTACCGGTCATGAGCTTTTTGATGTTCGCGCGATGGGCCCATACCACGGTGATGCCGATCATCGCCATGCAGAACTTGAGCCCCAGGCTGCTGTACGGAAAGACCGCGCAAGCAGCGATGGGAAGTCCGATGGCAGCGGCGAGTGAGCCCACCGACACAAACTTGGTGATGGCGACGGCCACGATAAACATGCCCAGCAGCGACAGGCCAATAGGCCAGTACCAGGCGAGGATGACACCCAGACCAACGGCGATACCCTTGCCGCCGTGGAAGTTGAGGTAGGGCGAGAAGATGTGTCCCCACACGGCAGCCAGGCAAATGACGCCGAGCATCCAATCGCCGGCGGCACCCGGAGCCATAATGCTCGGCGGAAAACCATAGCCCACGCTCGCGATGAGCGGACGCGCGATAAGGACGCAGATGGCGCCCTTAAGGCAGTCGAGCAGCAGGGTGAGCGCGGCGACCTTGGGACCGGCCACACGCAGTGCGTTGGTGGTGCCGATGTTGCCGGAGCCCGCCTTGCGAATATCCGTATGGTTGAACACGCGGCCCAGGATCAGGCCAAACGGAATCGCTCCGATAAAGAACGATACCACGGCGCAGATGGCGGTCAGCAGAATCGGATTATGCATCCTTTTGCTCCTTCTTCCTAAAGAAGAGTCGAATGGGTGTGCCGGCAAAGTCGAAGGTCGAGCGCATGCGGTTCTCCACGTAGCGCTGGTAGGTGTCGTTGACCAGATCGCTGTGGTTGACGAAGAATGTGAACGTCGGCGGGTTGACGCCCGTCTGGGTCACGTAGTGCATACGCAGGCGGCGCTTGCCGTCCACCACGGTATGACCGAACTCGCGCAGGTCGGTGAGGAACGTGTTGAGGCGTGACGTGCTAATCTTCTGCGAGCGCGTCTTCTCGGCAGCGTCTACCATTGCCCAGATCTTCTCGACGCTGCGGCCAGTGAGGGCAGAGATGCGCAGGTACTGGGCCCAGGGAGCCATGACGCCCAGACGGCGGTCGATGGTCTCCATGCAGGCCTCGCGCTTACGGTCGTCGTCGAGCAAGTCCCACTTGTTGAGCAGCACCACGATGGCGCAACCGCGCTCGATGGCAAGGCCCATGACCTTCTGGTCCTGCTCGGTAACGCCCACGGAGGCGTCAACGACGAGCAGCGCCACGTCGGCGCGGTCGATGGCGCGCAGGCCGCGGACCATCGAGTAGTACTCGATGTTCTCGTACACGGTGCTCTTCTTGCGAATGCCCGCGGTGTCGACCATGCGGTAATGCTTGCCGTTGCGCTCCACGACGGTGTCGATGGCGTCGCGCGTGGTGCCGGCGATGTTCGAGACGATGGAGCGGTCGGCGCCCAAGATGCGGTTGAACAGCGACGACTTACCGGCGTTGGGGCGGCCGATGATGGCGACGTTCAGCGCGTCGGGGAACTCATCGGCGACCTCGTCCTCTTCCTCCGGAAGCAGGGCCACGATATCATCGAGCAGGTCGCCCGTGCCGTGGCCATGCAGGGCCGAGAGCGGCGTGGGCTCACCGATGCCGAGCGAATAGAACTCCCAGATGCTGTCGTTTTCGCGATCGGGGTTGTCGAGCTTGTTCACCAGCAGAAAGACCGGCTTGTCGCAGCGCTTGAGCATGCGGGCGACCGACTCGTCCTCCTCGGTGACGCCGGTGCGGCCATCGACCACAAACAGGATGACTGCGGCTTCCTCGGCGGCGGCGAGCGCCTGGTCGCGGATGGACGTGGCAAAGACGTCGTCGCTCTTGAGCGGCTCGATACCGCCCGTGTCGACGATGGTGAACTCGCGGCCGTTCCAATCGGCCGTGTGATACGAGCGGTCGCGCGTGACGCCGCGAGACTCGTGGACGATGGCGTCCGAGGTCTGGGCCAGGCGGTTAACGAGCGTGGACTTGCCCACGTTGGGGCGTCCGACGACGGCGACGATAGGTTTCATCTGCACTCCTTTAATGGGTAGGGTCAGTGGAAGTGTTAGAGTCTGCGGGCACAATGCCAAGGATGCGCTCCAGGGTATCGAGCAGCTCATGCGGCATGGTCGACACCACATGAACCTCGGCGCCGCGACTGGTAAGGCTTGCGAGTAAATCGTCACGATGATACTCGTCAAGCGTCATGCCGTCAGCGTTGAACATGAGCTTAGGCACAAAGAGCATAACCCCCGACAGGTCTTGGGGCAGCTGCTCCAGAATGTCACACGCAACGATGAGGCCGGTCACGTCCACGTTGCCGCCAAAGTAGCAGTTCTTGATGGCTGTGACGGTGCCGGCGAGTCCCTGGGGCGACTCCACAAAGCGCGCCACGGTGTCGCGCGCGCTGGCGCCGGAGAGGCACAGGAGACCATGGTTGCGGGCGGCGATGGCCTCGCGGACGCGGGCCAGTCGCTCGGCATCGGTAGTCAACACGTCGTCGGTCTCATCCAGATACGAGCGGATCATGCCGATGCCGTCGTAGTACTGCGGATAGCCGTCGTAAAAGTCTGCCTCGGGAGGATCGATGCCGGCGTCCAGATAGAACTCGTCGCTCATCTGGAAGGTGTGGCGGCCAAAGCGCTCATAGGCGCGGTCCTGGAACGGTCGGATCATGGCGATGGTCTCGCGTGCCAGCTCGGGTTTGTCGCTGTAGGACCAGCTAAAACGGTTCTGATGCTTGGTAAAACCGAGCGGCACAATGCCCAGGCTGGTGATTTGCTCGTGCTCCTCACAAAAGCGCAGAGTCTTTTCCAGCTCCTCGCCGTCGTTCATGCCGGGGCACAACACGATCTGCGCGTGAATCTCGATGCCGGCGGCCATGATGGCTTCGAGTACGTCCATGCCTCGCTGGGCGTTGCGGCCCATCATGCGGCGGCGGACGTCGGGGCTCACAGCATGGACCGACACGTTCATGGGGCTCATATTGCGGTCGATGACGTTTTGCACGTCCTCGTCGGAGAGGTTCGTGAGCGTGACAAAGTTGCCCTGCAAAAAGCTCAGACGATAGTCGTCGTCGCGGATGTAGAGCGTGGAGCGACCGCCCTTGGGGAGCATGGTCATAAAGCAGAACACGCAGGCGTTGACGCAGGTACGCATGCCGTCGAAGATGGGGCCGTCGAACTCAAGGCCCCAGTCCTCGCCCGGGAAGCGGTCGAGCTCGACGGAGGTGATGGTGTTGTCGCGCGGGTCGAAAACCTCCAACTCGACGGTGTCGTCGTCGGCCTCCCAGAGCCACACAATCATGTCGGTGAGCTGCTCGCCATTGACCGTGAGCACGCGCATGCCCGGCTCAATACCCACATCCCACGCGGGCGATTCGGGACGCACGTTCTTTACGAGCGCGCCCTCACCCGGCTCGGGGTCGCGGCTGCGCCCGTAATCGGCCACCTCGGCGGCGTATGCGGGTACGGTCTGGTCCATGATTAGCGGCAAAGCTCCTTGATGCGAGCGACGGCTCGTTCGATGTGTTCTTGCGGGGTGGAGGCTCCGGCGGTGATGCCGATGTGGTGAGCGTCAGCAAACCACGCGGCCTGGAGCTCGGAAGCTTCCTCGATGTGATGCGTGCGCTCGCAGGCGTCTGCGCAAATCTGCGCCAGGCGGCGGGTGTTGCCCGAGTTCTTGCCGCCCACGACGACCATGCAGTCGCAGCGGTTGGCAAGTGTGGCTGCTGCCTGTTGACGCTCACTCGTGGCGGCGCAGATGGTGTTGATCACACGCAGCTCCTGCACGCGCGGGGTGATAGCAGCCACGACCTCGGCGAGGTTCTGCGCAGTCTGGGTGGTCTGCACAACGAGGCCCACCTTGCCCTTGAGCGACAAAGCGTTGGCGTCGGCGGCACAGCTCACGACCTGCGCATCATTGCCGGCGTGGCCCAGGATGCCCTCCACCTCGGGATGGCCTGGCTCGCCTACGACCACCACGCGGTAGCCCTCGCGCACCAGGCGCTCGGCTGCCATATGGACCTTCTTCACGTAGGGGCAGGTGGCGTCGACCACGTTGAGGCCGCGCGTGCGGGCAGCATCAATCACCTGCGGCACCACGCCGTGGGCGCGGATGATTACGGTGCCGGTTGCGGCGTCGTCCAGGTTCTCGGCCAGGCCAATGCCTGCCTCAGCGAGCTCGCGCACCACGATGGGGTTATGGATGAGCGGACCCAAGGTATGGACCTGAGTGCACTCCCCTGCCTGCGGCGCGGCGGCCAGCGCCATATCGAGCGCACGCTGTACGCCGTAGCAAGTGCCGGCGTGGGCGGCGATCTCGATGGTAGGCGCTGTTGCCTGGTCGGACGCGGTCGCGGCAGTGTTCGTCACGTTCTCGCTCATGGCTAGAACCTGCCCGGATGCTCGGCGCACAGCTCGTCTCGCATGGCGTAGACGCGGTTCATGGCCTCGGACTCAAACCATTCTAGGCGCTCCGTGCGCTTAAGCCCGGCCGGTGCGTCGGAAAGCGAGACGGCCTTGCCGGCGCGGATCCAGCACTTCTTGGGACGCATGATCTTTTTGCCCGCGGGCGTGATGTCGGACCAGCCGCAGATGGCGAGCGGGTTCACAGGTGCCTTGCCCATCTGAGCGATGAGCGCAAAACCGCCGTGGACCTCGGGCTTGATCTCGCGCGAGCGGATGCGCGTGCCCTCGGGGAAGATCAGGACGTCCTCGCCGCGCTGCAGCGCATGCTGAGCGGCGCGTAAGCACTTCATATCGGCAGTACCACGCTCCACGGGGATGCCGCCTACGCGGCTAAAGGCCCAGCGCACAATCTTGCTCTTGGCGAACTCGGATTTAAAAATAGGGCGAATGCGGCGGCCCCCAAAAAACAGCGCCGTCTCCACAGCCAAGAGCTCGGCCATCGAGGTGTGGTTGCAGATGACCACGCTGCCGCGGCCTTCTTGGCGCTCAAACAGCAGGTCGGCGTCCTCGACCTTCCAACGCCACATGAGCTTGGAGAAGGCCCAAAGGATGGCCATGACAACGACGACGGTGCCGCGGATGAGCGCCGGGAACTCGGCGTAGGGGGCGTTGTAGTAATCATCGGGCGTCTGCTTAAACAGGCGCATGGGCTACCTCCTTTGGTTGATGAGGTCCTCGATTATCGAGACGACCTCGTCGATGGTGTGGGTGGTGGAGTCGACGTGCACCGCGTCCTCGGCGGGAACGAGCGGTGCGACCTCGCGGCTGCTGTCGAGCTTATCGCGCTGCTTGAGGGCGTCGAGGGTCTCGTCGACCTCGGCCTCGAGCTGCTCTTCGGTGAGCGGTTGGGCGTCGTTTTGGTGGCGCTGCAGAACGCGGCGACGGGCGCGCTCGCGCGGGTCGGCGGTCAGAAAGACCTTGACCTGCGCGTTGGGGAAGACGACGGTGCCGATGTCGCGACCCTCGGCGACGATGTCGCGGTCCTCGGCGGCGCGGCGCTGGTGGATGAGCATGGCGTCGCGTACGCCCGGGTAGGCCGAGACCTTGGACACGTTGGCGTCGACCTGCGGGGTGCGGATGGCGGCCGAGGCGTCCTTACCGTCGATGGTCAGGCGCGTATCCTCGCCAGTGCCATTGGTAAAGCGGATTTCGATTTGCTCGGCGAGGGCGTCGATGGCCGCCTCGTTATCCAGGTCGATGCCGCGGTCGAGCGCGGCGAAGGTGACGGCGCGATACATAGCGCCCGTGTCGAGCTTGTTAAAGCCCAGCTGGCGGGCAATCTCCTTGGCGATGGTGGACTTGCCGGAACCGGCGGGGCCGTCGATGGCGACGATCATGTAATGCTTCCTTTCGGTGGTTGACGTGCTGGTATGGTTCGCGGGCGTTGGGGTGCGGCGGGTTGCCTAGCCCGTGTAGCGCTCGCGGTAGGTGTTGCGCTTGGGTGCGGAGCCGTGGCTGCCGTGGTGACGCGTGCGGCTGGCGGTGTTAGTCGCCGGCGCGGTGCCGCGTTTGGAGCTGGCCTGCTTGGGCGGGATACCGCCGTCCTTGAGAATCTGCACCTCGCGGTCGGTGAGCTCGCGCCACGAGCCCTTGGCCACGTCCTTGAGCTCCAGGCCGGCAAAGTTACAGCGATGTAGGCGAATCACCGGGTGGTGGATCTTGCTCAGCATGCGCTTGACCTGGTTCTTGCGGCCCTCGCGGATGATGACCTCCACGGCGGTGGTACCGGGCTTGACGCCCTGGGGAGCCACGGCCTCTGCCTCGCGCGCGTTGATGACACGGCAGATTGCCGGCTGGCATAGGCCGTCGTCGAGCTCGATGCCACGGCGGAGCGGTTCTAGATCGCGGTCGGTCGGCTGTCCGTCCACGAGTGCCTGGTAGGTCTTGTAGACATGCTTGCTGGGGTGCAGCAGGTCCTGCGATAGGTCGCCGTCGGTGGTAAAGAGCAAAAGGCCCGTGGTGTCGCGGTCCAGGCGGCCCACCGGGAAAAGTCCCGGAAAGCGGTCGCGGGGGACCAGGTCGGCCACGCAAGGGCGCTCCTGCGGGTCGCTCATGGTGGTGAGGTAGCCGGTCGGCTTGTAGAGCATCAAGTACACGGCACCCTGGTTGAGCTTGACGGGCATGCCGTCGACCTCGATGTGATCGCGGTCGACATCGACCTTGGTGCCCAGCTCGGTCGCGACCTCGCCGTTAACCGTCACGCGGCCGGCGGTCATCAGGTCCTCCGACCCGCGGCGGCTCGCCACGCCCGCGCGCGCCAAAAAGCGCTGCAGGCGCATGGTGTGCGGATAGACGGTCTGGGCGTCGGTTGCGGGTACTGCGTTGCCCATGGCGCGCGTCTCCCCCACTTCGTTAGTCCTCGTCATGCAAATCCTCCGAGGTCTCGTCGACGACCAGGGTCTCCAAGTCCTTGGCTGCCTCAACATCTTCAACATCGGTATCGAGCAGTTCGCGCTCTTCGTCTAGGTCCTCGGCCTGCTCTTCGAGCGTAGACTGAATGCTGCGGCCGCTCAGGCGCTCACGGATAAACTGGCGCGACTGCTCGTCGGGGGCAAACTGCTCCAGATCGGGCAGGTCGCGGGTGGAGCGCAGACCGAACTTTTCCAAGAAGGCGTTGGTCGTGCCGTAGATGATGGCTTGACCGCGCTGAGGATCGCGGCCGAGCTCGCGCACCAGACCCTTGTCCACGAGCGACGCAATGACGCCGTCGGAATTGACGCCGCGGATGCCCTTGACCACCTCGCGCGTGACGGGCTGGTGGTAGGCGATGACGGCCAGGGTCTCGAGCGCTGCCTGCGACAGTTTTTGCGTGTCCCAGCTCAGCACGTAGGCCTCGACCACGTCGTGGTAAGCGGGGTGCGTGAACAGGCGCCAGCCGCCGGCGACCTCGCGCAGCTGAAAGCCGCGGTTGGCCTCCTCGTACTCAACCTTGAGCTCGGCGAGCAGCGATGCGCACTCGCCGGGGGCGATATCCAGTGCGCCGGCCAGCGCGGGCGCACTCACCGGGTCGCTCGACACCAGCAGCAGCGCCTCGAGGGCGCCTTTGAGGCTGTTTGCCTCCAGCGTGGAAAGGGTTGACATGGTTGCGGCTCCTATTCGGTGAGCTCGGGGCCCTCGCCGGGCACGTAGGCCTCGGCCCCCTCGACTCGGTTGATGCTGATGGTTCCGAAGATCTCGTCCTGGCTCAGCGTGAGCGAGCCGCGCTTGGCAAGCTCAAGCATGGCCAGGAAGGTGACGACGAGCTGCTCGGTGGTAGCGTCGCCGTCCAGTAGCTCGCGGAAGGTGCAGGTTTGGTGCGTCATGGTAAAGCGGTCGACTGAGGCCACGGTCAGGTCGAGCGGCACGCGATGCGGCGCCACATGCTCGGCCTCCAGCAGGAAGGTCTGGCGCTTGCCGTCCAGGTCGGCACAGATGACGGCGAGACCGCGCAGCGTGATGCCGGCAAGGTAGTCGGGCATAAGGCCCAAGAACTCGGGGTCGGGGCCGGCTACACGCGGGTGCATGCGGCTTTCGGCCTGCATGCGGGCACCGAGGGCCGCAGCCGCGCCCTTAAACTGCTTGTAGGCAATCAGACGCTGGATCAGGACCTCGCGCAAGGCGTCGCCGTCGAGCGCGCTGAGTTCCTCGAGGTCTTCGTCGAACTCGTCATCGTCGTCATCGGCTTTGCGTGGGGCCTCCTGCGGCACCAGAGAGGCAGCCTTGATGTCCAAAAGGGTTGCCGCGACCAGCAAGAAGTCGCTTGCCACGTCCAGGTCCAGCGCCTCGATGCGTTCGGCCTCGGCAAGGTACTGCTCGGCCACCTCGCTGATCGAGATAGCGCCGATATCTACTTTTTGGCGGGTTACCAGCTGCAGCAGCAGGTCGAACGGTCCGCTGTAGACCTGCGTCGACACGCGATACGACATCTTCGACCTCCTTTGACGGCGCCTTCGCGGCGCGGTTTGGGTGCATGTTGCGACCGTTTTGCACGGTCGACCTGTTAGTTTACCCTAGATGCCGGCGATTGCGAAGGTGAGCAGCTGCTCAGCCAGCGGATACACGGTAACGTCGAAATAGCGGCCGATCACGTCGATGCCGGTCCACATGGGCAGCAGGTACAGCACTAGGATGAGGATGGGCATAGCGTATTGCTGCAGACGATAATAGTTGTTGAGAGCCTTGCCTTTAAGGAACGGCACAATGATCGACGAGCCATCGAGCGGCGGAATCGGGATGAGGTTGAAGAACGCGAGTGATAAGTTGACCACGATAAACGTGGCGCCGAAGTTCATAATCTGTGACGCCAGGGCAAAGGACATGCTGGTGTAGAGGCTGCCGTACGTTGCGCGCATGAGGACCGCGGCAAGACACGCGAGTGCGATGTTCGATGCGGGGCCTGCTACGCTCACCAGGACCTCGTCGCGCTTGGGATGCTTGAGGTTGTTGAGGTAGACGGGTACGGGCTTGGCGAAGGCGAATACGGGACCGCCGGCGGCAAGCATCAACAGCGGCAGGATGATGGTGCCAATCGGGTCGATATGGTTGAGCGGGTTGAGCGAGACGCGTCCGCGCGAACGGGCCGTCTTATCGCCGAGCGCCCAGGCCGCGGCAGCGTGCGCGCTCTCGTGGATAACGATGCCAACGATGACGGCGACCGCGCTGGCGAGCAGGTTCATGAAGTAGCTGCTGGACATGGCGCTCCCCTAGCGGACGCGGCGCGAGGCGCGCGTGAGCAGGTAGTCGGCCACAAACAGAATGACGGCGACGATGGCGTAATCCAGGCGGAACACGCCGCCAAAGGGCGAGGTGATGACGCCGTAGCCTGCAATGGCGCTCGGCAGTGCGCGTGAAAGCTCAACGACAAAGCCCACGATCTGCAGCTTGGCGGTGAGGCCGCTAAAACACAGCAGCACGGTCATCGCGCTCATAAAGATGCCGCAGATGCGACAGGCGATGGCGATGATGCTCATCGCCACGGCGGTGGCCTTACGAGAGTTCACGCGCGGTCTCCTCTTCGATCTGGGTGGAAAGCTCCAGCCATTCGTCCTCGAGCTTGGGCAGCTCTTGCTTTAGGCCGTTATATTCCCCCAGCGCGGCGTTGAACTTGTCTTGATCGGCATAAAGCTCTTCGCTTGCCATCAATTCCATAAGCTCGTCATAGCGGGCGCGCTTTTTATCGAGCTCCGTCTCGATCTTCTTGAGCTGGTTGCGCACGCCCTTGAGCTTTTTGTTGAGCGCGGCACGGGCCTGTGCCTCAGCGCGCTTTTGCTCCTTGGTCTTTTTGCCCTCGGCCGGCTTGGAAGCGGTGGCGGGGGCGTCGGGCTGGGCCGCGGTGACCTTAGCGGACTTGGTCGCGGCCGGTGCACTCTCCCCTGCCGCCTCGGCGGCGGCGCGGGCTGCGAGGTCTTCGCGCTTGTAGAGGTAGTAGTCGTAGTCGCCGTCGTAGACCGTGACCTTGCCATCGCGTATGTCGATCACGCGGTTGGCAACGGCGCGTACCAGGTGCTCGTCGTGGCTGATCAGCACGATGGTACCAGGGAAGTTTTGCAGGGCATTCTCGAGCATGTCCACCGAGTCGATGTCCAGGTGGTTAGTGGGCTCGTCCAGGCACAGGAGCGCCTCGGGGGCCACGAGCATCTTGGCGAGCGCTAGCCGCGCCTTTTCGCCACCGGAGAGGACGCGGACCTGCTTCTCGATGGAGTCGTTGTCGCTAAACAGGAAGGCGCCCAGCAGGCTGCGCTGCTGCGGCACGGTCCATTTGGGCGTGACGGTGTCGATCTCTTGCAGGACGGTATTGGACTCGGTCATGCCCTCGAGCGCGTGCTGGGCATAATAGGCGATGCCGACGTTGGTGCCCAGATCGCGGGTGCCGGTGGTGGGCGGCTCCAGGCCGGCGAGAATCTTCATGAGCGTGGACTTGCCGGCGCCGTTGGGGCCGACGAGCGCCACATGCTCGCCGCGGTAGAGCTTGAAGTCGATGTCGCTGTAGATGTGCTTTTTGCCGTAGGACTTGGAGACGCCCTCCAGGCCCACGACCATGTCGCCGGAGCGCGGCGGGTCAGGGAACTTAAAGTCGATGTGCTTGTGGCCCTCGGGCAGGATGACGAGCTCCTTTTTGATCTGCTCGATCTTGCGGATGCGTTCCTGCGCCTGGGCGGCCTTGGTGGGCTTGTAGCGGAACTTATCGACGAAGACCTGCATGTGGGCGATGTCGCGCTCCTGGGCGGCGCGCTTGGCGCGCATCTGCTCCAGGTTGTCCTCGCGCTGCTTGAGGTAGCTGCTGTAGTTGCCGGTGTAGGTGGTCACGCGGCGGTTCTCGAGCGCGGCCACGTGGTCGACGCAGGCGTCCATGAAGGCGCGGTCGTGGCTGACGATGAGTACGGCGCCGTCGTAGTTGGCGATAAAGCCGCGTAGCCACTGGACGCTCTCGAGGTCCAGGTGGTTAGTGGGCTCGTCCAGCAGCAGCAGGTCGGGGTGGCGCAGGAAGAGCTTGGCGAGCGCGATGCGCATCTGCCAGCCGCCCGAGAACTCGGAGCACGGGCGCTCAAAGTCGGTGACCTTAAAGCCCAGGCCAGATAGGATCTTGCGGGCGTTGCTCTCGAGCTCGTAGCCGCCCAGGTGCTCAAAGCGGTCCTGGACCTGTCCGTACTCGTTGAGGAGCGCGTCGACTTCCTTCCCCTGTTCGGAGAGCTCGGTGATCTGGGCCTGCAGCTCGTTGGCGCGCTCGCCCATGCGGCGAATTTCCTTGGCGGCCGCCATGACCTCGGCAAGGATGGTGGTGTCCTTGTGCTCCAGGTTGGTTTCCTGCTCTAGGTAGCCTACCTGGCAGCCCTTTGCGTACTGGATCTGGCCGGCGTCGGGGCTGTCGATGCCCATGATGATCTTGAGCATGGTGGTTTTGCCGGCGCCGTTGGGTCCCACGAGCGCAAAACGCTCGCCGGGGTTGATCTGGAAGGACGCGCCACTAAAGAGGACGCGCGCGCCGAAGCTTTTTTCGATCTTGTCGACCAGGAGGATCATGGTGCCGCCTTTGACCTTGTGTTCCTATATGAAAAAAGGCCCCAACTTGCGTTGGAGCCTCATTCAATGCTCGGGTGGAGACGAGGGGGATCGAACCCCTGACCTCTTGACTGCCA
>DBEZDO010000065.1:0-5301 GCA_048187355.1 Collinsella sp.
CATCGGCTCCGGCGCCCTGTGGGGCGAGACGATCCTGTTCTCGATGTGCATCCTCGAGGAGATGCAGTGGAAGCGCACCCGCTACATCACCTCGGCCGACTTCTTCCACGGCACCCTCGAGCTCGTGGAGCCCGGCGTCCCCGTGTTCCTGTTCATGGGCGAGGACGAGAACCGCAAGCTCGATGAGCGCGTCCGCGCGTTCCTCAACCGCGGCGTGACCGGCGACACCGACATCAACATCATCGACACCGCCGAGTTCGCGATCCCCGGCCTTGACGACGAGTTCCGCGTCATCGTGTCTCCGTGGATCCTCTCCTCGCTGATCACCGATCGCCTTGCCGCTTACTACGAGACGGTCACCAAGCACAACCTTAACTATCGCCGCTACTATCACCAGTTCGACTACTAAGAGCAAATAACGTTTATGTAATTGGGCCCCGCTCCTATATGGAACGGGGCCTCGTTTAGGTTGGAGAGTAATTATGAGCTACCCCCTGCTTGCCGTCATGAATATCAGCCATCGTTATTTTGACCTTGAGGAATTCTTTTCTTCGGCAGCGGCCTCGGGCTACACGTGTTGCGAGCTTTGGACCGGGGCGATGCATCTGGATGTCGATTGCCATGGATACGATTCGCTCGAGCAGGTGCGGGAGCTGTCGCAGCGGTATGGGGTTCGGATTGTGGGGCTTTGTCCCGAACAGAACAACCCCAAGCCGTGGAATATCGCGGCGCGCGGGAATGAGGCGCGTGCCCGCACGCTCGCGTACTTTAAGAACGTTGTGGATATCGCGGCGGAACTTGGAGCCGAGCAGGTCATGGTCTCGAGCGGCTGGGCATTTTTGAACGAGCCGATCGAGGACGCGTGGGGTCGCAGCGCCTCGATGCTGCGTGCGATTGCCGAGCATGCGGGAGAGTGCGGCGTTCGACTGGTGCTCGAGGCCCTACAGCCGGTTGAGTCGATGATCGTGAACTCGGCGGCCGATACGAAGCGCATGATCGAGGCAGTTGATCATCCGGCACTTAAGGCGTGTCTGGATTTGGGCGCTATGGCGGTGGCGGGGGATACCATCGACGATTATTTCGATCTGCTTGGCGATGATGTCGCCCACGTGCATTTTGTCGATGTTGCGGCAGACGGCACGACGCATCTTGCCTGGGGTGACGGCGACCGCGATATGCGCGCCGACCTGGATAGGCTGGTGGCGCGCGGCTATCGCGGAGTTGTTTCGGCCGAGACCTATGACTGGCGCTATTTCGCCAATCCTGCGGCGGCCGACGCTCAGGTTATGGCGGAGTACCGACGCGCGATTGGCGCCTAGGTGGGGTTGGGTTGCGACAATCTGCCCTATGTTTCCAAATGAATACGGTGTGAGCGGCTACGATGGATTTTCCCCGCAAACACTCTAGTATGCTAAAGTACCCAGAAGACCGGCGGAGCTATGCCGGTCTTCTGTTCTATATGAAACGCAGCATGAGGAGGCTCACCAGATGACGGCCACACCGTGGGGATTCCGGGACATATTGCCCGAGGAGGCTCAGGCGCGCGAGGAGATTGCGCTGACGGTGAAGGGCTGCTTTAGGGAGCATCATTACCTTCCGGTCGAGACGCCGCTGCTCGAGGACAAGGGCTCGCTCGAGGAGGGCGGCCGCATTGCGGACACGCCGTTTAAGCTCTTTGATGACGACGGTCGCCTGCTGGTGGTCCGTCCCGACAACACGCTGCCGATCGTTCGCCTGGTTTCGACTCGCATGCGCGCGGCCAATCTGCCGCTGCGCCTGCGCTATGAGGCGCCGGTGGTTCGCGAATGTCAGCGCAATGCCGGTGGCTCGCGTCAGTTTACGCAACTGGGTTTTGAGCTCATCGGCGCGGGCGACACCGCGGGCGATGTCGAGATTGTCTCACTGGTGGCCGAGGCCGTGCGCAAGCTGGCACTTCCCGGTGCGCGCATTATCGCGGGCAGCGTGCGTCCGTTTAAGGAATTGCTCGCGGTATGCGAGGATCGTGAGCTGGCTGCCGAGGCCCTGCGCTGCGTGCATGCCAACGACTTTGTGGGCCTCGATGCCCGCGTGGCGGAAAGCGCCGAGTCCGAGGCCGTTAAGGTCGCCATTAGCGAGCTGCCGCGCCTGCACGGTGGTGCCGAGGTGCTCGACCGCGTCGACGCGCTGCTGGCGGCGGCGGGCATTGTTGCGCCGCTCACGCGCGAGCTGCGTGCCCTGGTCGAGGGCCTGGCTCCCGAGGACGCTCAGGTGCTGTCCTTCGACTTCTCCATCATGAACTCTTTCGATTACTACACGGGCCTGGTCTTCAAGGCCTATGCCGGTGACCTGCCCGATCCGGTCGGTTCGGGCGGACGCTACGACTCCATCTTTACCGGCGCATTTGGCGACGGCATCGAGGTGCCGGCGGCGGGCTTCGCCTTTTCGCTCGAGCGTCTGGAGGCCGCGCACACCTCGGCCGAGGACGCCGCTTCCGACGGCGATCACGCCGTGGGCCGTGGCGCCGAGGGTCCGCTGCGCATTGCCGTGCCCAAGGGCTCGCTTAAGGCCGACACCCTTGACGTGCTCGAGGCAGCGGGCTTAGACGTCTCTGAGCTGCGCGACCCCGGCCGTCACCTGATCGTGCGCGGACGCGACACGCGTGCCGGTGAGGGCGCGGTCGGCGATATCGAGTTTGTCATTGTGCGCCCCAGCGATGCGCCCGCCTTTGTGGGCTGCGGCGGCGCCGACTGCGGCATCTGCGGCTGGGACTCGCTTATCGAGGCCGACCTCAACCTGCTGCAGCTGGTCAATCTGGGCTACGGCCTGTGCACCTTTATCGAGGCGGAGCCCGCATGGCGCGCCGGCCAGGCCGAGCGCAACTATGCCCGCCGCGGGTCGCTTCGCGTGGCCACCAAGTACCCGCGCATCGCGAGCGCTTGGTATGCCGAGCGCGGCGTGAATGCCGACATCGTTTCGCTGCACGGTAACATCGAGCTGGGCCCCATCGTCGGCATGACCGACCGCATCGTGGACATTACCGCCACGGGTGCCACCCTGCGCGACAACGACCTGGTCATCACCGGTCGCATCATGGACTGCACGGCCCGCTTCTTTGTCAACCCGGGTGCCGCGCGCCTGGATCCGCGCGTACGCAATCTGGCCGATCGCCTGGCTGCTGCCGTGAAAGACAAACATTTTGAGCCCGTCGCGGGCTCGGCACAATAGTGCGAGCACGCACGGGCACCCCCATATCCGGGCTGCGGGCCGATTGGCGCCGCCGCCCGGCCTCTCGTTTTTCGAACACAACCTCGACCGATAGGGGATACCGATATGAAGACCATCAAGCTTGCTCCTGGTGAGCGCCTCGTTACCAACCAGCTCAACCGCAAGGGCGTGTTGCCGCAAAACATCGTCGACGCCGCCCGCGATATTGTGGCCAACGTGCGTGCCAACGGCGATGCCGCGGTGCGCGATTATTGCCAGCGTTTTGACGGTGTTGAGCTGCAGAGTTTTCGCCTGCCGCAGGAGCAGATCGATGCTGCACTCGAAGGCCTCGATCCGGCCTTTGTCGCGGCGCTCGAAAAGGCTGCACGCCAGATTCGCGAGTTCCACCAGCGTGAGGTCGAGCAGAGCTGGTTTACCACGCGCCCGGACGGCACGATGCTCGGCGTTAAGGTGACCCCGCTTGCTGCGGCCGGCATCTATGTGCCGGGCGGCCGCGCGCAGTATCCCTCCACGGTGCTCATGAACGCCATTCCCGCCAAGGTTGCCGGCGTCAAGCGCGTGGTCATGGTGACGCCGCCGCAAAAGGATGGCCTGATCAGTCCGTATACGCTCGCGGCAGCCAAGCTCGGCGGCGTGGACGAAATCTATATGGTGGGCGGCGCCCAGGCCGTGGCCGCGCTGGCGTACGGTACCGAGACCATTCCGCGCGTCGACAAAATCACCGGTCCGGGCAACGCCTTTGTCGCCGCCGCCAAGCAGATTGTCTCGGGCGACGTGGGAATCGACATGGTTGCCGGCCCCTCCGAGGTCTGTGTGCTGGCCGATGCTACGGCCAAGCCCATGGTGGTCGCGGCCGATCTGATGGCCCAGGCCGAGCACGATCCGCTGGCAGCCTGCTATCTGGTGACCTGCGACGAGCAGTTTGCGCGCGAGGTCGAGGCGGGTATCGACATTCTGGTAGCGCAGTCCCCGCGTGCCGAAATCACGCGTGCCTCGCTCGATAACGAGGGCACCATCGTAGTGGCCGCCGACATGGCCGCTGCCGTCGAGGCGGTGAACACCGTGGCGCCCGAGCACCTGGAGCTGCACTGCAAGGATGCGATGGGCCTGCTTGGTGGTATCCGCAACGCCGGTGCCATCTTTGTGGGCGCTTGGAGCTCCGAGCCGCTCGGCGATTATGTTGCCGGACCCAACCACACGCTGCCGACCGGCGGCACGGCCATGTTCTCCAACCCGCTTTCGGTCGAAGAGTTCGTCAAGCGCTCGAGTGTCATTTGCTATACACCCGAGGGCCTGCTCTCCGACGCTCCCGCTACGCAGCGCTTGGCCGAGGCCGAGGGCCTGTGGGCACACGCGCTTTCGGCCGCACTGCGTCGCCGCGTGCTGGAGCAGGGCGAGGATGCCGTGAGCGCCGCGTCACTGGCCGCGGCCGACCTGACTAAGGTTGCCTGGCCGGGCGACGCCGTGACAACGGTTGCCGAGGGTGTGGACCTGGCGGCGGCGGGCGGTGCCGCTGGCGCGGTCGTCGAGGAGGCCTAATATGGCCGAGCTGACGTCTCGCATGAAGGAGCTCGTCCAGCCCTACTTGGCCGGCATTGAGCCCTACGATCCCAACTTTACGCCCACGCGCATCAACCTTTCGGCCAACGAGAACACCTATCCCGTGCCGGCCGGCGTGCGCGAGGCGGTCGACGCTGCCCTGGCTGCTACACCGCTCAACCGCTATCCCGATCCCATGTCCAACGACCTGCGCGACGAGCTTGCTGCCTGGCATGGCGTGACGCGCGAGAACATCTGCGTGGGAAACGGCGGCGACGAGCTGCTCTATAACTATCTGCTGGCGTTTGGCGGCGCGGGGAGGACCCTGCTCAACTGCCCGCCGTGCTTTAGCGAGTACGCGTTCTTTGCGTCGCTCTGCCAGACCGAGGTGCGCGACGTGTGGCGCGATCCGGCGACCTTTGAGCTCGACCAGGCAGCCGTGCTTGCCGCGGCGCCCGAGTGCAACCTCGCCATCGTGACCTCGCCCAACAATCCTACGGGTGATGTAGCTCCGCTCGATTTTGTCGCGGCGCTGTGCGATGCGTGCCCTGGCATGGT
>DBEZDO010000066.1:0-48274 GCA_048187355.1 Collinsella sp.
GTGACGTTGCGGATCGCGTTGGGCTGACTATGCCTGATGCGGCAAATCCAGCACGAGGCCGTCTCGCGCTTCTTCGAGACTCGCCACCGAGACCTTCCAGGAAAAGTCTGCTAGGCTGCCGCTTTGTTTATTTCGGCTGACGACAAGGCAATAAGCGGGCGTCTCAACATGTTGGTCAAGCAAAATCTTTTGTTAATTTCGAACAGGTATTCGATGTGGATGACTTTTTACCGCGCGAAAGCGATTGAGTCTAATTTTGTTTTCATGCAGGTCAAGGGTGCTGTCTACAAGGGGATGAGCCGAATCGTAATTTCACGTGAATTAGTTCCGCAATTTTTTAGCTGCGTTTACCTGTTAAAACACAACATCTTGTGCTCATCATCAAAAAAGAATACAGGATATGGAACGGGCGGAGGGCTACAATTGAAACAACGAGAAGCGTCGTTTCCCCATTACAACCTAATTGTTCGGAAGGAGTCGGATGGAATAGCTGACATAATCGAGGCCATATTGATGGTCCATTGAGTTTCTTTAGGGGCGTGTGCGCTTATTGGTCAACAGCAGTATGCGCCCCCGTTTGTTCAAATCATATCCAAATAGCTCTTCTTCAAGAACCTGACACTTGTTTGGCGGGGCGGGTTAGTTTGTAAAAAATGCGAAGGATGGCTCTTGGATTCTTGGAGGTGCGTAATTATTGGCCAATAACTTTCTAGATGATTTGCTTGGGAAAATCTCTGCTTACGATCTGTTCAATGTGCTCATACCGGGTGCACTCGTAACATACTCCGTCAGTCAGATGCCGTTGGGCAGTTGTATTGACTGCTCTAACTGGCTGGCGTTATTTGTGATGAGTTATGTTCTCGGTCTTATTGCGTCGCGGATTGGCTCTCTTTGCATTGAACCGTTGGTCCGCAAATTAAAACCGACCGGAAAGCGGGACTATTCTGCCTTTGCGTATGCTCAGAAACGCGATCCAAAGGTCGAGCAGCTCTTAATGATTTCAAACATGTATCGCAGCCTGGCGGGGGCCGGTGTCCTGCTCGTAATTATTCTGCTTGCATCATTGTTGCCGGCATCTCTTCGGCTTCCAGCGGCGCTGTGTTCTTTTATCGCCTTATTTGTTGCCTCCTGGATCAAGCAGGAACGGTATGTAGAAAAACGAATCAACTTCAATCTTGAGGAACGTGATGACCATGAGCGAGATTAAGTCTCTGTCCGTTGGTAACGGCGACATGTTTTATATCAATCACAATTCTGATAACTTCAGCATGATTGACTGTAATATTACCGATGAGCGTAAGTCGGCAATCCTTGATGAGATTAAAAACCTTGCAGGTAATAAGGGTGTCGTGCGTTTTATTAGCACACATCCGGACCAAGATCATATTCAGGGCATTGAGTATCTTGATGAGCTTAAGCTCATTCCGAATTTTTATTACGTTGACAATGATGTCTCTAAGTCCACGGAGACTGAGAGTTTTAAAAAGTACAAAGATCTGAAGGGGTCGTCGTGCGCCTACAAAATATACAAGGGGTGTAAGCGTAAATGGATGAACGTTTCTGATAGTGAGCGCGGCTCTGCTGGGATTAGCGTCCTCTGGCCCGATGAGAATAATGAGACCTTCCAGGATGCTTTGCGGGATGCAGAAAGCTCTGATAAACCCAATAATATTAGTCCTGCGATTCTCTACTCGCTTGAGGAAGGGGTCCGTGCACTTTGGCTTGGTGACATGGGGAATGACTACATGGTGGCGATCGAAGACGACATTGAGCTTTCGCCTGTGGATATTCTTTTTGCGCCGCATCATGGTCGGAAGTCCGGTCGCGTTCCTAAGACATGGCTAGATAAGTTGGAACCTCGGCTGATCGTTGTGGGAGAAGCCCCGTCAGACGAGCTTGAGTACTATTCGAATTACAATACCCTGACTCAGAACAGCGCTGGCGACATTTTGTTCTGCTGCGAGACGGGTAAGACTCATGTTTACGTTGGATCTCCTTCTTACAGCGTCAATTTCTTGAGTGAAGACCCTAATGCTCCGCGAGTGAAGGGTGTGCTACATTATTTGGGCTCTTTTGATTGCGGTGACCGCTAGCCGTCTGCCATCTGGCTCATCCGATTATGTTGCATTCGGGCCTGTCTATGCTTTTGCATGGCGGGCCCATTGCTCATTGCCATGTTGCTTCCGATAATTGTGCCAGGGCATTGGCGCGACGGGCCCAGTTAATTGCTTACTCTGTCGCCCTGGCATATAAGGGGTGCGGACAGTGAATAGTGAGTGACTCTCCCAGCTAAACGCATTAATATGGAAACTCGAGTCAATCATCGAGAACGGAGATCTGATGACCGACGCCAATAGAAAGCCGTGGCTTACGGCGTCCGAGCAGATTGATCACCTCAAATCGAGAGGTGTTCATTTCTCGTTGATGAGCGAAGACGATGCCAGAGCTTACCTGGAGAAGAACAGCAACTATTTTCGCTTGCGTGCCTATCGGCTTGGGTTTCCTAAAGTTGAAGAAGGAAATCGCAAGGGGGAGTACGCGAATCTAGATTTCAAGATGTTGGTCGACTTGTCGATTGTTGACATGCTCCTTCGTTATGAAATGTTGCCGCTTACGCTTGATGTGGAGCATTTTGCAAAGGTCAAGCTCTTGAAACGAATCGAGACGGAGGGGGAGGACGGCTATGCAGTCGTCTCGGACTTCATTTCTTCCTACGATGGCACGAAGCCAGATGGAACGCCGTGCAATTCGCTCAAAGACGAGATTCTCAGATGCAAGAACAGTCCCTACACTGGTGGGTTGATTGCCAGGTATGCTGATTTCGACTTCCCCGCGTGGGCATTTATCGAAGTCGTCTCCTTCGGCTCTTTTCTCTATTTTTACAAGTTTTGCGCCAATAGGTTTGACGACCGCGAGATACTTAAGGAGTTCTATATTCTTCAAGCAGTCAAGTCATTAAGAAATGCATGCGCTCATAATAGCTGCATTTTGAATAACCTGCGTGCTGATAGACCGCAATTTAAGCCAAGCTACGTTGTAACGCGGGAGTTGTCGACCATAGCCGGCATCGGTCTCGACCAGCGTAAGTCAAAGATGAGCAATGACCGTATACAGCAGATTGTCACTACGCTATATGCGCACAGGAAACTTGCTTCGCAAGGCGTTTTAGAGCATCGCGCAAAGAGCCTATCTGTGTTTGTTCAAAGAATGAATAAGCACGTCGATTACTACCGGGGCAATCTTCAGGTGTCTACTGGATTTGACTTTCTCACGAAGGTGATTAGTGCGTGGTTTCCGGTGGACGCTGATTAACGATGAATCTGTGACGAGCGTTGCCGCAACGCCTTGGATGCCAAAAAAGAGCTATGCTTTCTTCACAACAAAAAACAGAAGCCTTTCTTTGGCCGAAGTTTTGCAAGGGGGTTCCTTCCCTAGGGAGGGCATCCCCTATTTTTATGGATGGCGCAGTTTTTATGTGTGGTGTGCGTCGACGAATGTAGTGGCGACGCTTTGATGTGGGTAAGGTGACCAAAGCCACGGTCGCCAGCACTTCCATATCCAAGGCAAAAACCGCGACTTACTCGGCACTCCCCAAGAACGCCGATAGCAACTGGACCGCCGCATCTACGGTGCTTCTTCTGCTAAGAATAGCGATTCTGATCGCGTCGGAAATGTTGGTGTAACCGCACGGCTGCTTCATCCATCCTTTCCGAGTGGTCTCGCCAAATTGCCCGTCCGGGAGAACAATAGATCGAGCGCTGCGCCCTGCTCCCAGGGGTGAGGCCCTCTTGATTAAACTGCTCACTTTTAAATAACCCTGTGCTCAATTCTCGGTGGCCATTTGAGGAGGATGAGCTCGATTTAAGTGAGTTGCTCGAGTATCTGAGGGCGTTCATCACGGATGATCGTAAGATAATCCACGGTAATAGCGAGCTGAAACGGCTTATTAGAATGTATGATTTCCTTAAATACAAGAAGGCCTTCGACATATCGGCTACTAGTGAGTAATCCCACCTAGCGTCTATGAAGAAGGCCATCTTTGTAAACTTTGGCATCTGAGCGTATAGTGCGAACACCACGTGCAAATGCTTACTTAATATAACGCTTTCTGCTTGAAATCACAATGGCGTCTGTTTCGACCTGCAATCAAGGGAAGATGGTGTAGAGTATCTTCCTGCAATACAAAAGCTCTTTGGGAGCTTTAAGGGTGACGCTTTCAAACTGAGAGTGTTGCCCTTTTTTCATGTATGCAATGTGTGACGTACTAGCCAAGCACCATCCCGGCAATGGAATGATCGAGCATGGGCAGCTTCTACTGGTTGACGTGATTGTGGTCAAACAAGTGATACCGATTAGAATTAAATCATTTGCGCTGGAAGCCTTCGGGCGACACCTGAAGAGGGCTGATGCGTCGGCCCTCTTTTTTGTTTGGATGCAAGATTCGGCCTGGCAAAACAAGGATCTCATTTGGGTAGAAACAAATATCCGGTGGTTTTCGCTTCGGGACGCGCGGTTTAAGCATGCTTTTCGGAAGTGCGGGGAAAAATCGGAAACCTCCGAGCATAAACCGAATTTCGGCAACAAAACCGCAGGTCGCGGAAGGCTAAAACAGGGGTCTGTTCTGTCGATCTCGGTTTTTCACCGCACTTCCGAAACGCCCGACGGAAGTATGCGGTAAATTTTGGATCCATCGAGCACACTGCCCATTTCATGAAAAGTAACCGCAGGTAGAAGCGTTGCCCCTATTCAGTGTGGTCTGCATTTCAACAATTTGCCGCATACTTCCGGAATTTGCACAAGCTCGACTGGGTTGTTTGTCGTTTGGTGCTGATGAATCTTGCCTGGACCTTGTTATTTGTATTTAAATATTTACACTTAACTTATAAGTTAAGTGTAAATAGAAATGGGAGGTGGCCTTTGGTAGAAGGATATGAACTTGTCGAATACAGAGACCCCAAGGGCCGACCATTTTAGGTACTGACGACTTCTCTTGACAACTCTCAATTTCAGAAGATGATGTCAGACCCTAAGCGGAAATTAACCGCTCGAACAATGATCGGCCAGAATAGCGCGTCAGCTTCTGGGGCCTGGGCGCTGACTTTTATGCCTGGCTTCTGAAACGGAGAATACAATGAATAAAGTAGATCTATCTGATTTTTATGCTGAAACAGAAAGTAGCGAAACGCGCGCTTATGAACATGCACTAGATATTGAGTTTATTGTTCATCGCGAAATGAAACATTTGGGATTGAACAAAAGTGAGCTGGCAAATCGTATGGGCATAAGCCTTCAGTCGCTTTCTAAGTTCTTGAATTCTCAACCTAATATGACTCTGAAGACGATTGCAAAGTTCGAACTTGCTTTGGGCATTAAGATCGTTCCGCAGGTAATCGTCAGCTATTCCAAAGAACTGCCGTTTCTATCATCCAATGATTCCGTGCGAGAGCAATGTACATCGCCTGCCATTCTCCCTGCAGAGCTGTCAGCAGATTGTGATGTACCTTTTCAGAGTGAATAGCAGTCTCTCAATGAGCCTGGGTCGGACGAGTTGCCATCCCCTCATCCTCTAAAAAAGTTCTTAAAACAGCCTTAAAGGCGCCCCAGCTCGCGTTGACAGCGTAAAATACGCATGTTTGACTATGACAAAAGTGGTTTTTAGGGGAGGAGTACGCCATGGAGGTGCTGGTTGTTGGCAACACCGCATATGTTGACGATGACTTTTGTGCCAAGGCGTTCCCCGGGGACCATGTGCAGGTCGTAGCCGCGCAGGACACGTGCCGCGACGAGTCATCGCCCCATGCCTCGTGGAAAGAACTTCTGCAGCACTTGGAGCAGGCCTACGAGTTCGACCGCGTGGTCTACCTATCCAATTACCTTACCCCGCATACCGATACCGTGGGCGATATCGAGACGCTGCGCTCGGTCTTTCGTGCGTGCGCGGGTCGCCGGGTCCAACTGCTGTATATAGCAGGTCCCGCGGGTGCCGAGGGCGCCGCCGATGCCGCGGGACGAACGGGCAAGGGTATTATCGCGCACGCAGCCAACGACCTGTGCCGCTACTACGCTGCTCGCGAGGGCGTTCAGACCAAGATCCTGCGTGTGCCGTTCCTGTATACCGCGTCTGCCGCGCTGGAGGACCCGTTTTTGGTGCCGCTGTTCGACGCGTGCTCAACCGGATCGGTCGCTCTGCAGGGCGCGCAGGATGCGGCGTTTCCCCTGCTGTGTGCCGAGGAGCTTGCGGTGCTGGTACGCCGTATCTTCGATAGCTGGGATGGTAACTTTGAGACGCTCGACGTAGCCGATACCTTCCATCACACGGCGGGTGAGGTGGGCGACGCCCTCAAGGCGCTGTTCCCCAGCCTTGCCGTTGCCTATGGCGATTCTGCCGGCTACGCCCTGCCCGCCAGAGACGTCGCTCGCGTGCGCTATGGCTGGTTTCAGCGCTATGACTTGCTGCGCGATCTCTCGACCATTCAAGCTCGCTGGGGCGCTGGACGCATCAAAAAGATCAACCCGCTGCGTGCCGCCATCGACCGCATCCAGATGCGCTCGCTGCCCATCAAATGCTTGGAGACGGGCGTTGCCTGGGTTCTGTTCGAGGTGCTGGAGCATCTGTTCTCCCAATCGGCCCAGCTCAACGTGCTTGATTATCGCCTGCTCTACGTGGTGCTGATCGGCACGCTGTATGGCTTGGACTTTGGCCTGGTTGCGGCGCTGCTGGCGTCGGTGGGTTTGGCCGCGAGCTACTTTACTCAGTACGGCTATACCTTCCAGGGCCTGTTCTACGAGCCGTCCAACTGGCTGCCGTTTATTGCGTACTTTGTGGTGGGTGCCGTGTGCGGCTATGTGCAGCTGCGCAACAGCGAAGCCATTAGGGCAGAGCGCGATCAAAACGAGCTCGTGCGCAACCGCAATACGTTCCTTACGCAGCTCTACCACGACGCGATCGAGGACAAGCGCGCGTACAGGCGCCAGATCGTGGGTCGCCACGACAGCTTTGGCAAGATCTTTGCCGTGACGCAGGAGCTCGACGTACTCAACCCACGCGACATCTATCGCAAGTGCTGCGAGCTTCTGGGCGAGATCCTCGAGAACGATTCGGTGGCGATCTACCATGTTTCGGGCGGGGCATTTGCACGCCTGGTGGCAGCAAGTCCCGCGATTGCCGAAGATGCCGCACGCTCGCTCACGCTTGAGCAGCTTGCACCTCTTTTGGGCGACGGGGGTCGTTCGAACCTGTGGGTGAACCGCGAGCTGACGCCGGGGCTTCCCATGTTTGGATACACGATCGAGCGCGACGGGGCACCCGCTGTGTTGATCTTTGTGCGTAGTGCGGCCGAAAACCAAATGACCCTCTATTATCAAAACCTGTTCCGCATCTTGTGCGGACTGGTCGAAAGCGCGCTGGGCCGTGCCTTTGACTATGAGGCGGTGGCGCAGGATAAACGCTGCGTTGACGGCACTTGCGTGCTCAAGCAGGCTGCCTTTGGCCAAGAGCTCGCGGCGGAGCAGGCGCTGGCAGATAGCAAGATGGGGAGTTTTTTGCTCCTGCGCGTGGTACCGGGCATGGAGCCTGTCGGCGAGCTGGTGGGCGCAATTGGTTCGGCAATCCGCGAGAGCGACGCGGCGGGCTTGGTCGACGGCGACGTGCTCTACCTGCTTATGCGTCAGGCAAAGGCGTGCGATCTGCCCATTATCCGCGAGCGTCTGAGTGCAAAGCAGATTGCGGTGGAGCCCGTCGACGGCGAGGACATCGTGGCGCTGCTGCAGCACATCTCTTACACCGGTGACGGTGAGGGGGGTGCCGCTTGATCTCGCTTGTCGTTGCTGCCGTCTTGCTGCTGATTCATGCGCTGGTTTGCCTGATGCTGTGGACGCTTATGAAGCTGGGTCCGCTGCCGGTGCGCGGGCACATGCTGGCTGTGATAGTGCTGGTGCCGCTGTGGGGCCCGTTGCTGGTGGTTCTGCTATCGGTCCGCAGCGCGGTGTTTGGCGAGGGGCTGAAAGAGTCTGCGCTGGAGTCGCTGCGCTTCAACGACGAGCTGCATCGCAGCATCCTGGTGCACGACCGTGACGCCGATGCGGGCGTGGTCCCGCTCGAGGAGGCGCTCATCGTCAACGACCCGGCATACCGGCGCCACCTAATGCTCTCCATGCTCACCGAGGAGCCCGACGCGTACCTGGCGCAGTTGCAGGCGGCTAAGCTTAACGACGACGTTGAGGTGGCGCACTATGCCGCGACGGCGGTGGCGCAGATCTCCAAGGAGTCCGACCTTAAGCTTCAGCAGCTGGAGCGTGCCTTTAAGACGGACCCGAATGCGCAAAACCTCAACGAATACTGCGATTTTCTTGGTGAATATTTGGGCTCTGGTTTGGCTGAGGGGCGCGTGGCTCAGATTCAGCGCCAACAGTACGCGCGCCTGCTTGCGCGTCGCTGCGAGCGCGAAGACACTTTTGAGCTGCGCATTCGATACGCGACGGCGCTGGCCGATGTCGGACAGATCGACGAGGCGCAGGCCGTGATCGACCAGCTGGTGCTCGACGTGCCCGAGGAGCAGGAGGTTTGGATGCTTTGCCTGCGCCTGGCCGTGATGCGCCGCGATGGTGACGAGGTCCACCGTGTGATCGATGCGATTGACAAGCAACATGTGTATTTGAGCGCCGACAACCGCGAAAAGTTGGCGTTTTGGCGCGACGGGGAGGAGGCCAGATGAGCGTGGCGCAACATATCCGCGACCGTGCAGGGAGCTTTCGTTGGATGGGACTCCTCGTGGTGTGGGCGGTCTTTATTGCCATGGCCGCCGTGCTGCTGGTGGAGCGTGCCGGCGTGCAGTACAGCGCTGGACAGCACAAGCTGGGCATGCTCGCCGCCAACGACGCGGTGCCGGCCTCCTTGGCAATCTTTGGCCAAAAGCCCACGTGCCTGGTCATTACCGATTCCGATCAAGCTGGCGTCGAGGACGTAAAGGAACAGTTCGACCAGATCCTGCTCGACATGAAGATCGCCCATCGCGATGTTGATATTGCCACCGACGGTGCGGATGCGATTCCCTCGCTCACGTCGTTTGATCGCGTGATTGTGCTTATGCCCTCGCTTGACGGACTGGGTACGCATCTGACCGATCTGATGAGTTGGGTGAGTGCTGGCGGTTCGCTTATGCTCGCTATGCCGCCGGATAACTCGAGCTATCTGCAAGTGATTGCTTCCAAGCTTGGGATCGAATCGGCCGGATATGACTATGTAAAAGCCGAAAGCATTGTGCCGAGCGAGGACTTTATGCTGGGCGGGGGAGAGCGCTACGAGCTCTCGGACCCCTTCGATTCTTCGCTTTCGGTTTCATTGCGCGAAACGGCGCACGTCTGGGCAAGGACCGGTGACGCGGGCACGCCGCTCATTTGGTCTAACGATTGCGGCAGTGGTCACACCGTGGTGTGCAACATTGGCATTTACGACAAGGTCATGCGTGGGTTCTATGCTTCGGCCATAAGCTTGCTGGGTGATGCCACGGCCTATCCGGTCATCAACAGCGCCGTGTTCTATTTGGACGACTTTCCTAGCCCCGTGCCCTCGGGCGATGGTACTTATATCAAGCGTGACTACGGCCTTTCCATTGCCGATTTTTACACCAAGGTCTGGTGGCCCGATCTGCAAAAGCTCGCGCAAAAATACGGCATTCGCTATACCGGCGTGATGATCGAAAACTACGAGGACGCGGTCAACCAGACCGAGCCCGCGCGCCAACCCGATACCACGCAGTTCCGCTATTTTGGCGGCATGCTGCTGCAGATGGGCGGAGAGCTGGGCTTTCACGGCTACAACCATCAGCCTCTGGCGCTCTGGGATACCGACTATGGCACGCTGTACGTCTACAAGACCTGGAAGAACAAAGAGACGCTTGTCGCTTCGCTTAACGAACTTATCGCGTTTCAAGACGAGGTCCTGCCCAACGCTCATGGCTCGGTCTATGTGCCAGCGTCGAATATCCTTTCGGCCCGCGCGCGCCAGATTATCGGCACCGACGTTCCGCGCATTAAGACTATTGCTAGTACGTACTTTGAGGACGGTACCGACCTGCCGTACGTGCAGGAGTTTGGCGTGGCGAGCGATGGCATTGTGGAGCAGCCGCGCATTGTCTCGGGCGGCATGGTCGACGATTCCTATATGCGCCTGGCAGCCGTGTCCGAACTCAACATGCACTACGTGAGTACGCACTTTATGCACCCGGACGACCTGCTCGATCCCGATCGCGGCGCCAAGGAGGGCTGGGAAGTCTACAAGGGCGGCCTGACCGACTACCTGGACTGGCTTACCAAGTCTGCGCCCGACCTGCGTCGCCAGACCGGCTCGGAATGCTCGGGCGCCATTCAGCGCTTTTCGTCGGTTACGGTGAGCGTGGATACCAGCGCGGATGCCTGGACGCTCAGCCTGGGCAATTTCCACGATGAGGCGTGGCTCATGTTCCGCGCCAACAACGGCGAGCCGGGTGCGGTGACGGGTGGCGAATTGACGCACCTTACGGGCAATCTGTATCTGCTCAAGGCAAATGATAAGACCGTGACGATCGAGCGCAAGGAGGGTGGCGACAAATGAGAATCTGCTTGGTACTCGAGGGTTGCTACCCCTATGTACACGGCGGCGTATCCACCTGGATGCACGGCTACATTACGGCCATGCCAGAGCACGAGTTTGTGTTGTGGGTGATTGGCGCGCATGCTGCCGACCGCGGCAAGTTTGTCTACGAGCTGCCCGGCAACGTGGTCGAGGTGCACGAGGTGTTCCTGGACGACGCCCTGCGGCTTTCGGGCGAGCAGCACGAAGCCAGTTTTAACGACCGCGAGCGCGAGGCGCTACGCCGCCTGGTGTCGCTCTCCAATCCGGATTGGGACGTGCTGTTCGATATCTTCCAGCGCCGTCGTGTGCATCCGCTCTCGTTTTTACAGAGCCGAACGTTTATGGACATCTTCCGCGACGTGTGTCTGACCGAGTACCCCTACACGCCCTTTGCCGACGCATTCCACACCATGCGCTCTATGCTGCTGCCAGTGCTCTACCTGCTGGGCAGCGAGGTGCCGGTGGCCGATGTGTACCACGCTATCTCGACCGGCTACGGTGGTCTGCTCGCCTGCCTGGGCTCGAGCGTTTCCCATGCGCCGGTACTGCTGACCGAGCACGGCATCTATACCCGCGAGCGTGAGGAAGAGATCATTCGCGCCGACTGGGTGGTGCCGTCGTTTAAGGACCGCTGGATTCGCTTTTTCTACCTGCTTTCGGAGGAGATCTACCGCCGTGCCTTCCGCGTGACCAGTTTGTTCCATAACGCCCGCAAGACGCAGATCGATATGAGCTGCGATGCGGACAAATGCCTGGTCATCCCCAACGGCATCCAGTTCGACCGCTTTAAGGACATTCCCTTAAAGCCCGATGACGGCTGGGTGGACATTGGCGCGGTGGTGCGCCTGGCGCCCATCAAGGACGTCAAGACCATGATCTATGCCTTCTTTGAGCTGCATGAGCGCCTGCCCAAGGTGCGCCTGCACATCATGGGCGGCGTGGACGACGAAGAGTACGGCGCCGAGTGCCATGCGCTGGTTGACACCCTGGGCGTGCGCGACCTGATATTTACCGGCCGCGTTAACGTGGTCGAGTACATGGAAAAGCTCGACTTTACCATTTTAACGAGCATCTCCGAGGGCCAGCCGCTCAGCGTGCTGGAGTCGCTTGCAGCGCGCCGTCCCTGCGTGACGACCGAGGTGGGCTGCTGCCGCGAGCTGCTCGAGGGCGCCCCGGGCGACGACTTTGGCGTGGCGGGTTTTGTGACGCCGCCCATGTATCGCAAGGGCTTGGCTGATGCCATGGAGCGCATGTGCGTGAGCCGCGCCCGCCGTATCGAGATGGGGGAGCGCGGGCAGCGTCGCGTTGCCACGTACTTTTTGCACGAGCAGATGCTCGCCAACTATCGCGCGCTGTACGACGAGACGGCGTGTGCGTTTAACCTGCCCAGAGAGGGGGAGTAGCCGGTGGCCGGAATTGGTTTTGAGCTCAAGCGCCTGTTTAGGCGCAGGGGCCTGTTTGCCACGATGCGCGCTTATGGCTACGCCGGCATTGTGTGCACGGGTCCCATGCTGTTGGGCGTGCTGCTCCAGGTGGGTATCTTGGTGCTGTGCGGTCTGTGGGGTGTGGGCCGTGCCAACCAGGATCTGCTGGTGTGCATGGTGACCTACACACTGCTGGCCTCACTTTTGCTCACGAGCTTTTTCTCCATGCCGGTCACGCGCTTTTTGGCTGATATGTTGTTTGCCGAGCGCGAGGACGAGATTCTGCCTTCGTTTTGGGGCTCCAATGCTGTCATGCTCGTTGCGGGCACGGTGCTCTACGGTGTCTTTTTGCTGTTCTCGGGCGCCACGCTGCTGCAGGGGCTGCTATGTCTGTGGCTGTTCAACATTATGATCGTCAACTGGAACGGCATGAGCTACCTCACGGCCATCAAGGATTACCGCGGCATCCTGTGCAGCTTTGCGGCTGCCATTGGCGTGGTGTGCCTGTGCGGCCTGGCCGCGCTGGCGCTGGGACTGCCGCCGGTCGAGGGCTTGTTGGCGTCAATTGCTCTGGGCTATGGCGTCATGCTCGCCTGGGACGTGGTACTGCTGTACAGGTATTTTCCGCAGAGCGACCGCAGCCCCTGGCTCTTTTTACGGTGGCTCGATCAGTTTATGCCGTTGGCGCTCACGGGCTTGTTTACCAACCTGGGCCTCTTTGCGCACTTGGTGATAATATGGGCCGGTCCTATTGGCGTGCAGGTCAAGGGCTTGTTTTATGGTGCGCCCTACTACGATGTGCCGGCGCTCATTGCGTTTTTGACGATCCTGGTCACGACCGTCAACTTTGTGGTCTCGGTCGAGGTCAACTTCTATCCGCGCTACCACGACTACTACAGCCTGTTCAATGACGGCGGCGCGGTGGGCGACATTGTGGTGGCCGAGGAGGAGATGCTCTCCACGCTTAACAGCGAACTGCGCTTTTGTGCGCTCAAGCAGCTGTTTGTGACCGCGGCGGTCATTTCGCTCGAGACCACGGTGCTGTCGGCCCTACCGTTGGGCTTTAACAACCTGATGCACGGGTATTTTCGCACGCTGTGCGTGGGCTATGGCCTGTATGCCGTGGGCAATACGGTGATGCTCATCTTGCTGTACTTTACCGACTATAAGGGAGCCGTGCTGGCTTCGGGCCTGTTTGCCGGTGTGGCCGGGCTGGCGACTGCCGCTTCGTTGCTTTTGCCGCAGCAGTTTTACGGCTTTGGCTTTTTGTTGGGTGCGGCGGTGTTTTTTATCGTGGCGCTGCTGCGGCTCGATACCTATACCTCCAACTTGCCGTATCGTATCCTGAGCCAGCAGCCCATTGTGGCGACCGACAAGACGGGTCGCTTTACACAGCTGGGCCGCTTGCTCGACCGTGCCGAACAGCGCTATGAGGAAGGCCGACATAAGGGCGTGCCGCACGGCGCGTTTGAGCGCGCAGTAGTTCGCGTGTATCGCAAGCATTGGGGAGGTTCTGATGACCGATAGGATGATGTCTCGCCGTCGCCTGTTTGAGGCGGCTGCCGGTGCGCTGTTGCTTTCGGGCTGCTCGGTGCAGGAAGACTCCTCGACCAAAAAGGTCAAAAAGCAGGACAAGATTAAAAAGGCTGAGGCCTCGAATGAGGCCAAGCACCTGCGCGACAAGGACGAGCTCTACGAGGTCTACGATGACTCGGGCATTGTGACCATGTACTTGACGGTCTCACGCGGCAACAGCTCCGAGAACACCGACCACAGCTGGGCCGAGATCAACACGTACTCGGTGTATGACTATGCCGACATGGGCGTGACGCGCTATCAGGTTATGGGCCTGCTACAGCCGGGCGACGAAGACGGCCCGGTTGCCGGCGAGGTTGGCTATGGCGAGGAAGCGCCCAATGCTACCGTGCAGGTGCGCGGTCAGACATCGAGCATGAACTCGCAGAAGAATTACAAGGTGGAGCTCAAAAAGGGCAAGGGTACCTGGCGCCAACAGCGCGCGATTGCGCTCAACAAGCACATGGGCGAGGGTATGCGTTTTCGCAACAAGATGGCCTACGACCTTATCCGCGGGATTCCCCAGATGATGGGCCTGCGCACGCAGTTTGTGCATCTGTGGGTGTGCGACCAGACCGAAAAGTCCAACGATACCTTTGAGGACTACGGCCTGTTTACGCAGGTGGAGCAGCTCAACAAGACGGCGCTTAAGGCACATGGCCTGGATAAGAGCGGGCACCTGTACAAGGTGAACAGCTTTGATTTCCATCGCTACGAGGACACCATTAAGCTTGCCGATGATCCCGACTACAACCAGGCAAGCTTTGAAGGCATGCTCGAGATTAAGGGCGATACGGACCACACGAAGCTCATCGAGATGCTCGATGCGCTCAACGACGAATCTCAAAAGATCGATGACGTGCTCGACACCCACTTTGATTCCGAGAATCTGGTTTATTGGCTGGCGTTTCAGATTCTGACGGGCAACTGCGATACGCAGAACCGTAACTGCTATCTGTACAGTCCTCTCAACTCAAATACCTGGTACTTTTTAGATTGGGATAACGATGGCATGCTTCGTAAGCTGGAGCTTTCTCTTACCGGGTTTTCGGACTACGCGAGCTGGGAGCGCGGCGTAAGCAACTACTGGGGCAACGTTCTGTTCAATCGTGCGCTGCGCAGCAAATCGTTCCGCAGCGATCTCGACCGTGCCGTCAAGGACCTGCGCTCGTATATGACCGAGGCACGCCTGAGCAAGATGATCAAGCACTACCGCGAGGTTACTGAATCGCTGGTCTTTGCTTCGCCCGATATCGACCATCTGCCTGTCACCAAGGACCAATACGAGCAGATCGCCGCGGCGATTCCCTCCGAGATCGAGGAGAACTACAAGAGCTTTCGCGAGAGTTTTAAAAAGCCCATGCCGTTCTACATCGGCGTGCCGCAGATCGATAACGGTAAGCTGCGTATTAACTGGGATGCGTCCTACGACTTTGAGGCGCGCGACATTCGCTACACCGTGGAGCTTGCGCGTGACTATGCCATAAGCGACGTGGTCTTTAAGGCCGAGGACGTGCTGCTTCCCGAGGTGACCTGTGATGCGCCCGATACCGGCCAGTATTTTGTGCGCGTGCGTGCCACCAACTCCGACGGCTATACGCAAGATGCGTTTGACTACTATGTGACCGACGACGGCAAGCACTACGGCATGAAGTGCTTTTACGTGCAAGACGGCGGTAAGGTCGTGGAGGACACGTATGAGGAGGGCTAGCGCGCTGCTTGAGCGCTTGGCGGCCCCGCCTGTGCGTGCCACGCAGGAGCGTTACCGCCACGAGCTCAAATATCTCATTAACGAGGGCGAGCACGCCGCGCTTGCCTGTCGCATGGCGCCGGTTTTTAAGCTGGACAAGCATGCGCGGGCAGGCGGTTACACCATTCGCAGCCTGTACTTTGACGACTACTGCAACTCGGCCTACGAGGAAAAAGACGCCGGCATTCTCATGCGCAAAAAGTATCGCGTGCGCATCTATAACGGCAGCGACAAGGTGATTAAGCTCGAGCGCAAAAAGAAGTACGGCAGCTGGATCTACAAGGAGGACGCGCCGCTCACGCGTGGCGAGTTTGAGCAGATTCTGGCTGGCGACTACGACTTTTTGCTGAGGAGTCCTTATCCGCTCTGTCGCGAGTTCTACATCGAGTGCATCTGCAATATGATGCGCCCGCGGACCATCGTGGACTACGAGCGCGAGCCGTGGGTGATGGATGAGGGCACCGTGCGCATCACGTTTGACATGAACGTGCGTGCCGCGGTGGGAAGCTTCGATATCTTTGACGCGACGCTGCCCGCGCTGCCGGTCCTGGAGCCCGGCAAGCTGGTGATGGAGGTCAAGTTTACGGAGTTTTGCCCGCAGCTGGTGCGCGATATGGTGCCGCCGGGAGCGGCCGAGCTTACGGCGGTCTCCAAGTACTGCCTGTGTTACGAAAAGACCGCCTACCTTCGCGGATTTAATTACTGGGAATCGGATTTTGAGAACCGAGGGGATATTTAGACCATGAGCACCAGGGACTTTTTTAAGAACTCCGTCTTGGAGGCGTTTGGCCAGGTCGATCCCGCCAAGATTGGCCTTTCGCTGCTCGTGGCGCTCGCCATGGGTATCCTGATCTACTACGTGTACAAGCGCTTTTTTACCGGCGTGGTGTATTCGCGCAGTTTTGCCGTGACGCTCGTGGGTATGTGCGTGCTTACCTGCATGGTTACGCTCGCGATCTCGACAAACGTGGTCATTTCGCTCGGTATGGTCGGTGCTCTGTCCATCGTCCGCTACCGTACGGCGGTCAAGGACCCGCTCGACCTGCTGTATCTATTTTGGGCCATTACCACGGGCATTACGGCCGGCGCCGGCATGTATGCGCTCGTGGGGCTCACGGCGGTGGTGATCGTGGTGATAATCGCCGGCTTTGCGAGTCATCAGGATAAGGCGCGCGTGTACATGATGGTCATCCACTACACGGGCCAGACCACCGGCGACGATATCGTGCGTGCATTTGGGCGCACCAAGTTCACCGTTAAGTCCAAGACTATGCGCGGCGACAAGGTCGAAATGGCCGCCGAGGTGTTCTCGGATGGTGTGGATATGCCCTATGCCGATGCCATCCGCGCGCTCGACGGCGTGGAGGACCTGACGCTCATCCAGTACAACGGCGAGTACCACGGCTAACTATGTTCCGGCGTTTTAACAAACGCCGGACCGCTCGACGCTGCGCAGGCATCTGCCGGACGATCTGCCGCTCAAACCGTCGCTCGCGTACATAAAGTACGCTTCGCTCCTCTTTCGCGGCACCTCGCCACGGCAGCTGCCCGCTCGCTGACGTTTCTTCGACCAGGAATTCTATTTACTCAATTTACTGGCAAGGCAGCTATCATGGTGCCTGTGAATTCGTTGTCAGGGGTGCTCGTGGTAAAGATGAAAGATGTGGCCGAGCTGGCTGGCGTTTCGAGCGCCGCCGTCTCGCGCTACCTCAACGGGGGATATATCTCGGCGGACAAGGCCGAGCGCATTAAGCAGGCAATCGAGCTGACCGGATACGTGCGATCCAGCCAGGCTCGCGCGCTGCGCACCGGTTCCACCAAGCTCATCGGCGTCATCGTACCTAAGATCAACTCGGAATCCGTGAGTCGCATTACCGCCGGTATTGGCCAGGTGCTCGGTCGCCGTGGCTACCAGATGCTGCTTGCCAATACCGATAACGCCCCCGATCGCGAGCTCGAGTACCTCGATTTATTCCAAAACCACCCGGTCGATGGCATTGTGCTGGTGGCAACCATGATCACCGACGAGCACCGTCGCGCGATTGAGTCGTGCCGTGTGCCCATTGTGTTGATCGGCCAGCATGTCGAGGGTGCGGCGTGCGTCTATCACGACGATTACGAGGCTGCCTTTGAGCTGGGCCGTGCGCTTGCGGGTCGCGTGGACGGCAAGATGGCCTACATTGGAGTTACCGAAGAAGACCGCGCGGCTGGTTATGAACGCCGCCGCGGTTTTGAAGCCGGTTTGCGCGCCGCGGGTAACCCACTCGATGCTGCCTTGATTCGCCTGGGCTCGTTTACGCTCGACTCGGGCTATCGCGCTGCGCGCGAGCTGCTTGCCGATGCCCCCGATGTTTCGTTTGTCGCCTGCGCGACCGACACCATGGCGGCGGGCGCGCTGCGTGCCATCGATGAGGTTCGCGGTATGGGCGAGGGCATACACCGCGTGAGCGGTTTTGGCGACAACGCGTTTTTGCGCGCGCTGACGGGCGGCATTCCCACCGTGCATTATGGCTACCTGACCAGTGGCGTCGAGGCGACCAATATGTTGCTCAACACGCTCGATGGCGTGGAGGGGGAGAGTGGTCTAAAGACGCTCAAGCTCGGCCATCAGCTTATGAATGTCTAGGCTTTGGGCACGTCTGCCTGTCTCTGAGCCGCCTCTTTTTGCTTTAAAACTACCTTTCGCCGGCTTTTTCCTACCGTTCACCCTACTGTGAAAACGATTACAGACATATGAGACTGAAAACGATTACAGTGTAAGTGTCAAAGATGGCCGGGTGCAGATGCGCCCGTTGGAGGAAAGGGAAGTCATGGACTACCGCAAATCAGCCCAAGAGGTGCTCGACAATATCGGTGGCGCCGACAACGTCGTCTCTGCCGCACACTGCGCCACGCGTCTGCGCCTTGTGATTGCCGATAACGCCAAGGTCGACAAGGAGGCCCTCGAGAATATCGACGGCGCCAAGGGCGTCTTTGAGGCCCAGGGCCAGCTCCAGATTATTTTTGGCACTGGCACCGTCAACAAGGTCTACGACGAGTTTATTGCGCTCAGCGGCGTCGAGGCTGCCACCAAGGCCGAGGTCAAGGAGGCAGCGGCGCAGCAGCAGAACATCTTTATGCGTGCCATTAAGGTGCTCGGCGACGTCTTTGTCCCCATCATCCCCGCCATCGTGGCTTCGGGCCTGCTGCTGGGCATTATGAGCGCCCTCAACTTTATGGCCTCCAACGGCTTTATCGCGCTCGACACCAATAACTTTATTTATAAGATTGCCGACCTGGTCTCGGGCACGTCCTTTGGCATTCTGCAGATCCTAATCGGTTATTCCGCGGCTAAGGCCTTTGGCGCCAACCCGTACCTGGGTGCCGTCGTCGGCGGTGCGTTCATCAACTCCTCGCTGCAGAGCGCCTACACGGTTGCCTCCGAGGGCGTGCAGACCATGGTCACCGTCATCCCCGGCGTGTACAGCTTTGAGTGGGTTGGCTATCAGGGCCATGTGATCCCCATCGTCATCGCCTGCGCAATTCTGGCCTTCCTCGAGAAGCGCCTGCACAAGATCGTTCCCGAGATGTTCGACCTCTTTGTGACCCCGCTTGTCTCGGTGTTCGTGACCGTGCTCGTGACGCTCGTTGCCGTCGGCCCCATCTTTGTCTGGGCCGAGAACGCTGTCCTCGGTCTGATCCAGGCTCTGCTCACCCTGCCCTTTGGTGTCGGTTCCTTTATCGTCGGCCTGTTCTATGCCCCCACGGTCGTTACCGGTATCCACCAGATGTACACCGCCATCGACCTGGGCCAGCTCGCCCAGTACGGCGTGACCTATTGGCTGCCCATCGCCAGCGCTGCCAATATCGCCCAGGGTGGCGCCGCGCTCGCCGTTGCCTTTAAGACCCGCGATGCCAAGATCAAGGGCCTGGCGCTCCCTTCGGCCCTGTCCGCCTTCATGGGCATTACCGAGCCTGCCATCTTTGGTGTGAACCTGCGCTTCTTTAAGCCCTTCATCGCCGGCTGCATCGGCGGCGGCTGCGGTGCCCTGGTCTGCGCGCTCACCTCGCTTGCTGCTTCCGGCACCGGCGTTACCGGTATCTTCGGTATCCTGCTGTGCCTGGCCCAGCCCGTGCAGTACGCGATCATGTTTGCGGTCGCCGCGCTGGTTTCCTTTGGCGTCTCGTTTGTCCTGTACAAGGACGAGCCCAAGGCTTCCGAGCAGGCCTAAGAGCTTTTGATTAAGGGAATGCCCGCGGGCTGTATGCTCGCGGGTGTTTCCCGCATCTGGCGCCGATCTCTGGCACCTAGTTACTTTCGATTCGTTAGGACTTTGATATGTCTAATGCACTTGGTCGCGACCTTGCAAAGCTGGTTGCTGCTGTTGACGCTGCCGCCTCTGGGTGCGGTCATGGCGCGTATGGCCAGCGCTTCCATATTATGCCGCCGGCGGGTTGGCTCAATGACCCCAACGGTCTCTGCCAGGTGGGTGGCGTGTTTCACGCGTACTTCCAGTATGCCCCGTTTGATGTGAACGGCGGCGTAAAGATGTGGGGCCATGCCACAAGCCGCGACCTTATGAACTGGGAATATGTTGGCGCGCCGCTGCTTCCCGACGAGCCGTTCGACTGCCATGGCGTGTATTCTGGCTCCGCGCTTGCCGAGGACGGCCGCATCCGCGTACTGTACACAGGCAACGTTAAGCTTTCCGATGCGGACGGCACGTACGACTACGTCAATACCGGCCGCCGCGCCGATACTGTTTATGTCGAGAGCGTTGATGGCCTTGCCGGTCGGGAGTTCAGCCAAAAGCGCGTGGTGCTGGCTTCCGAGGATTATCCCGAGGATTTGACCTGCCATGTGCGCGATCCCAAGGTATGGCGCGACGCGGACGGGCGTTATCACATGGTGCTGGGCGCGCGTCGTCGCGTGGATGGCCCGCATGTCGAGAGCCGGTTTTGTGCGATGCACGGTGAAGGTGCCGGGCGCGATGTGGGCGAGATTCTCGTTTATGGCTCGGCCGATATGCTGAGCTGGGAGCCCGAGAGCCGTGTGTCTACGTCCGAGCGTTTTGGCTTTATGTGGGAGTGCCCCGGCTATATCGAGCTTGATGCGAATGGCGATACCGCTGCATTTTTGTCGTTTTCGCCCCAGGGTCTTGAGGGCGGTCGTTGGGACCGCGGCAATGTGTATGCCGCTGGCTACATGTCTGTATCGGGCGACATTACGGGTGGCAAGGACGCTTATGAGCTGGGCGATTTCCGCCTGTGGGATGCCGGTTTTGACTTCTATGCTCCTCAGGAGTTTACGTCCGAGGATGGTCGCCACATTCTGATCGGCTGGATGGGCATGCCCGATGAGCCGACCTATGACAACGCGCCTACCGTGGCGTGCGGCTGGCAGCACTGCATGACGGTGCCGCGTGAGCTTGCAGCCGGTGCGGGCGGCGTGGTGCTACAGCAGCCGGCGCGCGAGATTGAGCACCATTATGCCTCGGTGCAAGTGGGGGCGGGCTCGTTGGAGGTTGCCGGCGATACTTGCTTTGATGTTGTTGTCGACGGTGTCGACGGCGCGTTTGCCGCGACCGTTGATGGCGAGCTGAATCTGGCGTTTGTGCCCGCTGGGGACGAACTGCCCTCGCGCTTTGAGATGCGATTTACCGATGAGGGTCGCGCTTCTGCCGGCTGCGGTCGTACCGTGCGCTGGGAGCCCGTCGAGGAGGTTCGTAACGTGCGCATTGTCGGCGATGTCTCGTCGGTCGAGGTGTTTGTGAACGATGGCGCGCTCGTGTTCTCGACGCGCATCTATCCTGAGGCCTATGGCGTGACCGTTGACGCCCCGGGTGCGAGCGTGACCTATCACACGCTCAAGATCTAGGCGATTCGTCGCATATCGGCGCTATACTGCAGCCGTTGCCCACGATGCGGGAAACACCCGCATCGTGGGTTTTGTTTTGAAGGGACGGTACCGTATGGGCGTACAGCAGCTAGAAGATGCCTGGGCTTTGAGGGCCGGCGCGCGTGAGGCGCGGTTGCTTGCGGCTTCGCATGTTCCGGCGGCGCTGTCTCTGTTGGGGATTGTGCGTCCCGGTGACCGCCTGGTGGCCTTTGCGGACGACTTTGCCGATGCGTTTTCGAGCGGCTTTGATTGCTGCGATGTCGCGCTGGTGGGCTCGCCGTCCGCCGAGGCGTTTGCCGCTGCGTCCGAGGGTTTTGATGCTTCGTTTGATGCCGAGGGTCCGCACCTGTGGTGGTTCGTCAACTCTATCGGCGGGTTTGGTCTGCGCGTGCCCGATTTGCGTGCGCTGGGTCGGGCGGCGCGTGAGGCCCACGCGCTGTTTGTGGTGGATAACACGGTGGCATCGGCTTTTGGCTGCGATCCGCTGCGGCTGGGTGCTGCGCTGTCGCTCGAGGCGCTCGACCGCGTGTGTGCCGGCAAGGCTCCGCGCAAGTTGGTTGCCGTATCGGTCGCGCGCTCGCAGCTCAAACGCCATCGTGTGGATGCCGCGGCTGAGTGCGCGCATGCCCTGCTTGAGGGCTGTGGCTTGGCCAGGCTTGATATGCCTGCTGACGAGGCCGGTGTGCTGGAGCGCGGGCTGGACTCGCTCGATGTCCGCTTGCAGGCGCATTTCGATCGCGCCCGTGCGCTGGCCGAGTATCTGGCCGCCAACGAGATGGTGCGCAACGTGCGCTATCCCGGACTGAGCTCGCATCCCGACCATGCTGTTGCAACGGGAATCCTTGAGCATGGCTTTGGCCCGGCAGTTGAATTCGACCTTATCGAGCTTAGCGCGGGGGAGCTGTTCGATGCTTTGCCGGGGGAGTTCCGCACATCGCCCGCCGGCGGCGCAACGACGCGCCTTTCGGCCCCACGTGGCAAGCAGGGGAGCACCATCCGTCTCTTCGCCGGCACCGATGACCCCTTGATCGTGGCCGCCAACCTAGACAACGCCCTCCGCAACTAGCTAAATCATCCTCGACTCCATAAGTTGTGGTGAAATATGGATTGATTTACGGCTTTAACCGCATAAACAGTCCCTATTTCACCGCAACTTATGAGATGGGGTTGTGTGGCTATAAGGCCCCGTCCCAAATGGGCTACTCTTTGATGCTGGCGATGAGGGCGTTGGCTTTGGCGGCGATGACGTTGTTGATGTCGGCCTGCAGCTCCTCGTAGACCGCTATGGCTCGCTTGCCGGCGGGGGTGAGGGTGGATCCGCGGGCGCCGTCGCGCTCGATGAGCTTGCAGCCCAGCTGGCCTTCGGCCTCGTTTACGATGCGCCAGGCCTTGGAATACGCCATGCCCATGCTTTTGGCGGCCCGGTTGAGCGAGTGCTCGCGGGCAATCCCCTGCAGCAGCAAGACGCAGCCGTGGCCGAACACGCCCGGCAAATCCTTGTCGCACGCTTGAATGACCAACTTTGCCGTCGTCTTGTACTCCATACGCTCCACGTCTTCCCGCTAAAGTGTTTGCTGGGCAAACGCAAAGCCTGCGTCAAACCCTCATGTGCTCTTCTTAAATCATGCATTGTAGCAGTCAAAGTGCGTTAAGATACTTCCCCAGTATTGGGCGCCCAAGGTTGGGCTGGGTCCTACGAGGCCTGCAGCCGACCGGTCGCATGGAAAAAGGAGAAACATGGCTACGTTCTTTCCCGGTGAGTCCCACACGTTTTCGGAGTATCTGCTGGTCCCTGGTTACTCGTCCTCGCAGTGCATCCCCAACAACGTCTCTCTTAAGACGCCGCTGACCCGCTTTAAGCGCGGTGAGAAGCCGGCAATCACCCTGAACATCCCCATGGTTTCCGCTATCATGCAGTCCGTCTCGGGCGTCGACATGGGTGTCGCGCTCGCTACCGAGGGTGGCCTGTCCTTCATTTACGGTTCCCAGAGCGCCGAGTCCGAGGCCGCTATGGTCAAGGCCGTCAAGGATCACAAGGCCGGTTTCGTTCAGTCCGATTCCACGCTGACCCCCGACATGACCATGGAGCAGGTCATCGAGCTCAAGGAGAAGACCGGTCACTCCACCATGCCGGTTACCGACGACGGCACTCCCAAGGGTAAGCTCCTGGGCATCGTCACCAGCCGTGACTATCGCCCCAGTCGCGATGACCACCAGACGAAGGTCTCCGAGTTCATGACCCCGCGTGAGCAGCTCATCGTGGGTGACAAGAACATCAGCCTCAAGGTTGCCAACGACGTCATCTGGGACAACAAGCTCAACGCTCTGCCCATCGTCGACGACAATGATCACCTCATGGGTATTGTCTTCCGCAAGGACTACGACAGCCACAAGACCAACCCCAACGAGCTGCTCGATGGCGACAAGCGCTACATGGTCGGCGCCGGTATCAACACCCGCGACTATGCCGAGCGCGTACCGCTGCTCATCGAGGCCGGCGCCGATGTCCTGTGCATCGACTCCTCCGAGGGCTTCAGCGAGTGGCAGAAGCGCACCATCGAGTGGATCCGCGCCAACTACGGCGAGGACGTCAAGGTCGGTGCCGGCAACGTCGTCGACGCCGAGGGCTTCCGCTTTTTGGCCGACTGCGGTGCCGACTTCATCAAGGTCGGTATCGGCGGCGGTTCCATCTGCATCACCCGTGAGACCAAGGGTATCGGTCGTGGCCAGGCCACCGCGTTGATCGACGTCTGCCGTGCCCGTGACGAGTACTACGAGGAGACCGGTGTCTACGTGCCCGTGTGCTCCGACGGTGGCATTGTCTACGACTACCACATGACGCTCGCCCTTGCCATGGGTGCCGACTTTATGATGCTGGGCCGCTACTTCGCTCGCTTCGACGAGAGCCCGACCGAGCGCGTCAACGTGAACGGTCAGTACATGAAGGAGTACTGGGGCGAGGGTTCTGCGCGTGCTCGCAACTGGCAGCGCTACGACCTGGGCGGCGCCGCGAAGCTCAGCTTCGTCGAGGGCGTCGACTCCTACGTCCCGTACGCCGGTTCCCTCAAGGACGGCGTGGGTGGCACGCTCTACAAGGTCAAGTCCACGATGTGCAACTGCGGTGCCCTCTCGATTCCCGAACTCCAGGAAAAGGCACGCCTAACGCTGGTCAGCTCCACCTCCATCGTCGAAGGCGGCGCCCACGATGTTGTGGTCAAGGATTCGCAGCAGTCTGTGTCTTATCGATAGGATAAGAGCTGAACATAAAGGTTGAGTATCAACCACGTTATTTAGATAAAGCGAGATGCATGCAAGTCGCAGGCATCTCGCTTGTCGTATTTGCTATCATCATGCGAGTTAACGATGCGGCGGGGCGTTCTTACCTTTGCTCGCTGCAAGTTCCGCACGAGCCGAAGAGCACTTAATGTGCTCTTCGTGCGAGCAGGACTGTCCGCAGCAGCGAGTAAAGGTAAGAACGCCCCGCCCCAACCCAGCTAACAAAGGAGCTGATATGTGCGATTGCACAGATCATAAGGACGAGATTCCTGCCTACGACGCGCAGGCCATTGAGTCCCGGTGGATGAAGGCCTGGGAGGACTCCAACCTCTTTGCCGTCGACACCGACGACAGCAAGCCCAAGAAGTACGTGCTCGAGATGTTCCCGTATCCGTCGGGCGACCTGCACATGGGCCACGCGCGCAACTATACCATCGGCGATGCCATGGCCCGTCAGGCCCGCATGCGCGGCTACGACGTGCTGCACCCCATCGGCTTTGACGCCTTTGGCCTGCCCGCCGAGAACGCCGCCATCAAGCACAACACGCAGGCTGCCGCCTGGACGTATAAGAACATGGACCAGGCGCTCGCCACGATGAAGCGCATGGGCTTCTCCTACGATCTGGATCGCATGGTCAAGACCTGCAGCCCCGACTACTATCGCTGGGGCCAGTGGATCTTTGAGAAGATGTGGGAAAAGGGCCTGGTCTACCGTAAGAAGAACCCGGTCAACTGGTGCCCCACCTGCAAGACCGTTCTGGCCAACGAGCAGGTTACCGAGGGCAAGTGCTGGCGCTGTGGCACCGAGCCCGAGAAGCGCGACCTTGAGCAGTGGTACTACAAGATTACCGAGTACTCTCAGGAGCTGCTCGACGACCTGGAGAAGCTCCCCGGCTGGCCCGAGCGCGTCAAGCAGATGCAGGCCAACTGGATCGGTCGCTCCGAGGGCGCCGAGGTCGACTTTACCCTGTGCGACCAGGATGGCGAGCCCATCGAGGGCGACGAGGGTAAGATCACCGTCTTCACCACGCGCGCCGATACCCTTTTTGGCGTCTCCTTCTTTGTCCTGGCTCCCGAGTACGCCGGCCTGCACGAGCTCGTCGAGGGCACGGAGTACGAGGAGGCCGTCACCAAGATCGTCGAGGACTCCAAGCATATCTCTGCCGTCGAGCGTGCCCAGGGCACCCTCGAGAAGCACGGCGCTTTTACCGGCCGCTACGTGGTGAACCCCGTGAACGGCGAGAAGGTCCCCGTGTGGGTTGCCGATTATGTCGTTGCCGACTACGGTACCGGTGCCGTCATGGCCGTTCCCTGTGGCGACCAGCGCGACTTTGAGTTTGCCCGTAAGTACGACCTGCCGATCGTGCCGATCATCCTGGACGATGACGATCGCGCTGCCGTCGAGGCCAGCGGCGAGACCATCGATACCTTCCATGCCGAGACCGTCGACTGGGATTGCGCCCACGCTGCCGAGGGCACGCTCGTCCAGTCTGGCAAGTACACCGGAATGCGCGGCGGCAAGCACTCCGAGGGCGAGGCTGCGATCGTGGCCGACCTCGAGGCCATGGGCTGCGGTCGTCGCAAGGTCGAGTTCCGTCTGCGCGACTGGCTCATCAGCCGTCAGCGCTATTGGGGCAACCCCATCCCGGCTATCCACTGCGAGCACTGCGGCATCGTGCCCGTGCCCGAGGATCAGCTGCCGGTGACGCTGCCCGAGAACCTGGACCTGGGCGCAGGCGAGACCCTCGCCGAGTGCAAAGAGTTCTATGAGACTACCTGCCCGGTCTGCGGCCGCCCGGCCAAGCGCGAGACCGATACCATGGATACCTTTACCTGCTCCAGCTGGTATTACCTGCGCTATACCGATCCTCACAACACCGAGCTGCCCTTCTCCCGAGAGGCCGCCGACCGTTGGATGCCTGTCGATAACTACATCGGCGGCATCGAGCACGCCATTCTGCACCTGCTCTACAGCCGCTTCTTTACCAAGGCCCTGCGTGACCTGGGCCTGCTGAGCGTGGACGAGCCCTTCACCAACCTGTTGTGCCAGGGCATGGTCAAGGACGAGAGCGGCGACACCATGTCCAAGTCCAAGGGCAATGTCGTGCCTCCGAGCTCGGTCATCGAGCCCTACGGCGCCGACACCATGCGTTTGGCGATCCTGTTTATCGCCCCGCCCGAGAAGGACTTCGACTGGGATCCCAAGGCCGTTGAGGGCGCCAACCGCTTCATCAAGCGCGCCTGGCGTATCGTTTGGCAGCTCGTCCAGTCCGGCGACGCCAACGTGGCCTTCGACAAGTCCGCGCTCGACGAGGTCGCGATGAAGCTCTATCGCGAGCGTCACCGCACCATCGCCAAGTGCACCGAGGACTTCGATCGCGGCCAGTTCAACACCGCCATCTCGGCCGTCATGGAGCTCGTCAACGCGGCGAGCGCCTACCTCAACGCCACCGAGGATACCGCCCGCGACAAGGCGCTGTGCTACGGCGTGGCTAAGGATATCGTGAGCGTCCTTGCCCCCATCTGCCCGTTCTGGGCCGACGAGCTGTGGCACGAGGCCCTCGGCTGCGAGGGCAACGCCTACACCGCCGCCTGGCCCGAGTTCGACCTGGCCGAGTCCGTTGAGGACACGGTGCAGATTGTGGTCCAGGTGCTCGGCAAGGTCCGCGGCCGCGTCGACGTTGCCCGCGATGCCTCAAATGAGGATATGCAGGCTGCCGCCGAGGTCGCTGTCGCCAAGTGGCTCGAGGGCAAGACGGTCGTCAAGGCCATCTGCGTGCCCGGCAAGCTGGTCAACCTGGTGGTCAAGTAAGCACTGCGCGCTTAACTGGCGCATAAAAGACGAGGGGCGATCCGGTTGGGTCGTCCCTCGTCTTGTGTTTTATGCCCTGCTTAGTCAGCGCGTCGCACCTTCTTCTATGGGATGTGTACCAGGTCCCTAAAGTAAACGTTGCCCGTTGCCTCTTCGAACATCCAAATGTTGAGGTAGATGTCGTTGAGGTCGTTGTTCACATCAAAGTCCGGATCGTCGAAGGTGCCCACAAAGGTGAGCATGGCGCGCGTTTCTTCTCCGGCGGCGACCGGTTGGCGCATGCGTACGTCGCGGGCCTTACCGTTGACGTAGGCATATGAGTCCACATCGCCAAACATCATGTCGACACCGGTGTTGTTGGACACCGTAAAGACGAGCGCGGCGTCCCCGTAGCCGTCGGTGTCCTTTCCCACGCAGGTAACATGGACGCTCTCGTCTGCCTCAAGGTCGATGGGGAACTGTTCTTGGGAATCGGGACCCAAGCTCTGGGGATCGATTTCGTCTTCGTTGATTTTATCGAAGCTACCCTGTGGCGTCGTTTCCTCGGCAGCTTCGGTGCTTCCGGGAGTCGGCTCAGATGGCCCGGTTTTGCCATCGATATTGCTGCATCCCATCAGGGCGAACGAGCAGACTGCGATGGCGAGCGCGGTCGTGCAGAGGGTGCCGAGACGTTTCATGGGTGCCTCCTTGCCGTAGGGTTTTGGAAGGTTGTGCGGCCAATGCGCGCGGCCGGCCTTTTGCTGCAGAATGTCCCTAGCTGTAGTTTGGCCGATGTGCACCCAAGAGCGGAATGCCCATAGGGCCCGATTCGCTTGGCGGGTTGGGACGTTTGGCCCGTTTTGGCCCTTTTGGGGGAGCGCCATATGGGGGTTCTCGCCCAATTATCCGTTTCTTGTGGAGAACCTGTGCTTGCACTCATCTGCAGGTTTGCGTTGTGCTTGCACGTTTCCGCAGCTATTGGTATAGTTTGCTTGCAAATGAAGTTGTAATTGAAAGAAGTGGGGTTTCGGCCCCGCTTCTTTTTTGTATGAATGGAGGTGCCGCAATGGTCAAGACCAAGACCGAGCAGGCGATCATCGACGCGCTCGAGGCCGTCGCCCCCCAGCACGATGTCGACATCGTCGACGTCGAGCTCGTGGGTGCCACCAAGGCCCCCTGCGTGCGCGTGCGTATCGAGGGTGCCGAGGGTCAGAGCCTGTCGCTCAACGACGTCACGGCCAACACCAAGTGGGTCGGCGATGTAATTGAGGAGCTCGACCCCATCTCTTCGAGCTATACGCTCGAGGTGTCGAGCCCGGGTATGGCGCGCCCGCTGCGCCGCCCGAGTGACTTTGCCCGCTTTGTGGGCGAGAACTGCGAGCTCACCTCCACCGCCACCGAGGGCCGTCGCAAGTACGCCGGCAAGATTGCCGCCGCCACCGAGACCGACGTGACCCTCGAGCTCGAGGACGGCGAGTCCGTCACCCTCGATTTCTCTGATGTTAAAAAGTGCAAGTTGAAGCCCACCTATGACTTCAAGCCCGCGAAGGAAGGAAAGTAAGATGGCAGCATCCGACATGATGTCCGCCCTGATGGAGCTTTGCCAGGAGAAGCACATCGACCAGCTCTACCTGATCGACCGCCTGGAGCAGTCGCTCGCCAAGAGCTATGCCGAGATCCTGCATCTTGAGTGGGGCGCCAAGGTGACCATCGACCGCACCACCGGCAAGATCTACGTCTACCGTCTGGAGCCGATTGACGATTCCATGGACGAGGAAGGCAACTTCACCGAGTTCGAGGAGATCGACGTCACCCCCAAGAACACGAGCCGCATCGCCGCCCAGCACGCCAAGGCCGAGATCAACGCCATCGTGCGCAACTCCGCCCGCGAGCAGATCTACGAGGAGTTCTCCGGCCGCATCGGTGACCTCATCAGCGGTACCGTGCTGCAGTCCACGCCCGACTTCACGATCGTCAAGATTCGTGAGGGCGTCGAGGCCGAGCTTCCGCACTTCGACCAGCGCCGTTACGAGAACGAGCGCAACGAGCGTCCGATGGGCGAGCGCTACCTGCACAACCAGCACATCAAGGCCGTGATCATCGACGTTCGCGACCCCAACTCCAACCTGCAGCCGGTTCGTGGCGAGCACAGCCGTCCGCCGATTGTCATCTCCCGTACCCACCCCGAGCTCATGCGTCGTCTGTTTGAGCAGGAGGTGCCCGAGATCTATGAGGGCACCGTCCAGATCAAGTCGATCGCCCGCGAGCCCGGTCAGCGCTCCAAGGTCGCCGTCCACTCGCTCGACGACCGTCTGGATCCCGTGGGCGCCTGCGTTGGCCCCAAGGGCAGCCGTGTTCGCGCTGTCGTGGGCGAGCTCCGTGGCGAGCGCGTCGACGTCATCCTGTGGGATGCCGATCCTGCCGTCTACGTCGCCAACGCCCTGTCGCCCGCTAAGGTCACCCGCGTCCTCATCGACGAGGAGAAGGCCTACGCCGGCGTCATCGTGCCCGACGACCAGCTGTCCCTCGCTATCGGCAAGGAGGGCCAGAACGCCCGCCTCGCCGCGCGCCTGACCGGCTGGCACATCGACATCAAGTCCGAGACGCTTGCCTCCGACATCCTCAAGAACGTTCCTGTTCACGAGGAGCCCGCCGCCGACCTGATCGGTGACGAGGAGGACGGGGACGTCCGCCGCTGCGAGTACGTGTCCGAGGACGGCATCCAGTGCCGCAACCAGGCTCGTCCCGGCTCCCGTTTCTGCGGTGTCCACGACACCGACGCCTTCGATGATGCGGAGGACCTGATCTAGCGCGCGGTCGCGCCGGGCGGGTCCCGGCGCGTCTCCCACGCTCGTTCAGTCTCTAGGCACCCAAGGTGCCAGAAAGGGTAGGTGAAGTCATATGGCAAAAGTCCGTGTGTCCACCCTGGCCAAAGAGTTCGGCATGACCTCCAAGGAACTGATGGGTCATCTCGCCGAAATGAAGATTCCCGCTAAGTCCGCTTCCTCCACCTTGGAGGACGCTTATGTCGCTATGGTCCGCAAGCAGCTCGCCTCGGTGATCGAGGCCCGCGCTCAGGAAGTCGAGGCCGCCAAGCAGGCCGAGGAGCAGGCAGCCGCCGCCGAGGAGGCCGCACGCGCCGCCGAGGCCGAGCGCGAGCGCATCGCCGCCGAGAAGGCCCGCGAGGAGGAGCGCCGCCAGTTTGCCGCAGCCCAGGCTGCCGAGGAGGCTGCCCGCGCCGAGGCCGAGGCCAAGAAGAAGGCCGAGCAGGAGCGCCTTGCCCGCGAGAAGGAGGAGGCTGCCCGCGAGGCCCAGCGCCGCGCCGTTCCCGCTTCCGACTCCGGTTCGCGCTTCCGTTCGCTGCTCGACCAGATCGCCGCACAGGAGACCGTGCTCAAGGAGAAGAAGGACGCCGAGGACAAGGCCAAGGCCGAGCGCGCCGCCGAGCGCGGTAACCGTCGTGGCGGCAACAACGACCGCCGCGGTGGCCGTCGTAACGATCGCAACGCCTCCGACAACAACTCCGAGCGCAACGCTTCCGAGAGCCGTCCGCACAGCCATCGCACCAACGCCAGCAACAACGTCGCTGCCGGCATGGACTTCCCCAGCCCCGATAAGCAGGGCAAGGGCAAGAAGCGCAAGGGCGGTCATAACAACGAAGAGGACCACTACAGCCGCATGGCTCGCGAGGCCGAGGAGTACAGCCGCGAGAAGGTGCTCGAGGAGGCCCGCGCCGCCGTCGAGGAGGCCTCTCGCGAGTCCACCGGTCGCCGCAAGAAGCGCAAGGAGAAGCGCGAGCGCGAGGCTGCCAAGGCTCAGGAGGAGCGCAAGATAGAGGAGGCGCTGGCCCAGGGCGTGAATCCCGAGGACCTCGACGCCATCAAGGTCTCCCAGGGCGTTACCGTCCAGGAGCTTGCCGAGGCGCTCGACGTTCCGGCCAACGACATCATCAAGCGCCTGTTCCTGCTGGGTACGCCGCTCACCATGACGCAGTCCATGTCCGACGACCTCGTCGAGCTCGTTGCCGACGACCTGGGCCGTCAGATCAAGATCATCACCCCCGAGGAGGAGAACACCTTCTCGTTCTACGACGATCCCGCCGACCTTAAGCCTCGCGCCCCGGTCGTCACCGTCATGGGTCACGTCGACCACGGCAAGACGTCGCTGCTCGACGCTATCCGTCACACCGGCGTTGCTGCCGGCGAGGCGGGCGGTATTACGCAGGCCATCGGCGCTTCGCAGGTCATGATCAACGACCGCAAGATCACCTTTATCGATACCCCGGGTCACGCCACCTTTACGGCCATGCGTGCCCGTGGTGCTAAGGTGACCGACATCGTCATTCTGATCGTGGCTGCCGACGACGGTGTTATGCCCCAGACCGTCGAGTCGATCAACCACGCCAAGGCTGCCGGCGTACCCATCGTCGTTGCCGTCAACAAGATCGATAAGCCGGGCGCCAACCCCGACCGTGTGCGTCAGGAGCTCACCGAGTACGGCGTCATCCCCGAGGAGTGGGGCGGACAGAACATGTTCGTCAACATCTCGGCCAAGCAGAAGATCGGTATCGACGACCTTCTGGAGACCGTGCTGCTCCAGGCCGACGTGCTCGAGCTCAAGGCCAACCCGGACACCTTTGCCTCCGGCAACGTCCTCGAGGCCAAGCTCGACAAGGGCCGCGGCTCGGTCGCTACCGTGCTCGTGACCCGCGGTACCCTGCACGTGGGCGATACGCTGGTCGCCGGCCTTACCTACGGTCGCGTCCGCGCCATGCTCGACCCCAAGGGTCGCGCCGTCACCGAGGCTGGCCCCTCCGACGCCGTCGAGATCCTGGGCCTGCAGTCCGTGCCCAACGCCGGTGACGAGTTCCGCGTGTTCGAGGACGAGCGCGAGGCTCGTGCCCTGGCCGACGAGCGTTCGCTCAAGGCCCGTATCGAGGAGCAGAGCCGCGTCAAGCACGTCACGCTCGAGAACCTCTTCGAGACTATTGCCGACGCCGAGGTCAAGGAGCTCAACCTGATCATCAAGGCAGACGTCCAGGGTTCCATCGAGGCCCTTCAGGACTCGCTCGACAAGATGGATCAGTCCGAGGTTCGCATCAACACGATCCACTCCGCTGTCGGCGCCATCAACGAGACCGACGTCGTCCTGGCCGACGCCTCCAACGCCATCATCATCGGCTTTGGCGTCCGTCCCGACGGTAAGGCCCGCTCCGCTGCCGAGCGCGAGGGCGTCGAGATCCGTTGCTACGACGTTATCTACAAGTGCCTCGAGGAGCTCGACGCCGCCCGTATCGGCATGCTCAAGCCCACCGAGGTCGAGGTCGCCACGGGTACCGCGACCGTCCTGGACACCTTCAAGGTGCCCAAAGTCGGTATCGCCGCCGGTGTCCGCGTCGAGGAGGGCGAGATCGCCGCGACCGATTCCGTGCGTCTGGTGCGCGACGGTATCGTGGTCTTCAACGGCAAGATCGCCTCGATGCGCCACTACAAGGACGAGGCCAAGAGCCTCAAGAGCGGTTCCGAGGGCGGCATTGGCCTGGAGAACTTCCAGGACATCAAGCCCGGCGACCAGATCGAGGGTTACCGCATCGACCAGGTTGCCCGTACCGAGTAGGGGGTAGCGCTATGAAGCAAACGCAGGCAACCCGCCGTCTGGGCGAGCAGCTTCGCGAGAAGCTCGGTTATATCCTGCTCTTTGAGGTTTCCGATCCGCGTCTCGACCTGGTTACTTTGACCGCGGTCGAGGTCGCGGTGGACCGTTCCTTCGCGCGCGTGTACGTGTCGTGCGATGCGAGCCGCTACGACGAGGTCATGGAGGCGCTCGCAAGCGCCAAGGGCCGTATTCGTAGCCTGTTGGCTCGCTCGCTCGATTGGCGTGTCACGCCCGAGCTCGATTTTCGCATCGATCGCTCGACCGATGAGGCCGAGCGCATCACGCGTGCGCTGGAAAACGTTCCCGCCACGCTTGCGATCGAAAAGGACGAGGACGGCTATCCGATAGCGGATGCCGCCCAGGAGGCAGCTTTAGATGACTAATTCCGCCGACCTCGCCTCGTGCGAGTCTGCAGATATTCAGCGACGCATCCTCGAGCTCATCGAGGGTGCGTCCTCCATTGCGATTTCGGGACACACTTCTCCCGATGGCGACGCCCTGGGCTCCGTATTGGGTCTGGGCCTTTCGCTCATGAAGTTTTTCCCCAACAAGGACATTGCGCTGCTGCTGGCAGACGATGACCCGGTTCCTCGCATTTACCGCTTTATGGAAGGCTCCGACCGCCTGGTGCCGGCATCTGCGTACGCCGGCAATCCTGACCTGTTCATCTCGGTGGACGTACCGGTCGTCGAGCGCCTCAATAATTCCGCCGAGGTGCTTCGTCGCTCCAAGCATGTGGTGTGCTTCGATCATCATCCGGCGCGCGAGGAGTTTGCCGAGCTGAGCCTGAGGCGCGTCGATGCCGCGGCCTGCGCCATGATCATCGACCGTTTCTTGGACAATTGCGGCATTGTCGCACGTGATGGCGTTGCGACCTGCCTGCTGTGTGGCTTGGTTACCGATACCGGCCGTTTTCAGTACCAAAACGCCGACGCCGCCGCGTTCCATGCGGCCTCGCGCCTGGTGGCGCACGGTGCCGATCCGGCGCGCGTTGCGCTCGAGGTCTACCAGAGCATGCGCGTCGAGTTTTTGCACCTCAAGTCCATTGTCATGGGCCGTATCAAGACGGTCGCGCACGGGCGCGTGGCGTATAGCTATGCCTTCCAGAGCGACCTTGAGGCCTGCGGCGTCACCTCGGATGAATGTGACGGTCTGGTCGATGTGGTGCGTTCGGTGATGGGCGTCGAGGTCTGCCTGTTCTTAAAGGGCATCGACGGCGATACCAAGGTGCGCGGCAACCTGCGCTCCAAGGGTGACCTCGATGTGTCCGAGATCGCTGCCAACTTTGGCGGTGGCGGGCATCATGCCGCCGCCGGCTTTTCCAACAACGGAACAATTCGCGAGACGCTCGCCGTGGCACTTCCCATGCTGGCCGAGCTGGTGGGGGAGGATCCCGCTTCGGTGACCGTCGAGCTTTAACTTTTTGGATGGTACATGGCTCGTCGTACGCCTTCTCAACTGAATATGCTGCTCGCCGTCGATAAGCCGGTGGGCTGCACGTCCCACGATGTGGTCTCGCAATGCCGACGCGCCCTCCATGAGCGGCGCGTCGGCCATGCCGGCACGCTCGACCCCATGGCATCCGGCGTCATGGTGGTGGGCGTGGGCCAGGCTACTCGTCTGCTGGGCATGCTAACCCTCGATACCAAAAGCTATGTCGCCGACATCTCGTTTGGCGCCGAGACCAATACCGATGATGCGGAGGGCGAGGCGGTCCGCACGGTGGCTGTTGCCAACGAGCTCCGCGATCCTGCCTATGCTCGTGAGCGCTTGGCCGCCATGCTGGGCCCGCAGATGCAGGTGCCGCCGGCGTTTTCTGCTATCTCGGTCAATGGCGTTCGCGCCTACAAGTCTGCTCGCGAGGGCAATGCGGTGGACCTACCTCCGCGCCCCGTCGAGGTCTATGCCGCCGACCTGATCGCCGTGGGCGGCGAGGATGATACGTGTGTGTGGACCGTGGCGTTCTCGGTGAGCAAGGGCACCTATATCCGTGCGCTCGCTCGCGACCTGGGCCGTGCCTGTGAGAGCGCCGCGCATATTTCCGCGCTGCGCCGCACGGCCTCCGGTGCTGTTTCCATTGGCGCCTGTCATGCGGTGGAGGAGCTTTCTCCCGAGTCCGCCGCTGGCTTTGCCCTGGATCCCGTTGCGGCCCTGGGCGCCACACGTGTTGACTTGCCGGGCAATCTTGCCGACGACCTGCTCTGCGGCCGACGCATTCCCGTTGAGCGTGCGCTTGCCGATTTCGATTCCTTGAAGGCGCCGTTTGCGTTGGTGCTCGATGGGGGACTCAAGGCACTCGCCCGCATTGAGGGCGGCCGCTTTGTCATGGAGCACGTGTTTCCGCAGGCAATCGGCGGTGTTCGATGATGTTGTCCGCTCGCGAGCTCGCGCGTGTCTTTTTCGCGGGCGAGTCGGACGAGGCTCGCATCGTTGCTGCCGATACGTTTGATGAGTGTGAGCACTTGGGTGCCGCTTCAATCGCCATTGGCGTGTTCGACGGCGTTCACCGTGGACACCAGGAACTCATCGAAGCGCTTGTCCGTGATGCCCGTGCCCATGGCTGTAAGGCGGTCGTGGTTACCTTCGATCCCGACCCGGACGTTGTGGTGAGCCCTTCGCCCGCTCAAAAATTGATGACGACGGCCGACCGTCTGCATGCCTTGGCTCAGACTGGGGTCGATACAGTGGTGGCCGTTCCCTTTACGCCTGAGGTTGCGGCACTCGACCATGTCGGTTTTCTCGCACTGCTGTCACGCGTAGTCGACATTCGCTCGATTCGCGTTGGCAGTGACTTTAGGCTGGGTCGTGGCGATGCTTCTGGTGTTGCCGAGATGCGCTCCTGGGGTTCCGAGCACGGCGTTGACGTGTATGGTCACGACCTGCTTTGCGAGGGCGGTGAGGCCATTTGCGCCACCCGCATTCGTCATGAGCTGGGACAGGGCCATGTGGAGCTTGCTGCTGAGTTACTCGGCCGTCCGTATATGGTGCGTGGCGGTGTTATTCGCGGCCGTCACGAGGGCTCTGGCATGGGCTTTCCCACGGCAAACTTGCAGGTTCCCGACGGTATTCAGGTGCCTGCCGATGGCGTGTATGAGGGCATGGCGCTCGTCGATGACACCGTGTGGCCCGCTGCCGTGAACGTCGGACTGCCGCCGACGTATGCCGACGATGCGGCATCCGCGCATCTCGAGGCTAACTTAATTGGTTATACGGGCGACCTGTACGGCGCTTCCGTTTCGCTGGCGTTTTCGCGCTGGCTGCGTCCGTCGCGTGTGTTCGATTCGCTGGATGAGTTGATCGCGACCGTCGAGGGTAATATCGAGGACATTCGTCACAACTTGGGTGAGCAGGGGGTGAGCATCCGTGATTAGCGATGAGGAAAAAGACCAGGTACGCGCTGCGTCTGACTTAGTCGCCATCGTGCAGGAAACGGTTGAGCTCAAGCCCCGCGGCCATGAGTTTTGGGGCTGCTGTCCCTTTCATGGCGAAAAGACGCCGTCCTTCCACATTATCCCCGCCACGCAGGTGTGGCACTGCTTTGGTTGCGGCGAGGGTGGCGACGTCTTCACCTATATCATGAAGCGCGAGAACCTGAGCTTTCCCGAGTCAATCCGTTATTTGGCCGATCGCGCGGGTATTGAGCTGCACGACACCGGAGATCGCCGCGAGCGCGGTACCAAGCGTGCCCGAATCTACGATCTGTGCGCCGAGACCGCTCAGTTCTATCACACTATGCTTATGCGCGGTAAGGACGGCCGTCCGCGCGAGTACTTTGCCAGCCGCGGCATGGGCGGCGATGTCTGCCGCCGCTACTGTCTGGGCTTTGCACCGGGCCGTAACGCGCTGGTGTCACACCTGTCCCAGGCGGGTTTTACCCCGCAGGAGATGATTGACGCCAATGTTGCCGTGAGCCGCGGGCGCGGGCAGCTTGCCGACCGCTTCTACGACCGCGTGATGTTCCCCATCTTTGACGAGCAGGGTCACAACATTGCCTTTGGCGGTCGCATCATGGGCGACGGCCAACCCAAGTACCTCAATACCGCCGAGACGAGCGTGTTCCATAAAAAGCGAAACCTCTACGGATTTAATTGGGCCAAGGAGTTTATCGTCGCGCAGGATACCGCCATCGTGGTGGAGGGCTATACCGACTGCATCGCCTGTTGGGAAGCGGGGATTAAAAACGTTGTCGCCACGCTGGGCACCGCGCTCACGGAGCATCACGTCAAGACGCTCACTCGCTTTGCCAAGCGCATCGTCTATATGTTTGACGGCGATGCCGCCGGCCAAAAGGCCGCCCGTCGCGCGATTCAGTTTATCGAGCAGGATTCCATGGACCTGCGCTGCGTGGTGCTGCCCGACGGCAACGACCCCATGGAGTTCATCACCGCACATGGTGGCGAGGCACTGCAGACGCGCATCGACGCTGCCGAGCCGCTTATGGACTTTGTTTACCGTTCGCTGCAGGAGTCGAGTGACATCACCACGCCGGGCGGTCGCGCTAAGGCGCTGGAAGATGCGCTGACGCTTATCTATCCGTTGCGCAACAGCTATATGATCGACACGTACTTTATCCAGATTGCCGATCTGCTGGGTTTGGATCTGGAGACGGTGCGCGCGAGCTCGGGTCGTGTGTTTCGCGATGTCGCCAAGCGCGAGGATGCGGAACGACGTCGTGAGCAGAACTATGAGCGCCAGCGGGCACAGACTGAGCGGTCCGGTAGCGCGGGCGGTCGGGCGTCGGGTTCTCGCGATGCCGGTCGCGGTGCTTGGGCATCGGGCGCGACGCCGCCGGTGCCCGCGCCGGTCGAAGAAGAGCCGTACGACTACGTCCCGCTCGATGCCTACGGCGCCGCGCCCGTGGAGGTCGTCGACGACCTGCCGCCGATCGATGTGCCTGATGGTATGGGCGCTGTGCCTGTGGCTGACGGTTCGGGCGCACCGGCTGCGGCGGCGCCGATGGTTCTTACCGATCTTGAACGCAAGTCCTTGGCAGGGGAGCGCGAGCTGTTGACGATGCTCACGAGCTACCCCGACCTGTTCCGCACGTATGCCGACCGCATCTGCTCCATCGAGTGGGTTGACCCGCGTCACGAGTCCATTGCATGGGCCGTTCTGGCAACGCCGCCGGGAACCGATCCTGCAGCCTGCATGGATGCGGCGCGCTCAGTGTGTCCCGATGCGGCAACGCTTGTGAGTGCCGGGCGCATCTCCGCGACGAGCAAGCACCCCACCGAGACGAACATCGTGTTTATGCTTGATACGCTTGAGCTCTACACCATCAAGCGTCGCATGCGTGCCGCACAGGCCAAGCTGCGCCAGGACCGTTCACTCGATGATGAGGCCCGTCGCGCGCTGACCGTGCAGGCCGCGCAGGATTCGCAACGTCAACGCGAACTGCAAAAGTCGATCGGCGGCGTGGCGGACCCGTTCCGTTTGATCGGCCTGGAGGCCGCGGGCACCGAACAAGCCTAGATGTTGTGGTCAACCAGCGTATTCTCGCCTATATCCAGTCTTCTTTTTGGGTATAGACGTCAATGTGTGTGCTAAAGTATTGAGTCATGTGGACTATGAAGGGAGAATCTGTGCCAAAAAAGACTGAGAGCACGGGTACTGGGCTGGAATCCTACGTTGCAAAGCTCATGGGCAACGGCTCAAACAGGACTTCGGTAACCGAGGACGAGATTCAGGTCGCCCTGAAGGATATCGATGTTTCTGACGAGCAGCTCACCGCGGTGTATTCCGCGCTGCGCAACAGCGGCATCCAGATTATCTCCGCGAGCGGTAACGACGACGCCCCCATGGGTGTCGACGATGACGATACCGATACCGATACCGACGATTTCGATGACGACGACGAGCACGATTCCGGCTCGCTCGACGATCACGAGCTCAAGATGGCCCGTCAGGCCGACGCTGAGATGGGTTCTTCCAAGAACAAGAAGAAGCGCACCGTGCGCACGTCCCGTTCACGCTCCCGCGTGCGTGGCATCGATGCCTCCACGGTGATGCTGACCGGCGACCCGGTCCGTATGTACCTCAAGGAGATCGGCAAGGTCGACCTGTTGACCGCCTCCGAAGAGGTCGATCTGGCTATGAAGATCGAGGCCGGTCTCGAGGCTACCGAGAAGCTCGAGGCTGCCGATGCTGGTGAGCTCGAACTCACGCGTGCCGAGATGCGTCGTCTTACGCGCATTGAGAACGTGGGCCTCGAAGCCAAGCAGGCGCTCATCAGCGCAAACCTTCGTCTGGTCGTCTCCATCGCCAAGCGCTATGTCGGTCGCGGCATGCTGTTCCTGGACTTGATTCAGGAGGGCAACCTCGGTCTGATCCGCGCCGTCGAGAAGTTCGACTACCAGAAGGGCTTTAAGTTCTCCACGTACGCCACGTGGTGGATCCGTCAGGCCATTACGCGCGCTATCGCCGACCAGGCCCGTACCATCCGTATTCCCGTGCACATGGTCGAGACTATCAACAAACTCGTCCGCGTGCAGCGTCAGCTCCTTCAGGACCTGGGCCGCGACCCGACCCCCGAAGAGATCGGTGCCGAGATGGACATGAGCGCCGACCGCGTCCGCGAGATCCAGAAGATCTCGCAGGAGCCCGTGTCGCTCGAGACCCCCATCGGCGAGGAAGAGGATTCCCAGCTGGGCGACTTCATCGAGGATTCCCAGGCCATCGTTCCGCCCGATGCCGCCAGCTTCTCCATGCTGCAGGAGCAGCTCACCCAGGTGCTCGATTCGCTTGCCGATCGTGAGCGCAAGGTTATCGAGTTGCGCTTTGGCCTTGTCGACGGACATCCCCGTACGCTCGAGGAAGTCGGCCGCGAGTTTGGCGTCACGCGCGAGCGCATCCGCCAGATCGAGTCCAAGACCCTGGCCAAGCTTCGCCACCCGAGCCGCTCGAGCAAGCTGAAAGACTATATTGAGTCTTAACCTCGCAAGCAAGAAGCGCCCTCAAGCACATCCGCTTGAGGGCGCTTTTATGTAGTCGTTGGGGACGTTCTTGAATGACTAGTCGTTTAAGAACGTCCCCAATGACTGGGTCGGAAAATTTCTTAAAAAAGTTCTTGCCCTGAGCTGATTCGTCCGTATAATAAACTTCGTTGCTTGAGAGCACGCACCTATTCCTCGGTAGCTCAATGGTAGAGCACGCGGCTGTTAACCGCGCTGTTGTAGGTTCGAGTCCTACCCGGGGAGCCAGGATGTAAAACCCGTCGCTTATGCGGCGGGTTTTTTCATGCCGCGATCGCCTGGCGCGAACGTTACCGTATCAACATTTCGTGTCGAGGATGTAATCCCGAGGCCCGCCACCTCAACATGGCGCGGTCGTTGTAGAATATTTCAATGATTGCTCCCACGACATGGTGCCGCGAGCACCAGATAAGGAGATTCTTGTGTCTGAGACCATTAACGGCAGCCTGAGCGTCTCGAACGACGTTATTGCCGATATTGCCGGTTATGCCGCGATGACGTGCTATGGCGTCGTCGGTATGGCTGAGCAGCTCCAGGGCGCCGAGAGCGTGCGCCTGCTTGCCGGTCAGCGCCTCCGCAAGGGCGTGCTTGTCTCCGCCGACGAGAACGGCCTTACGGTCGATCTTCACGTCGTGCTCGAGAACGGCGTCAACATGAAGTCCGTCTGCCACAATCTTTCGAGCTCCGTTGCCTTCACTCTGCAGGAGATCGCCCAGATCGATCCCGCCAGCCTTAAGATCGGCATCCATATCGACGCGCTCAAGAGCCGTCTGAACTAGCATCCGAACACGGAGATTTCACCACTCATGATTGCAAAGACCATTCGCACCTGTTTTCCGATCGCTGCGGCTGCCGTTTCCGACAAGGCCGAGGAGATCAACAAGCTCAACGTCTTTCCCGTACCCGATGGCGATACCGGCACCAACATGTCGCTCACGCTCGCCTCGGTGACCAAGGAGCTTTCCGCCCTTCCCGCCGATGCCGATATGGAGGCCATCGCTGGCGCCATCACCCACGGCTCCCTGATGGGTGCCCGCGGCAACTCCGGTGTCATCACCTCGCAGATTCTGCGCGGTGTGGCCGAGGGTCTCGTCTCTGCCGATGAGCCCATCACGTCCGCCAACATCGCCTATGCGTTCCGTCGTGCCGTCAAGGTCGCCTTCCAGGCTGTCCGCAAGCCCATCGAGGGCACGATCCTCACGGTCCTGCGCGATGTCTCGACCAAGGCAGACGAGTGCGAGAAGAAGAAGTTCTCTGCCGAGGATGCGCTCGACGCCATCGTCGTCGAGGCCTACCAGTCCGTCGCCCGCACGCCCGACCTGCTGCCCGTTCTGAAGGAGAACGGCGTGGTCGACTCCGGCGCCTTTGGCTTTGCCATCTTCCTGGAGAACTTTGTTGCCGCCGCGCTTGGCCGCAGCACCGTTGTCGAGGATTTCTCCGCCACGTTTGATTCCGCTGGCTCTGCCCGCGACGCGGCCCTCGGTCGCGTTGAGATCGAGGCCAACGATGACTGGGAGGGCTCGGAGTTCCGCTACTGCAACGAGTTCCTCTTTAAGGCTGACGCCCCGTTTGACGAGGACGAGTGCCTTAAGTTCCTGGGCTCCATGGGTGACTGCGAGCTGCTCGTGGGTGCCTACCCCGACTATAAGATTCATGTGCACTCCAACACCCCCAACCTGGTGCTCGAGCACATGCTGCAGCTCGGTCAGATCTATGAGGTCTTTATCCACAACATGGAGATGGAGGCCCACGACCGTACCGCCAAGATTCACGAGGACCAGGAGAAGGCCGCCGAGCCCGAGAAGGCCCTGGGCTTTGTCGCCGTTGCCGCTGGGTCCGGCGAGGCAGACATCCTCAAGTCTCTCGGCGTCGACGTAATCGTGTCGGGTGGTCAGACCATGAACCCCTCGACTGCAGACCTGCTGGGCGCCGTCGACCAGGTCAACGCGACCTCGGTCATCATCCTGCCCAATAACGGCAACATCCGCATGGCTGCCGAGGCCGCAGCCTCTGCCTGCACCGACAAGAAGGTCGCCGTCGTTCCCACGAAGACCGTCCCGCAGGCGTTCTCCGCGCTGTTCGCCGTCCTGCCCGATTCTGAGCTCGAGGACGCCGTCGCCGCCATGGTCGATGCCATCAGCGAGGTCCGCGATGGCGAGGTTACCCGCGCCGTGCGCGACTCCAGCGCCTCCGACGGCTCGCCGATTCACTCCGGTGATGTCATGGGCATCATTGCCGGCTCCATCGATGTGGTTGGCTCCGACGTGAAGCAGGTCACGCTCGATTGCATCAACCGCATGCAGGAGGAAGAGGAGGGTGACGCGCTGACGATTCTGGCCGGCGAGGAACTGTCCGATGAGGCCTTCCAGGAGATCGTCGACGCTATCGAGGAGACTCAGCCCGATCTGGAGATCGACGCCCATCGTGGCGAGCAGCCGCTCTATCCCGTAATCTTCTCAATCGAGTAGGTATCTGCCCATGTCCGAGCTCTGCTCCGTGCCGCGCGTCTCGGAGCGCTTTGCCCAGAGCAATGCGCTCGACGAGGATATCGCGCGACTCAAATTTGTTTCGGGTAAACGTGAGGAGGCCCTTCGCCGTCTGGGAATTCGGACGGTGGGGGACCTCCTTCTCCATATCCCTCATCGATACCTCGACTTTACCCGTTCGTGGTCCATCGAGATGGCGCCCATCGGTACCGTGTGCACCATCATCGCCACGGTCGACCGTATCGTCCAAAAGCAGCCTCGTCCGCGCATGCAGGTGACCGAGGTCTCACTCGTTGACGAGACGGGCGTGCTGCAGGTCGCCTTTTTCCGTCAGCCCTGGATTGCCCAGCAGCTTAAGCAGGGCGACCGCCTGGCCGTGATGGGCAAGGTTGAATTTGCCTACGGTTTTAAGCAGATGGCCTCGCCGCACTTTGAAAAGCTCGAGGATGGGCGTGCCGCAGGTACCATCCTGCCGGTCCATTATGTGAGTGACGGCGTGAGCCAGGCGTGGATGCGCCGCATCGTAAGCGGCGCGCTCGAGGTCGTCGGCAATCCCTTCGACCCGATTCCCGCACGCTTGCGCGTCAAGCGCCGCCTGATGAGCAATGCCCGCGCGCTTCGATCGATCCACTTTCCCTCGAGTATGGCTGAGCGGGATATCGCGCGACGTCGCCTTGCTTATGAGGAGTGCCTCTACCTGCAGCTGGCGCTGCGCCTGCGCAACGACGGCGGCCTGGTCGATGTGGTGCCCTATGCCCACACCGCGGGCGAGCACCTGGCCGCGCTCAAGCAAGCCCTGCCGTTTTCGCTGAGCGACGAGCAGGACGCCGCGTTCCAAGACATCCTGCATGATATGTGCGATGGCGGGCGCGTGATGAACCGCCTGCTGTTGGGTGATGTCGGTACCGGTAAGACCGCCGTTGCCGCCTGCGCACTGGCTGTGGCTGCCGATAGCGGCACGCAGGCCTGCGTTATGGCGCCCACGGGCGTGCTGGCGCGCCAATATGCCGATAAGACCGGCCCTCTGCTCTCACAGGCCGGCATGTCCTGGGCGCTTCTGACGGGTGCCACGCCGGCTGCAGAGCGCGAGCGCATCCATGCACAGCTGGAATTGGGCGAGCTTAACGTGCTCTTTGGCACCCACGCGGTGCTTTCGGATAACGTTGCGTTCAAGCATCTATCGCTCGTGGTCATCGATGAGCAGCACCGCTTTGGTGTGGGCCAGCGCAACGCTCTGCGCGCGAAGGGCCCCGGTGCCGATCTGCTCGTTATGACGGCAACGCCCATCCCGCGTACGCTGGCGCTTTCGGTCTACGGGGATCTGGATACGAGCATCATCCGCCACCGGCCTGTTCCGGGTGCCGGTGTGACCACACGCGTACTCACCGAGTCGAGCCGCGACCTGGCCTACGGCGCCATTCGCGAGGCGCATGAAAAGGGTCAGCAGGCCTACGTGATTTGCCCGCTCGTGGAGCCGAGTGACTCGGTCGATGAGCTGGAAGACGTGCCCGGTATTGCCCGCGACGACGAGGGCCGCGTAACCGTCCCCGTGCCGCTGCACGATACGGCAACCGAGCTCGACCGACTGCGTCTTGCGTTGCCGGGGCTTACCGTCGAGCGCCTTCACGGCCGCATGCCGGCGGGGGAGAAGGACCAGGTTATCGATGCCTTCAAGCGTGGCGAGATTGACGTGCTCGTCTCGACTACGGTGGTCGAGGTGGGCGTCGACGTGCCTAACGCCACCGTCATGGTCATCGAGAACGGCGAGCGCTTTGGATTGGCTGCCCTGCACCAGCTGCGCGGCCGCGTGGGCCGTGGCAGTGTGTCGGGCACGTGCCTGGTCATGACGCACTCTAAGGGCAACGGCGGCGCGTCGGCAGCACAAGATCGCCTGCAATCGCTCGAAAAAACCGCGGATGGCTTTACGCTCGCCCAGATGGACCTGCGTCTGCGTCACGAGGGCGAAATCCTGGGCTACCGTCAGCATGGCGGTGTGACTCTGCGCTTTGTCGACCTGGATGCCGACGAGGAACTAATCGAGTGGGCCCATTTGGACGCGGTCGAGCTCTTGCGGTATGCTTGCACCCTTGACTCCGTGGCGACGCGCCCCCTGCGCGATGCGGTCGCCATGCGATATCGACACATTTTTAAGGAGGTCAGCGGAGGATGAGAATCATCGGCGGCGAATGGCGCGGTCGTAAGATCGAGGAGCCCCGTGGTCGCGATGTCACCCGCCCCACGACTGATCGCGTACGCGAGGCGTGCGCATCTATGGTCATGTCGGCATTCGACTTCGATCTGGACGAGGTCCGTGTGCTGGACGCCTTTGGCGGCTCCGGTGCCTTAGGGTTAGAGATGCTCTCTCGTGGGGCTCGCTCGCTCACGACGTTCGAGATCGATCGCAACGCCGCGCGGCTCATTACCAAGAATATCGAGTCGCTCTGCCGTGACCGTGCGCGTTGGCGCGTTGTCACGGGCGACATGCTGGCGAGTGCCTCGCGCGGTCGTGTACCGGGCGCCCCCTTTGATCTGGTCCTGCTCGACCCGCCCTATGCTTTTGGTGCCGAGCCGGTCGAGGAACTGCTGCAGAACCTGGCTCAGCAGGATCTGCTTGCACCTGGCGCTTTTGCCCTGTTTGAGCATGCCACCGCCGATGCGGGCGCGCATCCGGTAGGCTTTGAGACTGTACGTGAGAAGCGCTACGGCATTACCTCGGTCGACCTGCTCCGTTGGGTCGGCGATGACGACGGTGAGGGCGACAGCGCCGGCGCAGATGCCGACAACAACGATGCCACGACGTTTCAGGAGGACGCCCATGAATGACACCATCAACCGCGTGATCGTCCCGGGCACCTTCGATCCCATCACGTTTGGCCATATCGATGTGATCCGCCGTGCCCGCCGCATCTTTCCCAGCGTGATCGTCGCTGTTGCCGAGTCGCAAGGTAAAAACGGTGTAGGTACCACGTTTATGCTCGATGAGCGCGTGGCGCTGGCCCGCGAGGCGCTCGGCGATATCGACGGCGTCGAAGTCCTGCCCTTTACCGGCCTCTTGGTCGACTTCGCTCGTGAGCAGGGGGCGGGGGCCGTGGTCAAGGGCCTGCGCGCCATGACCGACTTTGAGTATGAGCTGCAGCAGGCCGACCTCAATTATCGCTTGGATAGCGAGCTGGAGTCCATCTTTGTCATGAGTGCTCCGCAGTACGGTTACATCTCGAGCTCGGTCGTTCGCCAGATCGCCTCGCTCGGCAGCGATGTATCGACGTTTGTGCCGCCCAACGTGGTCGAAGCGCTCAGACATCGCTTTTCGTGACGTTTTTTATTGCCTGGTGGCATGTGGTAAACTAGCACGATGATATGTTACCTATGAAAGGAGACCGGATGCCGGGCGAGAATTTTCCTGGCGATAGGATCGTCAGCTTGGTCGATGAGCTCGAAGGGCTGATCGAGGAAGCCAAGCCGCCTTTCGGCAAGAACGCTCAGTTCAAGGTCATCGACGCCGACGTGTTCTTCAATATCCTCGACGAGATCCGCATGAGCTATCCCGAGGAGTGGCAGAAGTCCCGCCGTATCCTTAAGGAGCGCGAGGAGCTTATGGCTTCCGCCGCCGCTCAGGCCGATTCCATCATCGCCGACGCTCAGCAGCAGGCCCTCACCATTGCCGGTGAGCAGGAGATCGTCCGCCTTGCGCAGCAGCAGGCCGACGACATCCGCGATCGTGCCCAGCAGTACGAGCGCGAGACGCGTTATGCTGCCGAGGACTACGCGGAGCAGGTCTTTACGCACCTGGAGGAGAACCTCAAGAGCCTGACTGGCACCGTTACCCGTTGCCGTCAGCAGCTCAACGAGGGTGCCGCCCAACAGAATGGTCAGTGGTAATGGCTGAGTTCCCGAGCGTTACCGTCGATCTTTCCGAGCAGCTCGAGTTTCCTGGAGATTCGTATCCGCTGACCGGTAAGGTCGATGTCGCCACCTACACGGTGGGCGAGAAGGAGTACCAGCTTCAGGACGGCATCGACTACGACGTTGTCTTTACCAATGCCGGTACCGGTGTCTTGCTCACGGGCATGGTCCGCGCGCACGCCACCGGCGAGTGCGACCGTTGCCTGGAGCCCGCCTCGTTTGATATCGCCGGCGAGATCGAGGAGTTCTACCTCTTTGAGGAGCCCGAGGATCCCGAGGCCTACGAGGACGGCTACGAGCTCCTGTGTGAGGACCGCATCGTCGATCTGGGTGAGCCCATCAACGACGCGGTCGTCATGGACACGCCGTTTGTGGTGCTCTGCAAGCCCGATTGCCGCGGTCTGTGCCCCACATGCGGTTGCAATCTCAACGTCGAGCAATGCGATTGCGCCGCCCAGGCAGAGGCAGAATGGGCCGCTGCCACGGAAAATCCATTTGCAGCATTGAAGAATCTCAAGCTTGATGAGTAAAACTGTGGTAGTATCGCTACTTGCGCGTAATCGCCACACTGGATAGTTCATAAGGAAGGTCACTATGCCCGTACCTAAACAAAAGCAGGGTCGTATCCGCACTCACACCCGCCGTTCCGCCAACATGAAGATCTCGGCTGCGGCTCAGTCCACGTGCCCCCGTTGCGGCGCTGTCAAGCTTCCGCACCACGTGTGCCCCAGCTGCGGTTTCTACAAGGACCGCGAGGTTATCGTTACCGAGTAACGGTATACTCTGGATGCGATGCCGTTCCAAATGGAACCACAATGGCCGGCTCAATGAGTCGGCCATTTTTGTATAAGGAGCATGTATATGAGTAACGTTCGCGTTTGTGTAGACGTTGTGGGCGGAGACGAGAAACCTCAGGTTGTTCTCGATGGTATCGAGGCTGCACTTGCCGCCGATCCCGATATCGAGGTCTTGGCAGCTGGCCCCGCCGAAATCGTCAATCCCTTTGCCGCTTCCCATGCACGTGTTGAGGCCCTTGAGGCACCTGACGTTATCGCCATGGATGACGATCCCATTCGCGCCGTGATGACCAAACGCAAGTCGTCGATCGTGCTGTCGTGTCGCGCCATCAAGAAGGGTAATGCGGACGCGTTCTTCTCTGCCGGCTCCACCGGCGCCATGACCGCCGCCGCCACCGCCTATGTGACGCCGTTTAGGTATCAGGCCGAAGGCAAGAAGCAGCCGGTGCGCCCCTGTCTGACCAATGCGCTGCCCAATCGCGCCGGCGGTCTGACGGTGCTGTGCGATATGGGCGCCAACCCCGATGTCGAGGTCGATGACATGGTGCGTTTTGCCCAGATGGGTAGCGCCTATGCCCGCGTCGTCCTGGGCATCGAGCATCCCCGCGTGGGCCTGCTTGCCAACGGCACCGAGGACGAGAAGGGCTCCAACTTTACCAAGGCCTGCTTCCCGGCCATGAAAGCCGCCGTTCCCGGCTTTGTTGGTAACTGCGAGGGCACCGATCTTACGTCGGGCAATTTTGACGTCGTGGTCGCCGACGGCATGTCGGGCAACATCGCGCTCAAGGCCACCGAGGGCGCTGCCAAGTTTTTGCGGCAGGAACTCAAGGGTGCCTTTATGGCCTCGCTCGGCACCAAGATCGCCGCGCTGCTCATCAAAAAGCAGATGCGCGAGATTAAAGCCAAGCTTTCGGGCGACGCCAAGGGCGGCGCGATTCTTTTGGGCCTGCGCGGCGTGGTCCTGATCGGCCATGGTGCCACCTCGGTCGAGGCTGTTAAAAACGGTACGCTTGCGGCGGCCGAAGCCGTGCGCGCCGGGCTGGTCGAGAATGTCGCCAACTCTATGGACGGTATCGTTTTATAAGAGCGAGTAAGAGTGCTGTTATGTGCTTCGCGGCGCACGTCGTGGGGTAGAATCAGAACCGTGTCTTGGTAC
>DBEZDO010000067.1:0-1865 GCA_048187355.1 Collinsella sp.
AGAACGATCACATGGCACTGGTCGAGCTGGTGCCGGTGGACGCCACCGAGGGTTCGGAGGGTGCCGAGGCCGCCGAGCTGGCAGCCAAGCGGGACGCCCTGACCGATGCCGAGCGGGCCGTCGTGGTCGAGCGCCCGGCAGCACTGCGTGCCGCACAGGAGGCGGAAGACACACCCGAGGCCAAGGCCACACTGCCGCGTCTGCGCGTGTCCGACATTGGCGAGGCGCGCCCCGAGCCGCCGCTGGTCGTGGACACGACCGCGCCCATCCCCTGCCTGCGCCACGGCATCCCCACCAACCGTCTGGCCTACGCCATGCAGTATTTCGACCTGAGCTGCGTCGCGTTTGAGGATCTGCCCTATGTGACGCTGCTCTGCCGCCTGCTCAAGCAGCTGCCCACACGCGAGCATTCGGCCGAGGAGCTCGACAATTTACTTGCCGGCAAACTGGGCTTTTTGAGCTTTACGACCGAGGTCATGACGCAGCCCGAAGTGGACGGCGTGCGCCCCTACTTGCTGGTGAGCGCCGGCGCCCTGTCCGAAAAGATCGACGCGCTGGCGAGCCTACCGCGCGAGGTGTGGTCGAGCACATTGCTGGCGGACGCCGATGCCGACCGCGTGCGCGACGTGCTCACGCAGATTCGTATTGGGCTTGAGCAGGGCTTTATCAACAACGGCCACTCGGCGGCGCTCGGTCGCGCGATGAGCTACAGCTCGCCTTCGGCCGTGGTGCGTGAGCAGCTCTCGGGCGTAGACTTCTACCTGTTCCTGCGCGATTTGCTCGACCACTTTGACGAGCGCCTGGACGGCCTGCGTGCCAAGCTTGCCGAGCTGGCAGGCCGCATCTTTGTGGCCGACGGCTGCCTGGCGAGCTTTACCGGCAGCGATGAGGACTTTAACGCGTACTGGGCCGACGCGGGCGACTTGGGACTGGGAGCTGGCGACGGCGCCGATGCCGGCCGCGACGCGCTCGTGGTGCCGACGCCGTGCGACCGCCACGAGGCTTTTGTCATCCCCAGCGACATCTGCTTTGCCGCGCGTGCGTGCGATCCGCGTCGCCTGGGCATTGACGTGACAGGCGCTTGGGCCGTGGCTGCCAACGCGCTCTCCTACGACTACCTGTGGAACGAGATTCGCGTGAAGGGCGGTGCGTACGGCTGCGGATTCCGCGCAGCCGGCGAGCGTCAGACGGCGTTCTACACCTACCGCGACCCGGCGATCGATCCTTCGATTGAGCGCGTGGAGCGCGCGGGTGCATGGCTTGGCAGCTTTGAGCCCGACGAGGCCGCCTTTGAGGGCTTTATCGTGAGCTGCGTGAGCGGCATGGACGCGCCGGTGACGCCGTATGCGCTCACCAAGCGGCGCAACACGACCTACCTGGCCGGGCTCGATCCGCACGCGCGCGAGGAGCGTCGCGCCCAGATGCTCGCCGCCACGCCCGGTGAGCTGCGCACACTCGGCGCCGACGTGACGCGCATTGCGGCCGAGTCGCCCACCTGCGTCTTTGGCGGACGCGACGTCATCGCCAAGAGCAACGCCGGCTTCAACGTAGTCGACCTGCTGAGCTAACCACAACAAAGGTAGATTTTTGGGACATGCCTGAAAATCTACCTTTTCTTTTGCCGCAGTCTGTCGGTTTATCTCGATCTGTAACGCCAAGACGGCAATATCGGCTCCAGATGTTACAGATCGAGACGTTTCCGGATGACGCCGGCCCTTTGTCTCAATCTGTAACATCTAGGTCCGATTTTGCCGAGTAACTGTTACAGATCGAGACAAACCGCCGCGAACACCTGCTCTTCGTCAAAACCCACGAAGGTGTCCATGAGCTGCCCCCTTTGCGATGATTTGTGTGGTGGTTTGGGT
>DBEZDO010000068.1:0-31826 GCA_048187355.1 Collinsella sp.
AAGAGCAGGTAGGTGGTGGCAACGTCGGCAGCAGGGGAGCCCTGGGTGGCGTGTGCCCAGTCGCACACATAGAGCTGGCCGTCGTCGCCGACGATGACGTTGGAGGGGTTGAAGTCGCCGTGGCAGACCTTGAACTCCTTGGTCATGCCGTCCAGACGCTCCTGAAGGTTGTAGCGCGTGGTGGCATTGAGCTGATCAAGGCTGTCGATCATGCGGGCGTACTTGTCGCGCTGACGGTTGAGCAGCGGGGAGGTGTAGCCGTGGATCTCGATCTGGAGGTCGACGAACATCTCGAGGTACTCACCAAAGCGCTGGGGCTCGGCAGTCATCTTCTCGGCAAGGGTGGTGCCCGGAACCTTCTCGGTCACGAGCGCCCAGCCGTTGGCGTTCTCGAGCTGGGAAACCTCGAGAGCCTTGGGGCTGCGGATGCCGCACTCATTGATGCGGGCAAGATTCAAAGCCTCGTTGAACACGTCGGAGACAGGCTTGGTCTCGTTAAAGACCTTGACAATCTTGTCGCCCAGGTCGTAAACGACCTTGTTGCCACGGCGGACGAGCTCGGTCTTGGAATCGGGTAGCAGCATGGTTGCATCCTTTCAACGATGCGATAGAAGCGACGGCGGGGGTGTGTGAAACACCCGTGCACCCCCGCCGTTAAAAACCGTGCTAAAACTAGCAGACGGCGTAATCCTGGGGCTCGCGGCCGTAGTAGGCGTCCAGGTAGAGCTCCTTGATCTCGCTCATGAGCGGGTAGCGCGGGTTGGCGCCGGTGCACTGGTCGTTGAATGCCTGCTCGGTCATTTCGTCGAGGGTGTCGAGGAAGTACTGCTCGTCAACACCGTAGTCGGCGATGGTCTTCTTGACGCCGATGAAGTCCTTGAGCTCTTCGAGCTTCGTGATGAAGTTCTCGAAGACCTCCTTGTCGTCCTTGCCCTCGATGCCGCAGTACTTGGCCATCTCGGCGTAGTTGTGCAGCGCGTTGGGGTAAGGATACTGGGAGAAGGTACCCATCTTGACGGGAGCCTCGGCGGCGTTGTAGCGCATGACGCGGGTCAGGATGACAGCGTTAGCGATGCCGTGGGGCAGGTGATGGAAAGCGCCGAGCTTGTGAGCCATGGAGTGGTTGAGGCCCAGGAAGGCGTTGGCGAAGGCCATACCGGCCATGCAGGAGGCGTTGTGCATCTCCTCGCGGGCGTGCGGGTCCTTGGCGCCGTTCGTGAAGCTGGAGGGCAGGTTCTCAAAGACGAGCTTGGCAGCGCGCTCGGAGAGGCCCTTGGTGTAGTCGGAAGCCATGATGGAGACGTAGGACTCGATGGCGTGGGTCATGACGTCGATGCCGGAGGCAGCGGTCAGGCCGCGCGGGGCGGTCATGCAGTTGTCGGCGTCGACGATAGCCATGTTGGGGAGCAGCGCGTAGTCGGCGAGCGGCCACTTGATGCCGGTCTCCTTGTCGGTGATGATGGCGAACGGCGTGCACTCGGAGCCGGTACCCGAGGAGGTCGGGACGGCGACGAAGTAGGCCTTCTTGCCCATCTCGGGGAAGGTGAAGATACGCTTGCGGATGTCCATGAAGTCCATGGCCATGTCCTCAAACTTGCACTCGGGGTGCTCGTACATCATCCACATGATCTTGCCGGCGTCCATAGCGGAGCCACCGCCGACGGCGATAATGACGTCCGGCTCAAAGAGAGCCATCTGCTTGGCGCCGCGACGTGCGCACTGCAGCGACGGATCGGGCTCGACGTCGTAGAAGCAGTCGTGGGCGATGCCCATCTCGTCGAGCTTGGCCTCGATGGCGCGGGTGTTGCCATTCTTGAAGAGGAACTGGTCGGTAACGATGAAGGCGCGCTTCTTGCCCATGACGTTGCCCAGCTCGTCGAGGGCGACGGGCGTGGAACCCTTCTTGAAGTAGACCTTCTCGGGAGCGCGGAACCACAGCATGTTCTCACGGCGCTCGGCCACAGTCTTAACGTTGATCAAGTGCTTCACCCCAACGTTCTCGGAGACGGAGTTGCCGCCCCAGGAGCCGCAGCCCAGGGTCAGAGACGGCTTCATGCCAAAGTTGTACAGGTCACCGATGCCACCGTGCGAGGACGGGGTGTTGATGACGATGCGGCAGGCCTTCATGACGTGCTCGAACAGGCTGATCTTCTCGGCCTGGGCGGGGTGCACGTACAGAGAGGCGGTGTGGCCCGGGCCACCGGCGAGCACCAGGTGCTCGGCCTTGTCGACGGCCTCCTGGAAGTCCTTGGCGTGGTACATGGCCAAGACCGGGGAGAGCTTCTCGTGGGAGAACTCCTCCTTGGCGGGGTCGGTTGAGGTGACCTCGGCGATCAGGATCTTGGTCTTGGCGGGAACCTCGATGCCGGCGAGCTCGGCGATCTTGGCAGCGGCCATGCCGGGGATGCGGTGATCGAGAGCGCCGTTCTTGAACATGGCGGCACGCAGGGCCTCCATCTCGGCACCCTGCTTGACGAAGTAGCAGCCGCGCTTCTGGAACTCGGCCTTAACCTGGTCATAGATGCTGTCGATGACAGTCACGGACTGCTCGGAAGCGCAGATCATGCCGTTGTCGAAGGTCTTGGAGTGGATGATGGAGTTGACGGCGAGCAGCACGTCGGCGGTGTCGTCGATGACGACCGGGGTGTTACCGGCGCCAACGCCCAGGGCGGGCTTGCCCGAGGAGTAAGCGGCCTTGACCATGCCCGGGCCACCGGTGGCGAGGATGATGTCGACGTCGCGCATGACCATGTTAGTCAGCTCGATGGAGGGGACATCGACCCAGCCGATGATGCCCTCGGGGGCGCCGGCCTTGACGGCGGCGTCAAGCACGAGCTTGGCGGCGGCGATGGTGCACTTGGCGGCAGCCGGGTGCGGGGAGATGATGATGGCGTTGCGGGTCTTCAGGCAGATCAGCGTCTTGAAGATCGCGGTGGAGGTGGGGTTGGTCGTCGGGATGACGGCGCCCACGATGCCGATGGGCTCGGCGATCTTGGTGATGCCGTAAGCCTCGTCGCGCTCCAGGACACCACAGGTCTTGGTGTTCTTGTAAGCGTTGTAGATGTACTCTGCGGCGTAGTGGTTCTTGATGACCTTGTCCTCAAGAACGCCGCGGCCGGTCTCCTCGATGGCCATCTTCGCCAACGGGATACGAGCCTTGTTGGCGGCCATGGCGGCCTCATAGAAGATCTTGTCGACCTGCTCCTGCGTGTACGTAGCAAAAAGCGCCTGGGCCTCTCGCATCTGAGCGAGCTTAGCCTCAAGCGCCTCTACGTTGTCCACAATTGCGGGAGTAGTGTTTTCCGGTGACTTTTTCACCATTTGTGTCTCCTTGCGATCGGAGATTTACCCTACGCCTTGCATGATAGCAAGAAATTATTCGGCGAACGGTAAGATTCCTCTAAAAGGCACACTAAAACGCTTCAATTAAATGAAGCGTTTTAACTAAAACTATCTGCCTGCTGCTTCGCCCCGCTCATTGGGGACAGACTCTCATGAGTATTTCAATGGGAAAACGGGACATCTGTTTGATAATCGCTATTCGCGGGTCGCGGTTGAGTCGGACACACAGGCGGTGCAGCTACTCGATTACATCCATTTCAATCCCGTGTAAGGTGCGTCCGACTCGCTCGAGGCGTACCGTTAGTTACAAGGCATACCAGCTGCGCTATGATCCCTTTGACATCTGCAAACCCTCATATAAGTCTGTCCCCAATGAGTGCAAAAAGGCGCCCTCCGTAGGGGAGGGCGCCTTTGGTAAGTTCTATGTGAACGCGAGGTCTTTGACCCGGAGAGTCCGAGGTACTTGTTGGTAAGACCTTATTTAGGAGCGCGCAACCTTGCCGGACTTGAGGCAGGTGGAGCAAACGTTCATCTTGCGACGGTGACCATCGACGACGACGTAGACGCGCTGGATGTTGGGGCGGAACTTACGGTTGGTGACGCGGTGAGAGTGGCTGATGGAGCGACCGGCAACGGGGTGCTTACCGCAAACTTCGCAAACTTTGGACATAACTGACCCTCCTTGGGCGACAAACGAACATGTCGCGTTAACAAACAAGCCTGAACTATAGCACAGAAGTCGCTCCCTGTGCGCAATCTACACAGAGATATTCCTCTTTTGGCGATAGTGCCCACGCCACGGCCCTGGACGTAGATCCGATTTGCGTGCAGCAGAGGGGATTATGCCAGCTCGTGCGTGTGTTTTCAAGCTCGTCCCACAAATATATATAGGTTTATGGAGCATTGGGCTCCGTTTACGGATTGCTCTGTATTTATGCTCGCAATTAAGCTCGAGGTTGGCTACACTATCCCTTGACCATTAAAGGGGTACGAGATACCCACATGGAATTACATAGCTGCCTAAGAGCAGCCTTTCCTGTGGGTGTCTGGTCCGCTTTAAGCGGTCGGGCATCTATTTTTTTGACTGTGTCAGCAGTCAAGACATGTGAGGAAGGAGATCGATGGGCACGACTTCCCCCAAAGCGGTCATCATGGACGAGACCGCCGTCAATCGAGCGATGACCCGCATCGCGCACGAGATTCTCGAGCGCAACGAGGGCTGTGAAGACCTCGCTCTGGTCGGCATCGTCACGCGCGGCGACCTTCTGGCAAAGAAACTCGCCGAGGAGATCAAGGAGATCGAGGGCGTCGACGTTCCGCTCGGCACCCTCGACATCAGCTTCTACCGCGATGACTACGCTACCAATTTCGCTCCCGCGATCCACGCCACCAACATTCCCTTTAGCGTCGACGGCAAACGCGTCGTGCTGGTGGACGACATCCTGTATACGGGCCGTACCATTCGCGCCGCTCTGGACGCCGTCATGGACCTGGGCCGTCCGAGCCGCATTGAGCTGGCAGTCCTCGTTGACCGCGGCCACCGTGAGCTCCCCATCTCGCCGGACTTTGTCGGCAAGAACGTTCCCTCGTCGCACGAGGAGAACGTGCACCTATATATGAAGGAAGTCGACGGCCACACCGCCGTCGAGATTAACGACGTCGCGCCGGGTTCCCATGTGGGCTCCGCGCCGCTGGGAGGTGAGTAGTACCGTGGCGTTCAACCATAAGCACCTGATCGACATTACCGAGTACTCCGAAGAGGACATCAAGCTCATCCTCGAGACCGCCAAGGCGTTCTCCGAGGTCAACGAGCGTGCGATCAAGAAGGTCCCCACGCTCAAGGGCAAGACCATCGTCAACATGTTCAACGAGCCCTCGACGCGCACCCGCAGCTCCTTCGAGCTCGCCGAGAAGCGTCTTTCGGCCGACAGCCTTAACTTTGGCGGCTCCTCGACCTCTACGGTCAAGGGAGAGAGCCTCGTCGACACCGTCGAGACCCTCAACGCCTATAAGATTGACTGCATCGTCGTGCGCGATAAGCACGCCGGCGCTCCCTACATCGTCACGCAGAACTCGCCCGCGAGCGTTATCTGCGCCGGTGACGGCAAGCACAACCACCCCACGCAGGCTCTGCTCGACCTGTACACCATTTGGGAGCACAAGGGTGACTTCCACGGTCTGAAGGTCGCCGTCGTCGGCGATATCTCACACTCCCGTGTCTGCGGCTCGCTGATTCCCGCCCTTAAGATCATGGGCTGCGAGACCTACGCCGTCGCCCCCGGCACGCTGCTGCCGCCGGCGCCCGAGGTTCTGGGCTGCGACCACGTGACGAGCGATCTCGATTCTGTCCTGCCCGAGCTGGACGTCGTCTACATGCTGCGCGTGCAGCAGGAGCGCCTCGAGGGTGCCCCGTTCCCGACCATTCGCGAGTACCACAAACTCTTCGGCCTGACCAAGGACCGCGAGAAGCTCATGAAGCCCGATGCGATCATCTGCCACCCGGGCCCCATCAACCGCGGCGTCGAGTTCGACTCCTATATGGCCGACCACCCGCAACGCTCCGTCATCCTGGAGCAGGTCTACGCCGGTATCTGCGTGCGTATGGCTATCCTGTATCTGCTGCTTGGAGGTGCCGATAATGGCCTTGCTTCTTAAGAATGCCCACGTCGTCGACCCGTCCGTCGAGCTTGACGGTGTCGTTGACGTCCTGATTGACGGCGACAAGATCGCCGAGGTCGGCGAGAATCTCGTCGTCGAGGGAGCCGAGGTCCGCGACCTTTCCGGCAAGTACCTCGTCCCCGGCCTGGTGGATATGCACGTTCACCTTCGCGAGCCCGGCTACGAGGTCAAAGAGGACATCGAGAGCGGCACCCGCGCGGCTGCCAAGGGCGGCTTTACCGGCGTGTGCTCCATGCCCAACACCGATCCCGTCACCGATAACGGCACCGTCGTGGAGTTCGTCAAGTCCCGTGCTGCCGAGGTCGGTCACTGCCGCGTCTATCCGTCGGGCGCCATGACCCGCGGTCTTAAGGGCGAGGCCATGTCCGAGATGGGCGATATGGTCGCCCACGGCGCCGTCGCCTTCACCGACGACGGTCGCGGCGTGCAGGGTGCGGGCATGCTCCGTCGCTGCATGGACTACGGCAAGATGTTCGGCAAGGTCTTTATGAGCCACTGCCAGGACGAGGACCTGGTCGGCCACGGCCAGATCAACGAGGGCAAGGTCTCGACCCGTCTGGCTCTCGAGGGTTGGCCGGCTGCCGGCGAGGAGCTCCAGATCGCCCGCGACATCGAGATCGCCAAGCTGACTGGTGCCAAGCTGCACATCCAGCACATCTCCACCGCCCATGGCCTGGAGATCGTGCGTGCCGGTAAGGCCGCTGGCGTTCAGGTTACCTGCGAGGCCACCCCGCACCACATGTTCCTGACCGAGAACGACCTGGACGAGACCTACAACACCTCGCTCAAGGTCAACCCGCCGCTGCGTACCGAGGAGGATGCCGAGGCCATCCGTCAGGGCGTCATCGACGGCACCGTCGATGTTATCGTCACCGATCACGCTCCCCACACCCCGTGGGAGAAGGCCCGTGAGTTCGAGCTCGCGCCCTTTGGCATGATCGGCCTCGAGACCTCGCTGTCACTCGTACTCACCGAGCTGGTCAACACGGGCAAGATGAGCATGGGCCGCATGGTCGAGCTCATGGCCATCAAGCCGCGTGAGATCCTGGGCCTCGACCAGGTTCAGGTCAAGGCGGGCTCCGTCGCCGACCTGACCGTGTTCGACGCGTCCGCCACCTGGACGGTTGGCGAGGACGGTTACGAGTCGCGCGCCGAGAACTCCGGTTTTGCCGGCCGCACGCTCACCGGTCGTGCCACCGATGTGTTTGTCGGCGGTAAGCAGACGCTCGCTGACGGCTGCATCTGCTAGCATAGCCTTATCGCTTTTGTGCGCGGCGCCCTTGCGGTGCCGCGCTTTCTATTCGTTTGGACCATGCAACCGCATGGGGGATTGGAGCGTCTATGCCCACACCTTCCACTGCACGCATGCACGACTTCGAGGTCGTCTCGAACCAGGAGATCGCCGACGGCATCTTCTCGCTCGTCATCTCGGCCCCCAAGCTTGCAAGTGCGCTCAAGCCCGGTCAGTTTGTGAACATCGCCGTACCCGGCGATGCGTCCTCGCTGCTTCGCGTGCCCCTGAGCTACTACCGCGCCGACGCCGTGGCCGGCACCGTCGAGCTGTGGTACGCCGTCGTGGGCGACGATACCCGTCGTTTGTCCCAGATGGGTCCTGGCTCCACCTCCAACCTACTGGGCCCCGGTGGTCGTGGCTGGATGGTACCCGAGGGCACCAGGAAGGCCCTGCTCGTCGCCGGTGGCATCGGCGTTCCGCCTGTGCTGTGTCTTGCCGGTATGCTTGCCGAGCAGGGTGTTGATGTGGACGTGTGCTTGGGCTTTGGCACCGCTTCCAAGGCCGTGGGTGTCGATGAGTTCCGCGCGCTGGGCGCCACAGTTAACGTGTGCACCGATGATGGCACGCTGGGCACGCACGGTTTTTGCACCGACCCGGCAGCCGAGCTGCTCGGCGAGGGCGGCTACGACTACGTCGCCAGCTGCGGTCCCGCCGTCATGATGAAGAAAGTCGCCGCCGCTGCCGCCGAGGCCGGTGTGTACTGCGAGGTGTCGCTCGAGCGCATGATGAGCTGTGGCTTTGGCGCCTGCAACACCTGCAATGTCGAGACGGTCGACGGTATGAAGGGTGCTTGCATGTGCGGCCCCGTGTTCGATGCTTCCAAGGTGGTGGTCTTCTAGTGGGTACCGTGAACATGGCCGTCGATTTCGGCGGCGTCAAGATGCAGAACCCCATCAACACTGCAGCCGGTACCTTTGGCTACGGTTGGCAGTTCCAGAACTTCTTTGATGTTTCCCAGCTGGGCGCCATCACCACCAAGGGTTGCGCTGCCGAGCCCTGGCCCGGCAACCCCGCGCCCCGCATGGCCGAGATCCCCGGCGGTATGATCAACTCCGTGGGCCTTCAGAACCCCGGCGTTGCCGCCTTTGCTCGCGAGTCCGGTCCGTGGCTCGAGCAGCTCTCCAAGGACGGCTGCCAGGTCATCTGTCAGGTTGCCGGCCACTCCGTTGACGAGTTTGTCCGCGCACTCGAGATGTATGTCGAGCTGTGCCCCTGGGCTGCCGGCTACGAGATCAACGTGAGCTGCCCCAATATTGCCGCCGGCGGTGCCGCCATGGGCTCCACGCCCGAGGGCGCCTCTTCCGTTATGGCTGCCTGCCGCAAGGTGACCGATAAGCCGCTGTTCGTGAAGATGGCACCGGTCAACGTCGCCGAGATCGCCAAGGCCCTCGAGGCCGCCGGCGCCGACGGCCTTTCGGTCATCAACTCCATTCAGGGCATGGCCATCGACGTCCATACCCGCAAGTCCCGCGTAGCCAAGCCCAAGGGCGGCCTTTCGGGCCCGCTGTGCCACCACATCGCTGTGCGCATGGTCTGGGAGGTTGCCCAGGCCGTCGATATCCCCATCAACGGTGTCGGCGGTGTCATGACCGGTGAGGATGCGGCTGAGTTTATCCTGGCCGGCGCCACCTGCGTGTCGGTCGGTATGGCCAACTTCGTCGATCCGTGCGCTTCGCTCAAGATCGCGCATGAGCTCGAGGCCTGGGCCGAGTCCCAGGGCGTAAAGGACATCAACGAGCTGGTAGGTGCTTTCGAATGCTAGAGACCGATGCCCGCGACCGCGTAATCGTCGCCCTCGACTGCGATCGTGAGCGTGCGCTCGAGCTCGCCCACGAGCTTTCGGGCCATGCCGCCTGGCTCAAGGTTGGTATGACGCTCTATTACGCTGAGGGCCCTGAGATCGTCAAGACCTTTAAGGACCTGGGCTTTAAGGTCTTCCTTGACCTTAAGTTCCATGACATTCCACATCAGGTTCGCGGTGCCGCCCGTTCGGCCTCGCTTGCCGGTGCCGACCTGCTCTCGGTTCACGGCTTGGGTTCGGGCGCCATGCTCGCTGCCTGCCGCGAGGGTGCCGAGGAGGCGCGCGAGGACCGCGCCAAGCTCGTCGCCATCACCGTGCTCACGAGCATGAATCAGGATGCCTTGAGCGAGATCGGCGTCGAGTCGCCTGTGGCCGAGGAGGCCGCCCGCCTGGCAAAGCTCGCTCAGGCCAACGGCATCGATGGCATCGTGTGCTCGCCGATGGAGGCTCACGACATGCGTGAGCTGCTGGGTCCTGATGCCCTGATCGTGACTCCGGGTGTGCGTCCGGTGGGCGCCGCTCTTGGTGACCAGTCCCGCGTGGCGACGCCTTCCCAGGCTATCGAGCGCGGCGCAAGTCACATTGTGGTGGGCCGTCCCATCACCGGCGCCGACGATCCGGTTGCCGCCTTTGACGCCATCGTCGCCGAGCTGGTCGAAAACGTCGCGTAAAAGATTCCCCTAAGTCACCACTTTTGGGTCTCATTAGCACAAAATAGCCCCTGTGCCTGCGAAAACTTTCCCATCCTTTGTGTGGAATCGCAGGTCAGGGGCTTAACTTTGGGCGCAGTATATTGCACTTTTTGCGGGTATCGTCTAACCTATGGAGCCGCGATTGGGCATTTTGTACGTTCTACGTGCTAAAATGCCAATTATTGAATCAGATATAACCCAACTATTTGGAGGTACGAATGGCACTCCCTCAGCTTACCGATGAGCAGCGCAAGCAGGCTCTTGAGAAGGCTGCTGCCGCACGTCACGCCCGCGCTGAGCTTCGCGAGCAGATCAAGAAGGGCGAGAAGTCCCTCGAGTCCGTGCTCAACTCCGATGATCCCATCGCTTCCCGCATGAAGGTTTCCACTCTCATCGAGTCTCTCCCTGGTTATGGTAAGGCCAAGGCCGCCAAGATCATGGAGGAGCTCGGTATCTCCGCTACCCGTCGCGTCCAGGGCCTCGGCGTCCGTCAGCGCGAGCAGCTCCTCGAGCAGCTGACCAAATAAGTGAGCGCTCAGGATTCCAAGCTCTTTGTGATTTCTGGACCGTCAGGCGCAGGCAAGGGCACGCTCGTCACTCGTGTGCGCGAGCGCCGCTCGAACCTGGGCCTGACGGTTTCGGCTACCACGCGAGCACCACGCAAAGGTGAGGTCGACGGCGTCAACTACTTTTTTCTGACGCGCGAGGAGTTCGACCGCCGCGTGGCAAACGGTGAGTTTGTTGAGTGGGCCGAGGTCCACGGTAACTGCTACGGCACGTTGGTGAGCGAGGTCACATCCAAGCTCGCCTCTGGCGCATCTCTGATTTTGGAGATCGATGTCCAGGGCGCCCTGCAGGTGAAGGAGCGTTTCCCCGAGGCCGTGCTGATCTTTATCAAGCCGCCTTCGCTTGAGGTACTCCGCGAGCGTCTGGTCGGTCGCGGTACCGAGACGCCCGAGACGATTGAGCTGCGTATGGCAAACGCCGCCGATGAGCTTGCCCTTGCCGACCGCTACGACGACGTCGTGGTTAATGACGATCTCGACCGCGCGACCGATGAGCTCGTTCGCGTTCTCGATATGCATGAAAGGATCTGAGGTCCGTGTCCGTTGTAAAGCCTTGCATTGACGATCTTCTGGAGAAGACCGATCACAACCGCTTCCTGCTCGCTTCGCTTGCCTCCAAGCGCGCCTGCGACATCAATAGCATGCTGCGTGGCCAGCACAACCGCGTGCTTGCCGTCCAGGATGTCGATGACATCACCATCGGGCTTTCCGGTGCCGACACCATCTCGATGGCTATGGACGAGATTGTCGACGGCGACATCTCTTACGACGAGGCCCGTTACGAGAAGGCGCTCGGCCACAAGGTTGCTGAAGCCTAAATGGCGGCTCGCGTCTGCCTGGTCCACTATCACGAGGTTGGACTGAAGGGTAAGAACCGCGCACATTTTGAGCATATCCTCATGGATAACATCAAGGCGGCCTTGGCCGCCTTTTCCGTGAATGCCGTGTCTCGAATTTCCGGTTATATCCTCGTGACCTTTAACGAGCATCAGGCCGACGAGGCGGCGCGTGTCATTCGCACCGTTCCCGGCGTTGCTCGTGTGTCTTTGGCGTATCACACCAATCGCGACCCTCAGGAGTACTGTGCCGCCGCCGTGAAGGCGCTGCGCGAGTTTGGTTCCTTCGATTCGTTTAAGGTGCACGCCAAGCGCTCCAATACCGATTATGAGCTCACCTCGATTGACATCAATCGTCAGGTGGGCGAGGTGCTGTGCGAGGCCTTCCCCGATAAAAAGGTTCAAATGCACGACCCCGATGCGATGGTGCACGTACTGGTGGTCCAGGGTAGCGTTTATGTGTACGCGCGCTCCGAGCGCGGCGTGGGCGGTCTGCCGGTGGGTTCTGCCGGCAAGGTCGTGACGCTGCTGTCGTCGGGTATTGATTCTCCGGTGGCAACCTGGATGCTCGCGCGTCGCGGCGCGGTGTGCGTGCCGGTACATTTCTCAGGTCGTCCGCAGACGCCCGATACGAGCGAGTATTTGGTGCAGGACATCATTCGTGCGCTTGAGCCGGGTGTCCAGATCGGCCGCCTGTACGTGGTGCCGTTTGGCGACTGCCAGCGTGAGATTTCGGTCACCTGTCCCAGCAACCTGCGCGTGATCATGTATCGCCGCATTATGTATTCGGTTGCCGAGCGCATTGCACACATCGAGGGCGCCAAGGCCATCGTGACGGGCGAATCGCTTGGACAGGTTGCCTCCCAAACGCTTGAGAATATCATGGCCGTTAACGAGGCCGTGAAGATCCCCGTGTTCCGTCCGCTCATCGGTTCGGACAAGCAGGAGATTATCGCGCGCGCCGAGGAGATTGGTACGTTCGATATCTCGACTGAGGCCGCTCCCGACTGCTGCACGCTGTTTATGCCGCGTCGTCCCGAGACGCACGCTAAACTCGATGCCGTGCATGAGGCCTGGGAGCTGTTCGATCACGAGGAGATGATCGAGCGCCTACTCAAGCAGACCGAGTACATCGACTTCGAAAGCAACACGTATAAGGCCCCTAAGACCTTAAAACGCAAACATTCGGAGCTTGCTCCGCGTGAGATTTACCAAGATCACGAGTAAATTTGTGCATAGACCGACGATGCGCTTGCATCGTCGGTCTTTTGCTATCTGGGCATTTTGCGGCTAAGTGTTCATTTGCTGACGTGTGCCTGAATAAATGGACAGATTTGTGCAAGGTTTTGGTCAGCTTTTGGTTTGACCGCGAAAACCGGTTTTGAAGCATGGCTGTTGCAGGGCTCTTTTCCTGACACGATGTTGTTGGGAGGTTTTGCTATGGCGCAGCGCGAACAACACGAACGGGTCAAAAAGATGGACCGCTGGGCAGGCAAGCTGCTCGGTCATAAGGCTGTGGTGGTGGCGATGCTGGGCGTCATTGCGATGGCGAGCGGCTTGGCGATGGCGAACCTTGGCGGCGGTGCCGGCGGTGTGTCGTTTGAGCGCACTGATGGTACGGGCTCGTTAGTGGAGCCGGGATCCGGCGATGCTTCGAGCGGAAAGACATCCGAAGGCTCTTCGACTAAGGCTTCTGCCGCGGCAGAGGTCTATGTCGATGTCGATGGCGCCGTTGTGTCGCCCGGTGTATACAGGCTCAAAGACGGGGCACGGGTATCCCAGGCGATCGATGCCGCCGGCGGGCTGGCGCCCGAGGCTGACGTTACGGGGCTTAATCGGGCATCTAAGGTCACTGATGGACAAAAAATCCATGTTCCAACGGTAGGGGAGCAGCAGGCGTCCATTGCGGAAGCCGGTGTTGATGGTGGGGCTTCCACATCATCGGGCGTGAGTGGCGCAACAGGCCTAGTAAACATCAATACGGCAAGCGCGGTAGAGCTGCAGACGCTCTCGGGCATCGGTCCCTCCATGGCCCAGTCGATTATCGATGAACGGACAAAGAACGGTGCTTTTGCCTCGGTTGACGATCTGATGCGTGTGTCGGGAATCGGCGAGAAGAAGCTTGCCAAAATCAAAGATTGCATCTGCGTATGAGTGCGACCGAGCGCGAGCATGTGATGCCTCCGCGGCCCCTGATGCCGTGGACGATGGCCCTGTGTGCCGGCGTGTGCATGAGCTGCGCCTTGGTGCTCAACGTGGCCGCTGATGTGCTGCTGAGGGAGCAGGCGCCGGCGGTCGGGCTGCTATGGGCCATTCCCGTTGCGGCGGCGGTATTCGTTGTGCTGGCTCAATTTTGTGCACCGCTTGCTCCTTGGAAGCGGTGGCTGTATGCCGCGTCCGTCGGTCTCGTGGCGGGAGCGGTCGTCTCGGCGTGGTGGGCTGCGGGCGCGCTCAACGCCTCGAAGGCGCTCGACGCTCGAGCGGCAAGCGGCCTCGAGTTTGTCGTGCAGGGCGATCCATCCATAAACGACGACGTGTATTCCTATACCTGCGAGGCACGCGCGGACGGTAAGAACTTGGCAACGGTTCGTCTATCGTTTGACCGCGAGCTCAAGGTCGGGGCGCACGTGCGTGTTATCGGTCGCGTTTCACGTTTTGAGAACGATCCATATGGACGATCGCGCGTGCTCCGAGGCGAGGTGCGCAAGGTTCAAGCCGTTCGGATTGTGTCGGTCGACGAGTGCTCTCCGGGGCCGCTGCTTCGGCTGCGAAATGGGCTGCTAGCGTCCATCGCGCCTGCGACCGACCCGGCGCGTGCGCTCATAGCCGGTGTCGTCTGCGGTCGTTCGGCCGAGCTACGCGCCCAGCCGGCGGGCGACTGGTTTTCGGTAACGGGAACGGCGCATCTTATCGCCGTCTCGGGCAGCCATTTGGCTATCGTGGGGTTTGTAATCGAGGGTGTATTGCAAAAGACTCGGTGCTCACGTGGTCTTCAGCGGGCGATATTGGCGGTAACGCTTGTGGGCTACGCTGCCTTTACGGGCGCGTCTCCCTCGGCCGTGCGCGCGTGCTGCATGGTGTTCGCGACGCTTGTCGTAAACGGCGCGGGGCGTCGCCGGCACGGTGCATCGGCACTCTTCGTAACCATGTCCATCTTTGTGCTACTGCGGCCGACGGTGCTGTTCGAGATGGGCTTTCAGCTTTCATGCGCCAGCGTTTTAGCCATTCTGTACTTTTGCCCCTATGCGACCTACGCTTTGGGTGAGCTGGGTGTGCCATCGGGCGTTGCCGGCATGCTTTCCGTCACGTTGTGCTCGCAACTGGCGACACTTCCCATTACCATTCCTGCCTTCGGTACGTTCTCGCTCATTGCTCCGCTGGCAAATGCGGTCATCGGCCCGGTGGTGAGCGTACTGCTTGCTGTGTCGATCGTGATGGTTCCCTTTTCGCTCGTGGCACCTTTGCGGACTTGGGCGCTCATTGTGCCCATGATTGCCGCCCGCTGCGCGCTGTTCTTCGAGCAGCTGTTTGCCGCCGTGCCGGGTGCATCCGTGAGTGTGTCGCCCGATAGCGTGTGGATTTACCTAGTGCCGTGTTTGCTGGCGGTTCTGCTGGTCTGGTGGCCGCGTCCCCGTGCACGTCCTATGGCGGTGGGGCTTGCATGCCTGGTGCTCTTGGCTGCGATTCCGTACGTCTACTGGGATCGATTCGCTCCGCCTTCGGTGACGGTGCTCGATGTGGGCCAGGCGGATGCGATTCTTATCCGCCAGGGCGGCGCGGTAGCACTCGTCGACTGCGGGCTCGACGAGCGCGTGGTAGCGGCGTTGGTTCGAAATAACGTGCACCATATCGATGCCGTCTTTGTGACGCATTGGGATGAGGACCACTGGGGTGGTCTGCCTGCCGTGCTCGGACGGTTTTCGGTCGGAACGATTGCCGTGGCGGCGGATGCGCTGGAGGATGCTCCTGCCGAGGTATTGAACCGACCTGGCGTTGAGTATCGGCAGGTGCGCCGTGGGGATACGGTCGACATCGGCTCATTTTGCGCCCGCGTGATGTGGCCATTCGAGTCCGTGGATGGCGAGGGAAATGATGACTCGCTTGTCCTGCTGCTCTCTTATGTTCAGGAAGGCAAGGGCCTGCGTATGCTCCTCACCGGCGATGCCGAGCTCGACCAAGAACGGGAATTCGTGCAGGAGGTGGGGGATATCGATGTCCTTAAACTTGGGCATCACGGCTCTAAGGTTTCAGTCGATGGTGAGTTGCTGGACGTCTTGAAGCCCGAGCTTTCCCTCGCGAGCGCGGGCGAGGGGAATCGATACGGCCATCCGTCCGATGCCTGCATCGATGCCGTTAAGGATGCGGGCGGCGTGTTCGCGTGCACTATCGAACACGGCGACATTACCGTCATGCCGACTGCGAATGGCTTTGCGATGCGATGCCAGCGACCGTGAGGACGTCGTTGGCGTGTGGTGGGCCCCTGGGCTAGAATGGCACGGAACGAATACGAAGGTCTGCGGGAGGGGAGCGCGATGTCCGAAACCGGTCTGTTGCCGGCATATCTGATCGTCGGTACCGACGGAGTCAAACGCGACCATGCCGTCTCACGTATGAAGGCGCGTCTGGAAAAGACGGGCATGGTCGAATTCAACCTCGACGAGCGCGATATGACCAAAGACCCCGATATCGAGTCGATTATCGGATCGCTCAACACCTTTCCCATGGGCAGCGAGTTTCGCCTGGTAATCCTTGACGGCTGCTCAAAACTCGCCAAAGCGACCTCCGAGCCGCTTGTCGACTATCTGGCGAGTCCCAGCCCCACGACGGTTTGCCTTATCATCGCCGACTCGCTTGCCAAGAACACGCGCCTGTATAAGGCGATCGCCAAGATCGACAAGAAGGCCGTGATCGATTGCTCCGGCACCAAGCGCTGGGAGCTACCGCGTCGCGTGCAGCAGATGGCGACGCAGCGCGGCAAGTCGATCTCGACGGCGGCCGCCGAGGAACTCGTCTCGCGTTCGGGTGAAAACACTCGCATGCTCGATAACGACTTGGCTAAGCTTGCCCAGATGGTCGAGGCACCGCAAATTGAGCTTGCCGACGTTGAGCGCTGGATTGTACGTACGGCCGAGGTTCAACCCTGGGACTTTCTCAATGCGGTCTCGGCCCGTGACATGCGCCGCTCGCTCGAGCTCTTCAATCTACTTCCCGCTAAGAGCTACGTGTGGACTTACACATTGCTGTGCGGCCGCATTCGCGAGCTTATCGTTGCCAAAGCGCTCGATGCGCGCGGACAGGGTCGTGAGCTGGCCGCAACGCTCAAGCTCCAGTCCTGGCAGGTCAAGAATCACCTGACCTGGGCACGTCGCTTTTCGATGGCAGAGCTCGTCGCAGCGCTCGAGGGGGCGGTCGATGTGGAGCTCGCGCTCAAGGGTTCGGCCGATTCTCAGACCGCGCTTTTGCTCTGGATTACGAACATCTTGAGAAAATCGTGATGATACCTGCCTATTTGACAAATTCGTTCTATCCCTTTGAGGGGGAGCGTGCTATAGTAGGCGCTTGCATGACCTCACCGTGTCTCAGAGGTGTCATACATTTTTTGCAAGGAACTCGAAAGGAACTCCAGAAGTGGCAAACATCAAGTCTCAGAAGAAGCGTATCCGCACCAATGAGGCAGCTCGCATGCGTAACAAGGCTGTCAAGTCCGAGCTCAAGACGCTGACCAAGCACGTCCAGTCCGCCGTCGCCGAGGGCGACGCCGAGAAGGCCCAGGCTGCCCTCAAGACCGTCACCAAGCGTCTCGACATGGCTGCCGCCAAGCATGTTATCCACAAGAACCAGGCTTCCAACCGCAAGTCCGGTCTTGCCAAGCTCGTGAACAGCATCAACGCCTAAGTTGTAAATTTCACACCAAACAGATTACGCGCATAAATGGAGCCTGTTTTATGGTACAGGCTCCATTTTTTGTACCGCTCGGGTAAGATAGTCCGCATGAATACTTCAATTGACATTTCCCACATCCGCAACTTCTCGATTGTTGCGCACATCGACCATGGCAAGTCCACGATCAGTGACCGTATCCTCGAACTCACCCATACAGTCGACGAACGCGACATGGAGTCGCAGCTGCTCGACACCATGGATATCGAGCGCGAGCGCGGCATCACGATCAAGTCCAATGCCGTTCGCGTGTCCTATGATGCCGACGATGGCGAGACGTATCAGTTCAATCTGATCGATACGCCGGGCCACGTGGACTTTACCTATGAGGTCTCGCGCTCGCTGGCAGCCTGTGAGGGCGCGGTGCTCGTTGTCGACGCCACGCAGGGCGTTGAGGCGCAGACCGTCTCGAACGCGACGCTTGCCATGAACGCCAATCTGGACATTGTGCCGGCCATCAACAAGATCGACCTGCCCTCGGCCCATCCCGATGAGGTTAAGACCGAGATCGAGGATGACCTGGCGATCCCTGCCGATGATGCCGTGTGTGTCTCGGGCAAGACCGGCGAGGGCATCCACGATCTGCTGGAGTCCATTGTCTTTTTGATCTCTCCGCCCAAGGGCGATGCGAACGCGCCGCTCAAGGCACTCATCCTGGATTCGTACTTCGACGAGTATCGTGGTGTCGTCGCCACGGTGCGCATCTTTGACGGCTCCATTAAAAAGGGCGATACCCTGCGCATGATGCAGGCAAAGGGCGACTTTTTGGTCGATGGCGTGGGCGTCAAGCGTCCCGCCGAGACGCCGGTCGACGCGCTGACGGTCGGCGAGGTCGGATACGTGGTCACGGGCCTGAAGGATCCCGAGGCCGTTCGCGTGGGCGATACCCTCACGTGGGCGTCGAATCCCTGCCCCGAGCCGCTTCCCGGTTACCGCGAGGCCAAGCCCATGGTCTATACGGGCCTGTTCCCGATCGATAACAAGGACTACGAGAACCTGCGTGACGCGCTTGATAAGCTGCACGTCAACGACCCGTCGTTGGTGTGGGAGCCCGAGACCTCGGTGGCGCTCGGCTTTGGCTTCCGCGTGGGCTTCCTGGGTCTGCTGCACATGGAAGTCGTCAAGGAACGCCTGGAGCGCGAGTTCAACCTGGACCTCATTGCCACGAGTCCCTCGGTCGACTATCACGTCTACAAGACCGACGGCGAAATGATCGATGTCCGCAGCCCGCAGGATCTTCCCGAGGCCACGCGCATCGAGCGCATCGAGGAACCCTACCTCAAGGCAAAGATCATCTGCCCGCCTGAGTACACGGGTGCCGTCATGCAGCTCGCCATCGAGCACCGCGGCATTACTACCGACATGATCCATCTCACGAGCAAGTCGGTTGAGATGCGCTTCGATATGCCGCTTGCCGAGCTCATTTTGGACTTCTTTGACCAGCTCAAGAGTCGCACCAAGGGGTATGCCTCGCTCGACTACGAGTTCAACGAGTACCGTCCCTCCGAGCTCGTTAAGCTCGATATCTTGCTTTCGGGCGACGAGGTGGACGCGCTGTCGTTTATCGTCCATAAGGACAAGGCCTATGGCCTGGCCCGTGGTCTGTGCGACAAACTTAAGGAGATCATCCCGCGTCAGCTGTTCGAGGTTCCCATCCAGGGTGCTATCGGCAACAAGATCATCGCCCGTTCTACCGTCAAAGCGCGTCGCAAGGACGTTCTTGCAAAGTGCTATGGCGGCGATATCTCGCGTAAGCGCAAGCTGCTCGAGAAGCAGAAAGAGGGCAAGAAGCGCATGAAGGCCATCGGCTCGGTCGAGGTCCCGCAGGAGGCCTTTATGGCGATCCTCAAGGTGGACGAGTAGGTCTATGGCGCTTTCCGAATACAGCAAGCGGCTGCTGGGCGCCTATGCCGAGCAGCCGTTCCTTATGGCTCCCATGGCGGGCGTAACCGACCCCGCTTATCGCATCATGTGCCGCCGCCGCGGTGCCAACCTTGCCTACAGCGAGATGGTGAGCGTGGCGGGCCTTGCCTTTGCTAGCAACAAAACGTGGCGCCTGGTGCTACCGGCCGACGAGGAGCAGCAGATTTGCGTGCAGCTCTTTGGCTCCAAGCCCGAGCAGTTTGCGAGTGCCGTCGCCGCCGTCGAGGAGCGTGTGGGCGATCGCCTGTCATTGATTGATATCAACATGGCCTGTCCGGCTCGCAAGGTCGTTACTAAGGGCGAAGGCTCGGCGCTTATGCGCACGCCCGACCTGGCCGAGAAGATTGTCGAGGCAGCGGTGGGCGCGGCGCATGTTCCCGTGACCGTGAAGATCCGCAAGGGTTTTTATGCCGAGGACCGCAACGCCGCAACGTTTGCCCAGATGCTTGAAGGGGCGGGCGCCTCTGCAGTTGCCGTGCACGGTCGTTGTGCCACGCAGCTCTATACGGGCCAGGCCGATTGGTCGGTCGTCGATGAGGTTGCCGACGCCGTCGAGATTCCCGTGATTGGTTCGGGTGATGTGTTCTCGGCCGAGGACGCTGCTGAGCATCTGCAAGGCTCGGGTGCCAGCGCGGTGTTTATCGCGCGCGGCATCTACGGCAATCCGTGGGTGTTCGGTGATGCTCGCGCCCTTGCGCTCGATGGCACGCCGGTGCCGGCGCGTAGCTCCGTCGAGCGCTTAGACGCCCTGCGTGAGCACCTAACGCTGACGCATGAGCTCCTGCCGCTCATGTCGCGTGCCCGTACGTACGCAAGCTGGTACTTAAAAGGCATGCCCCATGCCGCCGCTTGGCGTGCCCATGTGGTGCGCTGCTCCACGTATGAGGAGTTCATGGCTCTGGTTGATGAGATCGAGCGCGATGTGGTGGCCTGCGAGGCTGCCCTTGCCGCCGGCGAATCGGTGCCCCCTCATCCGCTGGAGGCTTAAGGGTGGCCGTTACCGCGCTGTACGTGCACGTGCCGTTTTGTGCCCAAAAGTGCCGGTACTGCGACTTTGACTCGCGCAGTTTTGCTCCGTGCGACCTGAGCGCTGCGCTCGATGTCTATTTTGAGCAGTTGTTCGCGCGCCTCGATGCTTTTGGCAAGGCTGGGGCCCTTGACCATATCCGCACCGTCTATGTTGGCGGCGGTACGCCGTCGCTGGCGGGGGAGCGCCTGGTGGAGCTGGCGCGGCGTATTCGTGCGTGGTGCGCCCCCGTTGAGTTTACCTGCGAGGCCAATCCCGAGTCGCTGACCGCCGAGCTTGCCACTGCGCTTGCCAAGGTTGGTGTCACACGCGTCTCTCTGGGCGTGCAAACGCTCGATAACACCGAACTTACCGCCATCGGCCGTATTCACGATGCCGATCGGGCGCTCGCCGCCATCGCGACGGTGAAGGACGCTGGCCTCGATGTGTCGTGCGACCTCATGTGCGGACTTCCCGTGCAGACCGCAGCGAGTTGGAAGCGCACGCTCGATGGCGTGCTGGCGGCGGCTCCGCATCATGTGTCGGTCTACCCGCTCACGCTCGAGGAGGGGACGCCCCTTTATCGCATGGCGTGCCGCGATGAGTCGCTCGAGCCCGACGAGGATTTTCAAGCTTCGTGCATGGATGTGGCGCGTGAGCGTCTGGGTGCGGCCGGCTATCATCCCTATGAGGTGGCAAGCTATGCGCTCGACGGCCATGAGTGCGCCCATAACATTGCCTACTGGACCGGACGGGGCTACCTGGGCCTGGGTCGTTCCGCCGCGGGCATGCTCGACGCCGAGGATTTCGACCGTCTTGTAGGTTTGTTCCCCGGCGTGTCTTCTCGAGGCGATTCGTACCGCGTGCGTCTGGTGCAACGTGACGATGTCGCGACGGCGTTCGAGGCCGAATATCTGTCGCAGCGCGAGGCTGCGGCCGAAGACCTGATGCTTGCTTGTCGCATGACGCGCGGTGTCGCGTCCGACCTTTTGGTTCGCGCGGCTCGTGTCATCCCGGCCGATGAGCTGGCAGCTGCCTGCGATCGCGCGCTCGAATTGGGTCTTGCCACTTGGGTGCCCGAGACGCTCGGGGTCCATGAGGGACCTTTCACTTCGGCAGATGTCGTCGCGGGCCATGTTCGAGCTCGTCTGGCGCCGACACACTTGGGCTGGCTCGATGGAAATGTTCTGTTCGAGCTGTTTTGGGATCTAGCTTAGGCCGCTCGGGTAGAATTACCGGAATATATACGCTGCTGTGAGCAGGAGGTTGCCGCGCATGGCGACGATGAACGAAAAAGATTATTACGAGATTCTGGGTGTCTCCAAGGACGCCACCTCGCGTGATATTCAAAAGGCCTTTCAGCAAAAGGCCCGCAAGCTCCATCCGGACGTCAACAAAGAGCCGGATGCCGAGGAAAAGTTTAAAGAGGTTTCCGAGGCCTACGCCGTGCTTTCGGATGAGCAAAAACGTGCGCGCTACGACGCCATGCGCTCGGGCAATCCCTTTGCCGGTGCTCCTACGGCTTCGCCCTATGGTGGCGGCTACGCCGGCAACACAGGCTATGGCAATCCCTTTGAGGGCGGCTTTCCCTTTGGTGGCGCCTGGGGCCAGCAGCGTCGCGGCCAGGCTGCCTACAATCCCGAGAACGGCGCCAATGTGGTCGTCGATATCAAACTTGACGCCAAGGAGGCCAAGGGCGGTGCCCGCAAGACCGTCCGCTACACGCGTTTCGATACATGCGGACATTGCGGCGGCTCGGGTTCTGTCTCCTCCGAGCATGCCCATACCTGCCCGAGCTGCGGCGGCCGCGGCCACATCGACGTCGACCTGTCCTTCCTGTTTGGTGCGGGCACGTTTCAGTCAGTCTGCCCCGAGTGCGGCGGTTCCGGTAAGGTCGTCGCCGACCCCTGCCCCGATTGCGGCGGCAGCGGGCGGACCCGTGTGACCTCCGAGCAGACAATTGAGTTTCCTGCCGGCACGCACGATGGCGACGAGGTCCGCATTAGCGGCATGGGGCATGCTGGCACCAACGGTGCCGCGGGCGGCGACCTGGTCGGCCGCGCCCATGTTGAAGCCGAGCGCTTGGAAGGCAAAGCTCGTACCGGTTTTTACCTGATGGGCATCGTGGCGCCGTTTTTGGTGCTGTCGGCCATTTCGGGCGTGTTCTCGGCCTTTGCCGTGATGTGCTTTATTCCGTTTACCATGGGCCTGTTTATGGTGCTTTCGGACGGTGTGCTTCATCGTAGTCTGCTGTGGTGGAAGCGCGGTGCGATGCAGTTTGCCAACGGTTTTGCCAACGGCTTCATGTTCGCGCTCGTGTCGGTTTGGTTTGCGAGCTGCTCGCAACGGGCCATGCTTTCGCCGTATCAAATGCAATAACATCTAGCCCTCTGTTTGCGGCCGGCCCAGCTTGGGTATAGGACGCACTGTGACAATAATGAAAGTCGGAAGGATTCGGTCGTGTCGGAAAATAGGGATTACTACGAGGTACTTGGCGTCGACAAGGATGCCGACGCGCGGACGATTAAGCGCGCGTTTCTAAAGAAGGCCCGTACCGTACACCCGGACGTTTCGGACGACCCCGAGGCCGAGGCCAAGTTCAAGGAGCTCAACGAGGCCTATTCCGTTCTTTCCGACGAGCAGAAGCGTGCTAACTACGACCGTTACGGCACCGCCGACGGCCCTGGTGGTTCGGGCTACGTCGATATCAACGATATCTTTGGTGGCATGGGCATGGACGACTTGTTCTCGTCGTTCTTTGGCGGCGGTGCCGGCGGTGGCGCCCGCAGCCGTCGTGAGCGTCGTCGCGGACGTGACATGGCCATCTCGCTTTCGGTGACGCTCGAGGAAGCTGCGCTTGGCTGTAAAAAGACGATCAGCTATGACCGCCTTGCCCCCTGCGAGGACTGCAATGGCACCGGTAGGGCAGAGGGCGCACAGGAAAAGCAGTGCGGCCGCTGCCACGGTACGGGCTACGTCACGACGGTTCAGCGATCGTTTTTGGGCCAGGTTCAGTCTTCCTCGCCTTGCCCCGACTGCCATGGCGAGGGTACGGTCATCGACCATCCCTGCGAGACCTGTGACGGTCAGGGCCGCACGCCTTCGCACGAAAAGATCGACATCGATATTCCCGCCGGCGTTTCGACCGGTCGCCAGCTGCGTGTGAGCGGCTTTGGCGAGGCCGGCCTTCGCGGCGAGCCCTCGGGCGACCTGATTGTCAACGTGCGTGTTGCCGACCATGAGCGCTTTAAGCGCAACGGTGACGACCTGTACCTGGTGAGCGATATCTCGATTGCGCAGGCTGCGCTCGGCTGCGAGATCGAGGTCGAGGGCATTATGCCCGACGAGGTCGTTAAGGTGACGGTTCCCGCCGGCGCCCAGTACGGCGACACTGTGAGCGTCAATAATTACGGCATGCCGCGCATTGGCGGTGGCGGTTCGCGTGGCCGCCTGATCGTGCAACTGCGCGTGGTCGTTCCCACCAATCTTTCCAATAAGCAACGCGAGCTGCTCCGTGCTTTTGCCGATGAGATGGGCGATGACGTCGCTTCCGGTAAGAAGTCGGTGACCGACCGTATCAAGAGTGCCCTCGACGATATCCTCGATTAAGGAGCCCGCGTGCTCGCACCCCATATTTCCGTCGTCAACCTCGGCTGCCGTGTCAACCGGGTTGAGTCCGACCGTATCACTGCCGATCTTATGCGCCTGGGCTTCGCTATTGTGGAGCCCCAGGATGCCGATCTGATCGTCATTAACACCTGTGCCGTTACGGGCGAGGCCGAGGCCAAGACCCGTAAGGCCGTTCGTCATGCGCTGGCCTATCCAAACGAGCCCTTTGTGCTCGTGACCGGTTGCGTGGTCAATTTGCATCCCGAGGAGTTGTTGGAGCTTTCGGATCGCGTGATCGCCGAGCCGTCCAAGATCGATGTCGCCGAACGTGTCTGCGAGGTGCTGGGCGTTGAGTCCGATAGCGTTCCCGCCTGCAGCGATGGCGAGGTGGTCGATGCGCTCGGTCGCTCTCGCCTGGGCGTGAAGATTCAGGACGGCTGCAACCATCGCTGCACCTATTGCATTGTGTGGAAGGCACGCGGCCCCGAGCGCTCCGTGCCCGTCGAGTCCGTGCTCGAGCAAGTTCGCGAGGCCCAGGAGGCCGGCGTGCCCGAGGTGGTGCTGACCGGTGTGAACCTGGGTGCCTACGATGGCAAGAGCGCGACCGACGAGCATGTCGAAATCGATGAGCTGCTCGAGGCCATCATGGAGCGCACGTCTATTCCGCATGTGCGCATTTCCTCGGTCGAGCCCATGGATATCTCTGAGCGCCTGCTTAAGGTTATGGCGCGCTATCCGCAGCGTATCGCCCCGTTTTTGCACCTGCCCGTGCAGTCCGGCTGCACGGCGACCCTGCATCGCATGGGCCGTCCCTATAGCGCCGAGGCCTTTGAGGACACGGTGCGCATGATTCGCGCCAACTTGCCCCAGGTGTCTCTTTCGTGCGATGTCATCGTCGGTTTTCCTGGTGAGACGAACGGGGAATTCGAGGAGTCGCTGGCGCTGTGCCGCCGTGTGGGTTTCTCGCGTATGCACGTGTTCCGCTATAGCAAGCGTCCCGGCACCCTCGCCGCCGACATGCCCGACCAAGTGCCGCCCGAGGTTATGGCCGAGCGCAGCCGCCGTATGCGGGCCGCCGCGCAGGAGCTCGCTATTGCCGACGCTCGTCGTCGCGTGGGCACGGTCGAGCGTGCCGTGCTCGAGTATGGTGACAACCTGACGCTCGGCTCGTTCCATCATGCCCGTCTTGACGATACCTGTGGACTCACAGCCCCGTGCCTGCTCGATGTTGCTATCATCGGAGTCGATGATTCCGGCTTGGTCCATGCGCGCAGGGAGGTTCATGGAAGCCTCGAAGATTAGACTTACCGTTCCCGAGGGTATCGACCCCTCGCGCGTTTTGGGCGTCGGCGACGGCGTCCTTCGTGCACTCGAGAACTTGGTGCGCGCCCATGTGGTCGCCCGTGGCGATAGCATCGCCGTGAGCGGTGACCCGGATGAGGTCGAACTCGTGGCGCGTTTTTTCGAACATGCCTTTCGTGAGGCTGCTGCCGGGCGCACGCTTTCTGCCGACGATGTCTCGCGCTGTCTGGCCGTTCTGCGCGACGGTGAGCACGAGGCTACGTCGCTTCGCGATGACGTGCTGCTTTCGTATCGCGGTCGTGCCATTCGCCCCAAAACGCTCGGCCAAAAGCGCTACGTGGATGCCATTCGCTCGCATACCATCACGTTTGGCCTGGGTCCTGCCGGCACCGGTAAGACTTATCTGGCCATGGCGCTCGCCGTTGCCGCGCTTAAGCGTCACGAGGTGGGCCGTCTGATCTTGACGCGTCCGGTTGTCGAGGCGGGGGAGAACCTGGGCTTTTTACCCGGTACCCTCGAGGAAAAGATCGATCCCTACATGCGTCCGCTCTACGACGCCCTTTTTGACATGATGGATCGCGAGCGCACCGATGAGCTTATGGAGCGCGGCGTGATCGAGATCGCCCCGCTTGCCTATATGCGCGGCCGCACGCTGGGCGATGCCTTCGTGGTGCTCGACGAGGCGCAAAATACCACGCCTGAGCAGATGAAGATGTTTCTGACGCGCTTGGGTTTTAACTCCAAGTTCGTGATTACCGGCGACCTGAGCCAGCGCGACCTGGTGGGTCGTCGTGGCGGTCTTGCCGACGTTGAGCAGATTTTGGGCCGTGTCGACGATGTCGCATTTTCGCACCTCGAGCGCGCCGACGTGGTGCGCCATGCCTTGGTGGGACGTATCGTCGAGGCATACGATACTTATGATGATGTGCGCGAGAAACGCGTACGTGACCGAAAGGAGTCCCGTTGAGTGTATTGATCAGCAACGATGCCGAGCTCGATACGCTGCTTGACGCGCAGGAGGTGGAGCACATCTGCGAGGTTGTGCTTGCTGCCGAGGGCGTTGAACGTGAAGTCGAGATTTCCCTTTCGTATGTCGACGAGGACGAGATGCACGAGCTCAACCACGAGTGGCGCGGTATCGACCGCACCACCGATGTGCTCTCGTTTGAGTGCGATTCGGCCTTTGACGAGGATATTCCCGCCGATGAGACGCTCGAGCTCGGCGATATCATCTTGGCCCCGCAGGTTATTTCCCGTCAGGCCCCTGGTTTTGGCAATAGCCCCGCTGACGAGTGTCGTCTGATGCTCGTTCACGGCATGCTGCACCTGCTGGGCTATGACCACATCGAGGACGACGAGGCCGAGGTCATGGAGGCCCGCGAGGACGCCATCCTGCGCGATCTGGCGCTCGAGCGCGGCGAGGACCCCAAGCTGGTCCACGTCGGCCCCATCACCAACCACGCCCACGATTAGGAGCCGTCTATGATTCCCGGATCGAACAAGGACCATCCGTCCTTCTTAAAGTCGTTTTCCTACGCCATGGAGGGCTTCGTCACCGCCGTCAAGACCGAGCGCAACATTACGGTCATGCTCGTGGCGGGCGTGTGCACCGTCATTGCCGGCTGCATCGTGGGGCTCGACATTGCCGAGTGGGCCACGATTATCATCTGCTGCGGCCTGGTGATTCACGGCGAGCTGTGCAACACCGCCATGGAGGCCATCGTCGACCTGGCGACCCAGGAGCTTCATCCGCTGGCCAAGCGTGCGAAGGACATCGCCGCCGCCTCTGTATACGTTCTTTCCATCACTGCCGCGATTGTGGGCGTGCTGGTATTTGCCCACGCGCTCGGCTTAATTTAGAAAGGGATTCCCATGTCCGACAATATGCAGCCTGCCGATGAGATTTTGGACGACGAGTCCCTGGACGCGGTGGATACCGAGGAGCTCGAGGATTTCGAGGAGTTCGACCCGTTTGAGGGTATGAGCGACGAGGAACTCGATGCCCTGTGCGACGAGGACGACAACCTCGCGGGCTTTGGTGACGTTGAGCCCGGTTTCCGCAGCGGCTTTGTGGCCCTGGTCGGTCGTCCCAACGCTGGCAAGTCTACGCTGCTTAATGCCTGCTATGGCAAAAAGGTCGCCATCACCTCGCCGGTGGCCCAGACGACCCGCCGCCGCATGCGCGCCGTCGTCAACCGCCCCGGCTACCAGCTGGTCTTTGTCGATACCCCCGGTATTCATAAGCCCAAGGACGGCTTGGGATCCGAGCTCAACAAGAGCGCGTTGTTCGAGCTGAACGATGTCGATGTCGTCGCGTTTTTGATTGATGCCACCAAACCGATCGGTAGGGGAGACGCTTGGGTTGCCGAGCGTGTCAGATGCGCTCGTTGCAAGAAGGTCCTGGTGCTTACCAAGGCCGATGAGGCCGACCCCGCACAGGTCATGGAGCAGCTTAAGGCCGCCCACGAGCTCATGGAATATGACGACGAGATCGTGACGTCGTCGGTCAAGAACTTCAACGTCGATGCCTTTATCGAGACCGTTGCGCACTTTTTGCCCGAGGGCCCGCGTTGGTTCCCCGAGGACATGGGTACCGACGCTTCCGATGAGACGCTCGTTGCCGAGTTTGTGCGCGAGAAGGTCTTGCGCCGCACCCGTGATGAGATTCCGCACTCCGTTGGCGTGATCTGCGATGCGCTCGAGCAGACCAAGAAGGTGCTGCGCGTGCACGCCACCATTTACGTCGAGCGCGAGGGCCAAAAGGGCATCATCATCGGTAAGGGCGGCGAGATGATCAAGCATATCGGTATCGACGCCCGTCGCGATCTTGAGCGCATCTTTGGCACGCAGGTCTTTTTGGAGCTGGACGTGAAGGTCAAGGCCGGCTGGCGTGACGACGAGGCCCAGATTCGCCGCTTTGGCTACAACGCCGAGGACTAAGGACGCGCGGCGCGCATGGCAGGCTCCCGGACATATCGCACCAAGGCGCTCGTCCTCGACAAGACGAAGCTCAAAGAGACCGACCTGATCTTGACGATGCTTGACGAGCGGGGACGGCAGGTTCGTGCCGTGGCAAAGGGCGCCCGCAAACCCGGCGGTCGCCTGGCTGCGCGCTGCGAGCTGTTCTGTACGGTCGATATGCTGCTCGCACATGGACGGTCACTCGACGTGGTTTCTCAGGCCGAGCTTATGGAGGCGCCGCTCGGCGCTGCGCCCGATTACGAGACGACCTGCGCCGCAAGCGCGATCGCCGAGGTCGCGCGCGTGTGCTCGTTCGAGGACGCCGAGGACCCGTTTACCTTTGCCATAACGCAGCGAGCGCTTGCCCTGGTGGGCAGCGGCCTCGACACAGCGCACATGGATCTACTTGTGGCGGCATATGTCTTTAAGCTGCTATCGCACGTTGGCTATCGTCCCGATTTTTCGGCCTGTGTGCTGTGCGGAGACCCCATGCTGTCGTATTTTTCAGCCCAGGCGGGCGGTCTCATGTGCGGGTCGTGCGCGTCGAGCGTTCCAGGTGCCGAATTGGTGTCGACCGGTGAGACCGCATGGCTGCGCGCCCTCATGTCCATGACCTTCGATGCGCTCATGGCCGAGCGAATCGACCCGCATACGGCGGCATTCCTGCTCGGGCTTTCGCATGTTTGGGCTGCGACGCACACCGATCAGCGCCTCCGCGCGATGGAATTCATGTTGGGTCGGTGATGATGCGCAGGCGCGGGCTGCTTGTGGTAACATACCGACCTGTTGGTACCTCGACCTTGGTTGTTCGCTCCACCGGCGGCTTCCCAGTCCGAGGCGAATCGAGTCGCCCGCGGGCGACGTAAAACGAAAGGTGAAACAATGACTGTTTCCAAAGAGCGCAAGGCGGAGCTGACTGCCCAGTTCGGTAACACCCCGGTCGACACCGGCAACCCCAAGGTTCAGGTCGCCATCCTGTCCGAGCGCATCAAGGAGCTGACCGAGCACATGAAGTCCCACCAGAAGGACTTCCACACCCGTCGTGGCCTGCTCATGCTCGTCGGCCGTCGTCGTCGTCTTCTCTCCTACATCAAGAAGAACGACATCGTCGAGTACCGTGAGCTCATCAAGGCTCTGGGCATCCGCGACAACATCCAGTAGGATTTGTACATGCTAAGAGCGTCCTGCGCAGCGGGGCGCTCTTTTTGTGTAAGGGCGCGAACAATCACGCTCTGAAGCGTGGCGGGGGCAGGGGGCCCGCGTCACATGAGAAGCCCGCAGACAAGGGGTCTGCGGGGTTAAGGAGAACAATGACACTCGTATCCAAGACCTTTGAGCTGTACGGCAAGACCTACACCTTTGAGTCGGGCGAGCTTGCCAAGCAGGCCACCGGCGCCTGCCTGGTCAAGCAGGGCGACACCACGATGCTCGACACCGTGGTCGTCTCCAAGGAGCGCAAGAACTACGACTTCTTCCCGCTGACCGTCGACTTCAACGAGAAGATGTACGCAGCCGGCCGCATCCCGGGTGGCTACCTCAAGCGTGAGGGCCGTCCCAGCGAGAAGGCCACGCTCACGGCCCGCATGATCGATCGCCCGATTCGCCCGAGCTTCCCGGATGGCTTCCGCAACGAGGTGCACATCGTCGCCACCTCGCTCGTCGCCGACCAGGTCAACCCCTTCGATGTCATCAACGTCATGGGTGCATCCCTGGCCATGACGCTCGGCGGCGTGCCCTTCGAGGGCCCGCTTGCTTGTGTGCGCATCGGCCGCAACGTGGAGACCGGCGAGTTTATCGTCAATCCCACCTACGAGGAGCGCGAGAACTCCGATCTGGACCTGGAGCTGGGCGGCTCTGCCGACTTCATCTCGATGGTCGAGGCCGGCGCCGAGGAGATCTCTGAGGACGACATGCTCGCCGCCATGAAGTTTGGCCAGGAGGCCCTTGCTGCCTTCTGCCAGGCTCAGGATGAGTTCGTCGCCGAGTGGGAGCAGGTTAACGGCCCCATCGTCAAGAAGGAGTACCCGCTCGACCAGCCCGTCGAGGAGGTCCAGGAGCGCATCTTCGCCCACTACGACGAGATGGCTGCCGCCCTTCGCGACGCCGACAAGCTCTCCCGTATCGGTAAGGTCGAGGCTCTGAAGGAGTCCATCCGCGCCGAGTTCACCGAGGAGGAGCAGGCCGCTTGGGAGCGCGAGATCCCCGTGGCGCTCAAGAAGCTCGAGAAGAAGGCCATGCGCACCATGGTCGTCGAGACCGGCGAGCGCGTCGACGGCCGTGCCGCCGACGAGATCCGTCCCATCATGGTGAAGGACAACTACCTGCCGCTCGTTCACGGCTCTGGTCTGTTCCAGCGTGGCCAGACCCAGGTGCTTTCCGTCCTGTCGCTCGGTATGCTCAACGAGGGCCAGCGTCTGGATACCATCGAGCCCACCGAGGGCAAGCGCTACATGCACCACTACAACTTCCCGCCTTTCTGCACCGGCGAGACCGGCCGCATGGGTAGCCCCAAGCGCCGCGAGATCGGCCATGGCAATCTGGCCGAGCGCGCTCTGCTTCCGGTGCTTCCCGACGAGAACGAGTTCCCCTACGCCATCCGCGTCGTCTCCGAGGTCATGGAGTCCAACGGCTCCTCTTCGATGGCTTCGACCTGCGGCTCCACGCTCGCCCTTATGGACGGCGGCGTGCCCATTAAGCGCCCGGTCTCCGGTATCGCCATGGGCCTGATCCAGGAGGAGGGCAAGACCGTGGTCCTGTCCGACATTCAGGGTCTCGAGGACTTCCTGGGCGACATGGACTTTAAGGTCACCGGCACCACCGAGGGCATCACCGCCCTGCAGATGGACAACAAGGCCACCGGCCTCACCTTCGACATCCTGGCCCGCGCTCTGCAGCAGGCCAAGGAGGGTCGCGCCTTCATCCTGCAGAAGATGCTCGATGTGATCCCCGAGCCGCGCCGCACCACGCGCAGCACCGCTCCGCGTATCGTCTCCATCCAGGTTCCGACTGACAAGATCCGCGACGTCATCGGTTCCGGCGGTAAGGTCATCCGCGGCATTCAGGACGAGACCGGTGCTTCGGTCGACATCCAGGAGGACGGCACCGTCTTTGTCGGCGGCACCGGCGAGTCCGTCGATCAGGCTGTCGAGCGCATCAAGCTCATCATCAAGGTTCCCGAGCCGGGCGAGGAGTACACCGGTCGCGTGGTCTCCATCCAGCCCTTCGGCGCCTTCGTCAACCTGCTGCCCGGCAAGGACGGCCTGCTGCATATCTCCCGCGTCGCCAAGGGCCGCGTGGAGAAGGTCGAGGACGTCCTCAACGTGGGCGACGAGGTCAAGGTCGTCGTCATCGAGGTCGACGATCGCGGCAAGATCTCGCTCGATCGTCTGGACAAGCCCGAGGCCCCTGCTCGTGCCGAGGGTGCCTCCGAAGGCGACGGCGAGCACTTCCAGCGCCGTGAGCGTCCGCGTCGCGAGCGCAGCGATCGTCCGCGCCGTCCCGGCGACAACGGAGGCCGCAAGCCCCGCCGTCACCACGACGCCGAGTAACAGCTAAACATAAGCAGCTCAACAAGGGCGATTCCGTACAGGGGTCGCCCTTTTGCTATTCCCGGCGGGGTCCGCGGATAAAGTTTCCTGCTCTACAGTCCTGCTCGCACGGAGAGCACATTAAGTGCTCTCCGGCTCGTGCGGAACTCGCGATAAACTTTACCCGCGGCCCCCGCCGGGAATAGCAAAAGGGCTGGTTAGTGCCGCTCGCTATTTAGTTAGACAGTCTATTCAGTAGTCAGATTTCAGATCAGTAGATAGACACAGCAGTATTTCCCCTGATAAAACCTACCAAAATAAACCTATCTCATATTGGCAGGTCAGGGC
>DBEZDO010000069.1:0-80330 GCA_048187355.1 Collinsella sp.
CGACACATCTGGTGTGTCCATCCTCGCAGTAACCGGTTCTCAAGGTGCACGCCTGCGCGGCTGATCCGGTTCCACCGGGCCGCGCGGCAAGGAGATATATTGCCAGACCGGAGGGGCGCCGTGGGCGGGAATCTGGTCGTACACATTTCCTACACAGTTTGGAATCCGACTAACGTTTGCCAGCCGTTACCTACCGCTCGCCGAGCATCTCTTTATATAAGGCAGTCTCATGGTTAAAGCGGATACGTCCCCCTAGCTAAAGCACAGCCAGCATCGAGCAACTCATCACGTTCTTCCACCGAGAACCCCTCGGCGTAGACGCGCACCACTGGTTCGGTCCCGCTAGGACGGACCAGCAGCCACGTGTCATCCTCGAATGCCAAACGCAAGCCATCCATATGACTAACGTTTTGCGGCACCTTGCCACAAATCGACTTGGGGTTTACGCCCGGCAGCAGGGTTCGTAACGTTTCGGCATCTTCGGCCTCAAGGCGCAAATCCCGTCGACCGTAACTCGTCTTACCAAAACTGTCCTCGAGTTGGTCGACCAGAACGCCCAAAGGCGCGTCCGTCTTAGCCATAAGCTCACACAGAATCAGACAGGCGAGGATTCCATCGCGCTCGGGCATATGCGCGGCGATGCCGATACCACCGGCTTCTTCGCCGCCCATGAGGACGCCGCCCTTCTTCATCTCTGCCGCTATATATTTGAAACCGACTGGCTTGACGGTCACGCGGCAGCCAAGCGCCTCGGCAATGCGACGCACGAGCGTCGAGCATGAAAGATTGACGACGACGCGCCCCTCCAAATTACGAAATTGAACCAAGTCGCCCAAAACGAGCGCCATGATCTGATGCGGATGTATATATCTGCCGCGCTCGTCAACCGCGCCGATACGGTCGGCGTCGCCGTCGGTCACCAGGCCAGCGCAAGCTCCGTCCTCGATAACCGTGCGCTCGCAAGCGTCCACCCACGGTTCAACGGGGTCGGGGCAGATATCTTCTTGGTCAGACGCCTGCCCGGCGTGAATCTCGTGCACCTCAACGCCAAGCTCGCGCAGCAAGTCGGCTAGATAGCCCTGGGCTGCGCCGCCCATGGGATCGACAACCACGCGCAGGTGCGCGGCGCGGATGGCTTCGGCATCGACAAACGATGCCACCGCCTGCATATAGTCAGGAATGATATCCGCGGTGCGATATTGCCCCTCGATCCCCATTGGCTCGGGAGCCATGGTCTCTTCGAGCTCTTCGATGACATCCTGGTTGGCGGTCGAGCCGTCACCCATGCGAATCTTGAGGCACAGATAGCCCTGCGGATGATGGGACCCCGTCACCATGAGCGCGCCGCACGCCTCACCGTCATAAGCCGCCGCCCACGTAAGGGCAGGGGTCGGGACAGGTCGCGAAGCGAGCACGGCGTCTAGCCCGTGCGCCGCTAGCACGCCCGCCGCAAGCTCAGCGAACTCGCGCGCCAGGGGCCGGGTGTCGAACCCTATATATACCGTTTTGCCCGGATTGGTCTTTTGCCACAACTCGCCGACGGCATCGGCGATACGGGCAACGTTATCGGCAGTGAAGTCCTCATCGACGCGAGCGCGCCAACCGTCAGTTCCAAAATGAATTATCGCGCACACGCGCAGACACCTCACAGTGTTTGGATCATGGTACGCATGGGGTATACCCGCAACATGCACTCGGCAACCTGCCGGCACCAGCATTCACCATTTGGGCAAATGCTGCCGAGGACATGCAGGCAATAAAAAACTGCCCCGTATGGAGCGGTTTTGCCCTTTATATATCGAGCGCCTCGGCCATCGCTGCCGTAGTGATTGCCGTGGTTCCACAACAACTGCCCACCATTGCGGCGCCGGCATGTCTCCATTCGATGCATGCGCGCGCGAAAGCTTCGGGGTTCTCGTGCCATACGGGGCCATCCTGAGTCTGGACCGGATCGCCCACGTTGGGACGCACCGTGACGGGAGTAGTCGCCGATGCAACCATCCTGGGCACCGCCGCGTTCGCGGCCGCAAGCGAACAGCAATTAACACCAACCGAGTTTGCGCCGTGTTTTTCGGCGTACAAAACGGCTGCCTCGATGTTGAGGCCATCGCCCAACAGGTCGCCTTTATCGTCAACGACAAAACTCACCAGAACAGGCATGCCGTCGGCGGCATCTCGAGCGCCGGCAAGCATGGGCTGCAAATTACGGATAGACGTCACCGTCTCGATCAGCAGACCGTCAACGCCGGCATTGAGCAAGGCGTGCGCCTGTTCGCGCGCAATGCCTCGGATTTCACGATACTCGGCAGAGTCCTCGGCAAACCACTCAATACCGATCGGGCCCATCGAGCCCAGCAGCAGCTGAGGGTGCGCCTGGCGGGCATCGTCGACGGCCCCGCGATTGACCTCCGCCACGGACGGCGCAATCTGGTCGTGTTTGAGGGCATAGCTTGATGCCTGAAAGGTGTTGGTAATGAGCACCTGCGCGCCGGCGGCGACATACAAGCGATGGATACGAGAAACGGTCTGCGGCTCTGCCAGATTCCAAAACGCCGGTGGAATGTCGGCGGCATCGTACTCACTCAACAGAACACTGCCCATGGGGCCCTGCGCCAACAAGGTCTCGCTCGACAAGCGGCGCGTAAGTTCCTCGGCACCAAAGCGGTTGTAATAACTCGTATCCATATATATCCCGCTATTCCTCGACGCTGATTCCCTGCTTTTCGAGATAGGCGAGCCAGCGGCTCATCGTGTCCTCGGATAGCGCATGCTCCATCATGCAGGCCTCGGAATCGGCTCGCTCAAATTCGACACCGAGCTCCTGAACCAAAAACGTGCGGATGAGGCGATGACGGTACCAGATAGCCGTACCAACCTCGCGGCCGCGATCGGTCAGGATCACCTTGCCGTAGTGCGATTGCTCGACAAGCTCGGATGCCTTGAGCGCCGAAACCGCTTTATTGACCGATGCCTTGGAGACGCCAAGGCGCTGCGCGATGTCGACCGATCGCACGCCGTTGGTTTCCCCCTCTTCGCTTTCAATGCGAACCATGCACTCCAAGTAGTCTTCGTTCGCCACCGTCAGATGTAGTTCGCGCGAGCTATTTGTCGTATCCATGATCTTCCGTCCCTTCTGCATTCAATGGCTGATTCTACCCCATCCAAGCGTCGTGGTATGCCGTGGCATACCGTGCTAGAGTTCTTGTTGCACACGACGACCAAGATTGGAGCGGTCTTTATGGAAAACACCACCACGAGCCCCGATGTCCTCGAACGCTTTTTGCGCTACGTCCAGATCAACACGCAGTCCGAGGATGCAAACTGCGACCAGGTACCCTCGAGCGCCGTTCAGTTTGACCTTGCCAACGTGCTGGCTGAAGAGCTGCGCGAGCTTGGTGCGGAAGATGCCCACGTGACCGAGCACGCCTATGTCTGCGCGCATATCCCCGCAAGTGCGGGCGCTGAGGACAAGCCCGCCCTGGGCCTGATCGCCCATCTCGACACCACCGAAGTTGCACCGGGCGCCGGCGTGAAGCCGCACATCGTACACTACGAAGGCGGCGACCTGGTCTGCGGCACGGTTGACGGTAAGCCCGTTGCCATGAGTACCGCCAAGCTTCCCGCCCTGAATGACCTCGCGGGTGAGGACCTGGTCTGCAGCGATGGCACCACGCTGCTGGGCGCGGACGACAAGGCAGGCGTCGCCGAGATCATGTCGCTTGTCGCGCGTATCGCTCAGGACCCCTCTCTGCCCCATCCCGCACTCGGCATTTGCTTCTGCCCTGACGAGGAGATCGGCCACGGAGCCGAGCTGTTGGATATCGATGCCTTTGGCTGCAAGTACGCCTACACGGTCGACGGCGGCCCCATCGGCGAGCTGGAGTGGGAGTGCTTTAACGCCGCCGAGGCGACCGTCCGCTTTGAGGGCCAGTCCATCCACCCGGGCGACGCTAAGGGCCGTATGGTCAACGCAGGCAATCTGTTCTGCGACTTCAACGCGTTGCTCCCCTACGTGCAGCGCCCGGAGTATACGGAAGGCTACGAGGGCTTTTATCACCTTGAGGGTGTATCTGCGACCGTCGATCACGCCACAGCGCGCTATATCGTCCGCGACCATGACGCCGCCAAGTTCCAGCAGAAACTCGACCTTATTGATGCCGCCGCCTCGATGCTCAACCAGCGTCTGGGTGAGGAGCGCGTGACGGTCGAGATTAAGCAGCAGTATCGAAATATGGCCGAGATCGTTCGTGACTATCCCGATCTTATTGATGTTGCCAAGGAAGCCTACCTTGCCTGCGGCGTTGAGCCCCAAGTGCTGCCGATTCGCGGCGGCACCGACGGCGCTCAGCTGTCGTTCCGCGGTCTGCCCTGCCCCAACCTTTCCACCGGCGGCTATTGCTACCACGGCGTCAACGAGTTCGTCCCGGTCAGTTCGCTCGTCAAGATGACCGACGTGCTCCAGGAGCTCGTCGCCCGCTTTGCATAAGCCTGGCTGCACAAGTCCAAAAGACGAATCGCCCCGTCCTCAACCAAGAACGGGGCGATTTTTTTGCTGCAATGAGAACAGGTTGACGCACGCCAGCCTCTTAACGCAAGGAGTGTCCCAAACTGCCGGTACAAAAGGAACGTCCCCAAGTGCCAAGTGTTCCGGCAACGCCGATGTTTTGGCAACGACAGCGAGCGGGTCGCATTTGAGACAAGGTGACGTGAAGCGAAAGGGCGCTGACCTTCTGGTCGCGCCCTTGAAGTTGAACGTCAGATTGTCCAAATGCGGCCCGCGCAGCGTCGAGTCGTTACGGCGTTTGGTAAAACGCCGTAACTCTAGTAGTTGGCTTCGTAGCCGTTGCCGTCGCCGGTGGGCTCTTCGTAGTAGTCCGAATCGCTCGAATCGCTTGAGTCATCGGAATCGTCAGAGCTGACCGATGAGGTTGCGGTACCGTTTGCGTAGTCGTCAGACGTGTTGTTGTTCAGGTCGCCGATCGTAGAGCTGGAACCGTCGGAAAGGCCCATGGTGTTGGGACCCTTGGGGTCCTTGCCGGCGTCGACGCGCTCCATCATTTCCTTGAGCTCGTCCTCGTAGACAAAGACGTAGCTCACACCGTCGATCATGGTGCTGTCGTCGGCGTACGAGGGCAGGTTGGCCGAGTAGATACCGTCGACATCCATACCGCGCATGGCGTTGACCGTAGCCACGATATCCTGAACGCTCATATCGGTTACGAGCATATCGGACAGCGAATTAACCAGGCCAAAGATCTTCGTGGCATCGAAGTTATTGAGAATCTGGTTGGCAAGGGCGCCAAGTACCTGACGCTGGTGGCGCATGCGCGTGTAATCGCCGTCGGCATAGGTGTAGCGGCAGCGGGCATAGGTAAGGGCGGTGGCGCCGTCCATATGCTGCTGACCAGCGGTAATCTTAATATCCAGGTGCTCGGGGTCGTCAACATCATCGGTTGCGTTAATGTCGATACCGCCAACCGAATCAATCAGCGCCTGCATACCGTCGAAGCTGACCTCGGCATAGTGGGAAATCTGAACACCGCACAGCTCGTTGACCGCCTCGACCATGGCCTCGGCGCCGCCAACGGTATGGCAGGCGTTGATCTTCATGGTCTCGCCCTTGTACTCGACCTTGGTGTCGCGCGGAACGGAAATGAGCGTCGCCTGCTTTTGCGTGGGGTCGATGCGTGCCAGGATAATCGAGTCGGCACGATACGTATCCTCGCCCGGACGGCCGTCGGTGCCAAGAAGCAGCACGTAGAACGGATCCTTTGCCTCATCGGTGTCAACCAGAACCCGACGCAGATTGTCGGTAATGACATTAGAATCGCCGAGCTTGCCCATAATGGTGGCAAACCACAGGCCGGCAGCGGTAGTGGCACTCAGCAGCACGCCAAGCACGACAATGAGCGCGACGTGACGAATCGTGTGGCTACGACGACGTTGACGAGCGCGCTCGGAATAGCGAGCCACGTTATCGCGACTGTAGATCTTGGCCTGCGCACCAGTTGAGGGTCTTCGGGCGGTGGTATCCGCGAGGGGATTTTTATTAAACATAGGCAACCTGTATTAGTAGATGGCGGGATCGGGGACGGTAGCATGCTCGACATGCGCGCCGAGCGCCTGCAGCTTTTCGACAAACTGCTCGTAGCCGCGCTTGATGTGATGGATGGCCGAAACCTCGGTCGTCCCGTCGGCGATCAAGCCCGCTACGACGAGGGCCGCTCCGCCACGCAGATCGGGCGAGGTAACCTGTGCACCCGAGAAGCCCTTGACGCCATGAATCATGGCATGATGGCTCTCGATACGAATGTCGGCACCCATGCGCACCAGCTCAGAGGCAAACATAAAGCGATTCTCGAAGATGTTTTCGGTAATAACGGAACTGCCGTCGGCAAGGGCGGAGAGCACCATAATCTGCGCCTGCATGTCGGTCGGGAAACCGGGGAACGGAAGCGTCTGGATGTCGACCGGCTTGATACGCTCGGCACGGTTCACATGGACGCCATCTTCGACGCGCTCGCAGTCGATACCCATGAGCTCCATCTTCTTGAGCACCATGCCCAAGTGAATGGGGCAAAAACCCGTGACGTCGACACCGCGATCGTCGGCCATCAACGCACCGGCAACGATAAAGGTACCGGCCTCGATGCGGTCGCCCACCACGCGATGGGTAACGGGATGGAGCTCTTCCACGCCTTCGATAGTCACGACGGGCGTACCGGCGCCGACAATCTTGGCGCCCATCTCGTTGAGCATGTTAGCGAGATCGACGATCTCGGGCTCGCGGGCGGCATTATCGATAACCGTGGTGCCCTGTGCGCGCACAGAGGCCATGATGAGGTTCTCGGTCGCACCGACGCTGGCGAACTCGAGCGTGACGGTGGTACCGCGCAGACCTTGGGGCGCATTAGCGTTGATGTAACCGTGGGCGGTATCGAACTCAACGCCCAGGGCCTCAAGACCAAGAATGTGCATATCGATCTTGCGAGCACCCAGGTTGCAGCCGCCCGGCATGGCAATTTTGGCGCGATGGAAGCGGCCCAGCAGGGGTCCCATGACGGCGGTGGAAGCGCGCATCTTGGCAACGAGCTCGTAGGGGGCCTCCCATGAATCGACCTGAGAGGTATCAATCTCGAGCGTGTGCTCGTCGAGAACATCGATCGTAGCGCCCATGCCTTTGAGCACCTTGCCCATCACGTGGACATCGGAAATATCGGGCACGTTCTGCAGCGTCGTCTTGCCCGGCGCCAGAAGCGTTGCCGCCATGAGTTTGAGCGCGGAGTTCTTGGCGCCCGAAACGGGCACGGAGCCTCCGATGGCGTGGCCACCCTCAACGCGGATAATATCCAAGGTCTACCCTTTCAAAAAGCATGCCCGGGGTGGCTGGGCCATCCCGGGCATGATGTGTTCGCAAATGGTCGAACGCTAAATCGTTTGACTATTGGGCAAGCTTGAGCTTACACCATGCGATTTCATTATAGAGGTAGGCGCGGCGTGCATCATCCTCCGACAAATTACCCAGCTTCTCTTCAAAACCTTGAATATCAGCTTTAAGCTTGTCGGCATCGACGGTCGCCAAATCGCAAGCGCGCTCGGCGAGAACGGTCACGACATCGTCCGCAACCTGGGCATAGCCGCCGGCCACGGCAAACGTGTGGTCGACAGTGCCCATGGCCTTATCGGAAACGCGAACGTAACCGCGGTCGATCGTGCAAATCTCGCTGGAGTGAGCAGGCAGAACGCCAAACTCGCCATCCGTGGACGGAATCGACACAAACGCAGCGTCGCCCTCATAGGCGCAGCTCACGGGGCACACGATGCGGATACGCATAACCTACTTCTCCCCCATCTTGCGGGCGCGCTCGCGCACGTCCTCAATCGTGGAAGCATAGCGGAAAGCCTGCTCGGGCAGGTCATCGGCCTTGCCGTCGACAATCTCGGCGAAGGAGCGGACGGTATCCTCGACGCGGACGTAGACACCGGGGTTGCCGGTGAACTTCTCGGCAACGTGGAAGGACTGGGAGAGGAACTGCTGGATCTTACGGGCACGGTTGACCGTAAGGCGCTGCTCCTCGGACAGCTCGTCCATACCCAGAATGGCGATGATGTCCTGAAGGTCGGAGTACTCCTGCAGGAGCTCCTGGACCTTGACGGCGACACGGTAGTGCTCCTCGCCGACGATCGAGGGATCGAGAGCGTCGGAGGAAGACGCGAGCGGGTCGATAGCCGGGAACAGACCGAGCGACGAAATGCTACGCGAAAGGACCGTAGTGGCGTCGAGGTGCGTAAACGTCGTGGCAGGCGCCGGGTCGGTCAGGTCGTCTGCAGGGACGTAGACGGCCTGGACGGAGGTAATGGAGCCCGTCTTGGTCGAGGTAATGCGCTCCTGGAGGTCGCCCATCTCGGTTGCCAGCGTGGGCTGGTAACCAACGGCGGACGGCATACGGCCCAGCAGTGCGGAAACCTCGGAACCTGCCTGGGAGAAGCGGAAGATGTTGTCGATGAACAGCAGAACGTCCTGGCCACGATCACGGAAATACTCAGCGGTGGTAAGGCCGGCCAGACCGATGCGCAGACGCGCTCCGGGCGGCTCGTTCATCTGACCATAGACCAAGCAGGTCTTGTCGATAACGCCAGACTCGCTCATCTCGAGGAACAGGTCGGTGCCCTCGCGGGTACGCTCGCCGACGCCGGTGAACACCGAAGTGCCGCCGTGCTCCTGGGCGAGGTTGTTGATGAGCTCCTGAATCAAAACGGTCTTGCCGACGCCGGCGCCGCCGAACAGACCCGTTTTGCCGCCACGGATGTAGGGCTCGAGCAGGTCAACGGCCTTGATGCCGGTCTCGAAGATCTCGGTCTTGGTGGTGAGCTCGTCGAAACGGGGCGCTGCATGGTGGATGGGGTAGAACTCCTCCACCTCGGGCATGGGCTTGCCGTCGACGGGCTTGCCCATGACGTTCCAAATGCGGCCGAGCGTCTTGGGGCCGACCGGCATCTTCATGGGCTCACCGGTATCGGTGGCGATGAGGCCGCGCTGCAGGCCGTCGGTCGAGGACATGGCGACCGTGCGGACGACGCCGCCCGGAAGCTGGCTCTCGACCTCGAGGATCGTGCTCAGATGACCGATCGGGGTCTCGGCCTCGACCGTGAGCGCGTTGTAGATCGGGGGCACCGCGCCGTCAAACTTGACGTCGACGACAGGGCCGATGATTCGCACGATGCGACCATCACCGGCAGTCGTCTTCTTGGTGGCTTCCTCGACCGCAAGCTTTACGGTGTTATTAGCCATTACTGTTCCTCCAATGCTGAGGCTCCGCCGACGATCTCGTTAATCTCGGTCGTGATCGAAGCCTGGCGCACGCGACTATACGTGCGGGTAAGGGTCGAGATGATCGCGGTGGCGTTTTCCGTCGCGGAGTGCATGGCCTTGCGGCGTGCACCCTGCTCGGCAGCCGCCGAATCGATCAGGGCCTGGTAGATGACCGTCAGGATATAAGACGGCACAAGCTTGCCGAGAACATGCTCGGGAGAGGGCACGAACTCGAACGTGGACGAGATGCGCTTAGGGGCGTCGGTCTCGTTCTTACGCGGACCGTGGGCCATAGCGATCATCTCGGGGTCGAGCGGCAACAGATGCTCGACGCGAAGCTCCTGATCCACGCGGTTCTTGGCGTGGTGGTAGACAAGCTCGACACGGTCAAGCTCACCGGCACGATACGCATCGCAGATATGAGAGGAGATCATGCGGGCCTGATTGAAATCGGGCTCAGAGGAGTTGCCCTCAAAGTGCATGACGACGTCTGCGCGGTCACGGAAATACGTGGCCGGTTTGCGCCCACACGCGATGATCTCGCACTCGATGCCGTCGTTCGCCCAAGAAGCGGCGAGCTTTTCGGCCGTGCGCTCCACCGTCGTATTGAAACCGCCGGCAAGGCCGCGGTCCGAGGCAATAACGACAATCAGGCCATGCTTGACGCTCTCATGCTTCTGCAGCATGGGATCGGTGCCCGAACAGGAGGCGTCGCCGGCGACCGTCAACATGACGTCGGTCAGCGCCTCCTTATAGGGCTCGGCCTGCTTGGAGCGATCGAGGGCACGACGGATCTTGGCCGTAGAGACCATCTCCATCGTGCGCGTGATCTGCTTGGTCGTGGTAACCGAGGAGATTCGCTTCTTAATGTCGCGAAGGTTGGCCATGGGGCTTAGTTCTCCTCTGATCCAGAAACATCCGAATGGTGCTTGGCCATGAACTGCTGCTTGAAGTCACCGATGACGCGCAAGAGCTCAGCCTTGGTGTCATCATCGATCTTCTTGGCGCGAACCTTGTCGAGCAGCGAGCCAAAGCCATTGTCCATGTACTCGATGAGCTCGGCACGGAAAGGCAGCACGTCGGCGATCTCCAGGTCATCCAGGAAGCCCTCGTTGCCAGCGAACAGCGTAACGATCTGCTCGCCAACCTCAAACGGCTTGTAACGCGGCTGCTTAAGGAGCTCAGTCATGCGAGCGCCGTGGGTAAGCTGCTTTTGCGTGGCCTCGTCGAGGTCGGAGCCGAACTGCGTGAAGCCGGCGAGCTCCTGGTACGAAGCAAGGTCCAGACGGAGGTTGCCGGCGACCTGCTTCATGGCCTTGGTCTGTGCGTCGCCACCGACGCGGGACACGGAAATGCCCACGTCGACTGCCGGGCGCTGGCCCTGGAAGAAGAGCTCGGACTGCAGGTAGATCTGACCATCGGTAATGGAAATGACGTTGGTCGGAATGTAGGCCGAAACGTCGCCGTCCTGGGTCTCGATGATCGGAAGAGCCGTCATGGAGCCATAACCGTTCTTCTTGGACATCTTGACTGCACGCTCGAGCAGACGAGAGTGCAGGTAGAAGATGTCGCCGGGATAGGCCTCGCGTCCGGGCGGACGATGCAGCGTCAGCGACATCTGACGGTAAGCCACAGCCTGCTTGGACAGGTCGTCGTAGATGACGAGCACGTGGCCACCGGGGTTGGTCTCGCTGGCGGGCTTGCCGTCCTCACCGTTGTACATGAAGAACTCGCCGATAGCGGCACCGGCCATAGGCGCGATGTACTGCATAGGGGCGGAATCGGCAGCGGTGGCCGAAACGATGATGGTGTAGTCAAGCGCACCGTGCTGAGCGAGGGTCTCGCGGATGTTGGCAACCGTGGAGGCCTTCTGGCCGATGGCGACATAGATGCAGACCATGCCCTTGCCGCGCTGGTTGAGGATAGCGTCGATGGCGATGGCGGTCTTACCGGTCTTACGGTCGCCGATGATGAGCTCACGCTGACCACGGCCGATAGGCACCATGGAGTCGATGGCCAACAGGCCGGTCTGAACCGGCTCGCACACCGGGGTACGGTCGATAACGCCGGGGGCCTTGAACTCGATGGGGCGACGGTGCGTGGCGACGATGTCACCCAGGCCGTCGATAGGCTGGCCGAGCGGATTGACGACGCGGCCGAGCATGGCGCGGCTCACGGGGATATCCATAATGCGGCCAGTGGTGCGACACTCGTCGCCTTCCTTGATGGAGTCGACGGCGCCAAACAGAACGGCGCCGACCTCGTCACGGTCAAGGTTCTGGGCAAGGCCGAAGACGGTCTCACCGGTATCGGAGCTCTTGAACTCCAGAAGCTCGCCTGCCATGGCGCTCTTGAGGCCGGAGACGCGCGCGATGCCGTCGCCTACCTCGTCGACCGTTGAAACCTCATGCGTATCGACCGTCGCGGAGAGGCTCGTGAGCTGCTCCTGCAGTTTCTTGGCGATATCCTGGGCATTGAGGGTTTCGGACATTAGGCTTCACCTCCGTACGAATTAGCAGAGTTTACGAGGGTCTCCTGCGCGATGCGCAGCTGCGTCTTGACGGAAATGTCACGACGCTCGCCGCGGGCCTCGAGCACCAAGCCGCCCACGATAGACGGGTCGACCTGCTCGATAAGGAATACCTTGCGGCCGAAGTCCTGCTCGCATTTCTTAGTGATGGTTTGACGCAGCTCGTCGTCGAGCGGGATCGCCGTGGTGACGGTCACGCCCACTACATCCTCGTCTTCCTCGGCAACATACTTAAAGGCAGCTGCCACCTTGGGAAGAAGGTCGGGCTGGTCGCGCTTGGACATGGTGTCGAGCACGGCGATGATCTCGGGGCTGGCAGAAGCCAGGCGCTCGATCATCTCGAGGTCCTCGAACACATGGTTCTCGGCCTTAGCGGCTTCCAGAAGGGAGCGCGCGTAGGTCTCGAGCACCTTGTCCTGATAGCGGCTAGTCGGCATTCAGGCTACCTGCTTCCTGGATGTAGCGCTCGATGAGCTTCTTCTGCTCGGCATCGTCCTCGAGTGCCTCGCCCACGATCTTGGTGGCGACGGCAACGGACAGGTCGGCAATGGAGCTCGCGGCACCGGCGTAGATGGACTTGCGCTCGTCCTCGACGGTCGTATGGGCCTTGGCGATGATCTCCTCGGCCTCCTTGTGAGCAGCCTCGATGATACGGGCGCGCTCGGACTCGGCGTCCTTACGGGCCTCGAGAACAATGTCGGCAGCCTGACGACGGGCGTCGGTGACGATCGAGTCGGACTCAGCGCGCTTGGCGATAGCCTCCTGCTTGGTCTTCTCGGCCTCGTCGAGGCTCTCCTCGATCTTCTTGCCGCGCTCCTCCATGGTCTTCATGATGCCCGGCAGGGCGACCTTGGCCAGCACGATCCAGATAATCAGGAAGGCGATAAGCGCCGGGATGAACTCCGCCATCTTAGGGATGAGGATGTCCGCACCGGCAGCGCCGTCCTCGGCGAACGCGGAAACCGGCATGAGCAGCGCGGCCGCGGACGCGGAGAGTGCGATCGCGCTCTTCTGGGATGAAAGATTCATACTTGACGCTCCGTGCTATTTAACGATCAGCGCGACAACGAAGCCGATCAGAGCCAGAGCCTCGCCGAAGGCGGAGCCCATGATGAAGACGGTGAACACGCGGCCCTGGACCTCAGGCTGACGGGCCATAGCACCCGTAGCACCCAGAGCAGACAGGCCGATAGCAAGACCAGCGCCGATAACACCGAGACCGTAACCGATAACTCCCACGATTCCTCCTTTGTCGTGCGTGTCTTATTTCACGCAGGATAACCTTTTTATAACTGCCGGGCTCCATGGGTACGGGCACCGGCGGTTTAACGAATTACCTTACCTTTAAGGCGCGAACGGAAGACTACTCCTCCTCCGCGACCTCCTCTGCCTCGGAGACATACACGGCGGTAAGGACCGTGAAGACGTAAGCCTGGATGGCGCCGACCACAAGCTCGATCGCATAGATCAGGATGAGGATGGCAAGCCAGGCTAGCGAAGGCAGGGCGCCGACGGCGTGGGCCGCGGAAACCTGCTGAAGCAGCGGCTGCATGAACATGCTCGCCATGATGGCGAACGAGCCCATGACCACGTGTCCTGCGAACATGTTGCAGAACAGACGGACGGCGAGCGTGATGAGGCGCAGGAAGGTCGAGAAAAGCTCGACGACCCACACGAGCACGTTCATCGGGAAGCTCACGCCCTGCGGGGCGAGGCTCTTGATGTAGCCGATCACGCCGTGAGCCTTGCATCCGTAGTAGATGAAGTACACAAAGGCGAAGATGGCGAGCGCGGCGGTGGAGCCGATTGCGCCGGTGCCGGGCTTCATTCCCGGGATCAGGCCGATCATGTTGTTGATCAGGATGAACAGGAAAAGCGAGCACAGGAACGGGAAGTGCTTCTTCCAGTTCTCACCCACGACGCCCTTGCCGATATCGTTCTCGACGTACTCGATGATGTACTCGAAACCGTTGACGAAGAAGCCCTTGGGAACCAGGGTCTGCTTCTTCTTGAACACGGCCAGGACGATCAGGAGCACGATCGTGGAGACGATCAGCCAAAACGAGTACTGCGTGATGCCGCAGCTCAGATCGCCCACGACAGGGGTGGAGCTGAACTCGCTGACCAGATGATTAATCTCATCAGGCAGCTTTTCAAAAATTTCCACGACTTACCTTTCGACCTCATGAGGATCTCGCAGCGCCTTGGCGACGCGAACCGTGCAGGCGGCCATAAAGGCCACGAAGCCGATCGCCTCGCCCAGGAGGAACATGCGAAATGCCTCTCCGAACAACACAAACACAACCAAGGTAAAGACGAGCAGGGCGATTGCCGAGACCGCCAGACTCACCATACCCTTGAGCATGTCCGCATTCTGTTTATCGTCAAGAACCGGCTTGAGCGTAAAGACAAAGGGAAGGAAGGCAATTGCGCCCGCGATGGCGCCTGCAACGATAGCGAGCAGATCGGCTATCTGAAACACTGGCGTCCTCACTTTCCTTTTTAACGCTTCACAGAACAGTTCCCGCCAAACATTGGTGACTATTGTACGAGCCAATCGCTAAAGTACAACCGAAAAAGCATCGGTTAATACGCACCTGTTCGTTTTCTTAAGACCTTCTTTATGCCGCAGGTACGGTAATACGTTTTTCTCGAACCCTGCAGGGCAAAACGTCCGTTAACAGGAGTGCGCGCGGTCGCCTTTTGTTCGTCCGCGCGCACCGTTTCTTCGTATTTGCAGCCGCGGCCATCTTAGCCCAGCGACTAGAGCGTGCCGTAGATGCGGTCGCCGGCGTCGCCCAGGCCGGGAACGATGTAGGCAGCCTCGTTGAGATGGTCGTCGATGGCGCAGGTATAGATATGCACATCAGGGTCCTTCTCAGTCAGCGACTTGAGGCCCTCGGGGGCCGCGACGATGCACAGCATGCGGATGTCCTTGACACCGCGCTCGCGCAGGTAGCTAATGGCCATCTCGGCCGAACCGCCCGTGGCGAGCATGGGGTCGACGACCAGGCAGATGCGCTGGTCGATATCCTTGGGCATCTTGCAGTAATACTCGTGCGGCTCGTGGGTGACCTCGTCGCGCTCCATGCCGATGTGGCCCACGCGAGCGGAGGGCACCAGGTCGAGGATGCCGTCGACCATGCCAAGGCCCGCACGCAGGATGGGCACGATGGCGAGTTTCTTGCCGGCGAGCTGTTTGAACGTGGCGGTAGTGATGGGGGTCTCGACCTCGACGTCTTCCATAGGCAGGTCGCGCATGGCCTCGTAGCCGTCAAAAAGTGCGAGTTCGCGCACGAGCTGACGGAACTGGTTGGTGCCGGTGTTTTTGTCGCGCAGGATCGACAGCTTGTGCTGGACGAGCGGGTGATCGACAAGCGTCACACGGGACGCATCGTAGGTGACGGTCATGGATTGATTGCCCCTTTCGTTGCGGCCGCAAAACGGCCTTGCTGACAAGGCGTGCAGCAATGTTGCCGCCGCACGCCATGCATTAGTTTAGCGGTTTGTTGTATCGAGCAGCCCATCGCAGCCCTACTGTGCGGTGCTGAGCGAGCGCCTGGCTGCATCACGCCAGCCCGCAAGGTTTTGCTCGCGGCGCTCGGCGGACATGTGGGGAAGGAAGGTCCTAACGATCTGGGCATTTTGCTCCAGCTCCTCCAGGTCTTCCCAATAGCCGACGGCAAGACCCGCCAAGTACGCGGCACCGATTGCCGTGGTCTCCACCGTCTCGCATTGCAGCACGGGGATATCCAGCAGGTCGGCCTGGAATTGCATGATGAACTCGTTGCGCGAGGCACCGCCATCGACGGACAGGCGCTCAATCGAAAGCCCCACGTCCTGCTCCATGGCGCGCAGCACGTCGTAGCTCTGATATGCCATGGATTCGCAGGCGGCACGTACGATGGTCGCACGGCTCGAGGCGCCGGTCAGACCGCACACAATACCGCGGGCATGCGGGTCCCACCAGGGAGCACCCAAACCCGCAAAGGCGGGAACGAAGTAGCAGCCCTCGTTGTCGCTAATCGAAGCGGCGAGTTGTGCCGACTCGCTCACGCTCGAGATGATGCCCATGTTGTTGCGAAGCCAGTTCATCGTTGAGCCGGCGGCAAAAATAGAGCCCTCGAGCGCATAGCTGACTTTGCCGTCCGCAGCGATACCGATGGTGGAGACCAGGCCATTCTTGGATTCGACGATCTCGTCGCCGGTGTTCATGAGCATAAAGCAGCCCGTGCCATAGGTGTTTTTGGTCTGGCCGGGACGGAAACAGCAGTGACCGAACAGCGATGCCTGCTGGTCGCCCGCCACACCCATGATGGGCGGCATGTTGGTCATGATGTCGCTCGCGACGCGGCCGTAGTCGCCCGAGCTCCAGCGAACCTCGGGCATCATGGAACGTGGAACGTCAAAGAGCGCCAGCAGGTCGTCGTCCCAATCGAGCGTATGGATATTAAAGAGTGCCGTGCGGCTGGCATTGGTGTAGTCGGTGGCAAAGACCTGGCCGCCGGTGAGGTTGTAGATGAGCCAGGTGTCGATGGTGCCAAACATGAGGTCGCCCGCCGCCGCGCTCTCGCGTGCGCCGTCGACGTTGTCGAGAATCCACTGCACCTTGGAGGCCGAGAAATACGGGTCAAGCGTAAGTCCCGTGCGGGAGCGCACCAGCTCCTCGCAACCCTGTTCAACCAACGCGTCGATCGCCGGCGCGGTACGACGGCACTGCCATACGATGGCGTTATAGATGGGCTGGCCGCTCACGCGGTCCCAGACCACCGTGGTCTCGCGCTGGTTGGAGATGCCGATGGCGGCGATGCGGTCGGAATGGATACCGCTCTTAAACTGAACCTCCATCATCACGCCGATCTGGCTGGCAAGCACCTCCGTGGGATCCTGCTCCACCCAGCCGGGGCGCGGGAAGCTGGTTTTGACGCTACGACGCGCCTGGGCAACGATGCAGCCGTATTCGTCGACAATGGCCGCGAGTACCGAGGTAGTGCCGCAGTCGAGCGCCATGATGTAGGAACCGCCAAAGTTAAACGAGGCATCTTCCATGCCCAGGCTGCCCAGATTCAAAGACATCGCTTACACCCTTCTATTGCATCGGGTCGGACAGGACCCGCTCGATCTCTGATGCGGGAAGTGCGCCTTGGCGCAGGATCTGGAGCCCGCCGTGCTGGAACGACACGATGGTCGAGGCGTCGCGACACGGGGTCTCACCGGCGTCGACGGCAACATCGACCCCCTCCAGGATGCGACCCTCGACGGCGGCAAAGCTTGCCGGCGAAGGCGCGCCGTGCGTGTTGGCGCTCGTGCAGGCAAGGGGACTGCCGCAGGCGCGGATGAGCGCTTGGACCACGGGAGAGGCCGAAGCGCGCAGGGCCACGGTGTCGTCGGCAGCGCGCATAAAGGTCGGCACGCAGGGGCATGCCTTGACCACGATAGTCAGGGCTCCCGGCCAGCATCGTCGCGCGAGTACGCGGGCATCTTCCGGGATATCCACGCCATAGCGGTCGAGTGCTTCGACGCCATCGACCAGCCAAGCGACGGTTTGCGTGAGCTCACGTTGCTTGAGAGTGAAGATACGGCGATAGCCGGTGCCGAGCGCAGGAACTGCGGCGCCATTGACGGCAGCCTGCGGATCGCGCGGCCACGATGGGAATTCGCTTGTATCTTGGGGCACGGCGTCCGAGAAGGCGTTGACTGCCACGGCAACACCGTAGACGGTCTCGGTCGGAATCAAGGCCAGGCCGCCGCGGCCGAGCACCTCGGCCGTGCGCTCGACGGCAAGCCGATGCGGCTCGCGCGTTCCCTCGTATACCCGATAGACCGTCTGCATGTGTATGCCAGCCCCTTACGCTCCGGTGCAAGTTTGTTTACTGTGGGGCATTCTCGCACGAAACATTCAACCTATTTGCCCAGAGCGCATGTTGGTTTGGTGAGCGGCTCTAGTAGTCGGTGAAAGTGAGGGGGTTAATTGAAGATTTTTAGCGCGCAAGCGTAACGGTACGATCGGGAAACTCGATGCTTGCAACCAGTTTTCCGCCGAGGCTCTCTGCGTACCTGCTCAGCGTGTCGAGCCTCATCGAACCCAACTCCCCACGCTCGAGCTCGGATACACGTTTTTGAGAAACGCCCATCGACTGGGCGACCGACGCCTGTGTTAGATCTTTTAACCTGCGAATCTGAGCAAGCTTATAGGCTTCGATACGATCGCGAGTCCTCTCCTGCTCGGCGGTAATGGAGTCGCGTGTTATCCCGCGAGATTCCATATACTCATGCAGTTCCATCTCGATCGAGCCTCCTTACGTGGCGACGGTATATTTGCTCGGCCCTTGGAATGTTGATCGCATACCAACCGTTCCATTTTGCCCTTGACGATCCCGCTCGCGACTTATCACCCGCCAATAGCAATACCGCCTGGCGCTTGGGGTCAAAGGCGAAGAGGATGCGAATCACCTGCCCACCACACGACGTCACTCTCAGCTCCTTTAAATGATGAAGCTTCGAGCCCTTTACGCGGTCAACCAGCGGACGACCAAGGCTGGGACCTTCCTTCTCGAGCACCAAAAGGTCTGCATAAATCTGCTTCAGCGTAGCTTCATCCTGCTCATCAAGCCAAGGTTCAATGTAATCAAGCACGATACGGTACCGATACAGCTGATTTGACATACCTTTCTCCTTCTATAGTAGAAGTTTTACGGTATATTGCAAGGACAAATTTGCGCAAATGTCTATTTGTTCAGCTTAAATACGCTGTTTGGGCTCGGTGACGATGGCTCGGACGATGCGGGGGCGATCGGTGAGGTCGCGGACGATGCACACGTCCGACAGACCCGCTTGACGACAGAGCTCGGCCGCGGCATCGAGGGCGCCCTCGTAGAGCTCGCAGGCAAACAGGCCGCCGGCGCGCAACATGTAGGGCGCCGCATTGAGCAGGCGGCGGAAGATATCGAGGCCGTCGGCGCCGCCCTCAAGCGCCAGGTCGGGCTCGAAGTCCTTGACCTCATGCGGCAGTGAGCGCATGACGTCGGTCGGAATGTAGGGCGGATTGGAGACAAGCACATCAAAGGTACCCCACTCTTCGCGGGGAATGGAACTCACCAGGTTGGTGAGGCTAAAGACGACCTCATCGGATGTGAGACCGAGCGCGTCGCGGTTTTTGGTGGCCAGATCGATAGCGCGCGGCTCGATATCGGTGGCGGTGCAGGTAACGTGGCCGCGGCGCTCCCAGGCAAGGGAGAGCGAGATGCAGCCCGTGCCGCAGCCGACCTCGAGAACGCGGGCGATGCGGGGCTCGGCTGGGGCAGGCGAAGCGGCATCCTGAGCTGAAGCCGTCTCCTGGTCGGCACCCTCGATGGCGATGCCGTATTCGTCGAGCTCGGACTCGGCGGCTTCCGCGACTTCGGCTTCTGCTGCCTGCGCGGCGGCTTCCTCGGCCTCGCGGTCGGCCAGCTCCTCGGCATAGGCACGGCTGCCGAGCACGTCGCTGCCTAGCGCCGCCTCATCGGCGGCCGTCAGGTTAGCGGCACGGCGCTCGACAGTCGCGCGCTCGTCGGCCAGCGCCGCCTCGGCTTTGCGGGCCTCTTCGACCTCATCGTTCCAAGGCAGCTCAACACGCTGACGGGCAGCAGCCTCGGGGCTCAGCACCTCGGCATCCAGATAATTGAGGACTTCCTCGACGAGCATCTCGGTTTCGGGGCGCGGAATGAGCACACCGGGGGCGCACGCGACGTCGATCATGCGAAACTGCGTGCTGCCGGTGATGTACTGTAGCGGCTCGCCTTTGGCGCGACGAACGACGGCCGCATGCATGGTCTCGAGCTGGGCCGCGTTAAGCGTCTCGTCCATACGCATATATAGGTCAATGCGCGCCAGGCCCGTGGCGGCGCACAGCAGCCACTCGGCAGAAAGACGGGGGTGCTCCTCGCCGCGCTCGGCCAGGTACTCCTTGGTCCACTCGAGACAACGCTTGATGGTCCAGATCTCGTTTGCCATGGGGCCCTCCCCTCTTAAGCGCCGGACGGCGCGCGAATGTCGGAGCAGATTGTACGCGAGGCCAGCGCATGGCAAGGGGCGATTGAAGGCGATTATCGAGAATCAGCCCAGAATTTTGCTTGGAACCTGCCTAAAATGTTCATTCGTCGACGTCTAAATCTGCATTCGTCAAGCTTTTGGCAAGGTTGCCCCAAAACTGACCAATACCTAACCAAATACTTGCCACATCGCTTGACGCGCGACGCGCCAAAAAGGGCTCCACGACTTCTTGGACGACTTCTCGAGTAATATTTTCAATTGCAGATGCATACCGTTAATTGCTTTAAGCAGGTAAGCAGCCCAAAGGCCATCACAGCTGATTGAATAATATCTCAAAGCAATGTGCCCAACCTAGTCATTGGGGACGTTCTTAAACAACTAGTCAAACAAGAACGTCCCCAATGACTAGTCAGCCAGATGCCCAGGGTAGTCTTTCTGGGACGGGGCTTTTTTAGCTGCCCAATCCGGAACCCTCGAAGCTTGAGCACTATTTGAGATAAAGCAGCTAAAAAAGCCCCGTCCCAGAAAGACTACCCAACAAGGAGTGTCCCAAAGTGCCGGCACAAAAGGAACGTCCCTAACTGCCGCCTTCGGCAGCGATGGCAACCCCACAGGTTGAGCATAAGTCAGCGAAAACGCCCCTAAGCGAGCAAGGTGACGTGAAAGAGGAGGGAAGCGTACTTCGGTACGCGACCGACGATTGAACGTCAGATTGCCGCTTAGGGGCGTTTGCAGCGTCGAGCCTTTACGCGGTTTGGTAAAACCGCGTAACCCACTACACAGCCTGTGCCAGCTTCTCGGCTCGCTCGGCGGCGGCAAGTGCCTCGATGACGGTGCCGAGCTGATCGCCCAGAAGGACGCCGTTGTAGGTGGAGTTGAAGCCGATACGATGATCGGTCACGCGGTCCTGGGGCTGGTTGTAGGTACGGATCTTCTCGGAACGGTTGCCGTGACCGATCTGGCTCTGGCGCTCGGCGCCGAGCTCGGCCTGCTGCTTCTCGAGTTCCATCTCGTACAGACGGGCACGCAGCATCTGCATGCAGACCTCGCGGTTCTGGATCTGGGAACGCTGCTCCTGCGACTGCACCACGGTATTGGTGGGCAGGTGGGTGATGCGCACGGCGGAGTAGGTGGTGTTAACGCACTGACCGCCAGGGCCGGAGGCGCAGTAGGTGTCGATGCGCAGGTCGGACTGGTTGATCTGAACGTCGATCTCCTCGGCCTCGGGAAGCACGGCGACGGTTGCCGTGGAGGTCTGGATGCGGCCCTGGGACTCGGTCTTGGGGACGCGCTGGACACGGTGCACGCCGGACTCGAACTTCATAACGGAGTAGACGCGGTCGCCCTCGACCTTGAACTCGATGGACTTAAAGCCGCCGGCCTCGCTGGGGCTAGAGTCGAGCACGGTGGTCTTCCAGCCGCGCGACTCGCAGAAGCGCTGGTACATCTTGTACAGATCGCCGGCAAAGATGGCCGCCTCGTCGCCACCGGCGGCGGAGCGGATCTCGACGATGGTATTCTTGTCGTCGTTGGGGTCGCTCGGGATGAGCATGTACTTAATGTCTTCCTCGAGCTGGGGGAGCTTGGCCTCGTTTTCAGAGATGTCCATCTGGAGCATCTCCTTCTCATCGGCATCGGTGGTATCGTGGAGCATTTCCTTGGCGGCCTCGATGTCATCGAGCGCGCCGATGTACTCGCGCGAGGCGGCGATGAGGTCGGACTGGTGCGCGTACTCCTTGTTGAGACGCGTGAACTCCTTGATATCGGAGGCGACGGCCGGGTCGGAGAGCTTCTTCTCGAGCTCCTCGTAGGCCTTGATGATCTTTTCGAGCTTGTCGCGCATGGCGGGACTCCTTTATATGCGTGAAGGTGAAAATCGGCAGAGTTGATGGGGCGCGCGGCGCCACTGCGGGGGTAAGCCCGGCTAGAACATGTCGATCTTCAGATACATGCGCATCCCTTCGCGTATGGGGTACATAGTTGCGGTCTAACCCATATATGATAGCGTGCGCAAGCAAACCTGCATATAACCCGCACGGAATGATTGGACGTAGCCGTTGGGGACGTTCCTTAACGACTAGTCGTTTAAGAACGTCCCCAACGGCTAGCAAAGGGACTGTCGCTTTGTCACATTCTAGAGCGTCTGAAGCAGAGCGACGAGGAAGCGGATGCCTTGGAGGTAGGCGCGGCGGGTGATGCGCTCGTTGGTGCCGTGGACGCCGCGATCACACTCGTCGTCATCAACCACAAAGGCCGAGAAGCGAATGCATTCAGGGCAAATGTGCTGGTAGTTGGCAGCGTCGGTCGCACCGATCACGGTCGAGGGCACAATTGCCACCGGCTCGAATAATCCGTTTTCCTCCGTCCCCTTTGGATCACGGAAATAGCGGGCGGCGATGGAGCGAACCGCCTCGAGGCCAGGACCACCGATGCGCGGGGACGGCGAGGGTTCGGAGCTGCCGGGGCCCAGCTCCACTTCGACACGACCGGCAAGGTCCGTTGCGGCAATTGCCTCGCGGCAGCGCGCCACAACGTCGGCCACGCTCGTGCCCTCGAGCATGCGGAAGTTAATGTTGGCCCACATATCCTGCGGCATTACGTTGGCGCCGGTGCTGCCACCCTCGATTTGCGTGGGCGCGCAGGTGGTCGTCACCAGCGGATAGAGCTTCTTGCTGGCAAGGCAATCGCGAACGATGGCACCCCCGTTGGCGGCAATTTCATCGGCCGTGTAGAGCCCCAACTCGACGAGTTGGGCGGCAAGCAAGTCGGTCACGCGCGTCGGCCACTCGATATCGCAGATTGCGGTGATGGCACGGCTGAGCACCTCGAGCGACGTGCCGCCGTAGGGGTTAGAAGAATGTCCACCCTCACTCTTCGTCTTGAGCACGATATCGGCATAGCCCTTCTCCGAGAGGTCGGCGTGCATGAGCCAACCCTCGCCCGCGCTGTACTCGGCAGCCGAAACGATGCGGTAGTCGCCCTCGTCGATCAGGTACTCAAGCTCAATGCCGCGCTCCTCGAGCGCGTGGCCGATGGCGCCTGCGCCGTACTGCGTGGTTTCCTCGTCCTGGCCAAAGGCCAGGAGCAGCGTGCGCTCGTGCTGCCAACCGTGCGCCAGCGCATACTCGACAGCCTCGAGAATACCTGCGACCTGGTCCTTCATGTCAATCGCGCCGCGGCCCCAGATGTAGGTGTCGTCCACGTGCCCGCTAAAGGGGGCATGCGTCCAGTCGGCCTCGGTACCCGGCACCACGGGGACCACGTCCATGTGACCCATGAGCATGACGGGGTTAAGAGCCGAATTGCTGCCGGCAAGCGTCACCAACAGCGAATGGTCGACAAGCTCGACCTCGCCCGCCGCAAACACGCGCGGCCACGCCTGCTGCATATAGGCGCGCAGGTCGTCGAACGACTGCCAGTTCACCGCCTCGGCATCCATGCTCGAGACGGTCGGAAACGACAGCACGCGGCCCAGGCGTTCGCACGCGCCAGCCTCGTCCAAATCGGCAAAATCGTCCTCATGCGCAAAGAAGCGCCAAACCTCGGCCATGACATCCTTTCGATTGTGATGACGAGGGCCGCCCCACCGGAGCGGCCCTGCCACATAAGCGTTTGCGGTCGGTTATTTGTCCTCGAGATAACGAGAGAGGAACTCGCGAGTGCGCTGGTGTTTGGGGTTGCCGAAGAGCTCGGCCGGCGCGGCGTCCTCGAGCACCACGCCCTTGTCCATAAAGACCACGCGGTCGGACACGGTTCGGGCAAAGGCCATCTCGTGCGTGACGACGACCATGGTCATGCCGTCGGCCGCGAGCTTGCGCATGACCTCGAGCACCTCGCCCACGATCTCGGGGTCGAGTGCGGAGGTCGGCTCGTCGAACAGCATGATCTGCGGATTCATGCACAGGGCGCGCGCGATGGCCACGCGCTGCTTTTGGCCACCGGACAGGCGACCCACGGCGGCATGCGCAAACTTTTCGAGCCCCACGCTCGTCAAATGCTCCATCGCGACCTTCTCGGCCTCGGCCTTGCTCATCTTTTTGAGCGTGACGGGCGCAAGCGTGCAGTTGTCGAGCACGTCCATGTTGTTGAACAGGTTAAAGCCCTGGAACACCATGCCGATGTCCTCGCGGAGTTTATTGATATTGCAGCGCTCGGCCGTGAGGTCCTGGCCGTGGAACCAGATGTGGCCCGCGTCCGGGGTCTCGAGCAGGTTGAGGCAGCGCAGGAAGGTCGACTTGCCCGAGCCCGAGGCGCCGATAATGGTAACGACCTCGCCGGGGTTAACGGACAGGTCGATGCCCTTGAGCACCTCGAGCGAGCCGAAGCTCTTGCGCAGGCCCTCGACGCGGATGAGCGGCTCATTGGTCTGTGCGGCGGCCGCGGTGCCGGTAGTGGCGGTATCTGCCATGATGATTCTCCTCGTCTTGAGCCTAGTTGGAGCTGGGCAGCGTTGCCGGGGCCTCGGCGCCGAGCTTTTTGCCAAAGGCCTCGAGCAGGCGGCTCGCCACGAGCGTCAGGATCAGGTAAACCACGAGCGCCACGCAGTAGACCTCCATCTGACGGTAGTACACGCCGGCGACGGTGGTGGTGGCGTACATGAGGTCGAACACGCCGATGACCGAGAGCACCGACGAGTCCTTGATGTTGATGATGAGCTCGTTGGTGAGTGCGGGAATCGCGTTTTTAATGCCCTGGGGGAACACGACCTTGCGCATAGCCTGCCACTGCGACAGGCCCAGCGAGCGCGCCGCCTCGGCCTGGCCGGGATCGATGGACTCGATGCCGCCGCGCAGGACCTCCATCATGTAGGCGGTGGAGTTGAGCGAGATGGTGACGAGGCCGGCGGTGAAGGTACTCCAAATCTGGTTGGCCTGGGCGGTCTCGAAGCCCATGCCGCGCAAAACGGTGAAGCCCGCGTAATAGATGAGCAGGCCCTGAACCATCATGGGCGTGCCGCGCACGATGGTAGAGTAGACGGTCGCAAGGCCGCGGCCGATGCTCTTAAAGAAGCGCGTGAGATCGCTATCCACGCGATCGAAGGTCTGAATACGCAGGAACACAAAGAGCAGCGCCAGGAAAAAGGCGATGACGGTACCGAAGGTCGCAAGTGCGATGGTGATCTCGATGCCGCGGATAAAGAAGTCGCCGCTCTTGTAGGTCATGTAGACCAGGCTCGACAAAAAGTCGCTGGGGTTGGAGTCCGAGACAATGCTCACCTGCACCAGGTCGATAAATGACATGACGCAGCGGTCGACAAAGAAGATCGCCGCAATAGCAACGACGACATAGCTGCCCAGGCGCGCGCCGCGACGGAAGCGCTCGGAAGCAAACGGCGACGTTTCGCGATAGTCGTTCCAGTGCATGAGTTTGGTGACCAGCGCCGCCGCCGACACGACGAGCCAGGCCCAAAGAATCGCCCAAAGGCAATCCTGGAAGATACCGGTGGGGGCCAAGAAGCTCAGCGGCGTGGGGTTGCGCTGACTAAACGCCAGGCCGAGCGCCGCGATAACGCTCGTGCCCAGGTACACGTAACGGTGGTCGGCCTTGATAAAGGAGGCCAGGCGATTGATGGTTTTCATGCTGCCTCCCTATGCCGGCTGACGGTCGAGGCACGCGTCCCACATTTGGTCGCGCTCCTCTTGGCTAATGCCCTTGAGTGTCTTGTCGATGAGCTTAAGCAGTTTGTCCGAGCCCTTGCGGCAGCCGACGTTTGACGTGACCTCCTGCTTAAAGCCCTCGCCCTCCGCAAAGCGAATGGGCACGATGCCCGGGTTTTGGGCCATATAGCCCTTCTCGTTTTCGGTGTTGTAGGTCACGGCGTCGCAGGTGCCCTGCAGCAGGTTCGAAAACACCGTGGGCACCGAATCGACCGGATTCTTGTGAACGACGCCCGGGATCTCGTCGATGACGGTGTCGAGCATCGTGTCCTTTTGGCCGAGCACCGTGGCGCCGCTAAAGTCGCTGAGCTTGGTCGCGCTTTGGTAGGGCGAGCCCTCTTTTACGAACAGGCCAAAGTAGCCGATAAAGTACGGATCGGAAAAGCCGACGGACTCCTCGCGCTCGGGCGTGGTGCTCATGCCGGCAATAATGAGGTCGATCTGGCCGTTGTTGAGCGAATCGATAAGGCCCGAGAAACTCTGCTTGACGGCAACGGGCTCGCCACCGAGGGCCTTGCAGACGATCTTGGCGATCTGTACGTCGTAGCCATCGGCATAGGCGCCCTGCACGTTGTCGATGGGGATGGTGTACTCACTGGCTTCGGAAACCTGCCAGTTGTACGGGGCGTAGGCCGCCTCCATGCCAATGCGGATCTTGTCCTTGCCGATCACGGAATCGGACAGGTCGTCGCGACCGCCGCCCGTCGTGGGCTGAACCACCTTGAGCGTGGACGGACGCTGACAGCCGGCGAGCGCGCCGGCGACGACGGAAGCGCTCGCAGCGAGAGCGCTACCCAAAAAGATGCGACGGCTGCATACCGGCTGGGTCTGCATGCCGCGCTGTTGGGGAGAATGCATAATCTGCCTTCCCTGTTGAATCGTATGCTGACGACTTAACAGGATACGCCAGCGACCAGCAGCGCAGCACAAGCTCGAAAAATTAATAGACACACGGTAGTCATTGGGAACGTCGATGTTTTGACAATGCCAGCGAGCGCCACCCAGAGCGAACAAGTTGGCATGAAAAAGGCACGGCATAGACCTTCTGGTCATGCCGTGCCTTTTGAATGACAAATTGTCGCTCTGGGTGGCGCGCAGCGTCGACTGGTCCGCCGTTCGTTAGAACGGCGGAACCTAAGGGCGCAGCGTCGACCGGTCCGCCGTTCGTCAGAATGGCGGAACCTCTAGAGCAAAGTGACGCTAAAGCTGCGGACGTCCGTCTCGCCCGGCGCCAGCGTAATGGTGTTGACCTTGTGCTCAAAGACGTCGTCCTCGGTGTCCATGGTGGTGTGACCGGTCCAGGGCTCGAGCGCCACAAACGGGGCGTCGTTGGCGGCAGACCACACGCCGATGTACTTAAAGCCCTCAAAGTCGATCTTGACGCCGTGGCCCGACTTGCGGCCACGCAGCGTGAGCGTGGAGCCCGGGGTATCGGTGAACATGATGGCATCGTTATCGAAGCTGCGGTGCGTGATGGGCAGCACGTCCGAGTTATCGGGAGCCTTGTAGCTGCCCTCGAACGTCATGAGGCCATCGGGCGTGATGATGGGGGCCTCATTGGTCCAAGCCTCGGTAAATGCCAGCTCGTAATCCTCGAACGTCTCGTCCTCGGCAGCGGGGGCGGGCACGTTAAATGCAGGGTGACCGCCCACCGAGAACGGCAGGTCCACGTCGCCGGTGTTGGTGACGGCAAAGGTCTGCGTGAGCGTGGCGTCGCCGGTTAGGGCATAGGTCATGTTGAGCTTAAAGTGGAAGGGGAAAGCCTTGAGCGACTCAGGCGTGTCGGTGATCTCGTAGGTGACGGACGAGCCGTCCTCGGAGACCTCGACCAGCTCGTGCTCGACGATGCGCGCGAGGCCGTGGCGCGGCATCTCGCAGGTGCCGGCCGCAGACGTCGCCGTGTTGTTGCGCAGTGAGCCCACGATGGGGAACAGGATGGGCGCGTGCTTGCCCCAAAAGGTGAGATCGCCCTGCCACAGATACTCGTTGCCGTTGAGGGCAAGGCTCGTGAGCTGGGCACCCATGGAATCGATGGCCGCGGTGAGGCCGCCGCGCTTGATGGTGGTGACGGTGGACATGCTACTTCCTCCAAAAGTAAACAACAGTGTCGAGGGCTATTGTCCCACTCTTGGCGGCAAGGAGAAGCGGCAGGCGCAGTTATTGAGCGATTGCGTAAAGGTCGAATCCGCCCTGCGGCGTGCTGTCGACCGTATCGGGCGCCTGCGAGTTAAAGCTCACGGGAACCATGCGCTTTGAGGCACGGAAGCACGTGCCATCGGTGGCGACGGGCGGCTCGTCGACCGTGAGCTCGTAGTCGCCGGGCTTGAGCTCGATGCCGTCGCCAGCGGAGTTGACATATTGATACTCGTCAATCGCCTGCCCCCTGAGTGTGCGGCCCACGATGTGGATGAGCATCTGGCTGTCGCCGCGGGCGGTGTCCCATGTCGCACCGTCCTTGACCTCGACCGACACATGCACCGAGCGCGTGCGGCTGAGCGATTGCTCGACAGACATCTCGACCTTGGCGGCATCTTTGCGCTGTTGCTCCACATGGCTCCAGACGTTTCCGATCGCCGAGCAAGCGATGACACCGGCCATAAAGGCGATGAGGATGGGGCCGAGCGGAGAGCGACGGGCCGCGCCTTCCTCACGAGCTAGGTTGGGGCGATGCGTGGGGGCGGGCGCCCGGGCACCCTGCGCGGGCACGTCGAGTATGCTGAAGGATGCCGTGCTGCCGGGGTCGATGTTATGGCGCGGCTGCGGGGTCTTGGCCGGCGAGATGGACATGTCCGCCGGCTCACCGAGTGTGGCCGTGGCATCGGCCTTAGCCTCGTCGGCCTCGGCTTGGGCCCAAGCCTGCTCAAAGGTCAGGGGCTCGGCGGCATCGGAGGCGGCATCAGGCTCGACAGCGGCATCGTTGCCGGTCTCGTCCTCGTCGCTCGACACGTCACGCGGCGCGGGCTCGTCCCACTCCTCGTCCGGAGCCTCGCCCTCGCTATACCACCATTCAAAGTTATCGATATCCATACGGGGCGCCCCTTAGGCCTCGCAAATAAACACTTGCTAGCCTTATACCCCCAGACGGCACTGGAGCTCGCCGGCACAGACAGGAAAACCGTCACAACATTCGACGCTTTTCCTCGATTTCGAGATTTTCGCCGAATGTTGTGACGGTTTGGGCGACTGGCTGGCAGTGCAATGCGACAAAGGGACTGTCTCTTTGTCGCATTCTGTTAGAGTTGCAGGGATTGAATCCCGCTTATTCATGCGACATTGGAGTGACAACCTTGACCGCCGCAACCACGCCTAAAAGTAAGTCAACCGCCGCCGCGCTCTCCCCCGCGCGCACTAAGCTCTGCCTGGCGCTGCTCGTGTTGTTAGGCTTTTCGCTCGGCTGCTCCGAATTCGTGGTCATCGGCATCGAAAGTGACTTGGCGACGGAGCTCGGCATATCGCTTGCCACCGCGGGCCAGCTCATCAGCGTGTTTGCGCTTGTATACGCCATCGCCACGCCGGTGCTTGCGCTCAGCACGGGGCGTTTTCGCCGCTACCAGCTGCTCGTGTGCTACGGCATCGTCTTTGTGCTGGGCAATCTTGTCATGGCTCTGGCGCCCAACTTCCAGGTGCTGTTCATCTCGCGCATCATCCTGGGCTCCGTCTCTGGCGCACTGCTCGCCGTGGGTGTGACGTACATCCCCGAGCTGCTGTCCCCGCAGCAAACTTCGCTTGCCATCTCGGTAGTATATGGTGCGTTTTCCGTGGCAATGGTCTTTGTCACTTCGATCGGCAAGTTTGTGGCCGACACGCTCGATTGGCACGTGGCCATGTACGGCACGCTGGCCTTTGCCGTTCTAATCTGCGGAGCGCTCGTGGCGTTTATGCCGCGCGCCGGACAGACCGACGAGCCCGCCACTTTTCGCGAGCAGGCGGGTCTGCTACGCGAACCGAGCATCATCACCGGCATGCTCATCTTTTTGTTTGGCGTGGGGTCGGTCTATGTGTTCTACGGCTACGTGACGCCTTATCTTGAGCAGGTGCTGGGCATGGGCACGGTCGAAGCCAGCACCACGCTCATGGCCTATGGCGTGTTCTGCCTGATTTCGAACATCCTGGGCGGATGGATCGATGCGCGCTTTGGCATGAAGGCGCTGCTTGTGACGTTTGTGCTGCAGGCTGCGGCATTACTCGGGCTGTTTGCTGTGGGCGGCACCATGCCGCTCGCGCTGGTCTTTGTCTTTAGCTTGGCGCTGCTCATGTACCTGTTCTCGGTGTCGTGCATCACGCACTTTATGGATGTGGCACGCAGCCGCCATCCCAAGTCGATGGTACTCGCAAGTTCGGTTGAGCCCATGGCGTTTAACGTCGGCATTTCGTTTGGCACCGCGGTGGGCGGCGCCGTGGTAAGCAGCGTTGGCATTTCGTACGTGGGCGCAGTGGGTGCCGCGTTCTCGCTTGTGGCCTGGACGCTCACGCTGGTGACGATTAAGCTGGCTCGCTGGGAGCGCAAGCGTCAATCAGCACAGCCCCGGATGCAGGCATAGGGGCGAACATAGCCCAAGGTGGCGATCAACCGGTGAAAACCGCCCAATATGAGTATGTTTATCCGCCTGGAAGCTTCAGCAGTGCAATTTCGTGTACTTCAGATACACACTTTTCTACTATTTCGTGTATTCCAAGTACATGAAATCGTACTAAACTATGTATCTGAAGTACACGAAATTGGAAAGGCGGCCCCATGCGCAGATCAATCGAATCCGTTATCGAATCATGGGCGACAAAGGACGCGTCGCGCCCCCTCCTCATCCGTGGTGCGCGACGCGTAGGCAAAACGTACGTTGCCGAGGAAATCGGCAGACGAATCGCCGGCGATGCGTTTGTCAAACTCGACTTTCAGACCGATCTTGAGCTGATCGCTCCGCTGTTCGACTGTCCCACCGACGACGTTGACGCCATCGTGGCGCGAATCTCAGACTATAAACGCACCCCCATTCGCAAAGAAACCGCCTTCATCCTGTTTGACGAGGTGCAGCTCTGCGAACGGGCGCTCAACTCGCTTCGCTTTTTTTCGGGTTCGGGCTGGCGCATATGCGCGACCGGCAGTCAGCTCGGCGTCGCCACGCGCAAGCGCAAGTTGCCTTTTCCCAGCGGCGTTCGTCAAGAGACCATGCATCCTATGTCGTTCGAGGAGTTTCTCTGGGCGCTCGACGAGGAGCAGATGGCCAATGCCATTCGTACCCACGCCGGCACGCTCGAGACCTACGCCGCGCACCAAGCCGCGCTCAGCCTGTTTCATCGATACCAGATCGTGGGCGGCATGCCCGCCGCCGTCAACGCATATCGCAAGACGTTATCCATCGAGGATGCGCGCGTCGAGCAGCGCGAAATCGACGAGACCTATACCGCCGATATGACCGACCCCGAAAACGGGATCAGCGGCGTGGCGGCGCGCAAGGTCTGGCGCTCCATTCCGTCCCAGCTGCTGAGATCGTCCACAAAAAAATTCAAGTACTCCGAGGTCGAACGTGGAGGCCGTCGCGCCAAGCTTATCGAGCCGCTCGACTGGCTCGAAGGCGCCGGCATCATATCGGTCAACAACCTGACCGAAGGCATCGAGCCTCCCCTCGTTCCCTTCGACGACGAAGATGGAAGTTTCTTTAAGGTCTATCTTCTCGATACCGGCCTCATGTTCTACAAACTCGGCATCAACCCGCGGCTCTGGCTCGACCTCAAAGAGGATTCCGCCATAGCGCTATCTTCCGACTTCCGAGGCGCCCTGGCGGAAAACTCGGTCATGCAAGCATTTTCGGGCAATAGCTTGCAGACGTATTACTGGGTGCCGCCGTCGTCTTGGAAGACGACCGGCGAGCTCGATTTTTTACTTCAGACCGACCGTATGGAAATTGTGCCCGTCGAAGTAAAGTCCGCACGTAACGTGCGCGCGAGAACCCTCGGGTCGTTTATGGACAAAGCCCGATCGCCATATGCCTACATTTTGTCCGAGAACAATTTTTCCCGCAGCGAAACCGATGACTGGCGCGAGCTGCGCCACCTCCCCTTGTACGCAGCGGGCTTTATTGGAGCAAACTGCCTCAAGAGCAGTCTGTAAGCCCTGCGCGACCGCCTAGAAAGGAAGCCGCTCATGCAACGCATTCTTTTTATCTGCTATGGAAATATCTGTCGCTCGACGATGGCTGAGTCCGTGTTTACCGAGCTAGTGCGGCGCGCCGGGCGCGCGGGCGAGTTTGTCATTGATTCCGCTGCGACCTCGACCGAGGAGATCGGCAACCCGCCACACCACGGCACCATTGCCAAGCTACGCGAGGTCGGGATTCCCGTCGTCGCACATCGCGCACGTCAGGTGCGTCGCGCGGAGTATGGCGACTGGGACCACATTGTCTATATGGACGACGAGAACGCCCGCGCCCTGTACCGAATTTTTGGGAAGGACCCCGATGGCAAGATCTCGCGCCTGCTCGATTGGACCGATCGCCCCGGCGACGTGGCCGACCCCTGGTACACCGGCAATTTCGACGCCACCTACCGCGATGTACTCGCCGGTTGCACCGCCATGCTCGAGCAGCTGTAGGCGCTCGGGCGGCGCGGGCACACGGGCCACGCCATCGGCATAAAACGAGCGTGGGTTTTCTCCCACTTTGAGCGCTCGAGTGCGCTCTAAACGGGAGAAAATCCACGCTCATGAATGTGACAAAGGGACTGCCCCTTTGCCACATCCGGGACTGGCCCTAGACCGGCTTGACCTCCAGCTTTATCCCCTCGGCGCAGGAGTCGCCCAAAACATCCGAAAGGGCCCAGGTCGCATATAGCGGCAAATAGAGAACCGCTCCGTTGCGCTCAACGTTGCCTCTCGAGAAAACAATCCCGAGCCTTACGCCATATTCAGCCGTATCAAGCACATGACCGAGCGCAGCGTGCGCGTGGTAATAGGAGCCCGATTTAACCTCGATCGGAACAGCCGTCCCATCCGGCCCATCGACCACAAAGTCCACTTCACCGCGCTTTTTTGTCTGATAGTAGTAAAGCTGGCGATTTTGGGCAGCCAGCTGCTGGGCCGCCACGTTTTCGTAAATGCCGCCCAGATTGGGCTCCTTGCTATCAAGATACGCCGCTTGGGCGACTCCAACGGGGTAGCGCGCCATCAACATGCCCGTATCCGATTGGTATAGCTTGAACTGCGATGGCCGTGCCGTCTTGAGCAGGGGCGACTTTGGCTCGGTTACGATATCGGCTTTGAGAGCAACGCCGGCATCGACAAGCCAGACAAAATCTCGCTGGTACTTCTCATAATGCGCCTTGGGGTCAATGGAATTGAGCACGAAACGCTTGTGTTCGCCCTCAAGCATAATGGGGAGCTGATCGTAGATGCTCTGCACCTGAAGGGCACGCCCGCTTGCATACTTGGAAATATCCCGTCGGTACTGTTCGTTGAGCTCGGACTGTAGCTGACGAACAGAGGCAAGGTCGCCCTGCGTGTCAAGGAAACGCTGCACGACCTCCGGCATTCCGCCGACAACGGTATAGGTCCTGAAGTTTGCCATCATCGCGTCATGAATGTAATCAGGAATGGGCCTCTCGCTGATACACGCGTCACGTATCGTTTGGCGAGCCCCCTCGCTCACCCCGGTTGCCCAGCAAAACTCCTCAAAATCGAGCGGGAACATCCTAAGCTCGTGGACATACCCCACGGGATAGGACCTGACGCCCTTGAACTGGGTCCCGAGCATTGACCCCGAAAACGCCCAGCGGCACCTCCCGTCCTCTACAAGGAACTTTGCCATCGTCATGATGTCGGGGGCCTCTTGGACCTCATCGATAAACACGAGCGTTTTGCCTGGTGCAATCGACTTTCCCGAAAGAAGCGTCACCCTGCTGATGAAATCATCGGCATTCCGCGCCTCGAGAAGAGCATCTTTTGCCTGGCGATTTTCCATGAGATTGAGCTCGATGTAGGTTGCATGGCTGGCTTTGCCAAATGCGCGAATCGAATAGCTTTTGCCGATCTGGCGAGAACCCGTGATGAATAAGGCCTTTTGCTCGGCAGACTTCAGCCAACGCTCCAGCTCTGCCGCTATTTTCCTGCGCAGCATAGGCTCTCCCCTCAGTGTCATCAAATGAAATGCAAAGTTTTATGCGCTTAATTATCGATGAAATGTAGGATTTTTAGAACCTAAAATCGGATGAAATGCAGAGATTTAGGATTATAAGCAAAAAGAAGGGGCAGCCCCGGCGAATGTGACAAAGGGACTGTCCCTTTGTCACATTGCGCTCGACTACTCGTCGACGATCTCGGCAAGCCAGACGTTCAGCGTATCGACCTCGGGGCAGCAGAACTTTGCCGTGCCGGGCTCGTTGCCAGGCACGGTTCCGCCATAGCGCAGGATATCGATATAGGGAAAGCCCACATGGCAGGCCATAGCGCACATCTTGCCGCGGTCTCGGTCGAAGTCAAAGACGTCGCCCGGCTTGTGACCATGGTGGCAGCGGCACGCACCCAGCTGGTCCACGCAGCTCACGCGGATACGCGGACGCTTGCCACGCGGCGCGCCGAGCGGCTTGTTCTCGCCCGCAGGCTTGACGCCGCCCTCATCAGCATTACTCATGGTCAATCACATCCAGGCAGGCCTCGATGGGAAGGCCGGCGGACTTATCCTCCTGGTCGGCATTGCGCTCGATAAGCTCCGCTACCACGCGCATGGCATCGCTCGTCGCACGCTGCAGGCTCCAACCGGCCATAACGCGGCCGACGAGCACCGCCGAGAACGTGTCGCCCGTGCCCGGGAAATAGACCGGAATGAGCTCAAAGGGAATCGTGAAGTACTCCCCCGCCACATGGTCGTAACCGATAACCGCGTTCGTGCCATTGACCACGGCGCTCGTAATGACCACCGACTTGGCACCCAGCTCGCGCACAGCGTCCACAAGGGCGCGGGCCTCATCGGGCGTGATCTGCTCTGCAATAGGCGTATCGGCGAGCAGACAGGCCTCGGTGTAGTTGGGCACCGCGTAGTCTGCGCACTCCAGCAGGTGCCGCATAAGGCCAATCGTGGACTCGGGCACACCGGCATAGAGCTTGCCGTTGTCGCCCATGATGGGATCGACGAACACCTTGGTGCCCTTTTGCGCGCGGCGGTGGCAAAAGTCCGAGATGATGCGCGTCTCTTCCTCGGTCACGATAAAGCCGGTCGAGATGGCGTCGAACTCAAAGCCGAGCTCCTCCCAAATGGCAAGACTCTGACGCACGTACTCCGTGGTGTCGTGGATGTAGAACTTGGGGTAGTTGAGCGTATCGGAAACAAGGGCCGTCGGCAGGTTGTGGATGCGATAGCCCATATGCGACAGCACCGGCAGCATGGCGGAAAGTGCGACCTTGCCGTAGCCGCACATATCGTTGATCAGCAGCAGCTGAGTGTTCTTCATGAGGGTCTCCCTTGGTTCGGGCGCGGCGCAGCAGCGCCACAGTGCGACTAAGTGTAGCGCAGGGGACGTTGCGAGCGGAGTCGAGCGGCACGAAGGGCAAATTGTTGCGGAAAGGTTTCGGAAACGAGGGGCTAGCTTGCTTCATTGCGGCTCATTTGCCGCCACTTATTCAGTGCCATTTCAAAACTATGCCGGATTACGGGGCTGAACCTGAATGAGCCAACCACACCCCCTATTTTCAAATCATAGCGAGCCTTCTACCTGCGGTTTTCTTTTTACCAATTTCGGCATGGTCGGCAATCCGTCGTTCAGCCCCGTAATCCGGCATAGTTTTTAAGTTAGTCGTTGGGGACGTTCTTAAATGACTAGGCAAACAAGAACGTCCCCAACGACTATCATGCCGCCGAAGTTGAAAGGCAGATTGCCGCTCTGGCGGGTTTGCAGCGTCGAGCCGTTACGCGGTTTGGTAAAACCGCGTAACCACTAGTTTGGTACCTTGACAATCAATCTATGCGCTCCTAAATTAGTTAGGCACAAAACAATTCATCTACCTAACTAAGGAAAGGAGCGAAGCTTAGATATGTGTGTTGAACCACTCGTCCTTCCGCATGAGCCCGGCGGTGACCCGTCGCAACCGGTAGACATACCCGAAAAGGTCAGCGCCGAGGACAAACTCGCCAAGCGCATCCTGAGCGGCTTGGGATTTTGCGGCCATTACATGCACTTTCATGGCGGAGGCGTGTCCGGCAAGGCGCCCATCATCTGCCTGCTGGCCAAGCAGCCCGGCGGCGAGATGTCGCAGCAGGAACTCGGCATGCATTTTGACCTCAAGCCGGGGTCGCTTTCCGAGATCCTGTCCAAGCTCGAGGTCAACGGTCTCATCGAGCGCAGCCGTAACCCCAAGGATCGACGGCAACTCACCATTCGCCTGACCGAAACCGGCCGGGAAAACGCCCGCATCGACCAGGCGGCCCGCATCCGCTTTAGAGAACGGGCCTTTAGTGCCCTCACTCACGACGAGCGCGAGCAGCTCGCCGAAATGCTCGAGAAAATCCGTGTAACCTGGGAGGAACTGGATGATTAAAACCCTCATGGGCAGCATCCGCGACTATATGAAAGTCACTGTTGCCACGCCATTGCTCGTGCTTGGCGAGGTGCTCTGCGAGATGCTGATTCCATTTATCACCGCCAACCTGATCGACGCCATCAAAGACGGCACCACCGTAGCCGAGATGCTTCCCACCGCGGGCTTTTTGGTGCTCATCGCGCTGACATCGCTGGCTTTTGGCGCCGCTGCCGGCGTCACCTGCAGCCACGCGAGTTGCGGCTTCGCCAAGAACCTGCGTCACGACCTGTTCTACAAAATCCAGACGTTCAGCTTTGCCAACATCGATGAGTTCTCGAGCTCCTCGCTCGTCACGCGTCTGACCACCGACATCAACAACGTGCAGCAGGCCTTTATGATGATCATCCGTATCGCCGTGCGTGCGCCGCTGGTATTGATCTTCGCCTTTACCATGGCGTTTATCATGGGCGGCAGCGTTGCCATGGTCTACCTGGTCATCATTCCGCTGCTGGGCTTTGGACTGTTCTTTATCATCTTTAAGGTACGCCCCATCTTCTCGCGCGTGTTCCACAAGTACGACGCCCTTAACGAGTCCGTCGAGGAAAACGTCACCGGCATGCGCGTGGTCAAGAGCTACGTGCGCGAAGACTTTGAGAAGGAGAAGTTCGCCACCGCCGCGCGCGACGTCCAGATGGACTTCACCCGCGCCGAGAAGCTGCTCGCCTTTAACAACCCCATGATGAACATCTGCGTCAACGGCGCGTTCGTCGTCATCATCTACCTGGGCTCCGAGCTCATCATCACGAGCCAGGGCACCTTGTTCGACGTGGGCCAGCTCTCCTCCATCTTTACCTATGGCTTCCAGATTCTGATGAGTCTGATGCAGCTGTCGATGATCTTTGTCATGGTGACCATGGCCGACGAGTCGGCACACCGCATTACCGAGGTGCTTGCCGCCGAGCCCACAATCGCCAACCCGACCGAGCCCGTGCTCGAGGTTGCCGACGGCTCCATCGACTTTGACCACGTGAGCTTTAAGTACTCCGAGCACGCGAAGCGCCAGGCGCTCGACGATATCGACCTGCATATTAAGAGCGGCGAGACCATCGGTATTATCGGCGGCACCGGCTCGGCCAAGTCGACGCTCGTGAATCTGATCGCCCGCCTGTACGATGTCACCGAAGGCACCGTGCGCGTCGGCGGCGTGAACGTACGCAACTACGATCTGGACGCGCTGCGCCACCAGGTAGCCATGGTGCTGCAGAAAAACGTGCTGTTTAGCGGCACCATCGCCGAAAACCTGCGCTGGGGCGACCCGAACGCCACCGACGAGGAAGTCCGCGAGGCAGCACATCTGGCCTGCGCCGACGAGTTTGTCGACGGCTTCCCCAAGGGCTACGACACCTGGATTGAGCAGGGCGGCTCCAACGTTTCCGGCGGCCAGAAGCAGCGCCTGTGCATTGCGCGTGCCCTGCTGCGTCGCCCCAAGATCTTGATCCTGGATGACTCCACGAGCGCCGTCGACACCAAGACCGACGCCAAGATCCGCGAGGGCCTGGCGAGTTATCTGCCCAACACGACCAAGCTCATCATTGCCCAGCGTATTAGCTCCGTGCAGGATGCCGATCGCATCATCGTCATGGAGGGCGGCCGCATCAAGGACATCGGCAACCACGACGAGCTGCTCAAGACGAGCGAGATCTACCGCGAGACCTTTACCTCGCAGAACAAGATGAGCGCCGAGGGCGAGGACGCGGGCGAGACCGCTGCAGCCGGCACCGAGGCATCTGCATCGCAAGCCCAGACCCAGGAAGGAGGCGAGGCACATGAGTAAGGCCACTACCGCCGAGCGCGTACGCAACCGCAAGGGCGGCGCCATGACGCGCCTCATCAGAATGCTCTTTGGCTTCTACCCGGTGCTTTTGCCCCTCGTCGTCGCCGGCGTGGTGCTCTGCGCCGTCATCAACTCCATCGGCGCGACGTTTCTCCAGAGCGCGCTGCAGGTCATCAGCGAATCATGGCAGTCGGGCGACTGGACGGCCGCGCAGCCCAAAATTCTGAAGCTTGTGACTACCCTCGGCTGCATCTACGCCGTGGGCGTCGCGTCTTCGCTCTTCTGGAACCGCGCCATGGCCGTCATCACGCAGGGCTCGCTCGAGAAGCTGCGCGAGAAGATGTTCAACCGCATGCAGGACCTGCCGATCCGCTACTTCGACACGCATCAGCGCGGCGACATCATGAGCCACTACACCAACGACATCGACACGCTGCGCCAAATGATCAGCCAGTCGCTGCCCAACCTGCTTATGACGATCATCGTCATCGTCACGGTGTTCTTCATCATGCTGTACTACAGCGTTTGGATGTGCCTGGTCATCATTGCCGGCGTCGCCTTTATGACCTTTATGACCAAGCTCCTCGGATCCAACTCCGCGCGCTTCTTCATTGCACAGCAGACCGAGCTCGGCGTGGTCGAAGGTCATATCGAGGAGGTCATGAACGGTCAGAAGGTCGTCAAGGCGTTTTGCCACGAGTCCGCCGCCGAGGCCGATTTCGATGAGCGCAACGAGAAGCTCTTCGAGGTCTCGCAGAAGGCCAACATGTACGCCAACATCCTCATGCCCGTCCTTATGAACCTGGGCAACCTGCTCTACGTGCTGGTCGCGTTGGCCGGCGGCATCTTCCTGGCGCTGGGCGTGCCTAACCTGAGCATCTCGGGCATGGCGCTTTCCATCGCCGTCGTGGTACCGTTCCTCAACATGACCAAGCAGTTCTGCGGCCAGATCGGCCAGATCTCGCAGCAGATCAACGCCGTGGTCATGGGCCTTGCCGGCGCCGAGCGCATCTTTGAGCTGCTCGACGAGGAGCCCGAGGCCGACGAGGGCTACGTGACGCTTGTCAACGCGCAGGTCAACCCCGACACTTGGCAGCTCGAGGAGGCCGACCACCACACCGGCATGTGGGCGTGGAAGCATCCGCACCGCGCGACCGGCGAAATTGAGTACGTGCCGCTGCGTGGCGATCTGGTCATGGACAACGTGGACTTTGGCTACACGCCCGACCACGAGGTGCTGCACGGCGTGTCCGTGTACGCCAAGCCGGGTCAGAAAGTCGCGTTTGTCGGTGCCACCGGTGCCGGTAAGACGACCATCACCAACCTCATCAACCGTTTCTATGACATCGCCGACGGCAAGATTCGCTACGACGGCATCAACGTCAACAAGATCCGCAAGGCAGACCTGCGCCGCTCGCTGGGCGTGGTGCTGCAGGACGTGAACCTGTTCACCGGCACCGTGATGGATAACATCCGCTACGGCAACCTGGACGCTACCGACGAGGAGTGCATCGCGGCGGCCAAGCTCGCGGGCGCGGACGACTTTATCACCCGCCTGCCCGACGGCTACGACACGATGCTCACCGGCAACGGCGCACAGCTGTCGCAGGGCCAGCGCCAGCTGATCTCGATCGCCCGCGCCGCCGTCGCCGATCCGCCGGCGATGATTCTGGACGAGGCCACGTCGAGTATCGACACCCGCACCGAGGCTATCGTGCAGGAGGGCATGGATAAGCTCATGGAGGGCCGCACGACGTTTGTCATCGCGCACCGCCTTTCCACCGTGCGCAACTCCGACGCGATCATCTGTCTGGATCACGGCCGTATCATCGAGCGCGGCAACCACGACGAGCTGATCGCCAAGCGCGGGTACTACTACCAGCTGTACACGGGAGCGTTTGAGCTGGAGTAGGAACGGTTACTGACGGAGGGTGCCCCGGGGCGTCGGGGTAATTCCTCCGTGCTCAAACATTCTCGCTTCGCTGCGAAACTGCGCGCGGAGGAAATACCCCGCCGCCCCGGGGCACCCTCCTGCGCGCAATCAGCCCGTCATTTAGAACGGAATAAAAGTTAGTGAGGCCCTGGCCGGTTGGCCAGGGCCTCGTTTTGTAAGGATGATTTGGGAGGTGGTGGAGGACCGGTCTTTCTGGGACGTGGCTAAAATCCCCGTCCCAGAAAAATCATTGCGCAGGTAGGACGGCAAAGGTAGCTAGAAAAGCCCCATCCTAAATGAGCTACAAGACCTCTGCTATAAGTGCTCGGCGCCCGTTTGTTTTATCACTGCAGGTAGAAAGCGCGATGATGCGTGCATCGGGGCCAACGTCATCCATGTTCTCGTGCACCGCCGTCTGCGAAACATGCGTGAGCAGCGTCTGCATCGAGGCCTGGTCCAGGTTTCCCGGCCCAAAGATAATGTCATCGCTCGCAGCAAACGAGCACACGGCAACAATGCGCAGGCGGAACGCCCCATCCTTTGTGTAGAGCGTGCCCGTGCGGTGCAGGTCAAAGAAGCCCCTGTCTAAAAACCGGTCGACATCGCCAAACATCGCGCCGTTATCCATGTGGTGCGCATAGAGCAGATTGTAGGAATCGGTCACCGCGCGACTGTTGCGCGTATCCAAAAACACCGCTCCCGAAACCGCGGACTCCCCCAACGCGTTTTTGTTGAGGTATTCCTGGTTATCTTTTCCCTGAACAAAGGGATAGTCGATGTTGGTGCCATCGATGGTGACCCATCCGACCACGTCGGGATTTTTGGTCATCAGTTCCTGCAGGCGTGCGCAATCGTTGGCCCCGGTGGGTTTGTAGTGCAGCAGCTCATCGCTGATGAACCCGCCGTTCATAACGTTGTTTGTATCCCACAGCGAATAGCCCCCGTACAGCAGCATGAGCAGCACGAGAAAGCCGGCAAACCACGTAAGTACGCGGTCGCCGGCTCTCGCCAGCCGAGCTATGCGTTTAAGCTCCATCGGCTGTAATCCTCGCTGTTTTAACGGCGGTTACGACGAGGACGGAAGAAGACCACGCCCATCACGGCAGCAAACGCGACGATTGCCGCATAGGGAACGACCGTCCGAATAACATCGGTCGGAACGGTAACATCCTTGGTGTTGGTAAAGATCACCGTGGTGTCGTAAGCACCGATAGCTTCCTCGACAATAGAGCTACCTTCTGTCGAATTGGTGCCATCACCAATCTTGTACGACGTCTTATAACCGTCGCCATGATAATCCGCCTCAGTTACGGCGAATTTATCCTCCGATGAGAGACCGTAAACGATGACGGATTCCCCATGCTTAAGGCTTACGGTAACCGCAGTTCCCGACGTAGCTGGAGTTTGGCTCATGGTGGTGGCACCGTTTTTCACAGTGGCGTACTCATAGCTCTCCCCGTCAGCGCCTTTAATCGTGAAGGTAAAATTAAAGTCCTTATTCTTGTCACCTTGGTTGCCCTTGACGACCTTTGTGATGGTCAGCTTATGGGTGACATATTTGTTCAAAAAACCTGCGGTCTTCTCGCCCGAGCCTGCTTCTGTTCTAAGAATACAGCCCTTAACAACATAGCCCGAACCGCCATTCTCTTCGTTTTCTACGTAAACATCCAGGAAGAGCTCCTTGTATGTAACGTTGAGACCGTCCAGCCCTGACGGCGTCTGCGTAATTTTATATCGATAGATACCCGGAGCCTTGAACAGAGAGGTTTTAATTTCGGCACTCAGTTTGGCGGTTATTGTCTTAGTTTTCTCACCGGTATTCTCTGTGCTTGTAAGGCCTTTGTTGGAAAAATTAACGGAAGTCGGCGAAAGCGTGACGGCGTCTGTCACTCCAGCATAAACGGGCATACCGCTCGTGCTCGTAAGCTCACTCTCCTCATCCGCCGGCGCAATCGAATAGTTAAACGTCGCATTAGGCACCACGGCATTCTCATTCATGGTAAGCGTCGAGGTGATCGTGACCTTGTTGTCTTTTACCGGCAGATGCGGTTGAGCGGCACTGTCCTCCGCCCACGCGGGCGTGACAACTCCCACCAAAGCCAGCAGCATCGTGGCAGCCACAACTGCAAATGCTGCCAGTCGCCTCTTTCCAGTTTTCATGTTGTATCCTTCCTCTCGGGCATATGCCCTCAATAAAACCAATCTCCGTGCCTACAGGTTCGACCTGCGCAGCACGCTGATCACGTTGCCCTTGATCTGCGAGCGGGCAATCGGCCCGTACAGGCGGCTGTCGTGCCCGCCCTCACGCAAATCGGCCAGTACAAAGAACTCATCCGCTCCCAGGTGTACGGGATAGTCCACAGCAGACTCATAGCGCGGCGTCGGCGTGGTGATATCGCTTTCCACCACAACAGCCCCGTTAACCATGAGCTCGCCTGCCTCGGTAACCGTGACCTCATCACCGGGACGGGCAACCACACGGCCCAGGTGCTCTGCGCCATCCGCGGTGTATGCCACCACGTCGCCCTCGTTGAAGCTCTGGCTGAGCCTCCAGTAGAGCATGACGTCACCCGAACAGATTCGCGGGGCCATCTCGCCAGTCGTGACTGCGCCCACGCCCAAGACCACACCAAAGAGCAGCCAGAGCGTCACGACAAAAAATGCCAGGCGCGCCAGAAAGCCCACGATATCGCGCCGGTCGTCCGCTTCTCCCAGATCTGGTGCCGCATGGGCGCCCAACCTCACGTTCGACGCGGCCGAATACCGCGAGCCCCGGGGTCTTCCCTGCGGGGCCACTCGTGCGGCTGGCCCATCACCAGCATTGCTGGCGCCATGTCTTCTCATAGGCGCCCACCCCTCTTGGAGCCGCGGTGTAAACGCAGCGCAACCATGCCCGTAGCCAACAGCACGCCGGCGGCCAAAATCGCCAGGGCATAGATGGGGTTGCGCGTAATACCCGTAGGCACCGCGACCTGTCGGGAATTGGTGGCCTTAGCTTCAACGGCAACGGTCACACGCGGACCATTGAGCGTGCCGCTCGCACCCGTAAGCTTAGCCTGATACCCCAACGAAGAATAATCGTCTTCGCTCACGGTATAGACCGCGTTGTAATCCAGCGCCTTAATCGAAACGGTCAGGCCGTCCTTAACGGCAAACGGCACGGTCGCCTTGCCCTGGCCATCGGCCGTAAAGGCCGTCTTGTTTTCCACGGTCTCGGCCCGATCATTCGGTCGCGCCACGAGCGCATGGCTGCCTTGGGCAGACGCATCCGAATACTCGATGGCGTAGGTCTGACCAGCCTTGAGGCCCGTAAAGGTCGCCGTCATCTTAAAGTAGGCACGCTTGTCGCCCATATTGCCCGTAACGCTCTTGGAAACCTTGAGTGTGTAGGTGCGCGGGGTGAATCGTGCGTATACGCATCCCGTATGGCGATCTTTTACGTTGTACGTATAGGTGGGTGAAGACGACAGCAGCTCCGGGGCGTCCGGATTCGATAGGTCGTACCAACCCTCAAAGTGATAGCCCTCCTTGGGAGCGGCCACCGCTTCCACAAACGTGCCGTCATCCACAAAGTAGGCAACGCCCGATTTTTTGTACGCGTCCTCGTCCTTGCCCGAGCCATCCCCGGCATCGATGGAGCCCTTTGCCCCCTTAAGCTTGGAGCTGACCGTGCCGCCCGTCGTTACGTTGCTCCACGTGCCATCGGCATTTTTAAGCTGGGCAACAAAGGCCTGACGATACTTCCATTGCGCCACGAACGTCGCGCCCTGGCTCTCGGGAATGTTTTCGACGGTTACCGCATCGCCCACAGCACCGGTATCCGGATTGACCTTCTTGCCCTTAATGGTAAGAGTGCCGGAATCCGTGGTGCCCTCGGGAGCTGTATGGGTCACCGTGTGTTTGGCATCGAAGCGAACGGCTTTTCCCGAGCCCGCGTACTCCCAGCCCATAAACTTCCAGTCGTCGTTTTGTCCAACGGCAGCATGGGAGGTATAGCTCGCTCCAGCGCCAGAAAGCTGTACGAAATCGCCCGTGGACTCATTGTACGGATCGTAGTGATACGCTTTGCCGCCGTTCACATCGTATTGAACGCCTGCCTTGGAAAACACGAGGTGCACTTTGTAGTGCTTTGTGACCTTGTCGACCTCAAAGCGATAGGTACCATCTTCCAATCTGGTCCAATGTGCGTCGTCGTCTGCGGAATAGAACTCGCCGTTGACAAAAGCACCGATAAAGACTGCCCCGTCATCGCGTTTGGCATCGACCATAAAGTAGGAGTTCTTCTCCTGTTTACCTACGTAGTTTTTGGCATAGGTAAAGTCCGCCGTCTTGGTATTGGCGTTATAAAAATACGTTCCGCTTCCGTTGGGCGTCGTGTATGTCTCGATGCGATAGAACTCCCTAAACGAGATATTGTCGAGGAAGTTGCCGGTCGAATTGCTCCCGTTGGCCGTGTTGTAGGCCACAAAAGCAAAGACGCTCTGGTTTTGGCCATCCGGAATGGTGTAGGTATAGTCGTAGTCAACCTTTTTGCTCTGCTCGAGCGCGTTGGAACCGTAGGAAGCCCACGCGTCGTTTTCGGACGCCATGATCCATACGCACCATTTTTCGGTATGCTCCGCATCGGCCGTCCATGAGAACGCGCTTCCGCTGGACGCATTGGCAAATCCGCCCACTTTGTCAAACTTGGTTGAATACAGGATGATCTTTTTGCTGCAGCCCGATTGGGAAAAATTGACCACATCCAAGCCGACATAGTTGTCGACGCTCATTTGAATCCATTGAACAATTTGCTGGTACTGATCGAGTGCCTTTTGATTGTCCTTGTACGGCTCGTTTTCTTGTCGCGGACCGATGATAAGGGCCATGGCGTCTCGACCCGAGCGGCCGCGGTGGTCGAGCCCCCACTCGTACTGTTTTCCCGGCTCGGTCGTCACATATTGGTAGAGCGAACTCGCCTCGTGTGCGTTGAGCTCGGCTGCATAGTCACCATCGGAGGGCGTAAACGTAACAGAATGCCCAACTGGGTCGATATAGTAGTCGTTCTTGGCAACGATCTCGATACGATGGTCCGTCTCGGTCGTACGCCAATGGGGCGAGCACAACGTAAACTTGCTGGGCCTCTGGTTCCCTAGATGTATATCCTCTTCAAAGCTGCCGTTAGCAATGTTCGTATTCTCGTTCTTAAGATTCGAGGTCGAGAACGCATAGTTTGTGAGCGTTGTCATGGTCTCGGACGAATTTTCCCAATACACCTTGGCAAAGTCGCTATAGATGTCGCGTGTGCCCTGCTTTTCCACGTGAACGTCGTTGACCAGATTACCAAACCACTCCCGGTATTGTTCGTTCTCCCCCGTAAGATTTGAATCGTAGCAAGTCAGCGCAAGCATCGTTTTGTCGGACGCTGCGGTATAGTCAGCCTGATAGGCAAACTCATCGTCTTCCTCGGGAAGATTTCGATAATAATGCGTGCTGTTGGTGCCAAAGGAGAACCAACCCTGTCCGTTAGAGCTTACGAGCCACACAGAAAGCGCGATTCGACCGTCGCTCTGTTCAAACGAAAAGTGGGATCCATCAGCACTGTTACCAGCAAATCCGCCGTTTGCAGCAAAGGGATCGCTGTAAACGGTGTACTGCTCAACGGTATTTCCCTGGGGCATCTTGACCTGCGCCTTAAGCCAAGCCCGCAGCTGCATAAGCTGGTCTTTGCCTGCGCTGTTAATCGACAGATTCTCCTGTTGAGGACCCATCGTGAGCATCAGCACGTCGTGGTCGGTTGCGGCGCGATGGTTTAGGCCCCACTCGTACGTGGCGCCGCTCTGGGTGGAAAAGGTGGTGTAGGTTGATCCAGGTTCAAAATAAAGATTGGTGCCCTGTGGCCTAAAATTCCACGCAAGCGCAAAGTGATTGCCGTTAGCTTGTTTGGTGTTCGTTTGGGGCTTGAGGAGCTGCGTGGAAAGCTCGAGCTTCATCGTCTCGCCGATTCTCTCATTCGGAGAGGTCGTCGACCAGCCAGTAGCTTGGTTAAGAAAGTTTGGGTTTGTTATAAGGTTGCCATCGTCACCGTACGCGCGCGAGGGCAACCCCCCCCCCGGCCATAACGAACACGCATAAGGCCGCTGCCAACATCATAAAGGTGCGGCGCATCGACGCAATATGACCGAAAGGACCCTGCACGGGCGCATCCCCCCCAGCCGCAGCCCGAGCTTTCGCGCAAGCTGCACAAGTGGTTCGTTTAAGCTTTTTGATTCTACAACCAGCCCAGGGCAAAAGCAAAATCATGCGTGACCGATTTGCAGTCATTTTTCGCATCATTTTTCGCATTGTGCTGGTAGTGCGGCGAAAGTAGCTAAAAAGCCCCGTCCTAAATTAGCTAGTTAAGGAGTTGGGCCATGGCGTTGACGAATTTTTGGACTTGGAGGGTGGGCTCGAGCGGATAGTGCAGAAAGACTGGCACCTCGCGACCGCATAGGAACGGCACGCCCACAAAGGCCGGGTGCACCCCCGACCACGCCCCGCAGGTGAGCACCGCGTCGCCCTTTTCCTCCGCCTCGTTAAAGAGCGCAAAGTCGAAGCTATCCACATCGATCACGTCCACACCGCCGTCGGCCAAAAGGTCGATACGCAGACTGTCCATGGCGTCGTTGCCGTGGCGGAGCACGCGCAGGCGCATGCCCTCCAAGTCGGCAACCGTAATGCGTGTCGTGCGCGCCAGCGGGCTCGTGCGCGGCAGGTCGATATAAAACGGCACGTTAACGATGCGGAGCTTTTGACAGGTGTCGCCCCAGCGCGGTGTCGAAAAACTCGACTGCACCACATCCACCTCGCGACCAAGGCTGCGCATGACGGATTCGCGCTCGTCATAGAGGTCGCTTACCGGCACGATCTCGAAGCGCAGCGATGGCTCCAGATCGTGGATGCCCGACCACATCGACAGCGTCTGGCGCCCCGGGCACATCATCGACACGCCCAGGCGCACGGCACCGCCATCGCCCGCCGCGCGTCGGGCGCGGCGCAGCGCGTCCTCGGACTGCCGCATGATCGAGCGCGCGTCGTCCACCAGCAGAGCGCCCGCCGGCGTCACCTTAACACCCGAATGCGAGCGCTCGAACAACGTGATGCCAAACTCGGCCTCGAAACCCGACACCTGTTTGACGAGCGCCGGGGTCGACACGCGCAATTTTGCCGCCGCACGTGAGAAGCTTCCCAGCTCCGCGGCGGCCGATATGGCCTCGAGTCGTCGATCGTACACGTCAATCTCCCGTTTTCGCGCCTGTGAACGCATGGCGCCACAGGGGGTCGTTTTGGCAGGTCACGCGCTCGATTGAGAAAAACTGCATCGCACAGTATAAACCTACGGTTAACGCCATTCTAACAAATATGCAATTCACCTGCGCAAATGCAAAGCATACGATAACCAGCGAAAACCACGTGGGTCGGTTAATGGGAGCGACCCACCGGGAGGCACAAGAAGGGAAGTTCCTATGAGCAATTGGCTTAAGCTCGAGGGCGATGTCTGCGCCGTGACCGGCGCGCTCGGCGGTATGGGCGTCGAGATTTGCCGCGAGTTCGCCCGCAACGGCGCCAACGTCGTCCTGCTCGACCTGGACGAGGAGAAGGTCAAGGCTGCTGCCGCCGACCTCGCTGCCGAGTTTGGCATCCACGCCGAGGGTTACAAGATGAACGCCACCGACGAGGCCGAGGTTCAGGCCGCCGTCGACGCCACCATCGCCGACTTCGGTCGCGTCGACGTCCTCGTCAACACCGCCGGTATCCTGCGCTTCGCCGCCATGGAAGACCTGCCGCTGAGCGACTGGGAGCAGGTGCTCAACGTCAACCTCACCGGTTACTTCATCACCTCGCAGCGCTTTGGTCGCGAGATGATCAAGGCCGGCCAGGGTCGCCTGGTGCACATCTCGACCGTTGCCAGCCACTCCCCCGAGACGTTCTCGGGCGTGTACAGCTCCACCAAGGCGGGCGTCAACATGATGTCCAAGATGCTGGCTGCCGAGTGGGGCCCCTACGGCGTGCGCTCCAACTGCGTCGAGCCCTGCTTCGTTAAGACCCCGATGTCGGCCAACTTCTACGCCGACCCCGAGGTCGAGAAGAGCCGCAGCCGTCTGATCGCCACGCGTCGCATCGGCGAGGTCAGCGATATCGCCAACGCCGTCATGTTCCTGGCGTCCAAGCGCTCGGACTTTACCACCGGCGACGCCATCAAGGTCGATGGCGGCTTCTCCAACATGATGGGCGACCTCACCGCCAAGCCCGGCGGCCGTCGCGCCTATGCCGACAGCTACCTCAAGAACAAGGGTGTCGAGCTTTGGTCCGATGAGTCCGGCGTCGCCAAGCCGACTGACCAGTAAACCAACCTGACAGGGAGACCCGCGGATACGACCGCTCCTCCTCCCCCGTATCGATTAGAAAGAGTCCAATGGCTTCCACCAACTCCAACAAGGGTCGCGCTGTCGTGCTTTCCGCCGCGTGCGTCACCATGTTCTTCATCAGCTCCATCGCGCTGTATTCCGTCGTGAGCAAGAATCTGCTCGCCGTCTATCCCGAGTGGTCCAGCGCCCTTACCTGGGCCTTCCCCGTCTTCCAGACCATCATGGCCGTGACGGGCATCTTCGCCGGCCGCATCTCCGATAAAATCGGCCCCCGCAACGTCGTGATCGCCGCCGCCGCGTGCTACGGCCTGGGCTGGTTCATGTCCGGCACCGTCACCGAGCCGTGGCAGTTCTACCTGTGGTTCTCGCTCGTCGCCGCCATCGGCAACGGCCTGGGCTACAACCCCGCGCTCACCACCGGCCAAAAGTGGTTCATCGACAAGAAGGGTCTCGCCTCCGGCATCACCCTGGCCGCTTCGACCGCCGGTCCCGCCGTGCTGTCCCCGGTGCTCGCCTCGCTGCTCATCCCGAGCCTGGGCATCTTTGGCGCCCTTAAGGCGCTCGGCGTCATCTTCTTTGTGACGATCGCCGCCTCCGCCCTGTTCCTGAAGGCCCCCGAGGCCGGTTGGCTGCCCGAGGGCTTCGAGGCCCCCAAGGGCGGCGCGCATGCTGGCACCTTCGGCGACCTCACCCCGGGTGAGATGGTCAAGACCCCGCGCTTCTGGGTCCTCATCGTCACCTTCGCCTTTGCCGCCACCGCGGGCACCCTGCTCGTGGGCAAGGTTGCCTCCATCGCCGCCGTTCAGCTCTTCGCCGACCCCACGAGCGCCGCGGCCGTCGCCCTCGGCGGTGTGGTGGTCTCCGTCAACACCTGCGCCAACCTGGTCGGCCGTCTGTCCTTTGGCCAGATCATCGACAAGCTCGGCGCCTATAAGTCGCTGCTCATCAGCCTTGTCGTCACCATCGTCGCACTCGTCATCATGTCGATGAGCTTTACGCAGGCCATGTTCTTTGTGGCGCTCGCTCTGCTCGGCTTTAGCTTTGGCGCTCTGCTCGTCATCTACCCGCCGCTCACCGGTGGCGCCTTTGGCACCAGTAACATCGGCGTCAACTACGGCATCATGTTTTTGGGTTATGCCGCTTCCACCTGGATCAGCCAGCCCATCACCGCCGTGCTGTATCACGCCGAGGCCGGCAGCGCCGCCTATCAGCAGTCCTTCTACGGCGCCATTGTGATCGCCGCCATCGCCGTCGTGCTCACCGTCTACATGATGGTCTCCGACAGCAAGAAGAAGTCCGCCTAGTTTTACCGATGCGACAAAGGGACAGCCCCTTTGTCGCATTCCACCGGTCACCAGTATTAAGGAGTCGAAATGTCTGAGCTCAACCCCGTCCGCATTGCCGTTATCGGCGCCGGCGCCATGGGCCGCAACCACATCCGCTTTGTCACCGAGGAGCCCGAGGCCGAGCTCGTCGCCATCGCCGACGCCTTTGAGGGCGCCCGCGCCACGGCCGAGGCCGCCGGCGTGCCGTTTTACACCGATCCCGCTCAGATGATGGACGAGGTCAAGCCCGAGGCCGTCATTATCGCCACCCCCAACGACCTGCACCTGGGCGTTGCCCGCGAGGCTGTAAAGCGCAACATCGTGCCGCTGGTCGAAAAGCCGATCTCCAACGACCTGGAGGATGCCCAGGCCTTCGCTGCCGAGGCCGAGACCGCCGGTGTGCCCGTGCTCGTGGGTCAGCACCGCCGCCACAACCCCTTCGTCAACAAGGCCAAGGAGATCATCGAGTCCGGCGAGCTGGGCAAGCTCACCGTGTCGAGCTTCCACTACATGATCTATAAGAATGACGAGTACTTCGATGTCGAATGGCGCCGCAAGAAGGGTGCCGGCCCGATCCTGGTCAACCTGGTGCACGACGTCGACCTGCTCCGCTACCTGCTGGGCGAGCCCGTTGCCGTCCAGGGTATGCAGTCCAGCGCCGCCCGCGGTTTTGAGACCGAGGACTCCGCCGTGGTCAACGTCCGTTTTGCCGATGGCGCGCTCGCAAGCATGACCATCTCCGACGCCACCGCCAGCCCCTGGAACTGGGAGGCAACCGCTCGCGAGGACCCGCAGTACCGCCCCTTCGACGCCGACGCCTACTTTATCGGCGGCACTAAGGGCGCCCTGTCGCTGCCCCGCCTGCACCAGTTCTCCTACGACGGCGCCTCCAACTGGCACAAGCCGCTGCAGATGGAGATTCCGGCCGTCGACCCGGCACTGCCGCACAAGATGCAGCTCAAGCACTTTGTGAAGGTTGTCCGCCGCGAGGTCGAGCCCGTCGTGACCCCCGCCGACAACGTTAAGACGCTCACGCTTCTCAACGCTATCAAGGAGGCCGCCGAGACCGGCCAGCTCGTCGAGCTGTAATGCCTTAAGAGCGACCGCGGCAGAAACCCCATGCCGAACCCTTCGGTCCGTCACCAACAAGCCCCTCTTCTTTGCCCCGCGAGCAGCCTCCTGCCCGCGGGGCATTTTGCTACCTTGCCGACGATTTTTCTGGGGCGGGGGCTATTTTGCACCTCGGCTTGATTCGTTCGCCACGAAATGGGCCTATCTACTACGCTTAACCGATCGCCCTCAACCATGCCGAATTTCGCGAAATAAAAACCGCAGGTAGACGGCTTGCGTATTCTCTGAAACCCGGGGAATGGTCGACCCATATGGGTTAAACGTAGTAGATAGGCCGTTTTCGTGACGCGGGCCCAAAACAGTCTTTTGGGACGGGTGGTATCCTTGGTAGCCCTGTGCTGCAAACGCACCTTAAACGCAAGGAGTCCCATGGATCTTATCGCCCAGCTCGCCCGCGAGCTCAACCTTAAGGCTGACAACATCGAGGCAGCCGTCAAGCTCATCGACGAGGGCAACACCATTCCCTTTATCTCGCGCTACCGCAAGGAAGCCACGGGTGGCATGGACGACGTCGCCCTGCGCGCACTCGACGAGCGCCTGTCCTACCTGCGCAATCTTGAGCAGCGCAAAGAGGACGTCATTCTGCTCATCGACGCCCAGGGCAAGCTCACGCCCGAACTCGAACAGCAGATTCGCGAGGCCACGCAGCTCCAGCGTGTCGAGGACCTCTACAAGCCCTACCGCAAAAAGCGCATGACCCGCGCGCAAAAGGCCCGCGAGGCCGGCCTGGAGCCGCTCGCCAACATGGTCATCATGCAGGCATCCGCCAAGGGCAGCGCACTCGACGCCGCCGCGGCATACGTCAACGAGGAGACCGGCTTCGACACGCCCGAGAAGGCGCTCGCCGGCGCCGCCGACATCGTGGCCGAGACGGTAGCCGAGGACCCCGAGAACGTCGCCGACCTGCGCGCCTTTACGCAAAACACCGCCGACATCGTCGTCGAGGCCACCGACCCCGCCGAAAAGACTCCCTACGAGCCGTACTACAGCTATGATGAGCCACTGCGCCGTATACCCAACCACCGCGTGCTGGCTATCGACCGCGGTGAGCGCGAAGGCAAGCTCCGCGTGCGCGTGAACGTCGACGGTGCTGCCGCCACGGCACGCCTCGGCAGCCGTTGGCCCCGCCGTCAGGGCGTCTTCGCGCCCGTCTTTGACGCCGCCATCGCTGACGGTTACAAGCGCCTCATGGCCCCCTCGCTGGAGCGCGAAGCCCGCGCCAAGCTCACCGTTCGCGCGCAGACCGAGGCCATCAACGTCTTTGCCAAGAATCTCGAGGGCCTGCTCTCGGCACGCCCCGTGCGCGGCGCCCGCGTGCTCGCGCTCGATCCGGGCTACCGCACCGGCTGCAAGGTCGCCGTCATGGACGAGACCGGCAAGCTGCTCGACCACGGCGTGGTCTATCCCACCAAGCCGCGCCACGACGTCGCCGGCACCAAGCGCGAGCTCGCCCGCCTCGTCAAAAAGGACAGCGTCAACACCATCGTCATCGGCAACGGCACCGCCAGCCGCGAGACCGAGGAAGTCGTCTCGGAGTTCATTGCCGAGCAGGCGCCCAGCCTTCGCTACACCATCGTTAACGAAGCCGGCGCGTCGGTGTACTCCGCCTCCGAGCTCGCCAGCCAGGAGTATCCCGATCTGGACGTCACCGTGCGTGGCGCCATGAGCCTGGGCCGCCGCCTGCAGGACCCGCTGGCAGAGCTCGTCAAGATTCCGCCCCAGTCCATCGGCGTGGGCCAGTACCAGCACGACCTTGACCAGGCCGAGCTCTCACGCACCCTGGGCCACGTGGTGGAGGACGTCGTCAACCGCGTGGGCGTCGACGTAAACACCGCGAGCGCAAGTTTGCTGGGATACGTATCGGGCATTACGCCGAGCGTGGCCAAAAACATCGTGGCCTACCGCGAGGAAAACGGCGCCTTTACCGATCGCCGCCAGCTCAAGAAGGTCCCCAAGCTGGGACCCAAGGCATACCTCAACGCCGCGGGTTTCCTGCGCATTAGCGGCGGTAAGAACCCGCTCGACGCGACGAGCGTCCACCCCGAAAGCTACGAGGTGGCCACGGCCGTCCTAGAACGCGCCGGCGTTAAAACAAGCGAGCTCAGCCGCGGCGGCGTGCCCGACATCGAGCGCCGCCTGGGCAGCATCTCGGCGCTGGCAAGCGACCTGAACTGCGGCACCCTCACGCTCATCGACATCGTCAACGAGCTCAAGAAGCCCGGCCGCGACCCGCGCGACGACGCACCCGAGGTGGTCTTTAGCCGCTCGGCGCTTTCCATCGACGACCTGGAACCCGGCATGGAGCTCAAGGGCACGGTGCGCAACGTCGTCGACTTTGGCGCCTTCGTCGACGTGGGCGTGCACCAGGACGGCCTCGTGCACATCTCCAAACTGGCCAACCGCTTTGTCAAGCACCCCAGCGACGTGGTGCGCGTCGGTGACACGGTCAAGGTGTGGGTCGAAAAGGTCGATCGCGACCGCAAGAAGATCTCGCTCACCATGGTGCAGGGCAAGTAAACCGCCAAAGCAAAGGTACCCCCTGTAGCGATGTGCAAAATCGCGAGTATTCTGCAAATTCCACCGTTCCGGGTGCCCCTCAGAGACGAAAAAGCAAAAAACAGCCCCCGTTTTAGCGTCGTCAGAGCCAAAACGGGGGCCGTTCCATGCTTCGGTTAACTGATAAAGACCTTTACCTTGCTGAATACTCTCAATTTTGCACGGCGCAGGCGGGGGTACCCTTGCTTACGGCAGGATATGGAAACCGAGCGCCGCGATATCCTTGGCAAAGCCGCGGACGGTGTCGAGCGAGACCTCGTACGGGTCGCGACCGATGTTCTTGCGCTTGGCCAGGATGCTGTTGGGCACCGTAATGATCTGGCAACCGCAGGCTTCTGCCTGGTAAATGTTGATGAGCTCGCGCGTGGACGCCCACAGGACCTCACAGTTGGGCTTTGCGGCGGCCTTCTTGACCGACTCCGTCATAAACGGAATGGGGTCGACGCCGGTGTCGGCGATGCGGCCGGCAAAGAGCGAGATGATGGACGGCGTCTCGGTGTCAACGGCCTCGACCATCTCGTCAACCTGCTTAGGCGTAAAGATGGTGGTGACGTTGACCTTGATGCCGTCGGCCGAAAGCTTGCGCACCAGCTCGGCGGTGGACTCGCCCTTGGTGGTCACGCACGGAATCTTGACGTAGACGTTCTCGGCCCAGGTAGCGATCTCGCGCGCCTCGACCTCCATGGTCTCGACGTCGTCGGCAAAGACCTCAAACGAGACGGACACATCGGTGATGTGGGTCAAGACCTCTTTGGCAAACGCACGGTAATCCGTCACGCCGCCCTTCTTCATAAGGGACGGGTTGGTCGTGAAACCCTGAACGTTGCCGTTCTCGTACATGTCGAGCATGCCCTCGAGGTTTGCACCGTCAGCGAACACCTTGATTGCCATCTGCCTGATTCCTTTCGTTAGCATACGGCCGATAAACTGCTAAACACTTTACCTACGTTTATCAAGGCGTGAGCTGCGGTTTTTTATCTTCTCGGCGAACGGTATAAACACCTCAGTGTTTGGATTGATAAATCGATTGCGCATGCAAAAGCAAAGAGTCACAGTTTGAGCAAACGTCAGAACGCGGGATTCATTAGATGAGGCCGAAATGCTGCATCGCTGTGACGGTACCGTCGTGTGCGACATCGTCGGTCACGTAGTCGGCGACCGCCTTGACCTCGGGCATAGCGTTGCCCATGGCCACGGCTGTCTCGACGGCGGCGAGCATGCCCAGGTCGTTGCCCGAATCGCCAAAGCCAAAGGTGCGCGCATTTCCCTCGCGGCCCAGATACGCCAGCGCTCGCGCCACGCCCACGCCCTTGTCGATGCCCTTGGGGCTCAGCTCGCGATTCTGGCCACCGGTGTTGCACAGCTCAAACTCGCGATCGATAAAGCCATCATCGTTGGCTACGCGAGCCAAACTGGGCACATTGAGGCACACCTTGCCTACGCGCAGACGGCCGTCGACGCGCATCTCCTCGGTGCTGTGCACCACAGAAGTGCCGATCAGAGACGACTGCTCAACACCCGCGGGTTCCAGGGCAAAAGTAGCCACGTTGGTCTCGAAAAAGGCCTCAATCCCTGCCGCGGCCATACGGCGCGCGAGCTCCGCGATAACGTGCTCGTCAAAGCAGTCCTCATGCACCACGCGGCCCTCGACCTCGAGCGTCGCTCCCGCCATGGCAACGACGCCCGCGGGGTCGAGCGCGCGCAGGCCATCGGCAATCAGCCACAAGGGACGACCCGTGCAGATAAATGCATGGTGTCCCGCGTCGCGCAGACGATGAAACGCCTCGACGACCGCCTGCGAGGGGTGAACCGCCGAAAAGTCCTTGTCGGTCATGTTGTCGGGATCGAACGACGTCAGCGTGCCGTCCACGTCAAAAAAGAGCACGGCGGAATCGGGGCACGCATCAATCATATGGGTTCCTTTCGGGGGCGAGAGTAAACGAAGTATCCATCATATAATGGAGCGACGCAACCAGAGAGGTCACCCATGGAATTTTACGCAAGCTGCCCCGAGGGCTTTGAGTCCGCACTCGCCGATGAGCTTAAACGCCTCGGGCTTTCGCATGTTCGCCGGCTGAAGGGCCGCGCTACATTTGAGGGCGAGCTCGAAGAAGGCTACCGCGCCTGTCTGTGGTCGCGCCTGGCGAGCCGTGTGTTCGTGGTACTCGGGCGCTTTGAGGCGCAGGATGCCGATGAACTGTACGATAGCGTTTACGACATCGCCTGGGAGACCATCATCCGCCCCGGCGCCACCATCGCCATCACCGCCCGCGGCGTGACCGAGCAGCTGCGCAACACGCGCTTCTCGGCCCTGCGCGCCAAAGACGCGCTGTGCGACCGTCTGGCCGAGACCACGGGCCGTCGCGCCGACGTCGATGCCGCCGACCCCGATGTTCACCTGTTGCTTTCGCTGCGTCAGCGCCGCGCGAGCATCAGCCTGGACCTTTCGGGCGACCCGCTGTTCAAGCGTCTGCCGCCCGCTGCGACTCGTGCCGGCGAGGGCGCACACGTGTTGCGCCCCGACTACGCCGCCCTGGTGCTGGCGCAGGTCGGCTGGACCGCACTATGCGAGCGCGAGCTGACGGCCGACGATTACGAAAACGAAGCCCTTCCCACGCTGATCGATGCCTCGTGCGCCGGCGGCGGTCTGCTGCTGGAGGCCGTGAACATTCTGACCGACCGCGCCCCGGGCGCCGCACGCGAGCGCTGGGGCTTTGAGGGCTGGCAGCTGCACGACGCTGTCCTGTGGGAGCAGCTGCTTGCCGAGGCGCGCGAGCGCGAGGCGGCAGCGCGCGAGCGCCAGGCGCGCATCGTGGCCGTAGACATCGACCCCGCCGCCCGCAAGACTGCCGAGCGCATGGTCAAGTGCGCCGGCTACAAGCGTTTTGTCGACTTTTGTGCCGCCAAGCCCGCCACCGTGCTGGACCATGCGGGCGCCGTCGCCGGTGCCGCCCTGGTCGCGGACACGACCGAGACCCCGCTTTCGCTCATGCACGATGCCATGACGCTCATCGGCGAGCTGCGCTGCGCCCCCGAGCTCGCTTCGGCGCCGGTCGCCGCTCTCACCCGCGACGGCTTGCTGGCCCGCGCGCTCCACGCCGAGCCCGAGCGCTCGATCGCCGTCATGCCCAATAACGAGGAGGCGGCTCTTGAGGTTTGGCCCTCACTCGACCACGCCGCTGCAGCGTTTGAGGCTGCGACCAGCGCGGATGCCGAGGCCGAGGTTGCGGATGCCAACGAAGCCAACGACGAAGCCGCCGCTTCCTCCATGCCCGAACCTGCCGCCACGCTCGACTTGGGCGACGGCAAGCCGCTGCCCGTGCTCATCCCGGAGTCCGAGCAGTTCGCCAACCGCCTGCGCAAGAATGCCCGTCTGCGCCGCAAGTGGGCCAAGCGCGAGGGCGTGAGCTGCTATCGCGTCTACGATGCCGACCTGCCCGACTACTCCGCTGCCATCGACCTGTACGAGGGTTGCCCGCAGACGCCGGGCCGCTGGCTCGTCATCGCCGAATACGCCGCGCCCAAGACCATCGACCCCGCGCTGGCCCAGGCCCGCATGCTCGACATCTTGGCCATCGCGCCGCGCATCCTTGATGTTCCGGCCGAGCATGTGCACGCCAAGGCCCGCATGCGTTCGCGTGGCGGCTCGCAGTACGGCAAGCAGGGCGCCGGCAAGGGCGGATCGGGCGAGCGCGCCAACATCGCGCGCCGGCGTCTGCCGCTCATCGAAGAAGGCGGGCTCACCTTTGCCGTCAACTTTGACGACTACCTGGATGTGGGCATCTTCCTGGATCATCGCGTCACGCGCAACCTGGTGCGCGAGCACGCCAAGCAGGCGCGCCGCTTCCTCAACCTGTTTGCCTACACCGGCACTGCCACCTGCTACGCGGCCGATGGCGGCGTCGAGGAGACCGTGACGGTCGACCTTTCCAACACCTACCTGGACTGGGCCGAGCGCAATATGCGCCAGAACGGCTTTGTTGGTCCGCAGCATCATTTTGTGCGCGACGACGTGCTCGCCTGGATTCGCGACCAGCGCCAGACGCGCAACCGCTGGGACTTGATCTTTGTCGACCCGCCCACGTTCTCGAACTCGTCCAAGATGGGCCGCCGCACCTGGGATGTCCAGCGCGACCATGTTGAGCTTTTGGCCGGCGTATCGCGCCTGCTCGCACAGGGCGGCCACGCCATCTTTAGCTGCAACCTGCGCGGCTTCCGCCCCGAGACACGCAAGCTCGCGCGCGCGGGCGTGGTGCTGGAGGACATTACGGCGCAGACCATCCCCGAGGATTTCGCACGCAACCAGAAGGTGCACCACTGCTATATCGTGCGCCGCCTGCCCATTGAGGACGCCATGGCCGAGGTCGGCTTTAGCGCCGAGGAGATTGCCGAGCGAACCGAGGAGCTGCGCAACCCCGAGGCCCGTAAGCCTCGCGCGGCAGTGCCCGCGCACGCGCAGGCCGGCAACGGCAAGCCTAAAAAGAAGAAGTTCTACGCCAGCAAGCCCAAAGGCAAATAACAAAGTTGCGGTGGAATACGGACTGTTTTGCCTGGAATTAGGCAAATATAGACCGTATTTCACCGCAACTCATAGTGGGATGGTGGCCGGCGATCTAGCCTTGGGTGACCAATCGGTAACCGATACCCACATGCGTTTGAATATAGCGCGGATGCGCGGGATCGGACTCGATCTTCTTGCGCAGCGTGCCCATAAAGACACGCAGGCTCGCCAGGTCGCTCTTAGTTGCCGTGCCCCAAATCTCGTGCAGGATAAACTGGTGCGTCAGCACTTTGTCGGCGTTGTGTGCCAGCAGGCACAGGAGCTTATACTCGATCGGCGTCAGATGCAGTTCCTCGCCATCCATCGTGGCGATGCCGGCATCAAAATCGATATGCAGCTCACCGGTATCGAACGAGCCCTCGGAGGCAACACCGCCCGTTTGCGCATACGAAAGGCGCCTGAGCGTCGTGCGAATACGCGCGAGCAGCTCCTCGACCGAAAACGGCTTGGTCAGATAGTCGTCAGCACCGGCATCGAGCGCGCGGATTTTGTCCGCATCCTCGCTGCGCGCCGAGACCACGATAATCGGCATGCCCGACCATGCGCGCACCGACTCCACCACCTTGACGCCGTCCATATCGGGCAGGCCCAGATCGAGCAGCACAATGCTCGGCGTCTGCGACGAGGCGGCGGCGATGGCGGCATGGGCGGTCTCCACGGCCATATGGCGCAAGCCGTGCGCCTCGAGCGCAGCAACAATAAGATTGCGAACGGCAGGGTCGTCCTCAACGACCAAGATGAGCGGTTTTACGGCAGAGTTCGGCACGGCGCTACTCCTTATCAAACGAAACGTCGGCGGCAGGAAGCTCAATCGTAAAGACCGAGCCGTGCGGGTCCGCCGCGGCAACCTCTATGCTACCGCCATGCGCCAGCGCAATGGAGCGGCAGAGCGAAAGACCCAGGCCCACGCTGCGGTGACTGTCAGCCAGACCGTGGTTGGCGGTGTAGAACGACTCAAAGATCCGCTCGCGGTCCTCGGGTGCGATGCCCGGACCATCATCGACCACCGAGCACGCCACGCGTCCATCGTCGACGCTAATCGAAATCATGATATGCGAGCCTGTGGGCGTATAGGTGATGGCGTTGTTCACCAGATTGACCACCAGCTGCACCATCAGGCGTGCATCGACGTTGACGAGCGCCGGCTCATCGCACGCCACCACCTTAAGGTCGTGCTCGCGCACGGCAGGGTTCACGTGGCGCAGCGCCTCCTCGACGATATCGTCCATGAGCTCGAGCGTGGTCGACAGGTGCATGCCGCCGCCCTCGAGCTTGGTGATGGCGAGCAGGTTCTCGACGGTGGCGTTGAGCCACAGCGCATCCGAGCGAATGGATAGAAGAAGGCCACGGCGCGTCTGGGCATCGAGAACCGCGGTGCCGGTCGAGCCCTGATCGAGCAGCACGTCGGCATTACCCGAAATACTGGTAAGCGGTGTGCGCAGATCGTGCGAGATGGAGCGCAGCAGGTTGGCGCGCAGCTGTTCGTTTTTGGCGAGCACCGCCGCCTCCTCGCGGGCCTCCATAGCGCGGGCGCGATCGAGTGCCAGCTCGCCTTCGCTCACGATGGCATCGGCAAGTGTTCGCTCCTCGTGCGTCAGCACGTCGGGCTCGGCAACGATAGCCAGCACGCCCACCACCGAGGCGGGGTCGCCCGAGCGCGCGAAGCCGTCGCCCGTGCGAACCGTCAGGTAGATGCCATAAAACGCCGAGCCGCCATAGGTGGCATCGAGTGGCGTTCCCACATAGGCGGACGCCGAGAGCCGCGGCGGCATCTGCGGCGCCAGTTCGTGCACCGGTGCCGCATCGCCCACAGCTGTGTACGTCGCACGCGGCAGCAGGTCATCGCCCTCGGCGTCGGCGCTGTACCACACGACCGGACAGCCCGAAAGACGCGCCAGCTGCGTTGCCATGGCATGGACAATCTGCTGCTGATCGGCGCACCGCTGCAGCATGCGGTTGGTCTCGAGCACCATATGCGTGCGACGGTCGCTGGCGGCAGCTTGTGCCAAGGCGCGGCGCAGGGCCAACGCAATCGAGCTCGACACAAGCGAGACCACAAACATGATGAAGAACATGCCGGGATAGCCGCGGTCGATAAGCGACAGCGAGTAGCGCGGGTCGACAAACAAGAAGTTGTAGAGCGCCACGGCAGCAGCCGAGCTCAGCAAGCAATACAGGCGACTCCAGGTAAAGAATGCGCACAGCTGAACGGCGAACACATAGACGATCATGATGCTCGGCGCGAGACCCGGATGGTCGAGCAGCGCGCCCACAATCGTCGCCGCGACCAGCAGCCCCACCGATACGCAGGCGTCATACAGAGGAGTGCGGCGCGCCAGCGTTGTGCGCCGCCACCAAAAGTTATCGGCAATATCGCCGTCCGTACGGACGTCCATCAGCGCCCCGCTCCTCTCTCAAAAACAAAAACCACCACAAAGGGACAGGTGAACTGCGCCCCGAAACTTGGACTGAATAAATAGCGACTACGCCGCAAGGGCCTGGTTCCGGAACTCCTCCGGCGTCAGGCCCTTCAATCTTACCTGCCTGCGCCGCGCGTTCCAATGGGCTATGTACTCTTCCAGGTCGCGCTTGAAGTCCCCGAAGCTGCCCCACTCCCTGCCGCGGTAGAACTCGTCCTTCACGTGGCCGAAGAGCTGCTCGGTGGCGGCGTTGTCGATGCAGTTCCCCTTGCGCGACATGCTCTGGGTGATGCCCGCCCCCTCCAGCCTGGAGGTGTAGGACTCGTGCTGGTACTGCCAGCCCATGTCCGAGTGCATGGTCGGCGCCGCCCCGTCGGGCAGGGCCTCGAGGAGCCGGTCGAGCATCCTGTGCTGCTGGGCGAGGTCCGGTGAGGTCGATATGTCGCTCGCCACGATCTCCTTCGTGCAGAAGTCGAGCACCGGGGCCCAGTAGGCCTTGGCGCCGGCCACCTTGAACTCGGTGACGTCGGTGCCGAGCTTCTGCCACGGCCCCTCGGCGCCGAAGTCCCTCGCGATGACGTTCTCGAACGTGCTCCCCACGAGCCCCCTGTAGGAGCTGTACCGGCGACGAGAGCCCCGGCGGCGTATCCCGCACCGGATGCCCATCTCGCGCATCATCTTGAGCACGGTCTTGTCGGCCACGACCGCGCCCAGCTCGGCGCGCAGGCACATGGCTATCTGCCGGTGCCCGCAGCCGTTGGCGGTGCGCGAGAATATCTCGGCCGCGGCGTCGCGCAGCTCGGGCCTGGTCGGCCTCCGCGGGTGCGCCAGCGCGTAGTAGTAGGTCGACCTCCTGAGCCCCGAGCACTCCAGCAGGTGGCGCAGGGAGTGCCCCTCCGCGCGCAGCGCCCTCACCGCCTCGGCCGCCGCCCTGGTCAGAGCCCGTCCCGCTCGACCAGGGCGCGCAATTTTTTTAGGTAGGCGACCTCGGCCTCGAGCCTGCGGCAGCGCTCCTCGAGCTCCTGCTCGCGGGTGCGGGCCCGGGGTTTCGACCTCGACCCCCTCGGCCTGCCCTTCGGGCGGGGCCGCAGCGCCTCGGCGCCGCCCTCGCGGTAGAGCCTGCACCAGCGCTCCAGCGGGGACTTCGACCTGATCCCGAACTCGGCCATGGCGTCGGCCTTCGCCATCCCGCCGTCGACCACGGCCGACGCCGCGGCGACCCTCTGCTCGAATGTGTAACTGGATTGTTTCCCGCCCATGGACAGCAGCGCCTCGCTTCCGAACGCCCGGTATACCCACTGCCATTCTCTCACGGTCTCGCGGGGGACGGACAGGGCCTCGGCCGCCGGCTTGCAGCCGACGCCGGCGTCGAAGAGCTCGACGGCCCGCCTCCTGGACTCCAGGTCGTGCTTCACCCTGAGGTCTATACTCATGGAAAACCTCCCATTTCCCGATGTCCAAGAAATGGGAGGCAGTTCACAGGCACCTTTGTGGTGGTTTCCCTTGTGGTGGTTCCAAGTGTATAGCCTTTGCAACCGGCGGTCGCTAGACAAACAGCACGTGCGCGAGCAGGGCACACACGCACACCGCTCCAAATACCAGTGCCACGATCGAAATTACGCGATCGGCCATATCCATGTTGGCACGGTTCGTCAAAAACCGATCTTCGGCGGCGTCGACACGCGCCTCACGCACCATTTCGACCACCGCCTCGCGGCCATCGAGCGCCTTTGCATCCATGTTTGCCTCCCCGGTCTCAATCTTGTCCATCGAAAACCAACTCCGTGCAACCCGTCGGCGCCTACGGCCGCTCGTTGGGGGCCAGGCGCTGCATCTTGTTCACGGCCTTGAACTTGGTGAACAGCGGCACGTACTCAAAGCTCACGTTGGAGTTCTCCAGGCCGTACCAGCGTGCAGGCGTGCCGGCGGCGCGGCGGATGATGTACTTGAGCGTGATGGCCGTACGCTCGCTCGGCTCCACATCGCTTTCGGGCGCCAGAAGCTTACGGATCAGGACGAACTTGAACGTACCGATGTTACCCGGATCCTTGTAGACCGAGTAGTCATGCGTCTGCGCAGGCAGTTCGCCGGTGGCAGCCAGGTCCTGAACGACCTGACGCAGGTAGGCATTGACGCGCTGGTTGATCTTGTAGCCCAGGTACAGATGCACGCGGAACACGTAGTCGGTGCCGAACGTCTCGACCGAATAGGCAAAGGTATGCGGCTCGTCCATGGTCTCGACATTCACGAACCACCAGGCACGAGCGCGCTTGGGATGCTTGTCCAAGATCGAGTAGACGATATCACGGTCGATGTAATCGGTATGGGTGTCCTTGGTCAGGTACACGATGTTGTCGCTCAGGCGCTCGTAGCGATCGTCATCGCGCAGGCGCTTGAGCTGCGGCAGGTAGCTGCGCAGCGGCAGCAGCGTAAACTGGCGCTGCTCAACAGCCGTACCGTTGTACCAGCACACCATGATGCCCATGATGAGCGCGGCCATGAGGATGGTGAAGTAGCCGCCGTGGAAGAACTTGGTGAGCGAGCTCACGAAGAAGAAGCCTTCGAGCAAAAGGAAGAAGGCCGCGAAGATCCACGGAGCAACCTTGAGCTTGCGCTCCTCGTGCAGGTAGAAGAAGAGCAGCAGCGTGGTGCACATCATAGTCAGCGTAATGGCAAGGCCGTAGGCGGCTTCCATATGCGCCGAGTTCTGGAACAGCAGCACCACGATGACGCAGCCGACAAGCATGACGTTGTTGACCATGGGGATGTAGAGCTGGCCCTTGGTCTCGGCAGGGTAGAAGACCTGCATGTGCGGCATGAGGTCCAGACGGCTGGCCTCGGACACCAGCGAGAATGCGCCGGTGATGAGCGCCTGCGAGGCAATGATGGCCGCGACGGTGGAAAGGCCTACGGCAAACGGGCGCAGGCCCGGGGCGAGCATCTGGTAGAACGGGTTGAGGTCGGCAATGCCCATGAGCTCGGGGTTGGCAGCGTTGTTCATAAGCCAAGCGCCCTGGCCCATATAGGAAAGCAGCAGGCAGCACTTAACGAACGGCCAGGTAGCGTAGATGTTGCCGCGGCCGACGTGGCCCATGTCGGAGTAGAGCGCCTCGGCACCGGTGGTGGCGAGGAAGCAGCTGCCCAGAATCATGATGCCCGCGTGGTTGTTGGGGCTCAGCAAAAAGGCGATGCCGCGCACCGGGTTGAGGCACAGCAACACGGCGGGGTGCTGGAAGACAAAGAACAGACCCGTGCCGCCCAGGAACAGGAACCACAGCGTCATGATGGGGCCAAAGGCGTGACCGATCTTGGCCGTACCGATGCGCTGTACCAAGAAGAGCACGATGATGATGGCGAGCGTAATGGCGACGACGCGGCCTTGGTCATCGCCCAGCACGGCATGGACCGCCGGGATGGTGCGCAGGCCCTCGATGGCCGTGGTAACGGTAACGGCCGGCGTGAGGATGCCGTCGGCGAGCAGCGCGGCGCCACCTAGCATGGCGGGGACGATAAGCCACTTGCCACAGCGCTTGACCAGACTGTACAGGGCAAAGATACCGCCCTCGCCATGGTTATCGGCGCGCAGCGAGATGAGCACATACTTGATGGTGGTCAGCAACGTGACCGTCCACACGACAAGGGAGAGCGCGCCGAGCACGAACTCCTCCGTGACGCTTCCGATGCCGCCGTTGCCGGCAACGAGCGCCTTGGTTACATACATAGGGCTGGTGCCGATATCGCCGTACACCACGCCCAGCGTGACGAGCATCGCCGAGATGCTCACAGGAATCGCAGCGTGCGAAGCTGCCTCCTTGGCCTTTTGTTCCATAAGCCGGTTTCCTCCCAACTTTAATGTTCGAAGGAATTATAGGTAATCGGCCCATGTTTGAATGGCACTGTTTTCCCAGCTAGATAAACATTTATACGGCCTTTAAGCCACCTCGGCGATATGGAATGTGACAAAGGGACTGTCTCTTTGTCGCATCCGTCATTTTCCGAGCCAATTTTTGAACCACCACTCCATGGAGCGGCTCATCTCGGCCATAAAGGGACTCGTGTGCTTGCGGGTATAGATGTCCACGACGCGCTCCCCCACCACGCGGGCATGCGGACGGAACATCGCGTCCATCTCGGCCGCCTGCGCGTCCATGGTCGCGGCATCGGCGCGGCAGTAGCGCTCCTCGTGCACCAGGTTCACCACGGGATGCGCAATGGCCGGACGCTCCTTACGGGGCGTGCCGATGATGAGCATCGACAGCGGCATGGTATACGGAGGCAGATCGAGCAGCTCGGCCACTTCCTCGGCATTCTCGACGATATCACCGATGTAGCAGCTCCCCAGGCCCAGGGCCTCGGCGGCGACCACGGCGTTTTGCGCAGCGATCACGGCGTCCTGGGCCGCGATGGCAAAGTCACCCAAACCCGGTGCACGGCGGGGTACCTTGCCCGTGCGCTCGACAAACTCGGGCTCAAAGCAGCCCACGTGCTCAAACAGATCGATCCACTTGGCATAGTCGACCACAAATATAAGTGCCCAGGGCGCCTTGGCGATCATGGGCTGGTGGTCGCACAGGTCGGCCAGACGATCCAGCGTAGCCTGCTCGCGAATGCTCACGATGGAATACATCATCATGGCGCCCGCCGACGGCGCGCGACTCGCCGCATGCAAAATTGCCGCCCGCTGCTCGTCGGTCACCGCCACGGGACGGTCGTCGTCATCACGCGCGAAGGCACGCGTGGAGGAACGGTGCTCCAACGTGTCCAGCACCGCATTGCCCGTCGTCTCGACCGGATAGCCGCCCGCGTCCATGCCAGCGTCCACGTCACCCGCACTCGTCATACAAGCCCGTTCGTTCATCGCCTCATCCTCGCCAATTCTTTAAGAAGCCTTTACGTTTCCGTGTAATTCCCGTCCATTATCGCGCAGGTCGCCACTACATTGCGCCACACCGTCACACGTGCGCGTTAATATGGCTGGTTGTTGTGCGCAGACACCAATTGCAGCGCATATCTTGGTAACAATCGGGTAAACCCCCGCTTTCGTACGTTTTAGTTTGTGAGGAGTCTCAGCATGTTCGCTGCCGCCATCTCGCTCGTCGGTCTTGCGGCGACCGTCTACCTTGTCTTGCGCGAGGCCAAGGCCATTCGCGCTCAGTCGGGCACCGTTGCCAAGGGCGCCTTCGCCTGGAGCGTCGCCTTTGGCCTGTTCCAGCTCTTTTTGACCGTCTGGGGCGCTATTGGCCTCGTCGCGCAGAACGAGCCGCTCGCCTTCGTGATGCTCATCCTGACCAACGCCATCCTCACCGGCTGCGCTTGGGCCAGCATCGCCCGCGACCGCATCGCCCCGCGCGTCTTTGCGTTCGCCGGGCCCGACGCCCCCGCCCCCACCGGCAAGCTCGCCCGCCTGCGCGGAGCCTTTGTGGGTAAACCGCTCGTCGCCGCCGTCCTGTGCCTGCTGCTCGCCGGCGTCTTTGCGCTGCTGGGCATGGAGGTCTCGTCCAACCACGACTTTACCTGGGTCTACCCCCTGTGCATCCTGCTCGAGTGGGCCATCATCACCACGCTCATGGTCGGCCTGTTCTTCCTGTTCCAGCGCCACGGCGCAGCCCCCGCGGTCTTGGCCTTTGCCCTCTTTGTCCTGGGCATTGCCGAGTTCTTCGTCATCACGTTTAAATCCATGCCCATCCAGCCGGGCGACCTTTCGGCCATCTCCACCGCCGCCGCGGTCGCCGGCACCGGCTACACCTTCTCGATCTCGCTGTTCTGCGTGCTGTCCATGGGCTTTACCGCCATCGCCATGCTGCTGTGCGAGTACGCCGGCCTGGTGGCACCGCACCGTCAGAAGGGCGCCGCCGAGGCCAAGCGCATGCTGCTCACCAACCTGCTCGTCGCCGTGCTGTGCCTGGGCGGTGTGACCGCACACGTCACGCTCATCGACTACTACAACACCCTCGGCATCACCGTCTACACCTGGCGCCCGCTCGAGAGCTACTGGCGCGAGGGCTACCTGCCCGCTTTCATTAGCGCAGCGCAGTCCATCAAGCCGCCCAAACCCGCCGACTACTCCGTCGACGATGCCAAGGCCACGCTCAAAAAGTACGCCAAGGCCTATGACAAATCCGACGCGGCTAAGAGCGATGAGCGCGCCGCCGCAAAGGAGCAGTTCGACAGCGAGAAGCCCACGGTCATCGCCATCATGAACGAGACCTTCTCGGATCTGTCGATCTACCAGAACATGCGCGCCGGCTACGAGGGCCCGCAGTACTTTAAGAACCTGTCCAACTGCCTCAGCCGCGGCAAGCTCTACGTGAGCGCCTACGGCGGCGGTACCGCCAATACCGAGTTTGAGTTTATGACCGGCAACTCCATGGCCAACCTGGGCTCGGGCGTGTACCCCTACACCATCTACAACATGGAAACGACCGGGAACCTGGCAGAGCAGTTCAAGTCGCTCGGATATTCCACCACGGCCATGCATCCCAACCACGCGACCAACTGGAACCGTGAGAACGTCTACAAGGACTTTGGCTTTGACCAGTTCCTGTCCATCAACGATTTCCAGGGCGCCGATACCCTGCGCGGCATGGTGACCGACCAGGCTACCTACGACAAGATTCTTGAGCTGCTCGACCAGAACGCCGATCCGCAGTTTATCTTCGACGTGACCATGCAGAACCACTCGGGCTACGATACGGGCCTGCTGCCGGTCGACAAGCAGATGCACCTGAACATCGACACGACCGACCTGGACGCCAAGACCGTCGAGGACGGCACGCTATCCGATGTCGATGAGTACGTCTCGTGCATCGAGCAGTCCGACCAGGCGCTGCGCTACTTCCTCAACGCCCTGAGCAAGCTCGACCGTAAGGTGGTCGTGGTGTTCTGGGGCGATCACCAGCCGTTCTTCCCGTCCAAGTTCAATGACAAGTGGTTTACCAACGAGGATGACGCCACCCACCAGGAGCGCCTGTGGCAGACCGACTACATCATCTGGGCCAACTACGACGTTGCCGGCTGCGACCAGACGAGCGAGGTCGACGACCTGTCCACCAACTACCTGTCCACGCAGCTTATGCAGCTGATCGGCGCACCGCTGACCGACTATCAGAAGGCGCACATGACGCTGCGCGAGTCGCTGCCCGCTATCAACTCCGTGGGCTACGAGGACGCCAGCCTGCGCTGGGCGCTCTCCTCCAACGTCACCGGTGACGACGCCGCTGCCGCAGCCGCAACCAAGGCGCGCGAGGATTACGCCAAGATGCAGTATTACGAGATGTTCCGTGACGGCAAGAATGTGTACACCGAGCACTTCCAGACCGAGGCCAACGAGACCGACCCCAACCTGGCACCGGGCACAACCAAGATTAAGTAGCTGCTAGCTGCTGAGCCACAACTGAAACGTCTGTCCAGGCGGAGGCATATAAGGTTCCCTGCTCGGACAGTCCTGCGCAAGACGAAGGCCACGTTATGTGGCCTTCTTTGTTTGCGGAAAGTGTGTCCCGGAATTCTTGTCTGGAATGGGATGCAGTTTCCGCTTGACGGAAAATGTGTCCCGTTCCGGGCGCTAATTGTGGGATGCAGTTTCCGCTTGCGGAGTCTCCACTCAACAGAAAACCCGGGTGGCCTGTTTTTTGGCTACCCGGGTTTTTGGGTTGTCGATATGTTCGACTGGCTACTAGTGGGTCTTGCGGCGCTTGATCAGCATGATGAGGGCTATCACTACGAGCGTTGCTCCCGCTGCTGCTGCGGTGGCGACTAGGGCGAATGTTTGGTCGCCGGTGTTTGCGAGGTTCTTCGCTGTGGTCGTAGTCTTGACCTTGGTGTCGGTCTTAGCTCCGTTGTCGGACTTGGGCTTGTCCGGGTTCGTCGGGGTCTCAGGAGTCTCGGGGTCCTTTGAGCCTTCGGAATCGGTTGGGCCGGCGGTGTTTACCAGCGTATGGTCCAGGAACTTCTTGGCGCCCGCACTTGCCTGTGAGAACAGGCGGCGCGTGCGGATCGGGGTGGCGTTCACCGTTGTGGGCGCCGTCTCCTCGGCCTCGATATTCACGAGCGTCGTGCCGGTGTCGAGGCCCACGTCGTTGTATCCCACGTGGCAGTAATACTGCGCACCGTCATCGTCTGCGGTCAAGTCAATCTCGAGCTTTGAGGCCGTTCCAGCCGCGAGGTTGCCATCGGCACCCACGAGCTTAAACTCTGTCTCGCCGCGGCCCTTGCGGTACCACATATAGGTCGGTGCCAGCCCTGTTTCGCTATCGTCGACACCGAGTTGCTTCACATGGCCAATCGCCGAGAGCGTCAGGTGGCTTCCCGCCGCGCGCTCAACCGAAGAGTCGTATCCAAGATCCGACCCCTCCGCAGCATCCGCCGCAGGTCCGCTCACGGCCATCGTCATGCCATCGGGCATGGTCTTGACCGTGATGATTGCCGAGCGAATACCTGTTTCGGTCGTGGATCCATTCTTAACGGCGGCGATGGCGAATCGATACTCCGTATTGGGCTGCAGCCCATCCCACTTGAGCGAGGTCTGCGTGTTGTCGGCAATCTTCCAGCTATTGACGACCGCATCCGCCGCATTGCTCTGCAGCATGCCCACGCCGTAGCTAAAGCCACTCTTGTTTGCGAGTACATCGTCCCAGCTAAACGTAACGCTGGTCGAATCGACGGCGTTTGCCGTAAAGCCCGTCACGGCCGGCGCGTCGGGCATCTCGACGTCCTTAACGTCATAGCCCACGATCCAGAACTGGTCGGTGTCCTTGGTGCCGAGCTTGTCGCCCGAGTCTGCCTCGAACTTGTCGACATCCACCGCGTTGACGCCCAGACGCCACACAAAACCGTACTTGCCCTGCGCGGCCTCGGGCAGGTTGTCGACGGTGCCGCCGTATTCGGTCGATTCACTCGAGGAGTTACCCGTAGTAAAGCCGGCGTTGGCACCAAAGCACAGGCCGCCAAACAACTCGTGCTTTGCGAGCTTCGCGCCCATGACAACGCTGCCGTTCAGCGTCAAGCCGAGCTCGAGCTCCTGCTCCTTGCCCTCCTCGACTTCGATGGTCTGCTCAATGCTCGCCCCCGACTGCGCGGCGGCGCCGTTAAACCCATCGTGCGTGTAGGCGCGCGTTACGCCAGGCTTGCCCAGGCCAAAGGAATCCCCAACGGGAGTCTCGCCGTTGAGCGTCGTTTGATAGGTTCCGGGTTCTCCCGACCGGTTGGTCAAAAAGTAGCTGAGCGGCGTCATATTGTGCTGTTTGGCAATGCGGTCATAGGCCTCGACATTAACGACCGAGGTCTGCGCGCCGAGCGACACGGGCGCCGCCATCACGCCCTTGCCACCAGTTTCCTCATTTTCGATCTCATACTCGTAATAGACCATCGGAATCGTGTAGAGCACGGCCTTGTCACCCTCGCCGGCATGCGACTCATAGCTTACGCTTGCGCTGACCGTGCGCTCGCTCCGGTAGTCATAGCATCCCTCGGCGGCAAAATCGACTGAAGCATTCATCGCGACCAGGGGCGGACCGGTCTGCACCTCGACGGCAACGCCCAACTCGGCGCCAATGGTATAGCCCTGGGATGTCCCCGTGCCCTTTTCCTCTCCGTATGACGTGCCGCCCAACACCAGATAGCCGTATGCCTGCTCCAGATCCTCAACATAGGGCGCATCCTGCAGCACGGCAAGCACGCGCGGGTTGGTATAGACCTTGTAGCGGTCCTTGTACGTGATCTTGACGCTGTCGTTGTCGACATCGGGCAGCGCGAGCGAGATAAATGTGCCGTAGGTAGTGCCGCGACGGTTGCTCTCGCTAATCACCTGCTCCTCGCCGCGGCGCACCTTTCCGTTCTCGTCGAGCGAAAAATGCGAGGCGGTCATCCAATAGTAGTCATCGTTCTTGCGCAGGTCCTCGTCGCGGTGCTTGCCCACCACGGCGATAAAGCTCTCGTTATAGCGGTCCGAACCCGAGACGCTGCCCGCCTTGACGTCGCTGATCCACACCTGTTCTATACCCTTGTGGTCATGCTTGTTGCTGCTGTTGTATTGCTGACCGCTCATGCTCATGGTTCCGACCATGGACCCCAAGCCCTGAGCCCCGCTCTGCGCCGTGTTGCAGGCAAAGTCGCGGAACACATCGCCGCCCACGAGCACCTCGTCGACCGCCAGCTGCTCGGACAGGCCGTCAAGGTTGGCAGTGGCAAGGGCAATAGGCGCCAAGGTGCACGGATAGCGCTTATCCTGAGCGCTATCCTTCCATGCGCTGTTGGGCACATGCATCAGCCCATAGGAGGCGAGGAGCCCGTCTCTGTATTCCTTGCAATCGGAAAGCTTGAACTCGCCAGACTCCGAGTCAAAATACGCGTAGCGGTACAGCGCGCCGTACAGCCCCTTGCTGCCGTCAGAAGCGCCGTAATCAAAAGCGCTGCGTTGCCAGTCATAGCCCGCAAGAATAAGGCCCGTGACGGTTTCACCCGTCTTCTTTCCTTCTTCATCGTAGGCGGCAAACGTGCCGAACGTCGCATTCGCAGCGACCATGGTCTTGCCGTTCGCGGAGAGGGAGATTGCGCCCGCGTCGCCCAGAGCATCGACATGGACGAGCGCACCCTTGGATGCATCCCACGAAAACAGCTCGCAATGCGTCGACTTATCAATATTCTTCTTGCCGTAGGGTGCCGAGACCACGATGGCGAGGTCATCGCAAAAATCGCGATCGAGGTCGCCGGCCGCTAGCGAAACGACAGGAGCTGACTGAAGCTGCGTCCAGGAGTCGTTCCCGCCCTTGTTGTGCGTGGTGTAGTCCGCGGCGTTACCGGCATCGATCTTGACGACGCTTTGCTTCCAGTTGCCGCCCTCCAAGTCATACATGTCGACTACAGCCTTGCGCACGCCGTTCTCGTCGACATAGCAGCCCGCGTAGACAAAAAGCTCGTCGACGCCGTCGCCATCGACATCGCCCGCCTCGACATCAAAGACGGCGTCGTGCTCTTGCAGGTAACCGGCATCCAGGTACTTAAAACGGCCTTCGTACATCATACTAGTGTTGACCGTCACCGGCAGGTGTGTGTCGAGAGTGCGCGTACGCCCGTTGCTAAACGAGTAGAGGACCAGCTCAACCTTTCCGGCGTATGACTTGCCGTCAATCGTCGTGGAGGAACTGTCGCCGTAGGCACGGAGCTCGGCAACGCGGCTCTTTTTGCCCGTGCTGGCGTCGCTGCAGAACTCAACACTCGTGGCGTGAATGCCCGAGAAACCGTTGTTGTCGTTGGCGAGTACTGTTGAGGACTCATTGTTGCTTAGGTACGACCAGGTGCCGCCACCGTAGTCGCTATGCTTGTAGAGATCGCTGTTCGTATCGAAGTTGTTGACGTTTTGCCAGAACTTTGCGGCGCCCCACACACTTCCATAGCCATCGGTGAGTTTGCTGCTGCCGCCAATGTCACCGCGCTCGACGTTCTCGAGCTTGTCGCGCAGAGTGTAGCGATTGCCATGGCTACCGTTAGCTGCCATATAGACCTCGCCGCGCGTGGCAAACGTCGTGGGGGTATCAGTGGAATAGGGGCCAACGGTATCGGCCGGAATGTCCTCGCTCGTGCCCAGACCCAGGGCTTGATAATCCTGCTCGGTCATATCGGTGATTGCAGGCGCGTCTGCCGCCTGGGCAACCTGGGGCGTGGCCGTGAAGCAGGCGACGCTCGTGGCGATCAACGCAGCAAGCGCCGCCGTCCCAACAAGCGGGATTTTCGACAGCCTACGGATACGGGGGTGTGGAACGTACATGAGGGACCTCGCTTTATTCGAGTGGAGTGGACTCATTTTTACAAATAATACGTCCGATGCCCGATATCACGTGTCTCATTTTCGCCAACGGCGTGTCTCATTTTTGAGAATCCGAGATGCCGCGGAAATCTTATCCCAGCTCAAAGGCCATTTCTGGGATGTATTTTCCGTCGAGTGCCTCATCGGGAAACTGCATCCCATTTCAAGCGTCGATTCTGGGACGCACTTTCCCCTTAGACCCTCAACCGGAAACCGCATCCCACTTTGAGCGCAAATTCCGGGATGCATTTTCCGCTTGAGCCTCATTGGGAAACGGCGTCCCACTTTGAGGGCTGATTGTGGGATGCATTTTCCGGTTTTGCTCTCATTGGGAAAATGCATCCCGTTTCTTGACCGAATAATGGGACGCAATTTCCCGTTGGAGCGCCTTTGGGAAAGTGTGTCCCACTTTGGACGCATCCGGGCACGGAACCATCGACCTATCAGGCCTCCCATCAATAAAGAGGCGTCCTCCCGGACGGCGGGGAACGAAGTTCATCGCGAGTTCCGCACGCAAAGAAGGCCACTTAATGTGGCCTTCGTCTTGCGCAGGACTGTAGAGCAGGGAACTTCGTGCCCCGACGCCCGGGAGGACGTTTCATTTAGAAAGATGGACCGACCGCCGTCAGCGATGGGAGCTACTCCCCCAGCACGGCCTTCTTGGCGGCTGCGGCCATGTTGTCCAGGTCCTCCTTGGTGGGATGGTCCTTTGCGGCAAACCAGTTGTCGAGCAGCATCTTATAGCGCGCGTTTTCGGGTTCTTGCTCAAGCATTGCCTCGTAGCGCTGCTTTACGGCAGGGCCCATCTTGCCCTGGCACATCGCCCAGCCCGCAAGCTCGGCATCCCCAGCCAAATTGGAAGTTACGCGGTCGATAATCTGCTGATAGTAGCTCTGGTCGGCCCCAAAGCCGCAGGTGCCAAACAGGAACACGCGCTTACCGTGCAAGGCGGAGAGCAACGCCGCGACCGAAGGCGTGCACGCGCCCTTGTCGCACCAAAAACCGACGAGCACCGTGTCGGCCGCGCAGGCGCCCTGCGCCTCGAGCGCAACCTGATCTGCATCCGCATCGTCGCTCAACGCCGCGGCATGGACAAAATCAACACCCGCAGCCTGCAGAGCGCGCTTGATCGCGCCCGAAACCATCCTGGTATTACCGCTCTTGCTGTTAACCACCAAAGAGCACGTCATAGTCACGTTGCCTCGTTTCCCCCAAAACTAAAGCCACTAATGCAATTTATTAGATGAATATCTTAGTACTTACGTGACAGATGTAAACCACCGTCTGTCGATTGATTAATTTGCCCCACGGGCTTGCTTACTGGGCGAATTGGCTGCGGTAGAGTTCGGCGTAGAAGCCGCCTGCCGCTAGCAGCTCGTCGTGCGTGCCGCGCTCGATAATCTGGCCGTCGCGCATCACCAAAATGCAGTCGGCGTTGCGGATGGTGCTCAGGCGATGCGCCACGACAAAGCTTGTGCGGCCAGCCATGAGCTCGTCGAATGCCGCCTGCACCTGCAGCTCGGTGCGGGTATCGATGCTCGAAGTCGCCTCGTCCAGCAGCAAGATAGCCGGATCGGTGAGCATGACGCGTGCGATGCACAGCAGCTGTTTTTGACCTTGGCTAAACGTGCCGCCGTCCTCGCCGATCACCGTATCGTAGCCGCCTGGCAGCTGCACGATAAACTTGTGCGCGTGCGCGCGCTTGGCCGCCTCGACAACCTGTTCGCGCGTGGCATCGGGACAACCGTAGGCGATGTTTTCCGCCACCGTGCCCTCGAACAGCCAAGTGTCCTGCAGCACCATGCCAAAGGCGCGGCGCAGGCTTGCGCGCGTGTAGTCACGCGAGGAACGGCCATCGACCGCAATGCGACCGGCATCGATATCGTAAAAACGCAGTAGCAAATTGATGAGCGTCGTCTTGCCACAGCCCGTAGGACCGACCAGGGCAAAGCGCATGCCGGGCTTAGCCTCGATGCAGATATCCTGCAGCAGTTTGCGGTCGGGCACGTAGCTAAAGTCCACGTGTTCAAAAGTCACCTCACCCTGCGGGGCGGTAAGCTCTACAGCGTCCGACGCGTCGGGCTCCTGCTCGCGCGCATCGAGCAGCGCAAACATGCGGCGCGCCGAGGCGTACGCGGTCTGGACCTGCGTAATGACGTTGGTGACCTCGTTGAACGGCTTGGTGTACTGGTTGGCATAGGACAGGAAGATCTGCACGCCGCCCACCGTAAGCGCCGCGGGCACGCCCGTGATCACGCCCACGCAGCCGATCACAGCGACCACGGCATAGATGATGTTATTGATAAAGCGCGTACCGGGATTGGAAAGCGAGCCCATAAACTGCGCGCACTCGCCTGCCGTATAGAGCTCGGCGTTAAGGGCATCAAAGCGCAGCTGCGCATTGGGGCCATAGGCAAAGGCGTCGACAAGCTTCTGCTCGCCTACGTACTCTTCGATATGACCACCGAGCTGACCCTGAATGCGCTGCTGCGCCGTAAAGCTTTTGTTGGAGAGCTTGGCGATGGCGCCGGCTGCAAAAATGGAAAGCGGCGTGACGAGTACCACCACGAGCGTCATGGTCAGGTTAATGGAGAGCATAAACGCGAGCGTGCCAACGATGGTGATAACGCCGGTGAATAGCTGGGTAAAGCCCTGGAGCAGACCGTCGCCCACCTGGTCGACGTCGTTGACCACGCGGCTCATAAGGTCGCCGTGGGCGTGGCTGTCGATAAAGCTGAGCGGCATGCGACTGAGCTTGTCGCTCGCCTCCACGCGCATGTCGCGCACCGTCTCGTAGGACAAGCGGTTGACGCAATAGCCCTGCAGCCACTGGAAGGCCGCTGCTCCCACCACGACGAGCGCGAGTTTGGTAACGAGCGGCAGCAGCGCATCGAAGTCCACCTGCCCGGCGGCGACGATAAGGTCGATGCCTTCGCCAATAAGGATGGGCGTATAGAGCTGCAAGATTACCGAAACGGCGGCACTCACAAACGACGCCGTAAACGAAAAACGGTGCGGACGAACGTAGCCCAGCAAGCGGCGGGTCACCGCACCCACGGGATAGTGCTCGGGATCGCCGGGCTGGCGCGGACCGTCGCCCAGGTCGTTGAGGTTATCGTTACCGGACACGTTGGCCGTCATCGTGGCGACCGAACCGGAGGAAGTGTACGGATTCATTTAGCATCCCTCCTTTGCGCAGACGGATGCGGGGGCGGTCGGAGCGGACGCGGGGCTTAGGGTGGACGCGGGCGCCGGAGTGGGCGCGGGCGCTGTGCTCCCCCGCTGGCCCTCAAGCTCCTCGCGGCGCAGCTGCGACTGGCAAATCTCGCGATAGAGCCGACAGGTCGCATAGAGCTCGTCATGTGTGCCCAGGCCGGCAACCGAGCCGTGGTCGAGCACGCAGATCACGTCGGCATCGCGCACGGTCGAGACGCGCTGGCTCACAATCACCGTGGTCAGCGGCAGCCCGCCCTTGGCGGCACCGCGCATGCTGCGCTCGCGAATGGCATGGCGAAGCGCCGCGTCGGTCTTAAAGTCGAGCGCCGACGCGGAGTCATCCATGATCAATATCTGAGGCGAACCAACCAAGGCACGCGCGATAGTCAGGCGCTGACGCTGGCCACCGCTAAAGTTCTTGCCGCCCGCCTCGACCGGGGCGTCTAAGCCCTGCGGCTTGTTGCGCACGAACTCGCTGGCCTGCGCCATGTCGAGTGCCACCCAGAGCTCCTCGTCGGTCGCAGCTTCATCGCGCCAGGTCAGGTTGCTGCGGATGGAGCCGCTCACCAGCGATGCGCGCTGCGGAACGGTCGCGACCACACGGCGCAGCTGGTCGAGCGGCCAGGTGCGCACGTCGACGCCCATCACGCTCACGCTGCCGGTGCTCGCATCGTACAGGCGCGGGATGAGCGAGACGAGCGTGGACTTGCCGCTACCCGTACCGCCGATAATGCCGAGCGTCTTGCCCAGCGGGAGTTCCAGCGTCACATCGTTGACAGCATTGGCCGCGCCAGCGCCAAACGAGAAGCTCGCATGGCTCAAGCTCAGCGCGGGAACTGAAGCGACATTGCCCGGCTTGGGCAGCGCGACCGGCTGGTTGCCCTCGTCAGCGATGCCCGTCACGCAATTGAGCACCTCGTTGATACGCGACGCGCTGGCGCTCGCCTTGGTAAAGACCACGACCAGGTTGGCGACGTACACGATGGAGGTCAGGGTCTGCGTCATGTAGTTCACAAACGCCATGACCTGGCCCTGCGTAAGCTCGCCCACGCTGACCTGGATGCCGCCCACCCACAGGATGGCGCACACGCCCAGGTTCATCACCAAAAACGTGACGGGGTTGAGAATCGACGAGAGCTTGCCCACCGCGATGGCAGTATTGGCCTGGTCGTCGGCGGCCTGCGCAAAGCGCTCGCGCTCGTGATCTTCGCGCACGAAGGCGCGAACCACGCGGGCGCCCGAAAGGCCCTCGCGGCAGATAAGCGCGATGCGGTCGAGCTTTGCCTGCAGCTGCTTGTAGTACGGAATGCAGCGCGCCATGACAACCCAGAACACCAGGCCAATGGCGGGCGTGCAGATCAAAAAGATGATGCCGAGCTTAAGGTCGATGGCAAGGGCCGCGCACATGGAGCCCACCGCTAGAAAGGGCCAGCGGATGAGCATGCGCACGCCCAGCGCCACAGCGAGCTGGACCTGGTTAACGTCGTTGGTAATGCGCGTGATGAGCGACGGCGTGCCAAAGCGGTCGAGCTCGGCATAGCTCAGCTTGTTGATGTGCTTGTAGAGCGCGCCGCGAATGTCGGTGCCCATGCCCTGCGATGTCAGCGCCGCCATCTTTTGGCAGACAAGCGTAAACGAGATGCCAATCACAGCCATGGCGCCAAGTACCATGCCGTAGTGGATAACGGCGCTGACATCGTGTGCGCCAATACCCTTATCGATCATCTGGGCAATCACGAGCGGTGTAAGCAGGTCAAAGATCACTTCGATCAGCTTGCACGCAGGGCCAATCACCATATAGCGGCGAAACTTGCCACCAAAACGCCTGAGCAGCTCAATCATGTATAGGCGCTCCCTATCATCATTCACACTCAATTCGAATCATGATAGTACGGTGAGCCCAAAAGAAGCGTAAACAACTCGTCATTTCTAATGGGATTCGGTTTCCAAAGAAGCGGAAAGGCACGCGCACACCCAGCCAGTGTCGGGTCGACCGCCTGATATACTTACATTAGTGCTACCAAGTTAGTCGCCGACCCTTGAAATGAGGTGCCGAGATGAACGACATTCTCGCAAGAAGAGCAAGACGAGCAACTGTGGGCATCGCCCTTTCCGCGGCACTTGTCGCGGGAATCGCCCCCCGCAACGGCGATCGCTGCAGAAACCAGCGCCCCCACCGGTGCGGCCGTTTCGCAGACGAGCGCCGCCAACGGCAATTCGGGCGCCCCGCAGACAGAAGACGCGGCCGCCGCAAAAGAAAAAGCGTATGCAGCCATGCAGGAAGCGCTCAAAAACCTCGAGGCCGCAAAAAACGCCGCAAGTCCCGAGAAAATTGCGAGATTCAATGATGACATTACCCGTTTTCAAGAGTACCGCGAAAAGATGGCGGCGCAAGCCGCCGAAGGGAGGGAACTCCTTCCCACCATGCAAGCGGACGTCGATGCTGCCCAAGCCAAATACGACGGGGCCATCAACCGGGTAAGCGAGCTCCAGGCAGAATTAGAGAAGAAACATGAGATGCTTAAGACACTCGAAGCACTCGGCTACGAGGAGTTTGTCGAAACTACTAAACAGCAAATAAAGCAGTTGCACAGTGAGATCATATCGGCAAAAACGCACGTAAACTATTGCGAAACGGAGCTCCGCGAGTTCCAGTACCGCCTCAGAAGAGAGGAAAGACGAGTTAATGACTGTGAACGTGCTGTAGAGAAATATAAAGCCGATATCGACCGGTTCACAGCCTGGCGAGATGCGCTCCTCGACAATTTGAAAAAAGCGCAAACGGCCTATGACGACGCCTGCAAGGCATACGAAGAGGCGAAAGCCGCGGCAGACAAGGCCACCTCGCCCGAGATAACGAAACCGACCGAGACAGTGCCTCCCTCCGGCTCGACGCAACCCGCCGAGGCGACACCGCCCGTTGCCTCACCTGCAACCGGCAAAGACGCCCCATCGAGCTCCACCAAGCAGGCGAACACGAGCAGCGGCAAGCAAGCAGATACGACCGCCGGCAAGCTCGCGAACACGGGCGATGCAGCGCCGAGCGCAATCGCACTCGCAGCAGTCGCCGCCGCAGGACTCGGAATAACCGCCACGGCCACACGCCGCCTCAGGAACCCAAAATAGCTGCCAGCGGTTATTGTCTTCGCCAATCCACAAGCCAAGAGACAAAAAGAGGTCCGTTTCCCCAACCCAGGGAAACGGACCTCTTTACTTGTAAAAACAGATGGTAATGCCGCCGTCTCTTGAACCACGTAGCCATCAATGCCCAGACAACACTAGCAAGCCGCGTTCCTTAAGGGATAGATTTAATGGCTGTTAATCAAGGGGTATACGCGCACGCCCGATCAATGGCGGGCAAACCGCCTGATATACTTACAGTAGTGCTACCAAGTTAGTCGCCGACCCTTGAAATGAGGTGCCGAGATGAACGACATTCTCGCAAGAAGAGCAAGACGAGCAACCGTGGGCATCGCCCTTTCCGCGGCACTTGTCGCGGGAATCGCCCCCGTAACGGCAATTGCGGCAGAAACCAGTTCCCCCACCGGTGCAGTTGCCTTGCAGACGGAAGATGCGGCCGCCGCAAAAGAAAAGGCTCTGTTAGACCAGGATTGACATACATGTGTCCCCACGGTGCCATATCGTTGACCCCATAGACCGCGATGATGGGGGCAGCATGAACGCCGAAGACCTGGTCCTCAACTTCAAGAAGGGCATGGCGAACCTCAGCAAGACCGAGCGCCGCCGCGCTATCGAGTCCGTCAGGGACGTGATCCGCGCGGCGGCGTTCGACGACGCGGCCGGCTCCGCCTACGAAATCGAACGCTGCCCGCGCTGCGGGTCCGCCGCGGTCGTGAAGAAGGGCAAATCGAAGAACGGCGAGCAGCGCTACCTCTGCCGGGGCTGCGGCAGGACCTTCGGCATGGGCAGCGAGCGCATCCTGGGGACGAGCAAGCTCCCGAAGGAGACCTGGATGGCCTACGCCGAGTGCTTCGTGCTCATGCTGCCCCTGCGCGAATGCGCGAGGCGCTGCCGCGTCTGCCTCAAGACCGCCTACACCATGCGCCACAGGCTGATCGAGTGCCTCTCGGCCTACTCCCCCTCGTTCAGGGTCGAGCGGGGCTGCGGCTGCGAGCTCGACGAGACCTATTTCCCCGAGTCGTTCAAGGGCAACCACGCGAAGGGGTCGTTCACGATGCCGCGCCCCTCCCGGCACCGCGGCAAGCAGGTGCACAGACGCGGGCTGTCGCGCGAGCGGATCTGCGTCATGACCGGAGTGAACGACTCGAACGAGACGTTCCTCGAGGTCACGGGGCGGGGCGCCCTTTCGAGGGAGCGCGCCATGGACGCGCTGAGGGGCCGCATCGCGGCCGGCTCGGTCGTCGCGACCGACAGGGCGGCCGCCTACGTCGGCGTCCTCGCCGAGCTCGAGGTCGCCGCGCACGCGGCCTACGACCCCAAGGACCGCTCCGGGGGGACCATCAACCGGGTCAACACCGTCCACTCGCTCCTCGGCGCCTTCATGGAGCCGTTCAGGGGCGTGTCGACGAAGCACCTCGACGCCTACCTCGCCTGGTTCAGGTGGTGCCGGACCTTCATGGCGACCGATTCCGGCGCGGCCGGGCGCACGGTCGCGCGGCAGCTCGCGCACGGCGTCTGCAGGAGCCGCGTCCGCGACATGTTCAACGTGGAGCCGCCCTACATGGACTACTGGGCCGCGCCCGCCGCATAGAGGCGGTAGAATGGTCGCACCGCGATACACGAGGAGGGGTGAGGCCATGCCGTCGAACATACCGGCCACGACGATCCGCATCGACCCGGAGGTCAAGAGGGAGGCCACGGCCATCCTGGACGAGCTCGGCCTGTCCATGTCCACCGCCGTCAACGCGTTCCTCAGGGCGCTCGTCCGAGAGGGCGGGATGCCGTTCGAGATGAGGGTCAAGACGCCGGCGCCCGACGAGGAGACGGCGAGTTAGCCGGCAGGTCGGCATGAAACGGCAGGGCCAGGCGAGCAACTCGTCCGGTCTCGGGCGCATCGCCCCTTGCCGGATTCAGATTCGACAAGGGGCGACCATTGTGCAATCGCAAGAAGATGATGGGGCGGAATGTCAATCCTGGTCTAACAGAGCCAA
>DBEZDO010000070.1:0-42983 GCA_048187355.1 Collinsella sp.
TTACGCTGATCGGTTCCGTTCGATTCATATGGTTCTAGTATAGGAAAAGGAATTTCTCGGGGCCGCCTCTCGGCGGCCTTGCGAAAAACAAATCCAAGTTAGACCATTTCAAATGGTTCGATGTCTGCCCGGATGCGACACATCTGGTGTGTCCATCCTCGCAGTATCCGGTTCTCAAGGTGCACGCTTTGCGGCTCATCCGGTTCCACCGGGCCGCGCGGCAAGGAGATATATTGCCAGACCGGAGGGGCGCCGTGGGCGGGAATCTGGCACTCCATATTTTGTTCACAAATGAATATGTCCCTCAGTCGCGTCCCTGAGGTTATAACTGAAGCATTGGCTTCTGATATTGGCGATGACCAGCTGGTTTATAGGTGTTAAGGCATCGGTCATCTCTGGAGCGCCACTTTACTCCAAAAGCATCAGCTATTTGTTTCCCGTCGGTAAAAGGCAGGTTTTGTTCGCCAAGCGTTCTTATATATAGAGAAGTTCGGGTTCGAACCCATGCACCGGCAACAAAAAAGCGATCAACCGGAGTTGACCGTCTCAACAATCTTTGGGTGGGCCGTCAGGGGTTCAGCCTGCTTCGCAGGCGGCCGCTGCGGCGCTTTCGCGCCTTGCGCGCTGCGCTGGCAAACGCTCACGCGTTTACTCAGCTCCGCGCCCCGACGGGTTCGAACCCATGAAAGGGCGACAAAAAAGACGGCCAACCGAAGTTGACCGTCTCAACAATCTTTGGGTGGGCCGTCAGGGGTTCGAACCCTGGACCTTGGGATTAAAAGTCCCCTGCTCTGCCAGCTGAGCTAACGGCCCGCGGGTGGCATTGTACCACGGTCTGGGACTATTCCCAACTCCATTGGCCGTTCTGGAAAATCACAACTTCACGTCCATCAGGCGTAATGCCCACAATATCGATGTCGTCCGTGCCGATCATAAAATCGACGTGCGTGCTCGAGACGTTAACGCCATGCTCCAGAAGCTCCTCCTTGGACATGTCATACCCACCCTCGATGCATTCGGGGAAACCGACACCTAGCGCGAGATGGCAGCTAGCGTTCTCGTCATAGAGCGTATCGTAGAACAGAACACCGCTTTCACGGATCGGCGTGTTCTTGGAAATGAGCGCGACTTCTCCCAGGTGAGCAGCGCCCTCGTCCGTATCGATGATACTTGCAAGCGTTGCCTTGCCCACGCGGGCGTCGTAGTCCACCACGCGGCCGCCCTCGAACTTAATCCAAAAATCGTCGACCTTATTGCCGTGGTGGATGAGCGGCATGGCCGAGTACACGATACCGTCGGCGCGCATGCGATCGGGCGAAGTGAAGACTTCCTCGGTGGGAATGTTGGGGAAGAAGGGGTGCCCATCGGGCGTCTTGCCCTTGCCGCCGGCCCACTCGTGACCCTTCGTCATGCCAATCATCAGATCGGTTCCATTTGCCGCGGTGTAATGCAGGCAGTCGAAACGATTGTCGTTCAGGAAACGCAGGTTCTTTTCGAATGCGGCGTCGTGGAGCTCCCAGTCGCTCTCTGGGTCCTGGCCATCGGCGCGAGCGGTGTGCAGAATCGCATTCCACAGCTTATAGATTGCAACCTCATCGGCGTCTCCCGGGAACACCTCGCGCGCCCAAGCCACGACCGGAGCGCCGGCGATGCACCACGGATTGATGTTGTAATCCAGTCCACGGCGGAAAACTTTGCACTGCGTGTTCTTTGCCTTAGAAGCTGCAGCGGGCTTAGCGGGATCGATGCCCTTAAGGGCGGCGGGGTCCGCACCCTCGATAAAGATAAAGCAGGCACCGTCCTGGGCCAGGGAATCCAGCTGCAGGCGCTTCCACTCGGGCGTCTGCTCAAAATAGCTTTTCTCGACATGCTCGTACGTGAGCCTCGTCACGGCATCATCGGCCCAGATGACCGTCACGTGGCCGGCGCCGGCAGCATAGGCCTCCGCGACCACCACGCGCGCAAACGGCGCGCACTCAACCGGAGACTGAACGACGACTTCCTGGCCGGGCTTAACGTTTACGCCCTTGCGGACAACCAGGCGCGCATAGTTTTTAATCTTGGGCTCCAGGGACTTCATACCCTCCAGGGCCTCTTCGACCGTCAGGGCAGCTCGAATCATGTGCCACTCCATCTATCTATAGAACAGTAAAAAGGCGCGCCGCAAAAACGACGCGCCTTATATCTTAGCGATAAGTATGTATGCAAACGCTACTTCTTCTTGGAGTCCTTCTTGTCCTCCTCGGCAGCTGCGCGCTCGATAAGAGCGTTGAGCTTGTTCTCGGACATGCCCTCGGCCTGCGCGCGGTACATGTTGCGCAAGGGACGAATACGAGCGAAGTCGTAGATAAAGTCACCTAGGATGATGACATAGGACAAAACGATGCCGACCATCTGGACAGGGCTGGACACCATGCCAGCGGGAGCGAAGTACAGCGAGGCCCAAATTGCCACGACGAGCACCATGCCAATGGCGAGCACAATCCACCAGATGCGACGGCGCTTGGTGTAGTCCTCGTCCTGCTTGAGGAGGATATTCGACACCGTATAGATGCGGTCCTCCTTGGCGCGCTGCTTAGCCTTGCGGGCACGCTTCTCCTCTTTAGAGAGGCCCTCGAGGTTCTCGCCCTTCTCGAGCTCTTTGCGGCGTGCCTTAGACGAAGCCGGCACGACGCGAACGGAGCTCGCTGCTTGGCGGGCGGGCTTAGCAGATGCGGCAGACTTGCGCGCAACCCCGGTAACTTCGTGGGATTGCGTGCGCTTGTTCGTGGCGCTACGGGTACTCACTTATGCGTTCTCCTTCATGCTTGTGAACTGGGAGCCCGTGATGATCTGGAAGGCCTCGCGATAGCGCTCGGACGTGCCATCGATGACCTCGGCGGGCAGGTGCGGGGTCTCCCCCGTCATATCCCAGTTGGCCTTGAGCCAATTGCGGACGAATTGCTTGTCGTAGCTAGGCTGGATCTTGCCCTCCTCGTAGCTGGCAGCAGGCCAGAAACGGCTGGAGTCGGGCGTGAGGCACTCGTCGATCAGCGTGACCTTGCCATCGATGACACCAAACTCGAACTTGGTGTCGGCAATGATGATGCCACGGGTCGCGGCGTACTCGGCAGCGGCCTTGTAGATCTTGAGGGAAAGGTCACGAATCTGCGTGGCGATGTCCTCGCCCACGATCTCGCAGCAACGCTCGAACGAGATGTTCTCGTCGTGGTCACCGATCTCGGCCTTCGTGGACGGCGTGAACAACGGCTCGGGAAGCTTGGAAGCCTCGGTCAGGCCCTCAGGCAGCTGGATGCCGCAGACGGTGCCGTTCTCGTCGTAGGTCTTCTTGCCCGAACCGGTCAGATAGCCGCGGACGATGCACTCGATAGGAATCGTCTGGGCCTTCTTAACCAGCATGGCGCGGCCAGCGAGGTAGTCACGATACTCAGCAAACTCCTCGGGGAAATCCGCCGGGTCGATGGAAACGAGATGGTTGGGGACGATGTCGGCAAACTTATCGAACCAGAATGCCGAGATGCGATTGAGCACCTCTCCCTTAAACGGAATCTCGTCGGGAAGAATGAAGTCGAACGCAGAAATGCGGTCGGTGGCGACCATCAGCAGGTTTTCACCGGCATCGTAAATATCACGAACCTTGCCACGGGAATCCGGACGACGCTCCATCGTTGTCACGTGAGTCACTCCTTACCTAAATACGACAGAAATGCGGGTTCTTTCCCGCATGTTTTCGCAAACTCGGAGCGGCAGGGACGCGGCCCCTCCTTCACCGAATAGCGAAAAGCTAGTGCTCCATTGTAGTAGATGCCGCGTCTGCCGTGTGCTCGCGGGGCAGATGAATTGTAAAAGTCGTACCCTTTCCAAGCTCCGACTCCACGGATATGTAGCCATGGTGACGCTCGACGATCTGCTTGGTCACGGCGAGGCCAACGCCCAGGCCGCCAGCTTCGCGGGCGCGGCTGGCATCGGCGCGCCAAAACCGCCCGAAGATGCGCGACAAATCGTCCTTGGCAATACCGATGCCGGTATCAGAAACGGCAATGCTGACGTGCTTGCGGTCACTGAGCACCGACACCACGACCCAACCGCCCTCGGGGGTGTAGCGCATGGCGTTGCTCATGAGGTTGATAACACATTGCGTGATCATGTCGGGATCGGCCTCGACGACATCGTCGTGACCCTGGGTCTCGTCCGCAAAACGCAGGCGCAGATCGCGGTCGACAAACAGGCGCTCCTGGGCATTAACGATGGAACGCACGAAAGGAACCATGTCCACCGGCTCAAGGTTGAGCGGAGCCGTGCTGTTTTCCATGCGCGACAGGTCGAGCATCTGCTGCACCAGACGAGCCAGGCGACGCGTCTCGGAAGCAACGGTTTCCAAATGCTCATCGTCGGTGGGATACACGCCATCCTGCATGGCCTCGACCGTTGCGAGCATGGCCATAAGCGGCGTGCGAAGCTCGTGTGCAACGTCTGAGGTCAGGCGCTTCTCGTGTTTCATATCCTTCTCGAGCGAAGTGGCCATCTCATCGAAGGTCTCACCCAGCTGATCGATCTCGTCATCACCGCGCAGTCCCGTGCGAGCCGACAGGTCGCCGTCACGGATTTGCTTTGCGGTACTGGTGATGCGATGAATCGGCTTGGTGAGCATGCGCGACACGAGCGATCCGATAACGACCGAAATGCAGATTGCAACAACCGCGGCGAGGGCCATGGCGTTAAAGGTCTTCTCCCTAAACGCAGAGTCCGCCTTGGTGAGCAGAGCGTCGGAGCCGATGGCCCACAGCTTTACCTGTCCGACATGCTCGCCGGAAGACGTTACAATCTCGACGTTAGCAACGCTATCGGAGTCGGTTGGAGCAGACGAGACCGGGCTATGCGATGCCCTCTTGCCGCTCGTGTCGTCGGTCGTAGCCTGGTTTTCGCGTACATCGGCGGTGGCGCTTGCCGAGGGCCAGGAATCGTCATAAACGATCACGCCCTTTTTATTGACGACCTGCATACCCAGATCGTCGGAAACCAAACTCGACGTTGCGACCGTGCGCAGTTCTCCCGCGGTCCAAGAGCCGTTTTCCTCATATGAGGTTGCCAACTTCTCGGCAGCGGAATTTGCGATTTCGACGATATTGGAGCGTGTGTAATCCGAAAAGACCGTGCCCCACACAACAGAGACAACGCCCACCAGCACCAATACCGTCATGAGCGATGTCAGAGCAAAAGCAAGTGCCATGCGCGAGGGATAGCTCATCGTTGGCCATGAATCGGAACGAGGCGTGTTCCAACTAGCCTTGGAACCCGCCTCGCTCTCCTGCTTGTGCTTTTGTCCGATTTCAAAGCGCGCAGGTGTCATATGTGATTTCCCTATTTCTCGTCCGACTTATCGGTCTTGGCCGGAGCCTCGAAGCGATAGCCGACACCATGGACGGTGTAGAGCCACTTGGGCTTCTTGGGATCATCGCCCAGCTTGGCGCGAAGATTCTTCACGTGGCTATCGATGGTGCGCTCATAGCCCTCAAAGTCATACCCGAGCACTTTCTCGACCAGCTCCATGCGGTTATACACACGGCCGGGATGGCGGGCAAGCGTGGTGAGCAGCTTGAACTCGGAAGCCGTCAGATCGACTTCCTTGCCCTCGACCAAGATCTTGTGGCCCGAGATATCGATGACCAGATCGCCGAAGTCGAGCACCTCGACGGCGGGCTCGTCGGCCTGATGGGCACGGCGGAACAGAGCACGAACGCGGGCGACGAGCTCGCGCGGCGAGAACGGCTTAATCAGATAGTCATCGGCGCCGAGCTCAAGACCGATAATACGGTCCTCGATCTCGCCCTTAGCCGTCAGCATGATGATGGGGACATCCGAGGTATCGCGAATGGTGCGGCAAACGCGCTCGCCGGGAATCTTGGGGAGCATAAGGTCGAGCACGACCAGGTCGAACTGATGCTTCTCGAACTCCTCGATCGCGGACTGACCGTCGCCGACGCCCACAACCCAGTAGCCTTCGCGCTCGAGATAGGCAGCGACGGCGTCACGGATTGCCTTCTCATCCTCGACCAGCAGAATCTTTTTTGCATCTGAAGCCATAACACGGCCCCCCTGTCTCAATTAGCTAAGAACAAGCCCATTTTAACGCACCTGAGCCCGCCGGATGCCGCTATGACGCGGCAGCTCGGCGGGCGGTACTCACAATTACAACGCGTTTATTCCCCTGTTGGCGCCTTTTTAACCCCTCTAAGCTTAAAGAGAGAATAGGCGTGCAGTGACCGTCTCTGGTATACCCTGGCTGTTGCGCACCGTGGCGTACGTAAGGAATGAGTCCGACTTTCCCGCCGTAGCTGGATAATCGCCATACTCCAAAGCGCGGTCGGGCGACAGCAGCGAGCCATAGGTCTTGGCAGAGGTGTCGATCAGGAAATGCGACGCCTGTACCTTAACAAGGTATTTATTCTTCTTGCCAGCCGCACATGCAAGCGGCTCGCGGGACAGGAAGAGATACGGCCCTCCCTCATTACCGATATACGTGCCCATGTTGCCCAGGCTGCCCACGCCACTATAGGTCGCCTCGATAGAAAACACGAAGGTATCGCCCATATATACGGCCTCGAAAGGCGGGACTGACGAGGGAAGAACTAGCTGGGCACGTTTGGTGTTGTTGCCGTCGGTCAGATCGATTGCCGTTATGCCGTAGTAGACGCCCTCGTCGTTGCGGACACGCGGCGAGATGGTCAAAATGCCGTCGCTCGCGCGCGGGGCCGATGCAAAGCGGCCCGTCGATTTCCAAATTACCTCGGCCTTGGATTCATCAAGCGAGCGACGATAGCAAAACGAATCACTACTCGTTTTATTGCCGCCTGCCGAAGGCATTTTATACCAGATGACTGATGACCCGAACGCCGTGAACAGGGGCGGATCATAGTCCTTGCCACCTCGATCGAGCTCAACCACGTCGCCAGAGAGCGAAGCGCCCGACAGATTTTGAGCGTAGAGCTTCCACGATGAATTGGCAAAGTTCATCTCAACCCACGCGAATACGCCGTCGCCGGCACGGACATCGTAGAATGCGTATCCCGTGCCCTCGATAGGATCCTCGATTAATGTGGTAAGCGAGCCATCGCCCAGGTTGAGCACGCCGAGTGTGTTGGCGTGCAGTGCCGATGCGGGCGCCATCATCGCCGCGGCGTAATCGCCGTCGCAGTAGTACAGCAGCGTACCCAGAGGCAGCGTCCACGATGACGCCGGCTCAAGATCGATGTCGACAGCCTCATACTCATCCGTAATCGAGATGATTTTGGAATCGTCCTTGATAACCTGCGGCTCGCCGGCGACATCATCGCTGGTACCCGTTTTTTTCGAGCATCCGGCAAGCACCGTGGCAGCGCCCGCGGCAGCCCCACCGAGTACAAAGCCGCGACGCGATATTCCGTTCTTGATGTGATCGGCGATACCCATTAGGCGATCTCGGCGCGAGCGGCCTCGATAGCGCGCGTAAGCTGGTCGGCGCAGGAGGTCTTTTTCATACCGCAGGTATTACCGGCGAGAACCTCGATTACGCGATCGGCGGGAGCGCCCTCGACCAGCTTGGAGATAGCCTTGAGATTGCCGTCGCAGCCGCCGGTAAACTCAACGCCCACCACCTTGTTGCCGTCATCGGAAAGGTCAAGGTGAATATTGCGAGCACACACGCCCTGAGGCTTGTAATCAAACGAAATCATGCGATCCCCTCTCAGAATGTTATTCGAGACGACTATTATCCCCGTCTTTCCCTAAATGCAACGAGGCGCTTTGCCGGCAACACACATTACCAGCAAAGCGCCCTAAAAAGCTAACGTTATGCCCGAACCTACTCGAAGCTCAGCTGCTCCAGACGATCAAAGACCGTGTCGATACGGGTGAGGAAGTCCCACGGATCAAAGATCTCGTCGAGCTTCTCCTGACTGACGGTGCAGCGCGGGTCGGCCTCGAGACGCTCCTTAAAGGTGGGGCCGGAGACACAATCCTGTACCTCGTGCCAGGTTGCCATAGCGTTCTCCTGCACAATGGTGTACGCGTCCTCGCGGGTGATGCCCGTGTCGACGAGGGCGAGCAGTACCTTGGAAGAGAAGATGAGGCCGCGGGTCTTATTGAGGTTGGCCATCATGCGGGCGGGATACAGCTGCAGGCCGTCGATAACGCGGATGAGGCACTGGAACATGTGGTCGAGGGCGATGAAGCTATCGGCCTGGGCGACGCGCTCGGCAGAGGAGTGCGAAATGTCACGCTCGTGCCACAGGGCGACGTTATCGAAGGCAACCTGGGCGTTGGACTTCACGACGCGCGACAGACCGCAGACTTTCTCCATGGTGATGGGGTTGCGCTTGTGCGGCATGGCTGAGCTGCCCTTTTGACCCTTACGGAACGGCTCCTCGGCCTCGAGCGTATCGGTCTTCTGTAGATTGCGAACCTCGGTAGCGATGCGCTCACAGGTGGCCGCTGTAGTGGCAAGCACGCCGGCAAGGTAGGCATGGTGATCGCGGCTGATGACCTGCGTGGACAGGGGATCGTGGACCAGGCCCAGGTGCTCGCAGACGTACTCCTCGACGAACGGCTCGATGGAGCTGTACGTGCCGACAGCGCCCGAGATAGCACCGAAGGCAACATTCTTGCGGGCGTCCTCAAGACGATCCAGATCGCGCTTGAGCTCCCAGGCCCAAGAGCCAAACTTCATGCCGAAGGTCATCGGCTCGGCATGGATGCCATGAGTACGGCCGGCGCAGAGCGTGTTGCGCTCCTCAAAGGCGCGACGCTTGCAGATCTCGCCGAGTTTTTTGACGTCCTCGATGATCAGGTCGCAGGCCTGGGTGAGCTGGTAGCACAGGGCCGTGTCGCCCAGATCGGAGCTGGTCATGCCATAGTGAACCCAGCGGCTGGGCTTGGGGTCGCCCTCGGGAACATCGGCATCGATGTACTCCTTCATGTTGGTCAGGAAGGCAATGACGTCGTGGCGCGTGACTTCCTCGATCTCATCGACCTTCGCCTTCTCAAAGTTGGCATGGTCGCGGATCCACTGGGCCTCGTCTTTGGAAATACCGATCTTGCCGAGCTCCGCCTGGGCCTCGCAGGCCAAGACCTCGATCTCCTGCCAAATGGCGTACTTGTTCTCGAGGGAGAAAATGTGTCCCATCTCCGGGCGGGTATAGCGATCGATCATAGCGGCTCCTTTTTGGTTATTGGCACGTTGGTCGTAACCCATCCATTGTACCGTGCGCAGGTGCAAGTATGGGCAGCAGGCATTAACCTAACATTTTGGAATTGGAGCGAGCAACGGGACATCTGCGCATTTGCTTCGCAAATCCGCACCGGCTTCAGGCGAGCCCCTCAGCCTCACGAAGCCGCGGGGGAAGACTTTGTTGAATTGGCCGTCCCCATGTCTCCCGCACTCGATGGAGCGGGCAACGGGACATCCGCGTATTTGCTTCGCAAATCCGCACCGGCTTCAGGCGCCTGTCGGCGCCTTCGCCTGCTCGCTACAAACGCTTCGCGTTTGCTTAACGCTCGCACCCTGTCGGGTTCGAGTCCCGGCGCTTTATTGAAAAAAGCACGGCACCGTAATGGTGCCGTGCTTGTGCTTCTAGCTGGAGCGGGCAACGGGACTCGAACCCGCGAGTGTCAGCTTGGGAAGCTGATGCCTTACCACTTGGCGATGCCCGCTTGTGTGTTGGCTAGTATAACGCGGTTGTCTTGTTCGATACAAGGGTGGTGATGCTTGTTTTAGCTGTGGAGATTCGTTTGAAAATCACGCCAATTGTGGAGACGAGGACCTTTGACTTCCTGTTCTCTCTATCTTCTACCTGCACTTTTGCTTGATTGTTGTATTTGAGCTCAATTTGTCAGGAATTGGGCAAGCTTTTGGTCAGGCTCCGGTACTTACCCGCATGAACCTCGGGGGTAGCCTCATCCTACGCGTCGCAGCCTCCCCGTGCGGCGCACGAGGGATAAGGAGCAGCCATGTCCAACGCACCCACGCGCTCTGTCCACAGCGCAATCGCAACAGGTCCGCTGCTCCTGCTCCTCTTCCTGCTTTTCGGCTGCCTGGCACCGGGAGCCGCATTTGCCGTCGATGGCTACGACCAGCTCGGCTTCCGCACTATTAGCGATGATTGTGGGCCCTTCCTCATCGGCAAGTATGAAGCTCAAGACGCCTCGATTGCCTACTGCATGAACCAGGAGCGCCCCGGCCCCACCAAGCCGGGCGGCCCATGGCTCAACTTTGATCAAGGCTGGGTGTGGCTCGACGACGAGTTCGCGGCAATCGTTTGTCACGGATATCCTACCGCCACGTCGTTTGGCGGTTACCATCTTTCACCCGATCGTGCCCGCGCCGCAACCCAGCTTGCCGTATGGATGCTCAACGGCACTACCCATGTCGACGGTACCTACTCTTACACGACCGCTCAGGGCAAAACCAAGAGTGGGCACTTTACCACTGACAATGAAGTCGTGGCGGCGGCGCGGTGGCTCCACGACAGCGCAAAATCAGGAAGCATCAAAGCAGCTCCGCACCGCGCGCGGCGCTATCTAGGAGCCGTATCGGGCGGCAGCAAACGTCAGGACATGCTCTATGTACTGCCGGCGGTCTCTGTTTCCTTCCAAAAGCAGTCTGCAAACGCTGCCATTACCAGCGGAAACAATACTTATCAGTTTGCCGGGGCAACATTCGATGTTTTTGAGAGCGCCAGCGACGCACGTGTTGGCACCATCCAGATGGACAGCAACGGTCGGGCGCAAGCAACACTTCTGCCCAACACAGCATACTACCTAGTTGAAACGAAGGCGCCGGCCGGATATGTCCCCCGCCACGATCGTATTGCCTTTACCACGGGGAATGACGGCGGGCGGGTCGCCATTGATGAACAGCCTGGCACCATCAATCTGCGTATCGTAAAACTCGATGCCGCGACGAATGCCGGCCCCCAGGTGGGATCTTCACTCGCAGGAGCAGAGTTCACGTGTGTGTCGCAATCAACCCCTGGATGGGCACAAATCCTCACGACCGACGAAAGCGGTCGGGCCACCCTCGCCGATGTCCCCTTAGGAACCTTTACCATCTACGAATCAAAAACCCCCGAGGGCTACCTGCCATCCAACGACAGCTGGACCTATACCGTTGGAGCCGACCAGCTCGGCGATTCAGGCGTGGTCGAAATCGAATCTCGCGTTTCCGATATCCCCATTGCGTTTAACCTTGAGATTTCCAAATTCAAGGATTACGGCAATAGCGACCAATCCGGCCTGGAGCAGCCGGCGGAAGGTGTTGTCTTTGAGGTTGTCAGCAACAGCTCTCAGCAGGTTGTTGGCACACTGACCACAAACGTCTATGGCTTTGCCTCCACCAAAGATCAGCCCGAAGCATGGTTCGGCGCAGGCAAGCGACCCGCCGGTGTCCACGGAGCCGTCCCATACGACCGTGCCGGCTACACGGTTCGCGAGGTTCCGGAAACCGTCCCCGAGGGTTTTAAACGTGCAGGGGAATGGACCGTCGGGGCCAATCAGATTTCCAACGGCGCCGAGCTTCAATATATCGTGGACAACCACGCTCTGTCGACGCATCTCCAGATTGTAAAACGCGATGCCCAAACAGGCGCTTCTGTTCCACTAGCCGGATTCACCTTCCAACTACTCGACAGCAATCACGAATCTGTCTCACAAACTTGCTGGTATCCAACACATAACGTAATGGACACCTTTACGACTGACGCGACCGGGACCGTCACGCTGCCCGAATCGCTCGTGCCGGGCACCTATTATGTACGCGAAACCTCGGCCAAAGAGCCCTATCTTGTCGGCGAAGAGATCGAGGTAAACATACCCGCCGACATGAACCTAACGCCCGTTGCAATCGCCTCGTATTATGACCACGCCGCGACCGGAAACATCAGGATCGTTAAAACCGATGCCATAGACGGCAGCAGCCTCGCGGGCGCCGTCTTTGAGATCCGCGCCTCGGGTGATATCGTGCGCCCCGACGGTAGCATTGCCGCGCTCGACGGTGAGACTGTCGCTACCGTCACGACGGATGAAACTGGAGAAGCACGCGCGGATAACCTCCCACTGGGATCTGGCACCGCACGCTACGAGGTTGTCGAGACTCAAGCGCCGGCAGGCTTCTTGCTCGATCAGACAACCCATATTGTCGACCTTACTTATGCCGACCAGAAAACACCCGTTGTAGAAGCACGGCTTAACGTATCCGACGATTACACCAAGGTTGATATCTCCAAGGTCGATGCAAGCGGTGAGCAGGAAGTGGAAGGCGCACAGCTCACCTTATATGGTCCCGATAAAACCGAAATAGACTCCTGGACCTCATCCGACAAGCCACACCGCGTCGAACATCTTGCACCCGGCACCTACTCGTTGCGCGAAATGATGTCTCCGCGGACCTATGACCTTGCCGAGGAGATAACGTTTGAAATAAAGGATACGGGAGAAGTCCAATCCGTCGCGATGAAGGATGCGCCCATCGAGATCAAGGGGCAGGTCGACAAGCGTCAGGAAGTTGTCCAACCTATCGAAAAGGGCCTGTTGGCTAACGGCGATGGTAAAAACCGTGCCGCGATGCAAACCAATACGGATGGGCTTTTCTCCTATACCATCGACGCTCGAAACGATTCAACTACCTGGGTTGATGAGTTCACAATTACCGATGATCTTGAGTGTGCCGAGGACGATACGGCGAGATTCGTCTCAATCGAAACCCCCGTCGCCATCGGCGACCTCAATGGTCTGTGCAACGTGTGGTATCGCACGACGCCGTTGGACTCGACAGACGTCGATGAGCCGGCAAACGCGACACTTGACGATGGGCACGAAAATCCTTGGCTTGAGTCCGACGAAGTAAGGGAAAGTCTGGGTGAGGATTGCCGCCTCGTCGATTACGACGGCTGGCACCTCTGGAAGGCGGATGTCTCGACCACGGAATCCACCACACTCGAGGCGAAAGAACTCGACCTTGCGTCCAATACCGTCGTAACGGGCATTCGCATTGAATACGGTGCGGTAGCCGCCGACTTTACGACTCGAAGCGATGCGGATTCTTGGACCCGCGATGATCTCAAAGATGAGCACGACGACCTTGACGATGCCAAAGCAATCCTTGGCACAGACGCTCGGGGCGCAGTCGTGCACATGCAGGCAACGTCGGCTTATACGCCCCAAACCGTACTCACCAACAGCGCGCGCGTCGATCTTTGCCGCAACGGCGGCGGCGATAAACTTGAGTCACATGACGAGGACCGTGTCATTCAACGCTGTACCCTACCGCAGGACCTACCGGCAACAGGATCAGTTCCCATCGCCGCTTGCATCACCGCGCTCCTGACCTCGGGTGCCGCAGCCCTATGGTTCGCTCGCCTTAGGTCGATCCCAAAGAAGCGCTAGCGCGATGAAAAAGCGGGCGAGCCAGTCCCCTGGCTCGCCCGCTTTCAATCATGTAAATCGCCGTATCTACTCTGCAGACGAAGATCCACCATCAACGATTGCCTGCTCGGACTCAGGAATCCCATCGGCACCCGTACTCTGTTCTTGCTCCACCTCTTCGCTGATTGCGGAGGCGGGGGTCGAGCCCTTTGCACCCACGATGTAGGCAGCCCCAAATCCTAACGCAATGGCAATCAAGGTCAAAATCACGTAGACAGGCCAATGGCGCTTAATATACGAAAACACGTTGACTCCTTAGAGCTCCGTCTACGAACGGCGGATAACCTCGGTCACGACCTCGGATACCGTGGCAATGTTCGTCGGGTTGACATTGTGGGGCAGGTCGTCCTCGGTACGAGCGCAAGCCAGACGCGTGCCGTCCACGCCGGCGATGGTGAGGGCTCGGCGGCTCGCCTCGAGCGCGGCATAGGCATCGGTCTTGGCATAGGGCATCTCGAGCGCGCCACAATCGACATGGAACGACTTGCACACCTTGCTGACCAGGTTCATGATGCGGCGATCGCCCTTGAGCAGCTGCTGTTCGCCCTCGACCGTCACCACCGAAAGCCTACCGGCGCCGACGGATTCAAGATTGATGAAGAATACGCCGCGGAGCTTATCGCGATGCGAAGCCAAGAAGGCCTTCATGCCGGCGCCATCACAATCCGAGGCGCCCGTTGCCACAAACCAGATATCGTGACCGAGCAGCTCATCATCGCCCATAGAGGCGACAGCCGAGAGCATATCTTCGGAAGAAGCGCCATCGGAAGACGTAGCGCCGCCCTTCCAGCCATCGTTATCGTCCTCGAAGTTATCCCACGAACCGATACCGCGACCGGACTTCTTGGCATCGTAATCGTCTTCGACGCCCAGCCAATCACTCATGCTGTCCTGCTCGTTTTTCCTTTTACAACCGAACAGGCCACCCAGGCCGCGTTTGCGAGACTTGGGTGCCGCTGGGGCGGGAGCCGAAATGGTCTCGATCGGCTGCGCGCCCGACGCAACGGGCATAGAAGGCGCAACGGGTGCCGATGTGGGTTCGGGACCCTGGGCAGTAGCAAAGGGATCGTTGACCTGTGCGGAGGGATCGGGAAGGTCGAACAGCGACGTGCGAGACGCAACGTTTGCCTGCCTCATAGACGGCAGCGACGGATCGGGGACCGAAGCCAGCGGAGACGAGGAAGGTGCAGGCGACGGTGCCGACGCCGGATCGGGAACATTTATCTGCGGACGCGGCGATGCCTGGGAGGAAATCTGGGCCATAAGGGAATCGACCGTTTCGTCCTGGGTGGGAGCAACATTGGCAACCGTGGCACCGGAACCACTCGGGGTCGGCATGGTGAAAATCTGCGTGGAGTAAGGCCTCGACTCATCCGTCTCGGGAGTCTCGGAAACCGCAGGCACTTCCTCCTGCTCGACCTCGGTCGAATCACCTTGATCGGCTGCCGCGTGTTGCTCTTCGTCAGAGTTGGCCTCGACGGACTCGTCCTCGGCGGCATCTTGGATTTCGGCAGCATCAATGGGCTCGTCATCGTCTGCCGCGTCGCCCTGCTCATCGGAAACAGGAAGGGGCTCGGCAATTGCGGTGCCTTGCTTTTCAAACGTTATCGTGGAATCGAACTGCGCGGCATCAAACGACATGGTGCTATCGACGTGCTGCTGAGCCTCGAAAGACGTTGTTGCCTCAACAACATCCGCTGACGTCGGTTGCTGGGACTCAAAGGACGTCGTAGCTTCGGCAGCGTCGACGGGCCCGGACTGCATAGCCTCGTTCTGCTCAAACTCTTGCGCCGCGCGCTCACGTGCCGCCTCGGCTGCCTGCTGCTGAGCGATAGCCTCCTGCTCGGCAGCCTCGCGTGCGGCAGCGCGCTTCTCCTCGAAATCGTCGACAAATTTCCTGCCCTTTGCAAGCGCACCCTTAAAGAAGCTGGAAGCGCTGGCGCCAATCGAAGAGAACGCGGATGCAATATCGGCATGGGGCGTTGCCGCGGGAATCTCGGCAGAGAAATCAGTATCGCTCTCGTAAGACACGCGCCTCGGCTGTTCAACGTAATCGTCGTCAGACTCGTCCGCAACGTCTTGCGCCGGCGCGGCGGGAGCCAAAATGTCCAGTCCTGCCGCGGGATCGATCGCAGACACCGCCTCGGGCTCGGCAACGGCAGCGGTAACCGCGGCAGACTCATCATCCGCAGTGACAACGGGCGCAGGCTCGGGCTCAAACGTCGGCTCCTCGCCCTCCTCGTAATCGAGCGTGCAGGACTCGGGAAGCATTCCGAGCGCACGGATGGCATCCGAACCAAAGCGGATGTTGCCGGCGGCGTTGCGATAGAGCTTGGGCTCGGGCTCGGCCGCGGCAGGCTCCTCCGCCGGCTCAGCAGCGGGAACCTCGTCATTGAACTCTTCGGCCTGGACAGCCTGATTCTGATCCTCGGGCACGATGGCGCCAATCAGCGTCTCGTCGGCAGACGCACCCTCAAAGCCCTCGATCTGCTCGTCAAAAGCCTCGCCCTGTTCGGGCTCGGTTTGAGCGTCGGGAGCAATCGGCTGACCGAACTCGTCCTCGGCGTAGGTAGGCTCTTCGTACTCGATGGTGTTGCCGTAGTCGTTTTGCTGCTGGGCCGCGGCATACTCCGCCGCCGCGCGCGCCATTTCCTCGGCACGACGTTTCTGCTCCCCAAAATAGGTATCGAACGGAACATCGTCGGGAAACTCGTTCTCGCCCTGGAAGGGAGCAACGTTGTCCATAACACCGAGCATAGCGGCGACAGAAGACTTGTTGCACACCGCGCCGGACGTATAGGGAAGAATGTGGCGGTTAGAGATGATGTTTGCCGCGTTGGCAAGTGCAACGAGGGAAGCGAGGATCGCGACAATCCACAGCAGAACCTTGAGCGCGCCGGGGAGCGGCAGGATACGCAGGATGGCAACGGCAGCAGGGGCAACCGTGGCAACGGGCAACAGCTTGGCGATGAGCGCACGATACGAAGCATAGGGCTCGCGGGCGAGCAGCTCAGCACGGGGAGAGTCGTAGTGTGCGACAACGACCACCGGGCGGTTGCGCGGAGACGCGAGCGGGCCCGAGGCCTTGTGGTAGGCGATGACATTTTGGCTCACGCCCGTCTTGCCCAGGCGCGAAACCACGGGGTGGCCCGTGCGCTCGAGCACGTAAAGAACGGCGCCGACAACGGCCAGCAAGGTGCCGACCAAGCCGATACCGCCGCCGATGCCCATCAGCAGGGCGCCGGCAAACGCAAGAATACCGGTAACGGCAAATGCCAACCTACCGGGCGCCGGGGCATTGAACTCCTGAACCTCGGGATCAAAGCCGTGGTTGCGGAAGATCTGAGCGATATCCTCGGCAGCCAAGCGCTCTTCTTCGCTGCATGCCGGTGTAATGCCGGTGTTCTGCAGCAGGTGGTTAATATAGTTCTGGGTGTTCGCCATGTGCGCTCCACATCCATAATCCGACAAATAGGCCCAATGCATGCACATTAGAACCGTATATAGTCGAAAGTATACCCCGAGCGAGCGCAAACGACCGAATTCGGGCCATCTTAACGCCCCGAGCGGACAAGGATATAGCCTAATCTCCATATCGGACTAAAATCATGGCAGCAAACCACCTTCTCATGCGAGGACTCTATGACGGCAAGCGACGCGACCGCGACAATTAAAAAGGGAAGTTCGGAGCCCGGTTTCGATAAAACGGCTCAGCGCATCCTCAATCTTTTCTTTGTGCTCAACAGCTCCCCCGAACCGCTGACGACCGAGCAGATCGTCTTGGATTCTGACCTGGGATATGGCTCGGGCAACATCGACTCGGATAAGCGCAAGCTTCGGCGCGATCGTGACAAACTGCTCGAGCGTGGCATCTTAATCAAGGAAGTTCGCCCCGCCGGTGCGCAGGAGACCGAGGAAAGCTCGTGGACAATCGACCGCGAGCACACGTTTGCAGCAGGTGGCCTCATCACCGCAGACGACGCCGACATCCTACTCAACGCCATCGACCAGACGCTAGCGGCCGGCTCTTCCACCTTTGCCGCGCCGCTTGCCGATATTCGCTCCAAAATTGCCTACCTCACCGGCATGTCGGCGGTGGACGAAGCACCGATCCGCCGCTCTCCCACCGTCGATGCGGTATGGAGCGCCTTTGCCGAGCGATGCGCGCTGCGATTTTTATATCAGAACGGACGCGGCGAGCAGAAAGAACGTACCGTCTGCGTCTACGGCATGTTCGAGCGCGAGGGCGTGGCGTACTTCTGCGGCCTCGACAATGCCACCGACGACATCAGGACATTCCGCTGCGACCGTATCGTTCGCGCTTGGCGTCCTTCGAAGGCCTACGCCATCCCTGCGGACTTCAATCTCAACGACTATCTGTTCTTTGAATTCGATTTTGCCGACCGACCGCCCGTTGCAGCCACGTTCTCGTTCGGTCCTCAGACGCAGATCGATATGATCAACGGCCTCACGCGCGGGCGAGGTGAGCTCGCACACACCGATGCGGGATGGACCTGGACCGTTGACGTGCGTGACCTTGAAGCCGCCGCCTCATTTTGCATGGCCCACGCCATGGACGGCATGAGGCCCATGGCCCCCAAATCGCTCAAGCAGGCGTGGAACCACCTCATAGAAAGGACGGTGCACGAGCATGCCCGTGCGTAAACTCACCAGCGAGCAGAGACTCTCGCGCGCCATCGACATCATGGAGGCCCTCTACGCCGCCGGCGATGGCGGCATGACACGAACCGAGATTTGCAGCCGCTTTGACATCACGGGGGCGTCGCTCGACGAGATTCTCGAGATCGTCTCGACGCTCGCGGACCGAGAATCGGGCGCGCGCATCATCTGCGAATGCCGCGGCGAGCGCGTGGCCCTCACTGGTGACGCCGGGCGCGTGCTACCGTTGCGCCTGAGTGCCGCCGAGGGCGCCGTGCTCAACCATGAACTTGAATCGTTGGGGATCGAGCCGCAGACGGCAGCTCGGATTCGACATGCCCTTCTGCCCGAAGAGCTCGGCTATAACCAGCGCGTCTTTGACACCGTCAACCACGGGTCGCACTGGCAGCAGCTGAGCTGCGCCATTCAGGACGGTGTTCGTTGCCGCATCTCGTATCGCTCGATGGACGATGCGCGGCCACGCGAGCGTCTGGTCGACCCCTTGCGCATTACGGCAAACGGCGACCAAACATACCTGATTGCCTGGGACATCGCGATCGATGAGCAGCGCACCTATCGCATGGATAAAATCGAGGGACTCACCTTGACGGAAGACTCCGTCGTGCCTCACACACCGGGCGTCGCATCCCTCCACGATTCCCTTGCCCGGACGCAGCGTAGCGCAAAGCTCTTGATGCCATTCGATATGGCGGAGCATCTGGACTGGGCCGGCATCACCCTAATCGAGCGCAGCGGGGCAGACACGGCAACGGTAACCGTGCATTACGGCTCCGAGCGTTGGCTACTGAGCCAGGTAATCGCAGCGGGCGGAGCCATCCGCATCTTGGATGACCCCGCCCTGTCAAAGCGTCTGTGCGATATGGCAAAAACCCTCGTCTGTCCGCTTTAGCGCCGCCGCTCGTGACGTGCGCGCCACAGTTGCAGATAGTGACCGATCTGCGCCGATTCGATGCGCTGGTAGGAGCTCGTGGGCAGCGACGTTAAGAACTTCTTTCCGTAGCCCTTCGTCACCAGGCGCGGGTCGGCCAGAATCAGCACGCCGCAATCGGTCGACGAGCGGATAAGGCGGCCGGCCGCCTGCTTAACCTCGAGCACCGCCTCGGGCAGCGAATAGCGCGCCCAAGCGCGGTCTTCGCGCAGGTTGCGCTCGCACGAGAGCGGGTCCGTGGGGCTCGAGAACGGCAGCTTGGGAATGATGACGCAACGCAGCGTCTCGCCGCTGGCGTCAAACCCCTCCCAGAAGGCCTTAAGCGCAAAAAGCGACGAGGTCGGCTCGTTGATAAACCGGTCGCGCAGGCGACGAGGAGATGAGTTGCGCTGCTGGCAGTCGAGCTCCAGACCCGCACGGGCCATCTTGGGCTCAACGCGGGCGTACAGGTCTTCCATGTCGCGCCGATTGGTGAACAGTGTGAGCACCGATCCGCCCATGGCAAGATGGGCGTCGACCAGCACGCGCTCGAGCGCCGTAAGATAGCTCTCGCGATCGCGCGGATCGGGGATATCGCCCGCAACGACTACAGCCATGTTCGAATCGAAGTCGTAGCTCGAGTCCAAGTGCAGCGATGAGGATGTTGAAGCACCGATGCGATCGAGGCCGACCGCATGGTTAAAGTGTTCAAAGCTTTTGGACACCGTCATAGTCGCCGAGGCAAAGATAGCCGTGTGAACCTCGGGCAGCCACTCGGTTGCCAAGGCCTCGCCAATGTCGATGCGCTCTGCGGTCATCGACTCTCCGCCGGCACGCAGCCTGCGATTGACCTGCAGCGAATACACGTAGTGTTCATCGGTGCCATCAATGATGAGTTTGAGGTTCTCGACCAGCTCGTGCAGGCGACGCGAGATATCACCCAGGTCAACAACAACCTCGGGCTTGTCGGCGGCGACGGCTTGCACCAGCGCGTCGACGCTCTTGTCAGCCTGTTCCAATGCATCGATGGCAGCGTAGGCCGACTGTAAGAAATCATGCCAGTCGTCAGATTCGCGCAGCTCGGGGCCAATCCATAGATTGGCATTGTCATAACCCCCACGCGCACGGCGGCCGAGCTCGCGAACGCCATCGAACACGTCGGCGATTGCCATGCTCGCGCGCGCAACCGTCGACGTCGCCTTGGCAGTAAGGCCCAGATAGAGCGTAGAGCCCTCGGAGGTTGCCAAATCACGGGAAACCTGGCTTAGCGCGCCGGCGCTCGAGCCACCCAGGCGCTCAAACAGAACGCGTGATTCGTCCGCCGACACCACGCGCGCCCACTGGCGGCGCGCCTCGCGCTCGATGGAATGGGCCTCGTCGATTACCCAATGACGAATCGGAGGTAAAATCCTGCCCTCGGCCGCGACATTGCGGAACAGCAGGGAATGGTTGGTGACCACCACATCGGCATGCGCCGCACGACGGCGAGCGCCGTGGACCAAACATTTATCAGGGAAAAACGGGCAGAGGCGACGAGCACACTCGCGCGAGGCCGTCGTAAAGTCGGGACGGTTGACGCTGCGCCACCGAATGCCGAGCGAGTCGAGGTCGCCATCGGCTGATTGGCAGACGTACGCCATAATGACCGCGACCGCCGTGAGCGTGTCCGCCGGATCGCGCTTGGTGGTAATCTCGACCTGGCCTCGGCTCATGCGCTCAAGCTTGCGCAGGCACGGATAGTGGTCATAGCCCTTGAGAGCGCAAAATGACAGACCACCGTCCAGTTGCTCGGCAAGTTTTGGCAGCTCATGGTACATGAGCTGGTCGGCAAGATTGTTCGATTTGGTCGCAATACCAACCGTGATGTTGTTACGGCGTGCTGCCTCGGCAAAAGGCACCAGATAGGCCATCGATTTGCCGACGCCCGTGCCCGCCTCAATTACGCGATGTGTGCCCGTGACCAGCGCATCGCGGACCTCGAGCGCCATCGCGATCTGCTCATCACGCGGCTCGTAAGTGGGATACATGCGATTGACCAGGCCACCCGGCGCATAGTCTGCCTCAATCTCCTCACGACTCGGCATCTTGAGGACCGGCAGTTCGTCGGCGTCCACCCGATCGTCGGCGCGATCGGCCTTGAGAACGTCAGTACGAGCGGCGCTGAGAGAGAAGATAGAACCAGGGTTCTGCCCCGCCAAGAATGAGAAGATAGGACGATAGGACCAAGGCACATCCGGATGCATGTCGGCTAGGCGCGCCATGAGGCCCTGGGGCAAGTCGGTGAGCGCCACGAGCAACACACGCCATACGCCACACAGGGCGTCGACGTCGGCATTGGCACGGTGTGATACCGAGTCACAGCCAAACAGATCGGCCATAAAAGACAGCTTGTGCGAGGCCAGGCGCGGAAGCGCGATGCGCGACAGCGCCAGCGAATCGATCCAGATATCGCTCACGTTGACGCCGCCTTTGACCGACTCGATAAACGAGCGATCGAACGTGGCGTTATGTGCGATCACCGGGCAACCACCGACAAAATCGGCGAGAGCGGCGACGGCCTCAGCGGCCGACGGGGCATCTGCCACATCGGCATTTGTAATGCTCGTGAGCTCGGTAATCTCGGCGGGAATTAGCTGCTTGGGATGCACGAAGGTATCGAAGCGGTCGACGATCTCGCGGCCCGAAAGACGGGCCGCCGAGATCTCGATCAGCTCGTTGTCCTGCACCGAAAGACCTGTGGTCTCGGTATCGAGGACAATCACATCTTCCTCGATAAGGCCGAAGGACTGCGTTTTGGCGCGTTCGGCAAGCGTGGCATAGGAGTCGATGACAAACTGCGGCGTTCCTGACGAAACCGCGTCCTCGATTAGCATGCAATGCCCGCTCGACGAAGGCCCATACGGATCAGGCTGTCACAGACCTGCGGGAACGTCATGTCGTCTGTGTGGCGAATCTCATCCGGATACAGCGACGTATCGGTCATGCCGGGAATGGTGTTGGTCTCGAGGATGACGGGGCCGTCCTCGCTCACGATAAAATCGCTGCGCGAGATGCCCAGGCAACCGAGGGCCTTGTGAGCAGCACAGGCAAGCTCCTGAGCGCGAGCGTAATTCTCGGGTGAAATCTGCGCCGGAATACGATGGATGTCCGTAGGGTCGACATACTTCACGTCCAGATCGTAGAACTCACAGTCCTCGGGCTTGCGAATCTCGACAATCGGCAGGGCGCGCACGTCGTCCTCGCCGTACACGCCGACGGTGATCTCGGTACCCTCGATGCACTTCTCGACCAGCACTTTGTCGCCGTACTCAAACGCCTTGGCAATTGCCGCGGGCAGCTCGGAGGGCTCATGGACCAGGGAAATGCCATAGCTGGAACCGTTGACGGCCGGCTTCACAAAGCAGCGCTCGCCACAGACCTCGACGATATGATCGATATCGACTTCATCGCCCACCTCGAGCGCAAGGCCGGGGGCAATGGGGATGCCCGCCTTGGCGTATAAGAGCTTAGAGACCTCCTTGTCGGCACCGCAGGCGCTGGCAAGCACGCCCGAGGCCGTGTAGGGGATACCCAGGGTCTCCATGGCACCCTGCATGGCGCCATCCTCGCCGCCGGCACCGTGCATGGCGATAAACGCCACGTCAAAGCCGCCGGTCGCCATGGTTACCATAAAATCATCAGCGGCCGTGTCGAGCAGCTCCACCGAGGTGTAGCCGGCTTCCTTCAGTGCCACCACAACGTTCTTTCCCGAATTGAGCGAGATCTCGCGCTCGGCGGAATGACCGCCCGCCAAGACCGCTACGTGCATGTTCTCTAGGCTTTTACCCGGCATGGGCAGACTCCTCCTCTATAATTTCTGCAGCTGATACCATATTGTAGCGATACCCTCTACGTTTCCCCAAAATCGAAAGGCTTCCATGAATCCCAGGACTAAATCTCAGGACATTCGCGACTTGAGCCAAAACGATATTCGCGAGCTCGTGGCCGAACTTGGCCAGCCAGCCTTCCGCGCGAAGCAGCTCATCGAATGGGTCTTTGAGAAGAACGTTTGTTCGTTTGACGATATGACCAACCTTCCCAAGGCTTTCCGCGAGCAGCTTAAAGAGGCTTTTGCCTTTGACACGCCGACTGAACTAACCAAGCAGGTTTCCAAAGATGGCTCTCGCAAGTATCTGCTCGAGTACCACGACGGCGTTTCCGTCGAGACTGTCGGTATGCCCCGTCGTAACAAGCTTTCCGTCTGCGTTTCCACCCAGGCTGGCTGTGGCATGGGCTGCGCCTTTTGCGCTACCGGTCTCAACGGCCTCAAGCGCTCTCTGACCGCTCAAGAGATCGTCGACCAGGTACTTCATGTATCCAACGACTTTGGCGAGCGCGTCACGAGCGTTGTCTTCATGGGCCAGGGCGAGCCGTTTGCCAACTACGACGAGGTTCTCAAGGCGTTGCGAATCCTCAACGACCCCGATGGCATCGGTATCGGTGCTCGTCACCTCACCGTCTCTACCAGCGGCGTTATTCCCGGTATTCGCAAATTTGCCGACATCCCCGAGCAGTTCACGCTTGCCGTTTCCCTGCATTCCGCCATCCAGTCGACGCGCAATAAGCTCATGCCCGGTGTTAAGAAGTACACGCTGCTTCGCCTTCACGAAGCGCTTCAGCTCTACACCGAGAAGACCGGCCGCCGCCCGACCTATGAGTATGCCATGATCGAAGGCGTCAACGATACGAATCCCGAAATGCAGGCGCTCTGCGACTTCTGCGAGGGAACGCTGTGCCACGTTAACCTCATTCAGCTTAACGACATCGAGGGTAGCCCGCTCAAGCCGTCGCCGATTCATAAGGTTGAGGATCTTCAGCGTCGTCTTGAGTCCCGTGGCATCGAGACCACGATTCGTAACTCCCGTGGTAACGATATTGACGCCGCTTGCGGACAGCTGAAGCAGCGCTTCAAAGTTCAGAAGAACGCATAGGGGAGTCGCATCCCAAAACGTTTCATGTGAAACATCGAACGACCCCGGTTACAGAATATGCAACCGGGGTCGTTTCATTTATTGACCTTAATTTTGAATCAGCTGCTACCTGTCCCATTTTTTACGGCCAAAATAAGGGGTCCTTGTCTCATGAATCAGACAAGGACCCCCTCAAAATATGCTGAGTAATTGTTAGGTACCTAATAGCCTACATTTTCCCATTGGTTGCTGACCCAACCTTGATTAATCTTGGGATTCTTCGTTACCTGAGCTGTACGCATGGCAACATCTTCCGTCATAACATCCATTTTCTTTTTGGAAGTATCGACGATATCTTGCGCGCCACGAAGCAAACGACCTCGAAGTTCATCGTCTGTCGCGATCTTATAGCCAGCAAAGGCACCAGCCGCGACAGTCGTCACCAATGCAATCGCTGTTAAAATCTTATTCCTCATCTTGGCCTCCTTGATCAAACTGAATCATTTCGCCAAGAATACGAGAGAGCTCTTCCTCGTCTTTAAACTCAATCTCAATCTTATTCTTTCCACGCGAGCTCTTCACACGCACGTTGGTATTAAATACCTGACGAAGCACACGGGCAGCCTTTTTAAAGGACTGAGGCGTTGCAGGCCTTGGCGTCTTAGGTGTCTCTCCGGCAGAAAACAACGGAGCAAGATTTTCTGTCGCTCTTACGGAAAGGCCCTCTGTAACAACTTTCTCTGCAAGTCGAATACGCGCGTCCTCATAGGGAACTGCAAGAATCGCACGTGCATGACCAGCAGTAAGTTTGCCCTCAAAAATCATCTGCTGAACTACTTCGGGGAGATCGAGAAGACGCAGCGAGTTTGTAATTGCAGAGCGTGACTTGCTTACTGCCTTCGACAATGCCTCCTGGGTCATCCCGCTGGCATCAATGAGTTGGCGATAGCCCTTAGCCTCTTCGACGGGATTCAGATCAGAACGCTGAAGGTTTTCGATAAGAGCAAGAGCCAGCATCTCTTCATCATTTACCTCTTTAATGATGACTGGCAATTCTTCAAGGCCAGCAAGCTTTGAAGCTTGGTAACGCCGCTCACCAGCAATGATCTCATAGCCGTTTCCATGCTTGCGAACCAAAAGCGGCTGCAAAACGCCGTGCTCTTGGATTGACTCGCTTAACTCGCGAAGTTCAGTTTCGTTAAAATGAATTCGTGGCTGATTAGAGTTGGGAACGATATCCTCAATAGGTAGTTTTGTTTCAGATGCGGCATTTGAAGCCGATGCAGCCGAACCGCCGGTCTCATACTCGGCCTCTGAGACCAAAGCATTGAGTCCACGTCCCAATCCGCCACGTTTCTTTACACTAGGCACGCTTGATCACCTCTTTTGCAAGGTTCATATATGCTTTTGCACCCTTATTTTGAGGTGCATAGGTAATTACCGGTTCTCCAAAAGACGGAGCTTCGGAGATTTTAACCGTACGGGGGATTAGCGTCTTAAACGCCTTATCACCAAAGTACGATTGAACCTCCTCAACAACCTGATTTGATAGTGAAGTACGCGAGTCATACATGGTCATAAGCACACCATAGGTGTCTAAGCCCTTGTTCAGCCGTGATTTGACCATCTTCATTGACTCAAGCAGCTTCGTAACGCCCTCGAGTGCGTAATATTCGCACTGGATCGGAATCAAAACGCTGTCTGCTGCGGTCAAAGCGTTGATAGTAAGCAGGCCGAGCGAAGGAGGACAGTCAATGAAAATAAAGTCAAACTCGTCCTGAATCGGCTCAAGCAAATCTTTGAGGCGGGTTTCACGAGCAATTGCGCTTACGAGCTCAATTTCCGCGCCTGCAAGTTGAATTGTAGCCGGAATAACGAATACCTTTTTACAATTTGTATCAAGAACAAGCGATTCTGCCGGCACATCATTCAACAATGCATCATAGATGCAGTGATCAAGGTCTTCTTTTTCAATTCCGAATCCACTGGTGCTGTTTCCCTGCGGATCAAAATCGACAATCAGTGTCTTACGACCCTGCTCACCCAGTGCTGCTGCAAGGTTTACAGCCGTCGTTGACTTACCGACGCCGCCTTTTTGATTGATGATTGCAATGATACGCGTGTCTTTTGCGCTCTTAGAACGCTTAACGTCGCGAAATCCCACGGTCCCTCCTGGTGTGTATTGAAGCTGTCAAACGGAGGATGTTTCACGTGAAACATTCCGAATCGATATCAACCGCCATGTTTCACGTGAAACACTGCAAGTTGTTAGTATCCATTATGTTTCACGTGAAACATCTAGGCAAGCGGATTCTTCTTTGCCACGCCATTTGCACGAGGCAATGAGACAGATGCTGGATGACTCTTCTTAAGAACAATGAACTCCCTGTGACCCAAGCCTTCAGGCAAATCAATTGCGTCATTCAGAAGCAAAGTGAAGCCGCAAATCTTAGCTGCTGACATGCCGGAAGCAAGCTCCTCATCCGAAGGATTGCCCTTGGTTATAACAAATAGCCCTCCATCCTTCAGATACGGAGCCGCATACTCAACAAGAATCGGTAGAGGGGCCAGTGCGCGGGCGGTTACAACAGAGAACTGCTTCTTATGGCTTCGAGCAAATTCTTCAAGACGATCATGAACTGCATGAGCATGTTTCAATCCAAGAGCATGGACAAAGGAATTAACCGCATCAACCTTCTTGCCAACAGAGTCAATATAAGTAGCTTTACGATGCGTGGTTATAGTTAATGGAATACCAGGGAAGCCCGCACCTGTTCCCATATCGAGCAAAGCTCCCTCAGGAGCCTTGTTGATATAGGGGAGCAAAACAAGTGAGTCGAGGATATGAAGTACTGCAGCATCTTCTACGTTAAGAATACGGGTGAGATTGGTTGTCTTATTTGTTTCTAGAACCAAATCCAAATGCTGAATACATTTTCTCAGCTCAACATCAGTTACGCTCAAGGAATACTCTTTGCAATAGGAAGTTAGACGACTCAACATCTCGTCAGCCTGCTGATCAGTAAGTACTAACAACGAAAGCTCCTTTCTGACAAAAATCAGTGTATCGAGAACTTTTGACAAAAAAAGGGGACGTGGAAACCACGTCCCCTTAGCATAAGCTCGAGAAGATTATCGAGCAACAATCACCACATGGCGATCAGGGTCAGAACCCTCAGAATGAGTATCGACGGCATCATTGCCACGAAGTGCAATGTGAACCAGTCGACGCTCGTAGGCATTCATGGGCGGAAGCGAAACACTCTTATGAGTGCGGATGGCACGCTCGGCAGCAGACTGAGCCATGGAAGCAACCTTGTCCTGACGGCGACTCTTGTATCCCTCTACGTCCACTACAACCGGATACCTAAAGCCAAGTTTGCGGCTCACCAGCAAAGAGAACATAACCTGAAGGGCATCAAGGGTGCGACCATGACGGCCAATGAGAACAGCAAGGTCGGGAGCCGTTGCATCCAAAATCAGCTCACCCTCGTCGCCCTCATACTCATCGATAGGAGAGTTGGCGGCATCGAAGTGCGAAAGGATGGAACGCAGGATGGAAATCGCAACATCGGCAATGGTGTCGAGCTCCTCATCGGTCAGCTCTTCACCAGCCTTGTAGCGCTGTGCAATCTCGGGATAATCGCCCGCGACCTGCGGGGCAACCTCCTCAAGCATATCCTCGATGATCTCTTCAGACATAACGTACTCCAAAAGTTAGGTACCTAAATAAGATTGATATCCCGTTACTTCTTCTTGTGCGGGCGCGGCTTCTTCTCTCGACGAATGACCTCAACCTGCAGCGGAGCGTTCTTAAGACGCTCCTCCTCATCGGCCTTCGCCTTGTCGATGACCTTCTGCGTCACAAAAATCTGCTGGATAACCTGCCAAGCAGACGAGACGTCGTAGTACAGCAGAACACCAACGGGAAGGCTCCAGCCCATCCAAAGCATCATGACCGTCATGACAACGGCCATCATACGCATGCTCTGAGCCTGCTGGCCGGTCTGGTTGCGCGACATATAGAGCTGCGGAATCAGGGTCAGGACGGCGAACAGGATCAGGCAAACCAGCGCAGGCAGTGCAACCATAAAGCCATCGGCAAAGGAAGCGCTCGGCGTGGTGGTCAGGTCGGGCAGGATGTTGAAGAACGAGAACGTGCCGTCGTTAAAGTACTGCGGCAGGTTGCGCAGCAATGTAAACAGGGCGAACAGGATAGGCATCTGAATCAGCAGCGGCAGACAGCCAGCCATGGGGTTGAACTTGTTCTCGCTGTAGAACTTCTGCATCTCCTCGGCCTGACGCTGGGGATCGTCGGCATAGCGCTCCTGGATCTCGAGCATCTTGGGCTGCAGCACCTGCATGCGAGCCGTCGACTTGGTCGACTTGAGCATGAGCGGCGTCAGCAGCAGACGGATGATGACCACCAGGATGATGATGGACAGGCCCCAGTCGACCGCAAAGGTCTGGATGAGCTTGAGCAGCTCGAAAAGGATGTTAACGATCCAATCCCACATGTAAGTTTTCCTCCGATAGCGAGTGCCCGCTAGGGCACAGGGTCATAACCGCCGACGTGCAGGGGATTGCAGCGAGCGATGCGCCTCACGGCAAGCCAGCAGCCTCTCAAAACACCGTGCTTCTCAATCGCCTGGATGGCGTATTGCGAGCACGTTGGGTAATAAATGCAGGCGTCAGGCAATAAGGGCGAAATAACCTGTTGATATATGCGAATAGGAGCGATGGCAACACGTCGCAAAACGTGATTGCTCATCGCTCCTCCCCGGCAACGCCGGCGCGCTTCATAAGCGAACGCAACGCCTTGTCCATCTCCTGCGGCGAGGAAACCCTCGTCTTGGGAGTTGCAAACAAGATGATGTCATAACCCGCAACGGGAAATCCACAGCTGCGGGCGGCCTCGCGCATCACACGCTTAGAACGGTTGCGCACGACAGCACAACCGAGCCGTTTAGCACCAACGAAGGCGACCCTTCCGGAGTCGCCTTCGCCAACCGATTCACATATGGTCATTCGAATCAGAGGGTGATTGAAACGACGCCCCTGACTGAACACATGCTCGAAATCTTGCCGAGACTTAATAGTCTTCATGCGTGATGTGTGTATCGCTGCTAGACAGTGAGACGCTTGCGGCCCTTGGCGCGACGACGGGCGAGCACGGCACGACCACCCTTAGTGGCCATACGGGCACGGAAGCCATGGGTCTTGGCACGCTTACGCTTATTAGGCTGATACGTACGCTTCATCTTAAGTTCCTCCTGCTGCATTTCGAGTGTCCGCGGGGACGCGGACGCAGATATAGACACGTGAGCTTGAAGATTGTAGGGAAATCAATGTTCAAATGTCAAGAAATCAAAGGTAAAAGGTTGCGCAGTTCACACGGTTCCCCCATAAGCCAAGCTCGATTTAGCGGTGCATGGCAACTTTTCACGATATTTCATCGATTTTTCAACAGGTCATGTTGGCAATGTTGAGAACTTTTCGTCCGTTTTCCAAAGTTTTCAACAGGTTTTGAAAGTTTGTCGAAAGATGAGAAACATTGCACGGTGAGCTACTATTTGTTCGAAACCTTTTGGAAGATTGCGAGCGGCATGTCTGACGACTTTTACACCATGGTCGATTCCGGAGACCCGGCACCCGACAACGAGCACATCACCGGCGTGCGCGAAGAGCGTGACGAAGGTGAACAGACGACAACGCAGGCGCCAAAAGCCATGTACGCCGCGCGCATCGCCGTCTATGACGACATGCTGTCGACACCGCGTGTGATCGTCATTGATCCGCAAGATGTCCGCACGTATTTGGAAGAGACGACCAACACCGTCTACCAGTGCATGAAAGAACAAGGTGGCCATATCTCGCTCATGGTCATCCGCGAGATTGTCGAAAACTTTATCCACGCACACTTTGCAGAGCCCATCATCTCGATTCTGGACGGCGGAGACACCATCCGCTTTGCTGACCAAGGACCCGGCATCGACGACAAGGAACGCGCTTTCGACTTTGGCGTTACCAGCGCAAACAGCAAGATGAAGCGCTATATCCGTGGAACCGGAGCAGGGTTTCCCATGGTGCAGGAGTATTTGGAAAACGCCGGCGGTGCCGTATCCATCGAGGACAACATGGGCAACGGCACCGTGGTTACGGTAAGCCTGAACCCTAAACGCGTGCAGGAAATCGAGCGTGCCGGCGGACGCGGTGCTGCCGTGCGGCCCGAGACGGAGCAGCCCACATATCCCCTGCCGGGAGCTTTTGCGCAGCAGCCCATGGCAACGCAGCAGATGCAGCCCCCCGTGGGGCAGATGCAGCAGCCCGGAATACTTCCCACACAAGAGCCCCAGGCGGCATCTATGTCGATGACGCCAAACATGCCAGAGGCCATGCCGCTGGCAGATCAGGATGCAGCAGCAATGCAGCAGGCGACGGGGGCACCGGGTGGCCAGCAAATGGGCTATCAGCCGTACCAACGGGGATATCCATATCAGCAGATGCCGCCACTGGGGTATGGCCAGCAGTTCCCGCAGCAGTACCAGCAGGGATATCAGCAGCCGTACCAGCAGATGCCGCAGCAGCAGTACAACCCCTGGGCCCAACAGATGCCTCTGCAGCCTTACCAACAGTGGCCTCAAAGTTTTCAACAGCAAATGCCGCCGATGCAGAGTTCTCAACAACCAGCAGCTCAAATGATGTATCCTAATGCAGCAAATCAGTATGCGCAGCCACAACCGGACGTGTTCGTAAGCGATCGCGGCAACGCCGCGCTGGGCTATCTGGCGCAAAATCAAGCGTGCGGTGCAACCGATCTGGCGAGGGCGTTTGGAAACTCGGCCCCCACTTGGTCACGCACGCTCAATGACTTGGCGCAGGCCGGCTTGGTCATCAAGCATGGCCAGAAATACCATCTGACCGAACTCGGCGCCGCTCGCGTGCGAGCTCAGAGCTAAAGAACGGGAGAGACAGTGGACGAGGAAGCAAGCATCATCCTGGGGGATGCCATCGCCTTTTGCCAGCGCGACGGCCAAGATGCACGCCTCATCAACATGCTGGGGCAATCGCGGGCCATAAGCCTGACCGAAGATACGCTCACGATCGAGGCCCCCTCGCGCTTTGCCATCGCGCAGCTCAAAAAGCATCAGCCGACTATTGAGGCCTATCTGGAAGAAATCGCCTTTGCACCGATCGCGCTCGACATCGTGGCACCGCAAGGCGCCGCAACGGAATCCGCTGCCGCGACGGCGCCCGCCACGGCTCCCGCCGCTTCCCCGGCGGCACCGACCTCCGCAGGCGACGTGCCGACAATCGAGCACCAGCACAGCGATGTTTCCCGTGAAACCATGGCACCGTTGCCGACCGCGGCGGCGACGTCAACGAACGCACCCGTCACGCACATGCCTATCGCTCACGACGCAGCAGCGGGCGCGGATTCGGGCATTGCAATCAAGAACACGCTCTCGGCCGATGATTTTCGTCGCATGATGAACCAGATGAAGGGCGGAGCGCCGACTAAATCCACGCAAGCTGCGACCCCCGCTTCACCCATACCGGCGCCGACCGTGCCGGCCGAGCAGAATACGGATGGAGCCCCGCTCGCCGCGAACTCAAAATTTACCTTTGAGAACTTTGTCTACGGCCCCGAAAACAGCCATGCCTATCGCTCGGCACTCAAGTTTGCCGCCCTCGCGGACGAGCGCGGCACATGCACATCACTGTTCATCTACGGCAAATCGGGCCTGGGCAAGACGCACCTGCTGCTTGCCATCAAAAACGAGCTCGCCGAGAAGTCGCCCGAGATCAAGGTCAAGTATGCCAACTCCCAGGCATATCTGGACGACCTGATGACCGAGTTCGACCGCCAAAAGAAGAGCAACGCCCCCATCATGCAGGCGTACCACGGCGTGGACGTGCTCATCATCGATGACATCCAAAACATCATCGGCAAGCGCGCGAGCGTGGACTACTTTTTCCAGCTCATGGACGAGTTCATCCGCAACAACAAGAAGGTCGTCATCGCGGCAGACCGCGCCCCCAAGGACCTGAGCATGGACGAGCGCCTGACCAGCCGCTTCAACGCCGGCATGCTCTGCCTGGTCGCAGAGCCCAGCTACGAGATGAAATACAAGATCTTGCAGCGCTATTACGAGAACACCATCGTCGCCGCTCCCGAGGCAGGCGACGACTCGCTGCTGGCGGCCTATGGGGGCGACGGCGGGCACCTGACCGACGAGCACTTTAAACACATGGCCGAGGTCTCAGGCACCAACATCCGCGAACTCGAGAGCTTTTGCGAGCGCTGCGCCGGCGAGGCGGGCGACCGCGAGCGCGAGGGAGGGGGACTCACCTTTGACGATATCGACGCCATCGCCAGCCAGTACTTCGACACATCGGCCAAAAAGATCAACGTCCAGACGGTTCAGTCCGTCATCGAAGAGCAGTACGGCGTGACGCACGAGGAGCTCATCGGCCCGCGTCGCAACGCCAATATCGCCAAAGCACGCCATATCGCTATCTACCTTGCCATCGAAATGTGCGAGATGACGACCACGGCGGTAGGCGCCGAATTTGGCAACCGCAACCACTCGACCGTCAGCACGAGTTACAAAAAGGTCCAGAAGATGATCCAGGAAGACCGCACCGTCACCGAAGACCTCAAGTCGCTGCGCGATAAAATTACACTGCGCTCGTAGGGAAATAGAGACACCTGTTGAAAACTTGTCGAAACCACGGGCATAAGGTGTCTAAAACCCAATCCGCGGTGATGAAAAGTTTTGCGCAGGTTTTGAACGTGGAAAACCACCCCTGTTGCACACAGGTTGCTGTCGATTCTCTTTCTGGGTCTGACCTGCGTCTTTGGGAGTAATCAACAGTTTCGTCAGTGCTATTACTATTATTAAGATATTTATATCTATAGAAAGGTATTAAAAGATGAAGTTCACCGTCAGCCAGAGCTCGCTTACACAAGCCATCGGCGTCGTTATGAAGGGTGTCGCTTCGGCATCCACCCTTCCCATCCTGTCGGGCGTGCTCGTTAAGGCCCAAGACGGCATCTTGGAATTCCAGACCTCTAACTACACCATCTCGATCCGTCATCGCATCGCGGCGCATGTCGAAGAAGAGGGCGAGATGGTTATCCCCTGTAAGATGCTCTCCAATATCACCAAGACCCTCCCCGATGCCCCGGTCACCTTTGAGCTGTCCGAGCGCCAAGTGCTGATTGGTTGCGAGAAGAGCTCTTTTAGGCTGAACACGCTCGATGCCAATGACTTCCCCGAGTTTCCGGCCTATGCCATAGAGAGTGCCGTGGAGCTGCCGACCGATATCTTGTCCGAGATGGTCAGCCGCGTGTGGCGCGTCACCTCGACCGACAAGGCCCGCCCCATCCTGGGCGGCGTGCACATGAAGGTCGAGAACAACACCGTTCGCCTGGTGGCGACCGATTCCTTCCGTTTGGCCGTGTGCGATACGCAGGTCGAGACCTCGACCCTCGAGGGTTCCTTTGAGCTCAACGTTCCGGCCGACGCCTTTAACGACGCGCTGAACATCATGGCAAGCCAGGCGACCATCATGATCGGGGCTACCGACACCCAGGTCGTCTTCGAGGCCGGCAACACCACCTACGTGTCGCGCCGCATCGAGGGCGTGTACCCCAACTACAAGCAGCTCATCCCCGATTCGTGCGTGACGAGCGTCAAGATCGACGTCGCCGCCTTCAATGCCGCCCTCAAGCGTGTTGCCGTTATCGCGAGCGCCAACCCCGCCGTCAAGTTCGAGATCGACGTCGAGAACGGGCAGATGGGCCTGTCTTCCATCTCCAACGACCAGGATCTGGCGCAGGAGACGATCGATGTCGAGGCCAAGGGCGAGTCGGGTACCATCGCCTTCAACTACCACTACATCTTCGGCTGCCTCAATGCCCTGTCCAAGGAGAAGGAGATCACGCTGGAGCTCAAGAGCTACTCGCAGGCGGGCATCTTCAAGTCCTACGACAAGATCAACTACCTGTACCTGGTCATGCCGGTCCGCATCTAGCAACCGCCCTATGACCATGTTCGCCCGCGATCTTTCCGTCGCGCACTACCGCAGCTTCGATAGCTATCGCCTTGCCCTGGACGAGGGCGTGACGATACTTGCGGGACCCAACGCGGCGGGAAAGACCAATCTCATAGAGGCGCTGCAGCTGCTGACGAGCGGCGCCTCGTTTAGGCATCCGACCGCCGCCGAGCTCGTCCATGACGGCGCGGACTCGTGCAAGGTTGAGCTGAGGCTCGAGGGCGACGGCCGCGTGCTTGATATGGGATTGAGCGCGGAGGACGGTAAGCGCTCGTTTAGCCGCAACGGCAAGAGATGCTCTGCCGCCGGTGTGCGCGGGGTCCTGCCGAGCGTGCTGTTTTGCCCCGACCATCTGGACATGGTTAAGCGAGGCGCCAGTGTGCGCCGTGCCGCCCTCGATGACTTTGGCATGCAACTGAGCGCACGCTATGCCGATCTTGCGAGCACCTATGGGCGCTGCGTGACCCAGCGTAACGCCTTGCTCAAGGAGGCCTGGTGCTGCCGCGAGATGCTCGGCGCGTGGAACGATTCGATTGCCCGCGCGGGCTCGGCCCTGCTCGTGCACCGGTTGGCCCTGCTCGACCGGCTGGCGGGCCATGTGCACACTGCCTACGGGCAAGTGGCGTCCGGCGAGGCCGCCAACGTGACCTATGCGTCCACGCTGGGGGATTTGCCCCAGGTCGAGGATCGCGAAGAGCTGAAGGACTGGGCGTACGAGCGCATGCTGGCTGCCCTTGATGAGCACGCCGACGAGGAAATTCGCCGCGGCGTGACGTTGGTGGGACCGCATCGCGATGAGATTGAGTTTGCCGTGGCGGGTCGATCCGCCCGTTCATTTGCCAGCCAAGGTCAGCAGCGGACGTTGGTTTTGGCCTGGAAGGTGGCGGAGGTGGCCGTGGCTCGCGATGTCCTGGGCACCGCCCCACTGCTGCTTTTGGACGACGTGATGAGCGAGCTCGACGGCGACCGACGCGGCGCTTTTCTGCGGCTGATCGGCGATGATATCCAGACGGTCATAACCACGACCAACCTGGGGTATTTTACCGATGACCTGCTTGATCGAGCCAAGGTGGTGAGCATGGGTGAGACGTGCTAATTACGAGCGCGAGAGCGAAACGGTCGCCTTCAGTGGATTTTTAAACGCAGAGCGTCAGCGCATCCTGGCGGCCGCGACGCCTGAGCGCCGCGTGCAGATGGAGGCTGCAGAGGAATCTCGTGCGGTCTATCGCGCCTGGAATGCGGTGTGCTCGGGCACGCGCGAGGGGCGCCATGTGACGGGCCTGCGCTACCTGCCCGAGTCCAATGAGCTGCTGGTATATCTCGACTCGCCCTCGTGGACGCAGGAAATGACGCTGTTGCGCGAGATCATCCGCGCGCGCATGGAGCGCGCCGGTGCGCATGTGGACGGCCTGGTGTTCAAAACCACCGCGCCCGGTCACACGCCGCCCGCCGCCAAGGAGCGCCTGCGTCCGGCGACGACCGAGCGCCCGCCGGCTCCGCACGCCGACCTAAGTGAGGCCGAGCGCACCGAGATTGAGCGCCAAGTGGCGCCCATCGAAGACCAAAAACTGCGCGAGGCCCTCGAGAATGCCATGAGAGCCAGTGCCGAGTGGGCCAAGGGCGTGCAAAGCAAAAAAGAGCCTTAAATCGCATCTGGTGGCCTTGTAGAGCCAAATACCCTCGTTCCCGAGGGTATTTTTTTACGATAAACTAGTAAGGCTGTACACATTTTCTTGACTGAAGGAGGACGTGTGGCAAACGAAAACGATTACGATGGCGGCGAGATTAAGATTCTCGAGGGTCTCGAGGCCGTTCGTAAGCGCCCGGGCATGTATATCGGCTCGACGAGCGCCAGCGGTCTGCATCACCTGGTGTGGGAGATCGTTGACAACTCCGTCGACGAGGCCATGGCCGGTTTCTGCACCGAGATCCAGGTGACGGTCCACGCCGACAACTCCATCACGGTCGTCGACAACGGGCGCGGCATCCCCGTCGACGAGCACCCTGTTAAAAAGATCCCGACGCTCGAGGTCGTCATGACGATCTTGCACGCCGGCGGTAAGTTCGATAACTCGGCCTATAAGGTCTCGGGCGGCCTGCACGGCGTTGGCATCTCCGTCGTCAACGCACTGTCCAAGCGCGTGGTCGTTCAGGTTCGTCGCGACGGCAACACCTACGAGATGGAGTTCTCGCGCGGCAAGACCGTCAAGAAGATGGAGGTCGTGGGCACCTCGGATTCGACGGGCACCACCGTCACCTTCTGGCCCGACGACGAGATCTTCGAGACCTGCATCTACGATTTCGATACGCTGCATAACCGTCTGCAGGAGACGGCGTTCCTCAATAAGAACCTCAAAATCGTGCTGACCGACGAGCGCGAAGCGACTCCCCACGTGGAGGAGTTTTGCTACGAGGGCGGCATCATCGACTTCGTCAAGTTCCTCAACGAGGGCAAGGACGTCCCCGAGGCCTTTAAGGAGCCCATCTACATCGAGGGCAAATCGGACCCGGACGCACCTGTGGCCAAGATGGGCGAGGTCGAGGTTTCCCTGCAGTGGAATAGCGGTTACGGCGAGAACGTCATGTCGTTTGCCAACGACATCTACACCCCCGAGGGCGGCATGCACCTTGAGGGCTTCCGCACCGCGCTCACCCGCGTGATCAACGATTACGCGCGCAAGCAGAACCTGCTCAAGGAAAAAGACGCCAATCTGACCGGCGACGATGTGCGCGAGGGCCTTTCGGCCGTTATCTCGGTCAAGCTGCCCGATCCGCAGTTTGAGGGCCAGACCAAGGCCAAGCTCGGCAGCTCCTATATGCGCGCGCTGACGCTCAAGATCGTGACCGACGGCCTTGCCGATTACCTCGAGGAGCACCCTAAGCCCGCTCGCGAGATCGTCAAGAAGGCGCAGCAGGCCTGCAAGGCGCGCAATGCCGCCCGCAAGGCGCGCGAGGCGACCCGCCGCAAGAGCCTGCTCGAGACGGCGTCCCTGCCCGGTAAGCTCGCCGACTGCTCGGTGCGCGATGCCGAGCTGACCGAGCTCTTCATCGTAGAGGGCGACTCGGCAGGCGGTTCGGCCAAGGACGGCCGTCGCCGAGACATCCAGGCGATTCTGCCCCTGCGCGGCAAGATTTTGAACGTCGAACGCGTTGGTGACCATCGCGCGTTCTCGAGTGACACCATCCAGTCGCTGATTACCGCGATCGGCTGCGGCGTCACGACGAGTGCCGGCGACGGCGGCGACTTCGATATCACCAAGGCGCGCTACCACAAGATCATCATCATGACCGATGCAGACGTCGACGGTGCGCATATCCGCATCCTGCTACTGACGTTCTTCTACAAGTACATGCGTCCGCTGATCGATGCCGGCTACGTCTATGTTGCCTGCCCGCCCATCTTTGGCATTAAGGTGCGCAACAAGATTCACTACGTGTATCCCAACGGCCGCCAGCCCGAAGACGAGATCCTGCGCGACACCATCCAGAGTCTGGGCCTGAACCCCGACGATAACGACGAGGACGGCAAGGCCAAAGACGGCAAGATCACCAAAAAGCGCAAGGGCTATACCGTCCAGCGCTACAAGGGCCTGGGCGAGATGGACCCCAAGCAGCTCGCCTCGACGACGATGGACCCCAAGACCCGCATCCTGCAGCGTGTGTCGATTGAGGACGCCGTGGTGGCGGACCGCGCCGTGCGCGAGCTGATGGGTTCCGAGGTCGGCTATCGCCGCGAGTACATCGAGAAGCATGCACATGATGCACGATTCCTTGACGCTTAAGAGGAGGTAACGTGGCAGACGATATCAACAATAACGAGGGTATGGACGAGGCCGGCGATGCCGGTATGCCCGATGATCTGAAGCGCCTGCTTGCCCGTGCTGAGCAGGGCGAGGACGGCGATCCGGACGCCTATAACCCCGATGCCGATGATGATGAGGAAGAAGACGACGACGCCGAGCTCGAGGAGAGCTTTGGCGAAGTCGATCGCGGCGCCTCGGCCGGCGAGGATATCAACGGCGGCCAGCTCCAGATTTCGGAGTTCGGTCGCGAGATGAAGCAGTCGTTCATCGAGTATTCGATGTCGGTTATCACGGCGCGCGCCCTGCCGGACGTGCGCGACGGCTTAAAGCCGGTGCACCGCCGCATCCTGTACGCGATGAACGAGAGCGGCATCTACCCCAACCGACCGCACAAGAAGTCGGCCTGGACGGTCGGCGAAGTTATCGGTAAGTACCACCCGCACGGCGATTCCGCGGTCTATGAGGCCATGGTCCGCCTGGCGCAGTGGTTCTCCATGCGCACGCCGCTCATCGACGGTCACGGCAACTTCGGCAACATCGACGGCGACGGCGCGGCGGCCATGCGTTACACCGAGAGCCGCCTGGCAAAGCCCGCCATGGAACTGCTGCGCGACCTGCAGAAGGATACCGTCGACTGGCAGCCCAACTACGACGAATCGCTTGCCGAGCCCGTGGCGCTGCCTGCGCGCTTCCCCAACCTGCTGGTCAACGGCAGCCAGGGCATCGCCGTCGGCATGGCCACCAACATCGCCCCGCATAACCTCACCGAGGCGATCGAGGCCACCTGCTACCTGATCGACAACCCCGACGCCACCGTTGACGAGCTCATGCAGATCATGCCAGGTCCGGACTTCCCCACCGGCGCCATCATCATGGGCAGCGCCGGCATTAAGCAGAGCTACGAGACCGGCCGCGGCTCCATTACCGTGCGTGCTAAGGCACATGTGGAGTCCACCAAGACCGGCCGCAACCGCCTGGTCTTTACCGAGATTCCCTACATGGTCAACAAGGGCACCCTGCAGGAGAAGATCGCCCAGCTCGTCAACGACAAACGCATCGAGGGCATCTCGGATATGCGCGATGAGTCCAACCAGAAGGGCATCCGTCTGGTCATCGAGCTCAAGAAGGGCGTCATTCCGCAGGTCGTGCTCAACAACCTGTATAAGTACACCTCGCTGCAGACGACCTTTGGCGCCAACAACCTGGCACTCGTCAACGGCGTTCCCAAATGCCTGAGCCTGCGCGAGATGCTGCAGCACTACATCGACCACCAGGTCGACGTCGTCACCCGCCGCACCCGCTTCGACCTTAAGAAAGCCCAGGCCCGCGCTCATATCCTCGAGGGTTACCTGATGGCCCTTGACCATATCGACGAGGTCATTAGCATCATCCGCTCCTCGCAGACCGACTCCGAGGCCAGCAGCCGCCTGATCGAGCGCTTTGGCTTTACGCCCGAGCAGACCACGGCCATCCTCGAGATGAAGCTGCGCCGCCTGACCGGCCTGGAGCGCGACAAGATCCAAGAAGAGTTGGACGGCCTGCGCCGCGCCATCGCCTACTACGAGGACCTGCTGGCGCACGAGGAGAAGATCCTGGGCGTCATCAAGGAAGAGATGCGCGAGATCTCCAAGAAGTTTGGCGACAAGCGCCGCACCGAGATCAGCCAGGTTGAGAAGGACCTGGATGTCGAGGACCTCATCGCCGACGAGGATATGGTCGTGACCATCACCCACACCGGCTACGTTAAGCGTATCCCGGTGGCTGCCTACCGTGCCCAGAAGCGCGGTGGCAAGGGCGTGTCGGGCGTCAACCTCAAAGAGGATGACGTTATCGATGAGATGTTCATCGCGTCCACGCACGAGTACGTGCTGTTCTTCTCGAGCAAGGGCAAGGTCTATCGTCTGAAGGTGCACGAGCTGCCGGTGGGTACGCGCCAGGCGCGCGGTACCGCGATCGTCAACCTGCTGCCCTTCGAGGAGGGCGAGAAGATCGCGAGCGTCATCAGCTGCCGCGAGTTCCCGGCCGACGAGTACCTGATGTTTGCCACAAAGAGCGGCATGGTCAAGAAGACCGTGATGAGCGCATATGACCGCAGCCGTCGCGACGGCCTGATCGCTATCAACCTGCGTGACGACGACGCGCTGCTGAATGTGCGCCGCGTGCGCGAGGGCGACAAGATTATCCTGGCCACCACCGCAGGCAAGGCGATCATGTTCTCCGAGGAGCAGGTGCGCGCCACCGGCCGCGATACCAGCGGCGTTCGCGGTATCGGTATGAAGGACGGCGTGAGCGTTCTGGGCATGGAAGTCACTAACGGCAACGGTGATCTGTTCGTCATCACCGAGCGCGGCTACGGCAAGCGCACGCCGGTCGCGGACTACCCGGAGCAGAATCGCGGCGGCCAGGGCGTCTACACCATTCAAATGACCGAGCGCAAGGGCAACCTCGCGGCAATGAAGACGGTGGGCCCGCAGCACGAGCTGTTCATCGTGACGGAGGGTGCGACGGTCATTCGCGTCAAGACCGACGAGATCAGCCAGACCGGCCGCGCCACCCAGGGTGTCAAGATGATGACCGTCGACGACAACGACCGCATATGCGCCGTGGCCCGCATGACAGCCGCCAAAGAGAAGCCCGAAGGCGAAGCCACAGAAAACGGCTCCGCCCCCGAAGAAACCCCTGTCGATCTAGGCGACGGCAACGACATGCCGGAAGATCTCCTCGACGAGTAAGAGGCCCTAACTGGTAGAAAATATCAGACCCCATATATCGGCGGTCGGCGCACTGCGCGCCGACCGCTTTTTTGAAAACCTTGGGACTCGTGTTCGCCCCGGTCGCACGGCGGCATGTGAAGTCGATCGCGAGCTCCGCACGAGCCTGAGAGCACTTAATGTGCTCTCTGTGCGAGTCAGGACTGTCCGAGTAGGCGACTTCACATGCCGCCGTGCGACCGGGGCGAACACCCTTCAAAGATTTTCAAAAAAAGTTGTTGACGCGCGCGTAACGACTCGTCTAATATATCCCTTGCGCGATGGACCTGTAGCTCAGTTGGTTAGAGCGTCCGGCTGATAACCGGGAGGTCACAAGTTCGAATCTTGTCAGGTCCACCACTTTATTTCGCAATAAACACCCCAGCGAGAGCCGAGTCGCCGCTGGGGTGTTTATTACTGTCTCCGTGGGGGTTTAGCTCAGCTGGGAGAGCGCGGGCTTTGCAAGCCTGAGGTCAGGGGTTCGATCCCCCTATGCTCCACCACGAATTTTTGAAGCCGTCCAAATGGACGGCTTCTTTTTTGTGTAAAGCGACTGATCTGCCCTGCTTGGGCTCTTTCGCGCTGGTAAGCTTTTACCGCTTATGGGTTAACAAGACAACGTCTTTAAGAAGGAAGAAGTAGATGAAACAGGAAAACATCCGCAATGTGGCAATCATTGCGCACGTTGACCATGGTAAAACCACCCTGGTTGACCGCCTGCTCTGGTCCTCGCATGTATTCCGCGAAAACCAGGAAGTCGCCGAACGCGTGCTCGACTCAAATGATCAGGAGCGCGAGCGCGGCATTACCATTCTCTCTAAGAACATCTCCATCCATTACAAGGACACTAAGATCAACGTTATCGACACCCCCGGTCATGCCGACTTTGGTGGCGAGGTGGAGCGCGTTCTCAACATGGCAGATGGCGCATTGCTCATTGTTGATGCTTATGAAGGCCCCAAGCCCCAGACCCGTTTCGTTCTTTCGCATGCCCTTGAGCGTGGTTTGCGCATCGTTGTTGTGGTCAACAAGATCGACCGCCCCAATGCTAACCCCGATGCTGCTGTCGACAAGGTATTCGACTTGATGGTTGAGTTGGGTGCAAGCGACGAGCAGCTTGATTTCCCTGTTGTTTATGCCTCTGCAGTTAATGGCTACGCACGCTACGACGTCAATGACGGCAACATGGACAAGGTTCCCTTGCTGGATACCATTCTGAAGGAAATCCCCTGCCCTGATGTAGACGTAGACGGCCCTGTCGCCCTTCAGGTTTGCACGGTTGACCACAGCAGCTACGAGGGACGTATTGGCATTGGCCGCCTGCAGAGCGGTACCATTCACGAAAAAGAGCAGGTTCTGGTAATCCAGCCCGACGGCAACCGTTACAACGCGCAGATCCGCAAGGTGTATACCTTTGAGAATCTTGGCAAAGCCGAGGTTCCTGAGGCCAGCGCAGGCGATATTGTGGCCGTTATCGGCGTGGAGCAGACTGACATCGGCGATGTTATCACCGACCCCGAGAATCCTGTCGAGATGGAGCCTTTGGCCGTTGAAGAACCCACCATGGCTGTTGTGTTTGAGGCTTCCACGAGTCCCTTGGTTGGTCGAGAGGGCGATATCGTTGGCGCTCGTCAGCTGAAGGAGCGCCTGATGCGCGAAAAGGAGAGCAACATCTCCATGCGCATTGAGGAAACCGAAGACAAGTCGGGCGTTCGCGTTGCCGGTCGTGGCGTTCTTCATCTTTCTGTTCTTATGGAAACCATGCGTCGTGAAGGCTTCGAATTCCAGGTTGGTCGTCCTCAGGTTGTTTATAAGGAAGATGAGGCCGGTAATAAGCTTGAGCCCATCGAGGAAGCTACCATCGACGTTCCCAATGACTACTCTGGCAAGGCGATTGAGGTCATGGGTACGGCAGGCGGCATCATGGAGGACATGGTGTCCGACGAAACCATGACGCATCTTACGTTTGCTATTCCTTCTCGCGGCACCATGGGCCTGAAGACCAAAATCCTGAATGTAAGCCACGGCGAAGCAGTGTTGTTCCATCACTTCCGCGAATATGGTCCTTATTCCGGAGAGATGATCGGCCGTAAGAACGGTTGCATGATTGCAATGGCAACGGAGAAGTCGGTTGCATATGCTCTTGATACGTTGCAGGAGCGTGGCAAGCTGTTCGTTGGTCCGGGCGAGGATTGCTATGAGGGCATGATTGTTGGCGAATCCGCTAAGGAAGGCGACATGGTTGTAAACGTTGCCAAGGCTAAGCAACTGGGCAACCAGCGCTCTTCTGGTGCTGATAAGGCTATCTCCCTTACGCCCCCCATCACGTTTACGCTCGAAGAAGCGCTTGAATACATTGAAGACGACGAGCTGGTAG
>DBEZDO010000071.1:0-2663 GCA_048187355.1 Collinsella sp.
GGACCTGGGCTTCCTCACCCCCGGCGTCATCGACATGCGCGACAACTCGGGCTTCCCCGGCATGAAGATCCTGCAGTTTGCCTTTGAGGGCACCAACTCGTACTACCTGCCGCATAACTACATCGCCAACACCGTCGCCTATGTGGGCACCCACGACAACGAGACGGCGCGCGGTTGGTTTGAGGGAACGGCCACCCCGCGTCAGCGCGAGCAGGCAGCCCTGTACACCCATCAGCAAGCCGGCGAACCCATGGCAGATGCACTCAATCGCACCATCGCCGCCAGCGTAAGCGACACGTGCATCTACACCATGCAAGACCTGCTCAACTTGGGCAACGAGGCGCGCATCAACACCCCTGCCACGCTGGGCGGCAACTGGACCTGGCGCATGCTCGACGGCGCCATCACCCGCGAGCTCGAGCACAAACTCACCGACTGGACCGAGACCTACTTCCGCATCCCGTCGGAAGCCGAAATCGAGCTTCCTCAATAGGAGCTACCGCGCCCGACCCCTCCCCACCGTGCGGACGCGCTTGCTTTTCCCGCGCGAGGCCACCCCAATCCCCTCGCGCGGGCTTCTTATGAATTGCAGACATGAAACAACCCATCACAGGAGAAAACATGCCCCGAATTAACCTCATGGAACTCGCCGAGCAGTCTTTTGGCACCTCGCTCGAGCAGCTCGACGACCGTCGCATTTACAAGCTGCTGGTCAAACTCGTGCAGGAGCGCTCCGCCGCCCGCCCGCTCAACAACGGCAAGAAAAAGCTCTATTACATTTCCGCCGAATTTTTGATCGGCAAGCTGCTCATCAACAATATGATCGACCTCGGCATCTACGACGAGGTTAAGGACCAGCTCACCGCCGCAGGCCACGACCTCAACAAGATCGAGGAATTCGAGGTCGAGCCGTCACTCGGCAACGGCGGCCTGGGCCGCTTGGCCGCATGCTTCCTGGATTCCATCGCCACGCTGGGCTTGACCGGCGATGGCGTGGGCCTCAACTATCACTACGGTCTGTTCCGTCAGCGCTTTGTCGACAACCAGCAGAAGGCCGTCCCCGACGAGTGGCTCGGTGAGCAGGACATCCTGGTCGACGATGACCGCTCCTACACCGTCGAGTTCGGCGATTTTGCCGTTACCTCCAAGCTCGTCAACATCGATGTGCCCGGTTACGACCAGCCCACCAAGAACCGCCTGCGCCTGTTCGACCTGGCGAGCGTCGACGACGGCCTGGTCCCCGGCAGCTCCATCGACTTCGACAAGACCGAGATCGCCAAGAACCTCACCTTGTTCCTCTACCCCGACGATTCCGACGAGCAGGGCCGCCTACTTCGCATCTACCAGGAATACTTCATGGTAAGCAACGCCGCCCAGCTCCTGATCGACGAGGCCATCGAGCGCGGCAGCAACCTGCACAATCTGTCCGACTACGCCGTGGTCCAAATTAACGACACGCACCCCACCATGGTCATCCCCGAGCTCATTCGCTTGCTCACCACCGAGCATGACATCGAGTTTGACGAGGCCGTGACCATCGTACGCTCCATGGTCGCCTACACTAACCACACGATTCTTGCCGAGGCGCTCGAGAAGTGGCCGCTCGCCAGCCTGCAGAAGGTCTCCCCTGCCATCGCCGACATTATCGTCAAGCTCGATGAGATTGCGAAAGCCGAGCACGATGACCCGCGCGTCGCCATCATCGACGAGCACGACACCGTCCACATGGCCCACATGGACATCCACTTTGGCTTCTCCATCAACGGCGTAGCCGCCCTCCACACCAAGATCCTGGAGGACACCGAGCTTCATCCGTTCTACGAGATCTATCCCGAGAAGTTCTCCAACAAGACCAACGGCATCACCTTCCGCCGCTGGATCCATGGGGCCAACCCCGCGCTCGCCAGCCTGCTCGACGATGTGATCGGCACCGACTGGCGCAGCACCGGCGATCTGAGCAAACTCGCCAAGCTCGCCAACGACAAGGACGTTCTTGAGCGCCTGGCCGCCACCAAGGTCGAGGCCAAGGTCATCATGCGCCAGTTCATGGCGCTCGAGCAGGGCGTGACCATTCCCTCCAACGCCATCATCGACGTCCAGGTCAAGCGCATCCACGAGTACAAGCGTCAGCAGATGCTCGCGCTCTACATCATCTGGAAGTACCTCGATATCAAGAACGGCAACAGACCTAAGCACCCCGTCACCATCATCTTTGGCGGCAAGGCGGCGCCTGCCTACACTATCGCGCAGGACATCATCCATCTGATCTTGACGCTGTCGCAGTGGATTGCAAACGACCCCGACGTGGCTCCCTACCTGCAGGTTGTCATGATCGAGAACTACAATGTCACCGCCGCCGAGCGCGTGATCCCCGCCGCTGAGATCCGCGAGCAGATCAGGCTGGCCTCCAAGGAGGCGAGCGGCACATCCAACATGAAGTTCATGCTGAACGGCGCCCTAACCCTGTGCACGCTCGACGGTGCCAACGTGGAGATTGCCGAGCTCGTGGGCGACGAGAACATCTACACCTTTGGTGCCTCGTCCAAACAGGTCGAGCAGCTCTATGCCGACGGCACCTATGACGCCGGTGTGCTCTACCGCAAGCCCGGCATTAAACTGCTGGTGGACTTCATCACCAACCCGGCCTTTATGGCGACCGGCAA
>DBEZDO010000072.1:0-25978 GCA_048187355.1 Collinsella sp.
CGTTGTTGGCCTGTCCAGCCGGGGGCGGATTCGGCCTCATGTTGTGGCGCACGGCCTTCAGGGGCTTCCCCTGGCGAGTTATGTTCGTCCGTATGGGTAAGGGTCGGGTTGAGCTGACAATCCCGTGTCGGAAGGGGCTTGCACCATGCGCGCGATGACAGAGATTGAGTGGCTGGACGGCCGTGTGACGAAGGTGCCGGAGCTCGCCCGGGGCGATGCGTTCGGCGAGAGCGTCCAGGCGGAGCTCGATTTCGGGTTCGACGATGTGTTGGAGGGCCTTTGGGTCGAGGTGCGCCATCATGAGCAGGATAAGGGCGCACTACGGGCGCCCGGGATTTTACGGCGCAACTCGGCGTGCCGAGTTCGTTGCCGCTGGTAGCGTGGCCGGTTAACCCGGAAGGCGGTCACGGCCCGCCGTCATACGCGCCTCGCGTGCCGTATGACGGCGGGCAGTTTTTGCAGGCAGGGCCGTATGACGCATCAGAACCCGTCGGGCGCGGCGGACACCTTGCGCTTCCTGCCGCCGGGCGGCGACCCCTTGGGCTTTTTCGGCTTCTCCGGGATGCGCCATACCGGTGCCGGGGAGGTGTTGCGGGTCTCCCCCTCGAGCGCCCGCGCGAGCAGCGCGCCCTCGGCCTCCGGCGACGTCAGGCCCAGCAGCGGCCCCAGGAACGTCTCGGTGATGTCGCGGCTGGCGAGCGCCATCGGTCCCCCCGCGTCGATCACGAGCGCGCCATTCTCGCGCGCGCTCCAGGCCATGAGCTCCGACGGGGTGATCAGCGGGCGGCGCGCCACGGAGAACGACTTGCCGGACGAGGAGCTCTGCGTCCCCTTGGTGGAGCTCTCCCCGGTCGTCCTCACGCTGTAGTCGCCGAGGCGCTTGCTGATCTCCTCCGCCTCGCCGACGGACTCAACCGAGAGGACGACCTGGGTGCCGAGCAGCGCCAGCAGCGCGTCCGACTCGGCCCTGGAGTAGCCGCACCGCGCCTCGAGCAGATGGGTGTTCTGGAGCACGAAGACGACGTGCAGTCCGATGCTCCGGACCTCGGCGAGGTCGCCGAGGAGGCGGGGGATCTTGGGGATCCCGGACCCCTCGTCGATGGCGAGCAGGGTTTCCGCCGGCAGCCTGCCGCCGGACAGGCGCGCGGTCTCGCGCAGCGCCGACAGCGCCTGCGAGAAGATGCACGAGACGAGCGCGCCGCGGTCGCCGCGGTCCGTCGCGCTGGCGATGTAGAGGATGGTCGGCTTGCGCCCGACCGATGCGAGGTCGACCTCGCCGCCCCAGAGCATGCGGCTGACGTCGTCGTCGCAGAAGGACATGAGGTAGTTGCGCGCGGTGGAGACGAGGGCCTCCCCTCCGCCACCGTTCGACGAGGCGACGAGGAGGAACTGGCGCGCCGGGTTTCCCGCCGGCAGGTCCGCGGCGAGCTCCTCCAGCGACTTCACGGCGCTCTTCCCGTCACGGGGCTCCAGGAGCGCGAGCACGGTCGAGAGGTTCCGCGCGCCGTCGGGGATTCGATCGTCCGTAATCGCGAGCAGGCAGAGGCCGGTCAGCAGGTTGCGGCTGGCGTCCGTGAAGAACCTCTGGCCTGAGGAGAAGGCGTCGGGCACGATGGCGGACGACAGCTCGCGGAGCTCGGCCACGGCGCCGGCGGTGCCCTCGGTCCCGAGTGCCGCGATGGCGCGGTCGAGGGGGTTGAACCTCGCCGACTTGACGGGCTCGTCGAGCCGGATGGCGACGACCTCCATCCCGGTCCTCCTGGCGAGCGGCTCGGTCCATGCGCGGATCTCGGACTTCGGGTCGTGGACGATGACGGACGTCGGGATCCCGTGGGCGTTGCGGTCGATCGCCGCCGCAATTGATGGCGCCAGCGCGCGTCTGCTTTTGCCGGCTCCACTGCCCGCCCTTATGAGGCAGTGGACGGCGGGGACCATCGCGATCCCGCCGCCGATGCAGCCGGCCGCCACGAGCCCCTCCGCGGCGGCCTTCCCGTCCCAAGGAGGGCAGCGCCTCGCGACCCTGGAGGGCCTCGACTCGAGCCAGGCGTCCCCGTGCGTGCGCGTGGGCGCGCGGTCGCCGGCGAACGTCCCGTCGTGGAGCCTCGCCCATGAACGGCCCCAAGAAACGAATCCGAGCGCGAGGACGGAGGCCGCGACGAGGGCGAGCGCCGCGAGCAGCTCGCCCGCCTGGCCCGACGCCGCCGCGTCGGCGGCCGCCTCGAGGGGGCCGCGGAAGACGTAGGTGGGCTCGGGGCCCGGGTCGGCCGTGGGCAGCCGCAGCAGGACGGAGAGGCCCGAGATGAGGGATAGAGTCCACCACCTGGCGTAGTCCCAGGCACCGGCGGCCGCGGCGCAGGCTATGACGGCGGCGACGCCGTGGGCCGCGAGCGTGCCGGCGAGCTCCCTTTTCATGTCGCGGTTGAAGGATTTCGGTTTCATCTCGTGATCGTCCTCTCTATCCTGTTCGCTATCTTCAGCGCGGGGACGCTCGACGGCCCGGTGCCGCCGGAGGCGAGGATCCTCAGGGTCGCGGCGATGAGCCGCAGCGCTCTCTCGCCGGCCTCGTCCCCCATGTCGCGTCCTCTGGCGTCCCGTGTGGCTTCCCTGGCGACCAGGGTCGCCATCGCGGCGGCGCGCCCGAGGGCCGGACCGGGCGACGGCGCATGCCTGAAGGCCCGGTCTGCCGTGGGACACCCCCTGAGGTCTGCCGGCTCGAGGGTCCGGCCGCGCGCGGCCTTTCGCGCGAGCTTTTCGAGGCGCGCCTTCGGGATGCAGGCTCGGGCTTCGGTGGCGAACCCGGCCTCCCTCCGCCTATCCGTCGCCGGGCCGGCTGCCGGGGCGGCGCGTCGCGCCGGTATTTGTTCGCGAATCGGCGTTCTGTCCGGGACCATGACTCGCAGTGCCGCGTTCTCGCACCGGAGGCCGAGGTCGGCGGCCGCCTTGCGGACGTAGACATCCCGCGCCTCACCGGTCAGGCACTTGAGGCCGGCGCACCTCTCGACCGCTTTCCTGTGGCGCTCCAGTGCGCCGGCGAGTGCGGGGGAGTCGGACGCCGCCCGGCCGAGGGCCTCCCTCAACGCGGCGGAGGCCTCCGGGTGGAAACGCCTGAGGTGGGCGGCCTCGATCCTTCCGTTCGGCGGCAGGCCGATGTCGAGCTTTCCGCGGTCGATTCGCGCAACTGCTTCCAGGGCCGCCTTCCTCGCGAGGTCGCGCTCGATGTACGCTTCCCGCAGCAGCGGTGCCATGGCCTTCGAGGAGATCTCGAGTCTGGCCGCCTCCATCTTCCCCTTTGGCAGCAGGGAGTCCCAGTCGCCCTCGCGGTCGATCGTGAGGATGTGGACGTGGTGGCTCGTGCCGTTGATGTGCATCGCCGCGTAGAACTCCACGCGGCTCTCGGGCACGCCGGTCATCTCGGAGAAGAGCCTCGGCCACTCGGACCGCACCAGCGCCTGCCAGGCGTCCAGGCGATCGAGGCCGGCAGCTGGGGCGATGTCGTTCGGGACCGTGACGACGGTGGTGAGCACCGCGCCGCCGTTCTGGGCGATTGCGCGCCTCGCCTCCGCCACGGCGACCGGGCCGCCCGCGCCCCAGAGGCCGCCCGTCGAGCCGGTCCTGTTCGCGGCGTAGGCGGCCAGGCCGTCCACGCCGAGCCTCCTGCCGTCCGCCTCGCTGACCTCGATGACGACGCCGCGGCGGGTGCCGGCGTATGCCGCCAGGCCCGCGGCGGACGCCCTCGCTGACGCCCCCGCGCGGACGACGGAGTGGTTGACGATGACGGGCGGGCTAGCCATCGGCGCGCTCGCGCGCGTGGAGCTTCACCTCGTCGATTCGGCCGAGCCCGGCGCGGCTGAGCTCGCCGGCCTGCGCGAGGTAGTTCTTCCAGATGTTCGCGACGGGGACGTCGTCGAGCGAGGCGTAGGAGGCCTTGAGGACGTCGGCCGACATGAGGCCGGCCATGATGGCGGCGGTCATGGGGCGCGAGAGGACCGCGGCGATGCGGTCCTCGGTGGCGTCGAGCTTGCGCTCGATGTCGAGCGCGGCGACGTCCATCCGCGCGTCGACGACGCCGCGGATGAAGCCCGCGACCTCGTTGCCGTAGAGGTCGAGCCCCTCCGCGGCGAGCGCCGAGCGCAGGAGCGAGCGGATCTCGTCGCTGACGTTGGACTTGTTGAGTTCGGCCCGCGTCTTGAGGGCGGTGTAGAGCTTTGAGTCGAGCTTCACGCTGACGTTCTTTGTTGCTGCTGTCATTCGATCCTCTCTTCGATGCGCGGTGATCGTCGGCCCGAAAGCAGGGGCGGACCGACCGTTGTCGATCCGCCCCGCTTGAGGCCTACTCGTCTTCGAGAAGGACGTTGGGATAGCCCTCGGGCGCCTGGTCTGCCGGGAGGGGAGGATAGGCGACAAGCTTGTTCACGACTCCCAACGTATCGAGGTCCAGGATGCAGTCGATACCGCGGAGGACGCTGTCCGGGGTGTAAGAGCGATCGCCGCTGCGGGCGACCCCGACGATGACCCTGGCGAGCTCGCGGGGGTCGATGCCGGACCAGCGCCTGGCGATTTCCGCGACGATGGCGGGCGCGACGTAAGGGATATTGGGGACGGAGGAGTGGGACGCGATGACGAAGGCGCCGGGGATGCCCTCGATCTTCTCTGCGGGCTCGATAACGATGGGCTGGACGCCGAAGGTGCTCCAGCCGTCGAGCAGGCATTCGGCGTCCGAGGGGATGCGGAAGGAGTGGCCGTTGAGGGTGAGGGGCTTGTGGTTCTTATCGACACTTTTCTTGGGCATGGTTTTCCTTTCGATGTGAGATGGCCGCCGCCCGCTCGGGCGGCGGCGTACGATGGGCTAGTCGTCGATGTCTTCGACGGTGAAGATAGGCCAAGGGGCGCGATCGGCGAGTTCAATGGGGACTGCGCCGAAGACACCGAGTTCCTGAGTAATATTCTCGAGTCGAGCTGCGAAGCGTTTGACGAACGCGTCGTGCGTCGCGCCAGTGCCGTTGACGACATAGGCGCGAGCTGCGATCTTGACGAGCTCGTGGTCGGGGATGCCATAGCACTCGTCGATGGCAGCGAGACAATCCACCGCGTCGGGGGCCTCGTCGGTGGGGCTAAACGCCATGAGGGTGCGGGGAACGTTCGCAATCGCGTGCTTGAACTGCAGGATCCAGGCGCTCTGGGCGTTTTCGGTGTGCTCGAGGTTGAGGACGGGGGTGTCCTGGCCGCCATGGTAGACATAGCGCTTCTTAGCGATGTCGAAGACGAGGGCCGGACCGCTGTCCGTCTGGACTACGACAGTCTGATGCCGCATAAGTACCTCCTAGATGTTGGGATGTATAGAAAAGTTGCCAATGGCGAATGCCGCTGAAAGGCGGAGCCCTCGCCCTCGCGCCGGTCACGACCTCCTCCCCTCGCGCACTCCGGCGCTAATCAGTTCGATGAGCTTGCGCACCTGATCGGAGTTCGATCCGGCCGCCTCCAGCGCCCTGGCGATGCTCTTGCCGGTAAAGGTCGACGCGAACAATGTCGAGCGCTTGTGGCGCCGACGATCTCCGAGCAACTCGATCAGCGCGAGTGCCTCCTCGCGCATACCGCTCGCGCCAAGATCCGCGATGACGAGCACGGGCAGATCGCGATAGCGATCGACGGTGTGGGCCTTCGAGTTGGGGCCGTAAAGTTCGCCGCCGTTCCATGCCGTTGCAAGCTCACATGCCGAGATGAATACAGCGCGCTCGTGGGAGGCCATGGCGGCCGCCGTAGCCACCGCTGCCGCTTCGTCGGCATCGTCGTGCGCGTACCAGATCCATGCGCCGATAGAGAGGCGAGCAGCCTCCTTCTCTTTAGCGTTTCCGGTCTTTGCCGCGAAGATGGCCGAGGCGCGCTCGGCGATGAGCCTGGGAGTGTGCTCGGGAACGCGATGAGCGCGGTTGCCGGGCCCGCGCAACGCCCGCCACGCCTCGGGCGTGATGACGGTGCCGATGGCGCCGTAGTACTCCTTCGAGGCGGGCAGGCCGTCGTAGTCAATCATCCTATTCGCCGCCTTTGCCGCGCAGAGCGCTGAGGTAGACGTCGAGATCGCGCTCATAGATGTACGTGCGGCGACAGAGGTAGATGCCCTTGCCGGTGCGGGCAATCAGCTGGCCGGCGGTGTCGGCGGTGAGGTGAAGCTTGTCAGCGACCTCGTCGCGAGTGAGAAGCGGGCCCGTCTGGATGCCAGGCGTGTCGTTGTCGTCCATGTGTATGCCTCCTTCGGTGTATGTGTTACGGGGCGGGAGCTGCTCCGTGACTACACAATGCCGTCGGCGGGCATAAATCGAGGTATTACATCACCTATTACGGGGGTTTACCTGCGATGATGCTTATCGATAAATTGATAAATAAGATTGAATTGCTGTTGACCGATGCCAAGGGCGGTGAATCGGACTCAAAGGTTATCGATGTTGTGGAGGAGGGGGAGCCGTCTTTGCCGCCTGAAGATGAACGTCGATATTGGCCGATCATGCCGCTTGATCCCGCGACCGGTCAGGTTCAGGTCGGCTATAAGACGAAGGACGGGCTTGAATTTCACGAGAACGGTCGTCTCGTTCCGGACGTAGCGGGCGAGAGTGCAGGCGACCACATGAACTTCACTTATCGCGAAGAATCAATCGGTATGCCGAACAGGCCGTCAAGCGTTGAAACAGACGCACCGGGGGCGGACAAGGACCTTGCTTTCGGCCTGATTCGCTCCGTGGCCCTTGACGGTCTTCTGGAAGGCGTTCTGCCGTCTTGTAAATTGGAAGATTACGGAAGCGTTGATGCGATGCTGCTCGCCCTGTCAGAAGTGCCGGCACCGGCTTGTCGCGTCGACGACGCGCCGCATCCCGGTGACAAGGCCTCCGGCGTCGACCCTCGGGAGAGGTTCGCTGCCGCGGCGCGCGTAACCGGTCCTTTGTTTGGCTTTGTGGGGAGAGTCGGCCCCTATGAAATCGACGAACCGCTTGACGCCTGGCTTTCGGTCGCCGGGGCAATGAAGATCTCTTCCCTGGCTTCATCGGTCGAGATGGGTTCGCCGTCTTCGCTGGGGGTTTTGGATCCCTATTGGCGCGTGTATTGCTTCGGCAACGTTGAGGCAAATAAAACCGCGTACGTGGTTCTCACCAACCTGCAAATCCCTAGCGATCATGAGTTTAGGGATAGCTTCGTGGGCGGGCTTGAGCGCGGTGGCAAGTGGGCGGTGATCAATGAAAGGATTGAGCCCGGGACTGCCATGGTCGAGCGTTCGTTTGTCAGGTGGTGCAAGAACGATACATTGTCCTTTATGGAGACAGTTGGAGAAGCTGACTTTCCAGGTCCGTCTTTTGTTGCAAGGGTGCCTGGTGATACTCTCAGGGGGCTCGACGAGTCTTCCGAGCGCGTTCTCAAGACCGAGGAATCCCTTGCCTCGCATCTGGTGCAGGACATGACGGAGTGGTTCTCGCGCTGCGCGGGTTATGGGTGGAGGAGAATCCTCGAGCCCAAGCGGCAGACTCCGACGCAGATGGCTAATGGCGTCATCGATTATGGCCGCGGCTCTTCTTTCGACCTTTGCGTTCCCGATGCTGCTACGCGCCTTTGGGTCGCGCTTGCAAAGAGTTATTCGGTTGATGTCGTCAAAATATGCGAGCACTGCGGCCGGCCGTTCGCCGACACCGCAAACGGCAAATCGCGATGCTGTTCAGAGGAATGCACGAGAGCGAAGAACGCCAGGAACAGTAGGAAGAGGGCGAACGCGAGGCGAAGCGCATCGAAAGCGAAGAGCTGATTTAATTTGAAAGCAAGTTGCCGATCGTGTTGGCGGCTGCCTGGTCCTTGGCGGCAATTGCGTGTGCATAGGTGTCTAGCGTGAGCTTGACGGTGCTGTGCCCGAGGCGGCTGCTGACGGTTTTGATGTCGACGTTCTCTCCGATCAGCAACGTCGCCTGCGTGTGCCTGAGCATATGCGGGGTCAGGCCGGAGTACTTTGTACCTCGAGCGTACATCTTTCCGTCTCGCTCGATGTAGTGCGTGATTTCTCTGAACTGCCCAAAGCCATAGTCCGAGCACCATTCGCGGAACCATCGCGAAAAGCAGTTTGGGTCCATGTGCGCGATGGCGATTGGCCCCCTCTTTCCTTTTTCGTCATCTTTAGTTTTTGCCCTCGTGTTTCTTTGGGGATCGACTAATGTGTGCACAATCGGGGTGCTGGAAGCCTGTTCGAGGTCGACTTCGGCGAGAAGCGTGCGCTGAAGCTCGCGCCAGGCGGCGAGCCTCTCGAGTGCAAGCGGGCTCAAAGAGACGGACCTTTTCCCCGTTGAGCTCTTTGGGTCTCTGACCAGCTTGTCGGCGGCATACTGTCCGTCGATGCGGACATAGCCGTCGCCAAAATGGACGTCGCCCCATCTGAGTCCGAGCATCTCTCCGCGGCGCATGCCGGTATCGAGCAACAAGAGGGTGCCTATTCTGTGGGAGTCCATCTCCTGTGAAAGGAGGAGGGAGAGAAGCCTCCGGGCTTCATCGAGGGAAAGAGCCTGCCTCTCTTTTCCTTTGGGCCGCGGGATGACGGTGCCGGCGCAGGGGTTCTTGACAATCAGGTCGTCAAGCATGGCGGCCTTCATAATCTGATTCAGTTTTACACTGATTTTATGCAGCTCAGATTCGGAGAATCTTCCACTTTTGCGGGCTTCAGCATAGCCGGCGTTTATTATGTGGGGCCTCAGGTCTTTTACGGGATAATTGCCGAAAAGCTCCTGTATTTCCTTAACTTCAAGCTCTTCGCGGTCAAGGGCAAGCGGGCTGATGGTCTCGGCGTCCACGCGATCTTTGTGGAACTCTTTGGTGTACTGATAAACGGTCTTATCGGGGTCTTTGATGGTGAGTCCGCTATTGAGCTCAGCCTTATATGCTTCGAGCTCGGCTCTCAATTCCGACTTGTTCTTTGCGTAGACCTTTCGGCGAGGTGAGTACCTATATTTGCCGGTAATGGGGTCTTTGCCCATGTTGTGCCTGATATAGTACACGTTTTTCTGCGTCTTGCTTTTAAGGGCGCTTCCCTTACCAACGACAAGAGGCCTGCTCATGCGCCGATCCTTTGGTCAAATGAATACGAATGTGACTCCATGGCTGCGTGGCATACGCTCGGAGCAGCACGCCCGTGCGGCCCGTGAAGCGGGCGCTTCGGGTGCGCTGCTCCGAGCGTATGCCACGCAGTGGCGAAAGTCAAGATTTCAGTGGTCGAATTTTGGTCGAAATCGAACAGAACCGCTATTTGGTGTTTTTGAAAGAAATGTATATCTACCTGCCTATATAGCGGTGTCAAACAGTCTCAAAGAGTGTCAACAAGTTTAGAAACTACGGGCTCATAACCCGGAGGTCGTAGGTTCAAATCCTGCCCCCGCGACCAAGAACTTGCAGCTCGTCGGCCTAGCCGGCGAGCTTTTTTGTTATTCCGGGACTGTGTTTTCGGTCCAATTCTCGGCCTCTCAAACAAAATCTCGATCTGTAACATCTAGACCCGATTTGGGCGGCTTTGTGTTACAGATCGAGATATACCGGTGGGTTGGGTCGTGTTTGTCTAAATCTGTAACACGAGGGACGGTTTTTGCCGAGTAACCGTTACAGATTGAGATTTTCTAGCAGGCGGGTTTGGTTTGTCTCGATCTGTAACAGATAGGGGCCAAAAGTGGGCCTAGCTGTTACAGATCTAGATTGTTGAGGATGGGCCGAGAGGAATGTCTCGATCTGTAACAGTAAGACCCGGTTTTGCCGCGTAACTGTTACAGATTGAGATAAACCGGCGGGCAAACCGACGGGCCGCTCTGCCCCATCCACCTGCCGCCACCTGATATTCGCCGATTTCCGTTGTGCTGCTGTGCCTCCATGCCATATCCTCTAGACAACTACGCGGCAACATCGCCGCCGCGCCTACAAGAGAGGAATGTCCATGACCGCACCTGCATCCAAGCTGCTTCAGCCCATTACGGTTGGCCCCCTTGAGCTCAAAAACCGCATTATGTTTCCGCCGCTGACCACCGGCTACGAGGAGCGTGACGGCTCCATTGGCGAGCGCAGCCTGGCTTTTTACGAGCGCTTGGCCCGTGGCGGCGTGAGTTACATCGTCATCGGCGACGTTGCTCCCGTCATGACCGCAAGCCCCACGCCCAAGCTGGCGACCGACGCCCAAATCCCCACGTTTAAGGCCCTGGCCGATGCCGTCCACAAGCACGGCGCCAAGGTCGCGCTGCAGCTGTTCCACCCCGAGTACGACGTGCCCGGTGTCGGCCGCATGGTCATGGGATCCATGGCCGCCGCCAAGGCCGCGCAGGAGGCCAAGGCCGCCGGCGACGAGGAGACCTTTGCCGCCAAGATGGCCGAGTCCAACGAGATCCGCAACCAGGCCTACGCCAAGCTGCACCACGACATGCAGCACTTTGTGAACGAGGCGAGTGTGGAGCAGCTCACCCAGATCAAGGAGGCTATCGCCGCCTCGGCCGCTCGCGCGCAGCAGGCCGGGATCGATGCCATCGAGGTCCACGGCGACCGCCTGGTAGGTTCGCTGTGCTCGGCCATCCTCAACCAGCGCACCGACGAGTACGGCGGCTCGTTCGAGAACCGCGTTCGCTACGCGCTGGAGGTCGTCGCTGCCATTAAGGAAGCCGCGCCGCAGCTGATGGTGGAGTACAAGCTCCCCGTGATCATGGAGAACCCCGACGGCACGCCGCGCGGCAAGGGCGGCCTGCAGCCCGACGAGGCCTGCGAGTTCGCCAAGCTGCTCGAGGGCGCGGGCATCGATATGATCCAGGTCGCACAGGCCAACCACACCGGCAACATGGGCGACACCATTCCGCCCATGGGCGCCATGCCCTACAACTGGACGCTGCCCGTGGCCGAGCGCGTCAAGGCCCTGGTCTCCGTGCCGGTGGCAACCGTGGGCCGCGTGGTTTCGGTCGAGGCCGGCGAGAAGATTCTGGAAGACGGCGCCGCCGACATCATCGCCTATGGCCGCTCGCTCATGTGCGACCCCGACATTGCGCTGAAGGCCGCCACGGGTGAGCCCATCCGCGAGTGCCTCAACTGCAACAAGGGTTGCGTCGATGCGATTCAAAATCGCAAGTACATTTCGTGCGTGCTCAATGCCGAGAACGGCGACGAGGCGACCATCGCCATCAAGCCGGGCGAGGGCGACAAGAAGATCGCCGTGGTGGGCGGCGGCATCGCCGGCCTGGAGGCCGCGCGCGTGGCGGCCAAGCGCGGCTACGACGTGACCGTCTACGAGGCGAGCGATCATCTGGGCGGCCAGATTGTGCTGGCGGCTGCGCCTCCGCGCAAGGACGAGATTATGCGCTCGGTCGAGTACTACGAGAAGATTCTGCCTGGCCTGGGCGTGAAGGTGGAGCTCAGTCATGCCGCTACCGCTGAGGACCTCAACGCCGCCGACGCCGCGATTGTGGCCGTGGGCGCGCACGACGTGGTCATCCCCGTTCCGGGCGCCGACTCGGAGAAGGTCGTCTCGAGCTGGGACGTGCTGGCCGGCAAGGTGGAGCTCAGCGGCCGCGTCGCCGTCATTGGCGGCGGCCTGGTGGGCACCGAGACTGCCGAGTACCTGCTGCAGCACGGCTGCGAGGTGGCGATCGTGGAGATGCTCGACAAGATTGCCGCGGGCGAGTCCGAGACCATTCTGCCGCTGATTATGAGCGACTTTGCAGAGCACAACGTGGAGCAGCATGTTAAGACCCGCCTGACCGCCATTACCGACGAAGGTGTGGAGGCTGTTCGCACCACCGAGGACGGCGCCGAGGAGCCGGTGAGGATCGCCTGCGATTACGTGGTGATGGCCGTGGGCTCCAAGGCCAACGCGTTTGACCTGGATGGCGTGACGGTGCCCGTGACCTGCGTGGGCGACTGCTCGGGTGAGCGCACCGCCGACATTGCGAGCGCCATTCGCACGGCGTATCACGCGGCCAACGAGCTGTAGTTGAACATCGCGGCCAGGCGGGGCGGTAGCACGGATCCGCCTCGCCCGGCTGTGTCCCGTCGGGTGTCAACCGGTGCGGGGCCTGCAAGCGCAGCAGGTCCCGCCCTTTTTGTTTTGCTCCGGTGGATGGCAATGCGCGGTAATCATGAGGAGTGAGGACGTCTACTGCCTTGCAGATTACTCAAAAATATTGGGGGAGGGGTTAATAACTATATCCTCTATACCAAAGGACATAAAGAGATGCCAATTTTGTTGACAAGCGAATGACGATTAGCTGCGAGTCAGCTACCAGCGTAAATAATCGATAAAGAAATGTCGTAATTTGGTGCCAAATGCCCAGATAACGCCGCGTCTATTTTAATTAACTGCTTTGAGCAAACAGTAAAATGCTACTATCTAACTTGCACGTAAGAAAGCAGATTAACGGCTAAGGCTAAGAAGTGGCAGGTATGTCGGAAGCAACTAGGACTCGCACGCATGCGCCCGAGGTTAGGCAGCGCGCCGTCGAGATCCTCCAAGAGGGGGGTCGGTCATCGCGCTCTCGCCGCGGAGCTTGGCATTCCCCAGGCCACGGCTCGTCAGTGGGCCCGCGCGTATGCCGTGGGCGGTGCCGACGCCGTTCTCAATGCCGGTTCGCATCATCATACCTATTCGTACGACGTAAAGCTCGCTGTGGTTAAGGACCGTCTGGAAAACGGCTTGACGGTTCGCGAGGCCATGATCAAGCACAAGATTCCCAGCGAGTCTTCGGTCAAGGCTTGGTGCCGTCAGTACCGCGAGAGCGGTGAGTCCGCACTGGTCGATAAGCCGCGCGGCCGCAAGCCGCGCGTTAAAAAGGCGGAATAGCGAACGGGATGGTGCGCCCACGGGGGCGCATTTTTTCTTGCCGCGCCTCTACTCCAATGCGGACGCGCCCTTGCCCCGTACGTCTAAAACTCCCCAGTTGACCGAAAACCTGCCACCGCAACCCCGTAATTGAGCTATAACGTTAAACAATTGCAGCGTTTTTGCATGGGGGAGTGATGGTATGACGCTACTGTATTTCCTTACCCTGTTTCCGCTGGTACCGGCGCTGGGCATGCTGCTCGCGCGCGGTGACCGCGCCCGCGATGCGGTGGGGCTCATAGGCTCCGGCATTATTATGGCGGTGACAGTTGTAGTCGCCGTCATGTTTTTTGGCATGGGTCCGCAGAGCTTTGAGGTTGCCTCCGGCACCTCGCATGTGCTCTCGATCATCAGCTCCGTCATCGACGTCATCCTGTGCGCCGTAATCCTGTACAACGCGTACAAATATAGGAACGCGCTCGCCACGGTGCTCGGCATAGTCCAGCTGGTGGGCTCGTTCGCCTTTGCAGCCATGACGCTGCCCGCGGTCGAAGCCGTCACGGCGACGCCGCTCTACCTGGACTACATGAGCGTGATCATGGTCCTCGCCGTCGGCATTGTTGGCAGCCTCATCTGCGTGTATGCCTTGGGTTATATGAAGGACTTCCAGGCCCACGACGAGCACGAGGCCGCACTGCGCGGGCAGACCGCGCCCGACCGTCGCCCGCAGTTCCTGGCGCTTATGTTCCTGTTCCTCTCGGCCATGTTCGTCATCGTGACGAGCGACAACCTTGAGTGGCTGTTCTGCGGCTGGGAAATCACCACCGTGTGCTCGTTCCTTATGATTGGCTACACGCGCACGCCCGAGGCCATCAAGAACGCTTTCACCCAGATCATCCTTAACATGCTGGGCGGTATCGCGTTTTTGGCGGGCCTTATGTTCTTGCACGTTAACGGCATGCCGCTGACCATCTCGGGCATGATCGAGCTTTCCGGCGCCGGTACCGCGCAATCCGCACTGCTGGTGATGCCGGTCATCCTGTTGTCGCTCGCCGCACTCACCAAGGCCGCACAGATGCCGTTCCACACGTGGCTGTTGGGTGCTATGGTTGCCCCCACTCCCACGAGCGCCCTGCTGCACTCGTCAACCATGGTTAAAGCCGGCGTGTTCCTAATGGTCAAGCTGAGCCCGCTCTATGCTATCTATCCCGTAATCGGCTTTATGGTCACGAGTGTGGGCGCCATCACGTTTTTGCTTGCTGCCCTCATGGCCATCTCGCAGAGCAACGCCAAACGCGTGCTCGCGTACTCCACCATTTCCAACTTGGGCCTCATCAGTGCCTGCCTGGGTGTCGGCGCGCCCGAGGCCGTATGGGCGGCCATCTTTCTGATCCTGTTCCACACGGTGGCAAAGTCGCTGCTGTTCCTGTGCGTGGGCACGGCCGAGCATCATATCGGCAGCCGCGATATCGAGGACATGGACGGTATGTTCAGCCGCATGCCGCACCTGACGCGTCTGATGATGCTGGGCATCATGGGCATGTTTGTGGCGCCGTTTGGCATGCTCGTGTCCAAGTGGGGCGCCCTGGTGGCGTTCGCGCAGACTGGCAACGTGCTCATGATCATGGTGCTGGCCTTTGGCTCGGCCGCGACGTTCTTCTTCTGGGGCAAGTGGCTTGCCAAGCTTTCGGGTGTCGACCCCACGGCTCAAAACGTTGAGGTCAATGTCCATAAGACCGAATGGATGGCCCTCAACACCATCGCCGCGCTGCTGATTCTGTGCTGCGTGGCGTTCCCGGTTATCTCGAGCGGTCTGGTGTCGCCTTACTTGGCCATGGTGTTTGGCCGCGTGCCGTACGTTATTGGCAAGGACGCCATGTACCTGATGGTGGTTATCGTGGCGTTTATCGCCGTGGTGCTGCTGACTTCATTCCGCGTGAGCAACAAACCGCACGTCAACGTGTACCTTTCGGGCGTGGGGACCGACAAATATCGCCATTTCCGCGGCTCGATGGGACACGAGGTGAAGGCCGAAAAGCGCAATTGGTACTCGGAGGACGCCCTTGGCGAGAAGCGTATTGGCCCCGCGGGTAGCGTCGTGTGCTGCAGCATTATCTTGTTTGCGCTGCTGTGTTGCGCGTGGATTGGGCCCGAGCGACTTGCCATGAGTGCGCCCTCGGTGCTGCGCGGCAAGTATTTTGAAGGTTCGGGCGTCGTGGGCATTTTTATTGGCACCGTGGCATTTGCCTTACTGGCGCCGCTTGTGGGCGGCCTGATCGACGGCGTTGACCGCAAACTTTCGGCCCGCATGCAGGGCCGCGTGGGCCCGCGCCTGCTCCAGCCTTTCTACGATGTGGCCAAGCTGCTGCGCAAGGCCCCCGCCAGCGTAAACACCATGGACGATACCTACATGGCGTGCGCGCTCATCTTTACCGTGGTGGGCGGCGGCATCTTTGTGTCGGGTTCCAACACGCTGTTGTGCGCTTTTATGGTGACCCTCGCTGCGATCTTTGTGGTGTTGGCGTCCGCCTCGACGCAAAGCCCGTTTGCCCAGGTCGGCGCCGACCGTGAGCTGCTGCAGGTCATGAGTTACGAGCCCGCCGTTTTGCTGATGAGCGTGGGCCTGTACCTTGCCACCGACAGCTTCGATTCCATCGCCGTGACGGGGCAGTCGGCCCCCATCATCGTGTACAGCGCGCCCATTTTCCTCGCGCTGCTCGCGGTGCTCACCATCAAGCTGCGCAAGTCGCCGTTTGACCTTTCGTACTCGCATCATGCGCATCAGGAGATCGTCCAGGGCGTCGCCACCGAGATGAGCGGCGGCACGCTGGCCAAGATGACCCTTATGCACTGGTGCGAGACCGTGCTGTTTTTGATGTGGGTGGGCATGTTCTTTGTCTGGGACAACCCCGTGAGCTGGGTTGTAGCCCTGGTCGTGATGGCCGCGACGTATTTTGTCGAGGTCCTGATCGACAACACCTTCGCACGCAGCACCTGGCGCAGCTGCTTTAGGCTCGGATGGGGCGTGGCGCTGGTGTTTGGCCTGCTCAACCTTATGCCCATCCTCGTCGACGTGTTTATTTAGGAGGCGGCATCCATGGATCATAAAATGTCGCGCTCGCCGTGGGTCATTCATTACGACGGCTCGAGCTGCAACGGATGCGATATCGAGGTGCTGGCCTCGCTCACGCCGCTGTTCGATGCGGAGCGCTTTGGCGTGGTCAACACCGGCAACCCCAAGCATGCGGATATCTTTTTGGTGACGGGGTCGGTCAATGCCCAGAACCTGCCCGTCGTGCGCCAGATCTACAGCCAGATGCTCGAGCCCAAGTGCGTGGTGGCGTGCGGCATTTGCGCGTGTTCGGGCGGCGTATTCCGCGATGCCTATAACGTGATCGGCGGCGTGGACCGCGCGATTCCCGTGGACGTGTATGCGCCCGGGTGCGCCATTCGTCCCGAGACCGTGATCGATGCCATCGTGGAGGCGTGCGGCATCCTTGATCAGAAGGAGGCCGTGATGCGCGCCGGCGGTGACCCGCTTACCGTGGGCGGCGCTGCTACCTGGGATGGCGGCGTCGAGTTGGGCGAGGACGGGTTCGTGGCTGCAGCTGGGGCCGGGGCTGACGGTGCCGGTGACGCGCCTGCCGAGAAACCCGCAGCGCCCGTCGCTGCAAAGGAGGCCGAGTAATGCAAAAGGCTATCTATGCCACCGTTGGGATCGACGAGCTTCTGTCGCATGTCCAGGCGCTCAAGGGCGTCGGCGCGCGCTTTGTGCAGATGCATGCCGAGCGCTGTGTGGACGACGGATCGTATCGCCTGGTCTATACGTTTATCAACGTCCGCGCTGCTCAGGAGAATATTGCGCAGGACGGCAGCTATGCGATCGAGAACCTGGTGGTTGAGGGAATTGATCAGTATCAGGAGATTCCGTCCATCAGCTCGTACTATCCGGCGGTATTTCCGTTTGAGAACGAAGCGCACGACCTGTTTGGGCTTGCCATCACCGACATGCAGATCGACTTTAAGGGCTTTTTCTACCAGGTCTCGACTGCCGAACCCATGAGCGTTATCACGCCCGAGGTGAAGGCCGCACGCGAGAAGGCCATGAAGGTCCGTGCCGCCGCCGAGGCCAAGGCGCGCAAAGCCGCGGCCGAAAAGGCCGCCGCGGCTGCGGCTGCTGCAGGGGAGGGTGCTGCGAGCGCCGGCGACGCCGCGGGCGCCGCTGCTCAGCCCGCTGCGGCTGCCGGCTCCGATGCTCAGCACGATGAGGCCGCTGCGAAGGCCGCGCTCAAGGCTGCCGAGATGGAGGCAAAGCTCGCCGCCATGGATCCCGAGAAAGCGGCCAAGGTCCGCGCGGCGCTTGCCGCTAAGGCCGCCCGCGACAAGCAGAAAAAGGAGGCGTAAGGTCCATGGCACATCGCTCCGTTATTCCGTTTGGCCCGCAGCACCCGGTGCTGCCCGAGCCGCTTCATCTGGACCTGGTGATCGAGGACGACCGCGTCATCGAGGCAATTCCGCAGATCGGCTTTGTTCACCGCGGACTCGAGAAGCTCACCGAAAAGCGCGATATGCACCAGTTTGGCTACATCGCTGAGCGCATCTGTGGCATTTGCGCCGTGGGTCACAGCTATGGCTATGCCAGCGCCTGCGAGCGCATGCTCGACATCGAGGTGCCCGGCCGCGTGCAGTATATCCGCACCATTCTGCACGAGCTTTCGCGCATCCACTCGCATCTGCTGTGGCTGGGCCTGCTCGCCGATGCCTTTGGCTTCGAGGCACTGTTCTATCGTTCGTGGACTCTGCGCGAGCAGATTCTCAAGATCTTTGAGAGCACTTGCGGCGGCCGCGTGATTCTGTCGATTAATGAGATCGGCGGCCTTAAGCACGATATCGAGGACTCCGAGCTGGCGGGCATTGTCGAGACGCTTGACGCCATGCGCCCCGACTACGAGGCTCTGGTGCATACGTTTTTGGACGATGCCAGCTGCGGCGAGCGCCTGCATGGCGTGGGCGTGATTAGCGAGAAGGATGCGCTGAATCTGTCGATGGTCGGCCCGTTCGGTCGCGCCTCGGGCGTGGATTACGACGTGCGCATGTTCGGCGACGGCGCCTATGCGGATCTGGCTGCGTTTGAGCCCATCGTTGCTACCGATGGCGATTGCTATGCCCGCTGCCAGGTGCGCTGTGCCGAGGTCACGCAGGCCATGGACATCATCGAGGAGCTTGTGGGCAAGATCCCGCACGACGGCATCGGCGGGCGCACCAAGCTCACGCCGGCCGACGGCGCGCGTGGCGAGGTTGTGATTGAGCAGCCGCGTGGCGAGGCGTATTACTATGTGCGCGGCAACGGCACCAAGAACCTGGATCGCTTCCGCGTGCGCACGCCGACGTCGCAGAACCTGGCGGGTCTGACACATGCGCTGCAGGGCGTGCTCCTTGCCAACGTGCCCATGATTATCCTGACCATCGACCCCTGTATTAGCTGCACGGAAAGGTAGGCGCGGCATGAGTTTGCTGACATTTGCCAAGACAGCCTTGGGCTCTATGGTCAAGCAGCCGGTCACGGTGTGCTATCCGCAGGAGAAGCTGACGGCTCCCGAGCGCCTGCGCGGGCATATCGTCAACGACATGGACGTGTGCATTTGCTGCGGTATGTGCGCGCGTCGCTGTCCGGCGGGCGCGCTCGCGGTCGATCGCAAGGGTGGAACGTGGTCGATCGACCCGTATGCCTGCGTGGTGTGCGGTGAGTGCATCGAGAGCTGCCCCAAGCACTGCCTGACTATGGACACCGCCCGCACCCCAGTCGCAGCGGACAAGACTCCCACAGTAGAAACCAAGCCGGAATAGCGCTGGAATAGGGGCCGGTGGGGCAAAAATGCCCCACCGGCCCCGCGCTTAAACGCGCGGTTGTGCCGTCGCGAACAAAACTATGCCGGATTACGGGGCTGGATAGCGAACCTCCGACCATACAGAAAATCCCAAAAACAAAACCGCAGGTAGACTGCTTGCCGTTTTTCAAAAAAGGCTGTATGGATGAGGACTCCGACTTTAGCCCCGTAATCCGGCATAGTTTTGAAATAGCACCATATCCGTAGCAGCCCTTGATCTCCCGTGGACAGAGGGAAACGGATCATTTTTGCCTCACGAGGGCTGCCGCGTGACCCGTCTGCCACGAAATGGGCCTATCTACTACGTTTAGGCGGCAGCCCTCGACCACGTCAAGTAATGCGAAATGAAAACCGCAGGTAGAACGCTTGCGGTTTTTCATGAAAAGCGGCTATGGTCGGGGGTATCGAGTCAAACGTAGTAGATGGCCCGATTTCGTGGCGAGCGTTACCAACTGATCCCCCGGGGACGGAGGAAAACGGATCATTTTGACCTGTTGGCTCCGAGTCGCATCCGTTTTCCTGCGAAAACTCTCGTGTCTCAACTTTGGTGAGACATTTGTCTCACGCCCAAAATCAAATCTGGAACGTGTGTCACCTGCCCTAATTGTGTCTCATTTCGTAACTTTAGGCTGATGCAAGGTCTGAGACCGCGAGAAGGGAGACACGATGGGTAAGTACACGAGGGGTCTCTTGGCGGTGATACTGGCCGTAGTGCTGGTGTTGCCAGCCGCAGCATTCGCCATGCTGCCCGAGGCCAACGTCAGGTCCAGCACAGGAATGGACGGACCGATAATGACCGGAAAGGTCGCCGACCCCGACACCAGCGGTCGCTGGGAAATCTGGGCGGCAGGCCACGGTGGCAATAAGGTAACGACCCAAAACGTCGGTCGAATTTGGACCGACAAGACGGTCAAGGCAACCGAGGAAAACGAAGAGTCGGACTTTTTGACCACGCTTTCGGCGATGTCCTCGACGTCTAATTCAACCGTGACGGTTACCACGCCGCTCGACATCGTGATGGTGCTGGATGCCTCTGGCTCGATGGATCATGAGATGGGCGGTGGAGATCCCACCAGGCGCATCGATGCGCTGGAGAGCGCTGCCAGCAGCTTCATCGACGCCATTGCCAAACAAAACGAGGGCATCGAGGGCGTGGATAGGCAGCATAAGGTTGCTATCGTTAAGTTTGCGGGCAAGACGTCCAACAATATCGGCAACGAGACGTATCGTGACGGAGGATACACCTACAATTACACACAGGTTATGAAAGACCTGACCGATTGCTCCGGCGGCAACGTGAAAGCTCTTAAGCATAGGATTGCCCAGATTACACCCGCTGGTGCAACGCGCGCCGACAATGGTCTGCAGCTGGCAGAGGGTATCACTTCTGGTCGCGCGGACGCCAAGAAGATTGTTGTGTTCTTTACCGACGGCACGCCAACGAAAATTGACAAGTTTGATCCTACGGTTGCTAACGCTGCCGTGGCGGCTGCCAAGAACATGAAGGACAGCAAGGCCACCGTTTATACTATCGGCATCTTTGATGGCGCGGATCCCAGCGCTGGTATCCAGGATTCGGGAAAAAGCCAAAAAGAGAACAAGTTCATGCAGGCCGTTTCGAGCAACTACCCCAATGCCACGGCATGGGATACTCACGGTGCACGCGCGGAAAACGCCGACTACTACAAGTCGGCGACCAATGCCGAAGAGCTCAAGAAGGTTTTCGACGACATCTCGCAGGCCATCACATCGGAGGCGCCTTATCCGACCGAAATCCATAAGGGCTACGACGAGACCAAGTCCGGCTACATCACGTTTACCGACGAGCTGGGCGACTTTATGCAGGTCGACAGCTTCACCGAGGTCGTCATCAACGGCACGCCGTTTACCAATCCGAGCAAGACGGTCAACAAAGAAACCAAGACCGATACGTACGAGTTCGATGGCAAGGCAAAAGACCTGCTCATTACCGCGCAGCGTGCCGGCGACGACAATCCCCAGAAGGGCGATATCGTAACGGTCAACATTCCCGCGTCGTTGATTCCGCTGAGTCACTTTAAGACCGTAGACGGCAAGCTTTCGGTCGATACCGTTAAGCCCATCCAGGTGAAGTATGCCTCGAGCGTGAAGAAGGTCGCACTCGACAACCTGTTTACGCCCGAGAAGGTAACGGGGCTCAAGGATTACATCGAGAGCAATACGGCTGTTGCCAACGGCACCAAGACCGTGAGCTTCTACGCGAACAAGTGGAGCGGTGGTGCGTTGGGCGATACGGTTGCGACCTTTGAGCCGGCCGACACCAACCGCTACTACTACTTCCAGAAGCAGACTCCCATTTACACGGACAAGGACTGCACACAGCCCGCAAAGAATTCACTGGCAGAGAAAGGCACCTATTACTACAAGGATGAGTTTGAGGAGCAGGGCAAGAACGGCGAGGCCAAGCCCACCGCCGCCGTCATCGAGTTCATCGGTGGCGACGCTGCCAAGTTTGACGGCGCTATAGTTGCCGACAAGGACGGAAACCTGTCGTTTAGCGTGGGAACCGCGCGCCTGGCCTTTATCGATGAGCTCCACACCACCAAGAAGAGCGTGGGCGGCAACAACACCGGCACCGCGACCGACGTTCTCAACCCCAAGTGGAATAACGTGTCCGCCAAGGCGACCGCGACGCATGTCAATTCCTACCTGGGCAACAACGGCAAGATCAGCTTTGCGTATGACATGATGCCGGCAATGGTGAACACCAAGGCCAGCTTTGGTCTAACCAAGGTGCTCGAGGGCCGCGCTTGGACGGATACGGACACGTTTGAGTTTGGGCTGACGTCCGAGGGCAATGCTCCGATGCCTGCGACTACGACTGCGATCGTGCACGGGGCCGACCTGGACGACAAGGGCAAGGCTGCCATCGACTTCGGCACGATTGAATACACCGAGCCTGGCACGTACGTCTACAAGGTTAGCGAAAAGCACGCCGGGACCACGATTGACGGCATTGCCTACAGCGGTAGCGTCGCGGAGATCACCGTGACGGTGACGCCCAACAAGAAGGGTGAGCTCAGCGCCGCTGTGAAGGTGGCCTGGAGTGAAGCCGAAGTGACCGAGTTCAAGAACGTCTACGCTGCGGATCCTGTTGAGTCCAGCGTTACCGACAAGATTGACGTGACCAAGTCTCTGACCGGTCGCGACCTTACGGCCGGTGAGTTCAGTTTTGAGCTGCGCGAGGTTAAGGGCGAGGACTCTGAGCTTATCGAGACCGTTGCGAACGGCGCCGACGGCAAGGTGACGTTCAGCGCCATCAAGTACACCGAGATCGGCCAGCACATCTACATGCTGCGCGAGGTCAAGGGCGACGCTGGCGGCATCACCTATGACGATACGACCTACACCATCGTGACGACCATCAGCGATAACGGCAAGGGCCAGCTGGTTGCCACGCACGAGCTGAAGGACGCCAAGGACGTCAAGAGCATCGAGTTCAAGAACGCCTACACCACGAATGCTACCGAGGCATCGCTTGTGGGCATCAAGAACCTGCAGGTCGCCGACGGCTTGATGCCGGTCGACATCAACGGCAAGTTCACCTTTACCGTGACCGGTGAAGAGGGCGCACCCATGCCCGCGAACGCGAGCGTGACCAATGATGCCAAGGGCAAGGTCGACTTTGGCAAGATCACCTTTACGCTCGACGACCTTAACAAGGCTCTGGGCGAGAAGCCCGAGAAGCGCGAGCACACCTTTACCTACACCGTGACCGAGTCCGGCGAGGTCGCTGGCGTGACCAACGACGCCAAGCCGTCGCGCGAGGTTTCCTTCACCGTGACCGATGACGGCAAGGGCAATTTGAGCGTGTCCCGCAAGCCGGACGGCAACGCGGCATTTACGTTCACCAATACCTACAGCGCGACGCCTGTCGAGACGAGCGTCACCGACCAGATTACCGCGAACAAGGTTCTGACCGGGCGTGAGCTTGCTGCCGGCGAGTTCTCCTTTGAGCTGGTCGAGGGCGACAAGGTCGTCGCCAAGGGTATCAACGCTGCTGACGGCACGATTGCCATGGACAAGATTGCCTACGACAAGCCCGGCAAGCACACCTACACGCTGCGCGAGGTCAACGGCGGAACCACCAGCAAGGGCATCACCTACAGTGACGCCAAGTACGCCATCGAGACCACCATCACGGACAATGGCGACGGTACGCTCAGTGTCACACATGTTCTGAAGGGCACCGAGCCTGCCGAGTTCAAGAACACCTACAGCGTGACCCCGCTCGATGCGGAGCTCGACTTTGGCCTGAGCAAGGCTATTGACGGCCGCGACTGGACGGATGGGGACGAGTTTAGCTTTACCATCACCGCTCCCGAGGGCGTCCCACTGCCCGATCCCGCAACCGTAACCGTGAGCAAGGGGGACGCGGAGGACGGCATTGCCGCCATCAAGTTCGGCAAGATTCACTTTGCGGCTGCCGGAACCTATAAGTACGAGATTCGCGAGAACGCGGGCAGCACGGTCGGCATGACGTATGACGCGCATGTCGCAACCGCCGAAGTGACCGTGACCGAGGACGGCGAGGGCAACCTGACCGCCAACGTCACCAAGAAGGAAAACGGGCGCTTTACCAACACATACCGCACTGAGCTCGATTACGCCGCGGCCGGCGGCCTCAAGCTCAGCAAGACCCTCTGCGGACGTCCCATGACCGAGGGTCAATTCACCTTTACCGTGACGCCCGCCGACGATGATTCGGCTTGCGCACTTGGCCTGCTGCCCGGGGCCAACAACTTCGAGTCCCCCGCAACGATAGAGGGAACGGTCGGACTGATCGACATTCTGGCTGGTCATGAGGTTAAATTTACGCAAGCTGACGCCGGCAAGACCTTCAAGTACACCGTGGCCGAAAAGAACGACGGCCAGCCCGGTTACACCTACGATGACGCCGTACGCACGGTGACGATCGCCATCGTCGACGACACCGCCGGTACGCTCACTGCTACGACGACCGTTTCCGGTGGTCCCGAGGGCACGCATGAGACGTTCCACAAGAGTGGCGAGAACAAGGTCGAGAAGGCCCTGGTGCCGTTCCACAACAGTTACAGCGCTACGACCAACACGCCTGGTGGCACCGCTGCTCAGGTCGTTGCCACCAAGACTCTGACCGGTCGCCCGATGGCCGACGGCGAGTTCTGGTTCGGCATCGCCTATCAGGGTGAGCTTGTGGCATACGAAAACCTCAAGCCCAATATCGGCGGGCACGTGAGCTTTGATACGCTGCACTACGACACCAAGATGCTTGCTAATCTTGAGGCTGCTGGGCTTGCTTATCGTACCGATAAGGACGGCAAGCTTGCCTGGACCATTAACTACACGGCCTACGAAGATTTATTCGGGCTGCCGAATGGCGTTTCCGCTACAACGTGGAGCTTTGGCTTTAAGGTTATCGTCGTCGACAACGGTGACGGTACCCTGACGGCGACGGTCGACTACGGCGGCGTCGAGCCCTTGTTCGAGAACGCCTACGGCGCCGACGCCGTGGATGCCGCGCTCACCGGTACTAAGAAGCTCCAGGTTGCCGAGGGCCTGACCCCGGCCGACATCACGGGTAAGTTCACCTTTACCGTGACCGCCGATGAGGCTGGTGCCCCGATGCCCGAGCGCACGACCGCAACCAACGACGCGGCCGGCAACGTGGACTTTGGCAAGATCCACTTTACGCTCGACGACCTCAACCGCGCCCTGGGCGTGACGGACGATGCGACCGATAAGGCCGAGGCAGACGAAGCTGACGACGTCGACGCTGACGAGGCAGAGGCCGACGCCGACGCTGATGCCAACGTTGACGAGCCCGGCGACGAGTCCGAGCCCGCAGCCCCCACCGCTCCGCGCTCGCACACCTTTACTTACACGGTGACCGAGTCCGGTAGTGCCCCTGGCGTGACCAATGACACCAACGCCACGCGCAAGGTTTCCTACACCGTGTCTGACGACGGTGCCGGGCATCTGAGCGTCAAGCGCGAAGGCGATGACGGTGCTGCCTTCACGTTTACCAACACCTACGGCGTGGCACCTACCGATTCGTCCGTGACCGATCAGGTCAAGACAGTCAAGCGCCTGACTGGACGCGACCTTGCAGCAGGTGAGTTCACGTTTGAGCTGCTCGAGGACGACGTGGTTGTCGCTAACGGCACCAACGACGCTAACGGCACCGTGACGCTGAGCCCGATTCGCTACGAGGCACCCGGCACGCACACGTACACGCTGCGCGAGGCTTGCCCCAACGCGCTCGGCCTGTACAAGGGCGTCACCTATGACGGCACGACTTACACCGTCGTGACCACCGTCTCCGACAATGGTGACGGCACACTGACCGCGACGCACAAGCTCGAGGGAACCACCGAGTCGGCTGGTTTTACCAACAAGTATCACGCCATGCCCACCCAAGTCTCCATCGGCGCCATCAAGGTGCTCGAGGGACGCGAGCTCAAGAAGGACGAGTTCAGCTTTAAGCTCGTTGGCGAGGGCATCGAGTCCACCGTCACCAACGATGCCGACGGTAAGATCAGCTTCGACAAGTTTGAGTACGACGAGCCCGGTACGCACGTCTACACCATCAGCGAGGTCAAGGGCGACGAGGTCGGTATGACCTACGACAAGTCCGTCTTTACCGTGACCGTCAACGTGGTCGATGACGGCGAGGGCAACCTCAAGGCGAACGGCGCCTTTACCAAGGGCGACAAGAGCGTCGAGGGTATCGTGTTCAACAACACGTACAAGAAGCCCGAGACGCCCGTGCCGACGCCCGATCCCGGCACGCCCAAGACCGTGACGAATATCGTCAAGACGGTCAAGGGTTTCCTGCCCACCACGGGTGACCAGCAGGCCGCCGCTCTGCTTATGACATTTGTCATCGCCATGGCCGGCGTCGGAGCCCTGGTCTGGGGTATCCGTAAGCGCTAGGCACGCTGGCAGCGCCCGGGGCCAGAAGGCCCCGGGCGGCCGGCGGGGCTAAATCCCGACCTACTCCTACCCCCAGCCGCCACGGAGGCATCTCCCTCCTCCGTGGTGGCGCTTTTGTGCGTTGGGGAGGAGGGCGCGCCACGAAACCGGCCCATCTACTACGTTTAGCCCCTTACCCCCAACCATGCCGAAAAGCGCAAAAACAAAACCGACGCTCCTATAAGTTGTCAAGAGGCAGTTTGCGGGAGCGCTCTCTCCAATTCGCACAGGAGCTCGTAATACCTCCTCTCCAGTTTCGTCGACCGCCGTTTCCCCCGTTCCAAGTGCCCGAGTGTGGCTG
>DBEZDO010000073.1:0-6292 GCA_048187355.1 Collinsella sp.
CACGGCGGCAAGCTCGCTGGGGGCAATGGCTCCACCCTCAAGACCAAGCGATGCTGCGGCATCCTCGAGCGCCGCATCCACGACACTCACAATCACCTCAACGTGTTTGCGCGAGGCGATCTCGGGCACCACGCCGCCAAAGCGGGCATGAAAATCAATCTGTGTCGATACCTGGTTGGCCAGCATATTGCCATCCGCATCGATAATCGCCACGGCCGTCTCGTCGCAGGAACTCTCGATAGCGAGCACCAGGCGGCGGCGCTCAATTTCGGCACGCTCCCCCTCGGAGCGCCCGGGCGCAGGCAGCGGCCATACGCGCTGCTCTGCCGCCGTCGGCTCGGGCGAAGCATTGTCGACCGGAAGCACCAGGGGCAGCGGAGCCGTCATGACGATGGCATCCTTGCCGGCACTATAGTAGCCGCGGCGCCGTCCTGCCTCGGTAAAGCCCAGAGCGTTATAAAGCGCAATCGCGCCCTCATTGCCGTCCTCGACTTCGAGCGAAGCCGTGGTGCAGCCGAGCATCTGGGCATCATAGCTCACGTGCGACAGCAGCTTGCGGGCAATGCCCTCACGGCGATGTGCCGGATCGACGGCGACATCCAGAATCTGCACATCACCGTCCAAGACCATACCGCCGGCAAGGCCCAGCAGCTTGCCGTCGTCGTGTGCCACCCACCAACTACGCGGCGCAGCGACGTCCTCGCCCAGTTCGGACAGGAACATGCCCGGCGTCCACGCCTCGTGTCCGGCACCTTCAAAGCAGGCAGCCTCCAGCGCGCTCGCGCCCTCGGCATCCGTCGCGCCCATGGGACGGAACTGCAGATGACGACCGGCAAGCTCATCGGCAACGCCCGTAATTTCGCTCTGCGCACTGTCGGCAAGACCAAGACGCTTGCGCTCGTTTTCCTCGGCATCCGAAAGGCGCGTGTAAATCGGCAGGACGCGAGCCGGATCGCCGTCACCCGCAGCGTGCGCGAGCAGCAAGCCCTCGCCCGAAGGCCACCACAGGTCGCGCTCCACGCAGCGGGCGGTCTCGTCCTCACCCAGCAGCTTGCCATAGCGCACGAGACCGTCACCGGTCAGCTGAACCTGGTCCCAGTCCGCTGCTCGGCGCCACTCATCGAGCGCCATGGCGGCCTTGACCACGTGTTCGCGCTCAAATTGACGCTCGGGACCCTCATCGATCAGCATATACAGCGCCGGATATACCTCACCGCGCATAGCATCGGCCAAGATACCAAGCTTGCCGCGCACGCCAGCCTTCCACGCCGTCCAAGCGCAAGCGTCGAGCGTCGACACGCCCAGCAGCGGAACATTGGCACCGCGCGCGAGGCCCTTGGCAGTGGAGATGCCGATGCGCACACCCGTAAACGACCCCGGGCCGCGGCCGACCACGTAGCAACCAACATCGCTGCGATCCAGACCGGCTTGAGCCAGCACGCCATCAACGGTATTCACGAGCTCAACGTTGGCGTGACGGCGACACATGTGGTCGCCACTCACGAGCTTCGTCTCGCCCGTCTGCTCATCAATCCAGCTTGCCGCGCAGGCAAGCATGTCGGTCGAGGTATCGAGCGCCACCACCAGCGCGTTGTCGTTATGCAAGCTCATCTTGTACAGCCTTATCAATCAAATGGGAAAGCTCCATTGCGCGGTCACCGTGCGCCTCGAGCGTTATCGTTCGCACATCGCTGTCGCCCTCATCACGCTTGAGCGTCACCGAAAGATACTCATCCGTCAGCTCGTCCTGGAATTGTTCGCCCCATTCCAGCAGGCAAGCACCCTCGTAGCCCAGCACATCGAAAATGCCCGTATCCTCGAGCTCGTAGGCATGCTCCAGGCGGTATAGATCAAAGTGAAACAGCGGAATACGACCTTGATCGTGAACGGCCATGAGCGCAAACGTAGGACTCGTAACCATATGCCCATCGCCCAGCCCGCGCGAGACGCCCTTGGTAAAGTGAGTTTTGCCCACTCCCAGGCCACCGGTCAGAATGAGCACATCGCCGTCCTCAAGGCACGGTGCAATTAGCTCGCCAAAGTACTCCGTATCGGCAGCGCAAGTCGTTTTGTAAGTACCTACCCCCAGGCGCTCCAGGGACATATATGCTCCTTATTATTCCGAGGCGTCCTCTGGTGCGGGATGTCGCTCCAGATAATCGCCCAGCATCTTAAAGTCTTCCTCCAGCAGCTCCTGCCACGCCGGATTGCGCAGCGCTGCTGCCGGATGGAACGTGGGCATTACTACAAAATGCCCCATCTGGTGGAACCTGCCGCGCAGCTTAGTAATGCCAATCTCGGTCTTAAGCACAAAGTGCGTCGCGGGGTTGCCGAGCGTCACGATAATATCGGGCCAGATGCTTCGAATCTGCTCACGCAAAAACGGCGAGCAAGCCAGCACTTCCTCGGGACGTGGATTGCGGTTTCCCGGCGGGCGGCACTTAAGCACGTTGGCAATGTAGACGTCTTCGCGTTTGAGCCCCGCCAGCGACAAAATGCCGTTGAGGTCCTCGCCTGCCGCCCCCACAAAGGGCTCGCCCTGCAAATCCTCATTGCGGCCCGGCGCCTCGCCAATAAACATCACACGAGCGCGGGGGTTTCCCACGCCAAACACGATATTGTGACGCGACTGGTAGAGCTGGCAGAGGTGACAATCGCCCAGAACGGCCTCAATTTCCTCGAGTGCGACCTCACGTGGCGCCTGATGGGTATGGCCGGGGATGTGCATGACGCCCATAGCGGCTCCTACACGTAGACCTTGTCGAGACGCATGCCAAAGCCGCAGGCGACCTCGTAGTTAATCGTTCCGCGCAGTCGGGCCATCTCGTCCATAGTGATCTCGGCATCGCCATCGCGGCCGACGATAATCATCTCGTCACCATACTCGGCCTCGGGAATCTCGTGTGCCGGGTTGGACTGAATGGCGACCATAAACTGGTCCATGCAGATATTGCCAACCTGATGCACACGCTCGCCGCGATACAGCACATCCATACGATTGGAAAGTGTACGCGATAGGCCGTCGGCATAACCGATCGGCAGCGTGCAGATCTGAACGCGCGTACGCGGTACGCGGTAGGTAAAACCGTAGCCCACGCCCTCACCCATCGCAGGGTGTGCCACGCGCGTCACGCGCGCATGGACGCTCATAACGGGATCAAGCTGCATCACGCGGCCGCTCAGCTCGCACGGCTGCATGCCATACAAGCCAACGCCGGCGCGAATCATATCAAAATGCATCGAGGGGTCGAGCATCGAAGACGGCGTGTTGGCACAATGCACGATACCGCACTCAAAACCCGCATCCTTAATGGCCTGAACGGCCTCGGTAAAGCGCTGACACTGCAGCTTGTAGTCCCAGCCCGAAGGTTCATCGGCCGTGGCGAAGTGCGTAAATACGCCGTCGCACTGAATACCGCGATGGAAATTAATACCGCGGACAAAGTCGAGCACCTGTGTGTAGTGTACGCCGATACGATTCATACCCGTCTCGATGGCGAGATGATACTTGCCCACCTTGCCCGCCGCGACGGCACATTCGCCATACGCAAGAGCAAAGTCAGACGTATAGACCGAGGGCATGATATCAAACTCGAGCAACGTCGGAATGGCCTCGATAGGCGGCTCGCTTAGGATGAGGATGGGTTTCGTAATCCCGCCCTGTCGGAGCTCAACGCCCTCGTTAACCGTCGCCACGGCAAACATGTCGGCACCGGCCGAATACATGATCTTGGCGCACTCAACAGCTCCATGGCCATAAGCATCGGCCTTGACCACGCAGCACAGGCGCTGACGTGGATTCAGCAAGTTCTTATAGGCCCTCGTGTTGCGACGGAGCGCCCCGCGGTCGATCTCGACCCAGGACCAGCGCGTCAAATCGGCTTTATTCATGATTAGTCATCCGACCCTTCGTCCATGATTCCCAGATCTTCGAGCGCATCCTTTGCCGCCAGTTCCATGGCAGGACCGATCAAGTCGATAAGATCGGTAGCGATAACGCTCTTCTCACCATACTCCGTCGCCGCGGCAAAACCGGCGTAGCTGTGAAGTGCGACGGCGTACGAATACAGCAACTCCCAACGATCCATCTCGTCGCGCATGGTGGCAAGCGTGCCGGCCAAAATACCCGCGAGAACATCACCCGAACCGGCAGTTGCCAGAGAAGCCGGACCCGAAAGTGGCAGCAGCACACGCTCAACGCCACAGATAGCCGTCGTCGGCCCCTTGGCAATGACCACCAGATTGTCGGAGCCTGCAGCCCAGACAACCTTCTGCGCGGCTGCAATCGCGGTACCAAGGTCGTTCACCTCGTCACCGGCAACCAGACGCGAAAGCTCACGATAGTGCGGCGTCATAACCAACGGCTGCTCGCGACGATACATCTCGGGGTTACTATCAATACCGTCAATGGCAATCTTAGCAAGGCAGTTGAGTGCATCGGCATCCAAAATAAGCGGTACATCAAGCTCGAGCAAGCCCGAAACCACCTGCATAGCGCCGGCAGATGTCGTCATACCGGGACCGCACAGTACACAGCTGTACTTCTTTGCAATCTCGCACACAGTCATGCGCGCAGCGGCGCCAAAGGAGCCGCGGGAATCAGACGGAATAGCAAAGACGGGAATCGAAGGAAGTGCCATGCGAATAAGATTAGCGCAGGCGTCAGGAGCCGCGACTGCCACGTAACCAGCACCCGCGCGAGCTGCAGACTTGGCCGCCATAATGGCAGCACCAGGATATTGCGCAGATCCGGCGACAATAAGCACAGAGCCACGGGAATACTTATCGATATTCGTAGGTAGTGGGGCAAAGTAATCAACTAAGTCACCGGGCTCGACAATCTCAGCGGCGTGGTCGACATCATCGATGACCTCGTCAAGACGGTCGTAAAGATTGCCGCAGATCAAATCGCCAGCATACTCAGGGCCATCAGCGCTATACAAACCAATCTTGGGCGCAATCATCGTCACCGTATGCTCGGCACGAATGCAGTCGTCATCAACAACGCCCGTCTCGGCATTCAGGCCCGAGGGGACATCAATGGATACGACACAATCGGCGCATTCATTGACCGTAGGAATCCAGATGGAGAACGGCGCACGCAGATTCCCGTAAAAACCGGTACCAAAAATGGCATCGACAACAACATCGGCCTTATCGATCAAAACCTCGAGTTCGTCACGCGAAGGGCCGACGCAAACGTGCACATCGCGGCCGGCAGTACGACGAGCAACATGACGTGCCAGAGCAGCAGGAATCTCATCCGGTTCAACCGGAGAAACGATATCCACGTCCACACCCTTATGGCTCAGGATATCGGCGGCAACCCAACCGTCGCCGCCATTATTACCAAAACCGACCAGAAAGAGAACCCGATCGGGATTGAGCTTCAAGACCTCGTTGGCGGCAAACTCACCCGCTAGCTCCATAAGCTCGGCCTTCGAAGTCCCTTCGCGTTCGATGATATCCTCGAGACGAACGACTTCTTCGGTACTCAAAACCGGTTTCATCTATGCTCCTAGCGTATCTTGCGAAGCATCGCCCAGGTGCTCCGTCAATGCTGAATTCTGCAGCTCCTCAAGCTCATCTAAAACAGAGCGAGCCTCTTTAAATGTCTGCGCAACGCGTTTCTTGGTGCTCACCTTTTCATCTTTTGGCTTAGGCCGAGCATCTTCGGTAATCGCGATGGCATTCGCAACGGCTAAGTCTCCTGTAAGGGTAATGGAAAGAGCGACCTCAACAACACCCAGCTCATGAGCGATCTCGAGTGCACGGCCCGAAAGCAGCGCCTTCGGTTTGCCGAGTTTATCACGCGTTACCGAAACATCCTTGCGACCCACGCCTTGACTAAAACCCGTGCCGAGAGCTTTAAGCACCGCCTCGCGCGAAGCAAAGCGGCTCGCATAGTGAGCAGCGGGACGCGATGATGCATCGCAATACGCACGCTCTTCTTCGGTAAACACACGCCGAGCAAACGACGGCGTCTTTTCAAGAATTGATTTCATACGGGAAATCTCGACGATATCAACGCCGATACCAGCTTCAGCCATGTTCACCTCCATATCGCACAGACTAAGTTATTGTAGCCCGTTCACAGAAGATGCGACAAACGAGGGTTATAAAACACAGCTACTATGTGAGACAAAAGCCCGTAAACGCAAAAAGGGGGAGGCCGCGAGGCCTCCCCCTTCTTCAGTTTCGCTGACGGCTCGGTGCCGTCCACCGGTCAGCGGCGCCCTGGCCTCCCACGGGCTGACCCCGCAGTACTCTCGGCGCGATGGGGCTTAGCTTC
>DBEZDO010000074.1:0-32016 GCA_048187355.1 Collinsella sp.
GCTCATACCAGTGATCCTCCTTTATGGATCTGTGCCGCCCCGTGTCGTTCCGGGCAGCGTCGTACAGATTTGCCCAGCCTGCGTAAACCGCGCAGCCGGACATGGCGTTCTATCTTATCGCACCCGCGTCGATGTGCCGCGGAAAAGTAGCTCATGCCCAAAGACTTGACGGAGACGAAACAATTGGTGCACCGTGGCCGTCGCCCAGGCGTGCGGCGTGCGACAATGTGCCCCAATACAACTGCACTCGGAAAGGCCCGCCATGGCTGCACGCCTCATCGTTATGGATATCGACTCCACGCTCATCAACCAGGAGGTCATCGACCTGTTGGGCGAGGAAGCCGGCGTGGGCGAGCAAGTTGCGCGGATCACCGAACGCGCCATGCGCGGCGAGCTCGACTTTAAGCAGGCGCTCGAGGAACGCGTGGGGCTGCTTGCCGGCTTGGACGAGAGCGTGTTCGAGCGCACCTTTGAGCGCGTGACGTTTACCCCCGGCGCGCTGGAGCTTGTGCGCTCGGCGCACAGCAAGGGCTGGAAGGTCGGCGTGGTAAGCGGCGGCTTTCACGAGGTCGCCGATAAGATCGTGGCCGCCGCGGGCATCGACTTTTGCCTCGCTAACCGCCTGGAGGTCGTGGACGGCAAGCTCACCGGTAAGCTGGCGGCAGACATCGTGACCAAGGAGTCCAAGCTCATCCAGCTGCTGGATTGGGCGGTTGAGTGTGGCGTCGATATGGCCCACACGGTCGCTATTGGCGACGGGGCAAACGACATCCCCATGATCCAGGCCGCGGGCACGGGCATCGCGTTTTGCGCCAAGCCCAAGACGCGCGAGGCCGCCCCGTTTGCCATCGACGAGCGCAACTTGATGCTCGCCATGGACATCATCCTGCGCGACTAGCCGATCCGTCTAACAATAGAATCAGTCTGTCCTATAGTTTCCGAACAATTTTGTCTTAGTGTTCGGAAACATACCCTTTGAGTGCTAGACTTTGCGCCGTCGAAGGGAACATATATGGATAAGCGAGATCTTGAGCAGCTTCTGAGCGATGTTGCCGGCGGATCAGTCACCCCTGCCGATGCCCTTACACGCATCCAGACGGCTCCGACCGCCGATTTGGGCTTTGCGCAGCTCGATCTTTCGCGCGGAGTGCGCCAGGGAGCCGGCGAGGTTGTCTACGGTGCCGGTAAAACCGCCGAGCAAATTGCCGCCATTATCAAAGCATTACTCGATGCAGACCAGGAGCGCATCCTGGTCACGCGCTTGGATGCCGAAAAAGCCGCGCACACCGCTGAGCTTCTCGGCAACGACATCGACCTGGGATATGTCCCGGACGCACAGCTCGCCCTGGTGGGCGGCAAGCCCTCCCCCACCGGCAACGGACGCATCGTCGTCGCCTGCGCCGGCACGAGCGACCTGCCCGTCGCCGAAGAGGCGGCACTGACGGCCGAGTTCTACGGCAACGAGGTCGATCGCCTCTACGACGTGGGTGTCGCCGGCCTGCACCGCCTGCTCGCTCATGCTGAGGAACTTGCCCAGGCGCAGGTGGTCATCGCCATCGCCGGCATGGAAGGCGCCCTGGCGAGCGTTATCGGCGGTCTTGTGAGCTGTCCGGTCATCGCCGTCCCCACCAGCGTGGGCTATGGCGCGAGCTTTGGCGGCGTGGCCGCACTGCTCGCCATGCTCAACTCCTGCGCCAGCGGCGTTTCAGTCGTCAACATCGACAATGGCTTCGGCGCCGCCTACCAGGCAAGTCTTATCAATCATTTGAGCGCCGGCACGCCCTGCGCCCGTTAAGGAGCATTCTATGTCCAACCATCAGCACACGCTTATCATCGACGGCACCTCGGGCATCAGCGGCGACATGACCGTCGCAGCCCTGCTCGACCTGGGCGCCAGCGAGGAGCACCTGCGCGAACAGCTCGCCACGCTGCCGGTCGACGGGTTTGAGGTTGCCGTCACACGCGTAAACAAGCATGGCATCGACGCCTGCGACTTTGACGTTCAGCTGGCAGAGGAGCTCGAGAACCACGACCACGACATGGCCTGGCTCTACGGCAACGAAGCGGGCACCGAGCACACACATGAGCATGAGCACCACCATCATGACCATGGCGAACACGAACACGAGCACTGCCACGAGCATGACCATGAGGGCCACGCCCATGAGCACGAGGATCATCACCACACCCACCACCATCATCACCGCTCGCTAGCCGATGTCACGGAAATTATCGAGAATTCGCAGCTAAGCGATGGCGCAAAGCGTCGCGCGCTCGCCTTTTTTTCCGTACTCGCTGCTGCCGAGGCCAAGGCTCACGGCAAAACGCCCGAGACTGTCATGTTCCACGAGGTGGGCGCCGTCGACTCCATCGTCGACGTCTGCTCTGTTGCCATCTGCCTCGACAACCTGGGTATTGAGGATATCGTGGTCGAGTCGCTCTCCGAGGGCCACGGAACCATCCGCTGCGCCCACGGCCTCATGCCCATTCCCGTCCCCGCTGTCGTCAACCTATGCCAAGCAAGCAATATCGCCCTCACGCCCGCACCGGTCGCCGGCGAGCTCGTGACGCCCACGGGCGCCGCCATCGTCGCCGCACTGCGCACGTCCGAGCACCTACCGGCCCGCTACCGCATCGAGGCCGTCGGCTACGGCGCCGGTAAGCGCCCCTACGAGGGTTGCTCCGGCACGCTCCGTTGTCTGCTCGTTCACGTGGATGCATAGCCATGGATGCCCGCAAAGAAAAAAGCCGCGCTGCCATCGTTGCGGCGTTCTCCGAGCTGCTACGCGAAGTGGACTACGGCAAGATTACCGTCGGCGACATCATCGCGCGCGCTCACGTAGGCCGCGCGACATTCTACGGCCTCTTTAAGAGCAAAGACGACCTACTGTCCGAGCTCGTGAGCGACATCTGTACCCACGCCCTCGACGACGATGGCACACCGCTCGACGACCCACTCGTGCAGGTCGAGCATATCCTCAACAACCTCTGGGAGCGCCGCCAGGGCGTTCGAGCCCTCGTAGCCGGCGCCGGCTCCCGCGTCTTCGCCGACTGCTTACGCAAGACCATCATGTCACGAGCAGCCGAAACCGTCCCCGCCGACTCCACAGGCCCCGCCGGCACCATGGACCGCAGCTTCTTACTGCACCACATAGCCTCAAGCTTCGTAGCCACCGTCCAATGGTGGGCCTGGCACAACTTCCAAGCAGATAAGGCCGAAGTAGCCAAAGACTACCTATCAGCCATCAAGCCCCTCTTCGGCTAGACAGAACCCTCATCTTAAAGCCCCGCCCCAACCCAAAGCACAATCCATCCCAAAGTGTCGACAGCAGCCCAACGCCCCTACCAGCAACAAGCCCCTCCCATCCAAATTCAGATATATATGTTGGGTTGCTTGTGCGAACGCAACAAAGACCCCGCAGCTGTCCGCATGGGGTAACTTCCCAGCGCATTCCGCAGGACGCAAAAAAGCTCGCCGCACGAAGTGCGCAGCGAGCCTTTTTGCATGTCCGAGGACGCGCTGGGAAGTTACCCCATGCGGACAGCGGACAACTATGTAGCCTTGGACTAGAACATGCCCAAGAAACCGTGCACAAACAGCGCGGCCAGAGCGGCACCGACAAACGGCGCGATGCCAGGAACGAGCAGGCCGTACTTCCAGTTGTTGTCGGCCTTGTTCTTGATCGGCAGCACCTGATAGGCCATGCGAGGACCAAGGTCACGAGCCTGGTTCATGGCGAAGCCGGTGATGCCGCCCATGCCCATGCCAACAGCCCAAACGATCAGGCCGACGCAGATGGCGAGCATCAGGACGTTCTCGCCAGCACGGTTAGCAGCAGCAAGGATGGCGCTGATGAACACAAAAGTGCAGATAGCCTCGCAGAAGAAGTTGCGAGCATAGTTCGTGCCCTCGGTGGTGGGGTTAGTCGAGAAGATGTTGCGCTGGGCAATAGGGTCGACGACGCCCTCGGAAGCCTTGAACTCATCGGCATACATAAGCCAAGCGATTACGGCGCCCACAAAGCCGCCGAGCATATCGGCAATCATGAAGGGAATGCAGCTGCTCCACGGCACCAAGCCTACGATGCACTGGGCAAGCACCATGGCGGGGTTCATGCACACGGCGCCGCCAAAGATAAACAGAGCAACCGAGATGCCAAAAGACCAGGTGGTGATGGCAAACATGTGGCCGGAGCCCTGATACTTGGTGCCCTTAAGCACGGTATCGCAGTGCACGCCCACGCCAAAGATGATCATGAGGGCCGTTGCGCCGAATTCGCAGAGGAGTTTGGTAAGCATAAAACCTTATCTTTCTTGTCGGTTATAAACGATTCGTTTAGGCCGCGTACTAGTGCTGAGCGACGACAACGCCCAGGCCATCGGGAATGACGGCCACCTTGGCATCGGCACCCTTCATCTCAAAGGCGAGCTTGAGCGCCTCATCGAGGGTGTTGACCGGCGTCATGTGCATATCCTTGATCATCTGGTGATCGCACAGGTCGGTGACCATGATCACAGGGTGATGCGCCAGGATGCGGGCAAAGATCTGGCTCGTCCACTGGTCGGGCAGGGTCTCGTCCTTAGGACGGTCGATGCAGGCACGCTCAAACTCCGCCGGATCGTTGTCGGCGATGTTGTGATAGAAGCCCTCGCCACCGTGGCCGTCGGCACAACCGGCGACGTCGATGATCACGCCGCCCTCGGGAAGCGTGGCCTCGGCAGAGCACATGCCCTTCACGGCCTGGTAGATGTTCTGGTCGAGCGGGTAGCCGCCGTTGGTGGTGATGGCGATCTCGCACTCGACGGGCTCAACGCCGGCAAGGCTCTTCACGAACTCGCAGCCAGCCTCGTGCGCCTTGTGGATATCGCCGGCAAAGGAGCCGATGACCTCGTGCTTGCCGTTGAGCACCACGTTAAGCACAAAGGCAAGGTGAGCCATCTCGGCAGCGGCAAACATGTCCTCGCTCACGTGGTTGTGGCACAGGTTGCCGGCACGCGAGTGGGAATCATTCACAAACTGACCGTTATGGTTGTACATGATGGTCTTGTAGCTGGCGATACCAGGCAGGACGGACTTGCGGCTACCAGAGAAACCGGCAAAGAAGTGCGGCTCAATAAAGCCCTCGGCAAGCAGCAGATCGCAATCGGCGGCAATCTTGTTGATGATGCACTCGCCACCAGAAGGCAGGGTGCCAATCTTTTTCATCATGCTGTCGTCAGTCGCGACGTGCATAACGATTTCCTCGTTGGCAACAATCTCCTCGCCATACTTGTTGACGAGTTCCTCGTGCGTCGACGGACGGTGCATACCCGTAGCAACCAGAATGCGCAGGCGAGCCTCGGGCGCAGCGGAATGGATGTGATGCAGCAGAATAGGCATCGTCACACGCGAGGGAACGGGACGCGTATGATCGGAGCTAATGATGACGATATCCTTCTTGCCAGCACAAAGCTCCTCGAGCGAAGGCGAGCCATAAGGGTTGGCAAGTGACTCCTCTACCAGCTCTTCCTGCGATTTTGTAGTCTTAAACTCGTTTTGATGACCTTCCATCACACCCGCGAAGTTCTTATCCTCGAGCTCCAGATGTAACGTCTTGTGGTCAAACGGCAGTTCACATTCAAACAATGACGCGCGCCCTCTTCCTTTCAACTGACACACTAGATTAACCGTTGGAAGGATACGCCGCTCACCGAAAAACACCACCGTCCACCGACTCATTAACACAACGTTCATATTTGACCCACAACAAAACGGCCGCGACCCCAAACGGGACCGCGGCCGCTACAGTCGTAAGGCGAGAAGCACCACATGCATCTCAATCCCGATCGATAAGGCGCGCGGCGCGAAGCGCCAAACGCGCCGCCGGGACAGACCCCATCCAAAACGCGCGAAGCGCGCCATTAATTCCCCCAGCCAGTAATCCGCCGAAGACCGGACATCGCAGGGCCCGCCATTAGTCTACTTTTAGGCACACTCCGCAGGACGCAAAAAGCCCTCGCCGCACGAAGTGCGCAGCGAGGGCTTCTTGCATGTCCGAGGACGTGCCTAAAAGTAAACTGATGGCGGACCCGGACGACTACAGGGCTATCGATTACCCCGTGTTCTGCAATCCTGCCGAGACGCCGGTCACAGTCGAAAGAATCAGGCTCATGTACTCGGCCTTCTTCTCCTCGGCCATCTCGTCCTGATTCATGCGCACCTCGCGAAGGGCGCGGACCTGGGCGATGGACAGAGCGTCGACGTAGGGGTTACGCACGCGAACGGCGCAGCCGAGCACGCGACGACGCTGCAGCGGCCACTCATCACCGACGATGGCAAGGACCCACTTACGGGTGAGCTGCATCTCGGTAAAGACCTTCTTGGACAGATCATCGCGGTCGCCCAGATGCAGATACATCTTGGCGATGCGCTGATCGGTCTTAGCAATCGACATCTCGATGTTGTCGATAAAGGTGCGGAAGAACGGCCACTCCTGGTAGGCAGCCTTGAGCTGGTCAAGATCGCCAAGCTGCTCGCAGGCGGTGCCCAGACCGTACCAAGCGGCCAGGTTAATGCGCGCCTGGCTCCAGCTGAAGATCCACGGGATGGTACGCAGGTCATCGAGCGACTTGGCGCCCAGACCGCGCTTGGCGGGACGCGAGCCGATCGGCAGCAGACCGACCTCGGTCAGCGGCGTCACGGTCGAGAACCACGGTGTAAAGTCCTCGGTGTTCAGCAGGTCCAGATAGCGTTCGTGGCTTGCAGTGTTGAGCTTCTCGGCCATATCCCAGAACTTCTGCGTGGTCTCGGTGTTGGTCTTCTCGACACTCGGGGCCGACTGCAAAAGCGTTGCGGCGGCAACGGACTCAACATGGCGCTGAGCCAGCGTGCGGTTGCCGTAACGGGCAAAGATGACTTCGCCCTGCTCGGTAAGCTTAAAGAAGCAGTTGACCGAACCCTTGGGCTGCGCCAGCACGGCCTTGTTGGCCGGGCCGCCGCCACGGCCCACGGCACCGCCGCGACCGTGCATGAGCACCAGGTCGATATCGTTCTTCTCTGCCCACTTGGCGATGCGCTCCTGCGCGGAGTGCAGCGCGAGCATGGCCGTGGTAGGACCGGCATCTTTGGAAGAGTCGGAATAGCCCAGCATGACCTCCATGCGGCGGTTGGTCTGGGCAAGGCGCTTTTGCACCACGGGCAGCGTAAGCATCTGATCGAGCACGTCGACGCAGCCCTCGAGGTCCTCGAGCTGCTCGAACAACGGGATCACGTCGAGCTCGGGGACATCCTCCTCGTGTGCAAAGGACAGGTGCGCCAGCTCAAAGACGTCGGCCACATGCTGAGCGCTCTTGGTAAACGAGATGATGTAGCGGTGCGCCATCTTCTTGCCGTAGCGCTTTTGGATGGAGCCGATAGCGCGGAAGGTATCGATGACCTCGCGCGTCATGGGCTGCAGGTCGCCATGGATACCGTTCTCGTGGATATCCTTAAGGGCGCGGGCATGCACCACGGAGTGCTGACGGAACTCCATCTCGACCATATGGAAGCCGAAGGACTCGACCTGCCAGATGATGGTTTGGACCGGGCCGTAGGCAGCACGGACGGCACCGCAGGCGGCCAGCGAACGCTGGACGACGCGCAGGTCATCCAGGAACTCGTCGGCGCTGTGGTACATGGTGTCGGTGATACGACGGACGGTGGCGTTCAGGCGGTCGGCCATGACGAGCATGACGGCGCGATGCGGCTCGTGCTCGGAGATCAGCTCGGCGCGGGCCGTGTAACGAGGGCTCATCTCGACCTGATGGTTCCACAGGTTAATGAGCTCGGCCGACGGCTTGCTGTAGGTAGCCTCGAGCGTGAGGTTGCGGCCGATGTGGCGGCACTTGTCCTCGAGCTTGAGCACCATGTGCGTAAAGTACTTGGCGGCGACCTCACGGCTCACCTTGGCGGTGACGTTGGGGTTGCCGTCGCGGTCGGAACCGATCCAGCTGCCGGGATGGAAGAACGCCGGGCACAGCGGCGGCACAGTACCGGCCTTGTCGCCCAGCACCCAATCGTCAAAACGACGATAGATAACGGGGATAACGTCGAACAGCGTGTTATCGAAGATGTCGATGATGGTATCGGCTTCCTCGACCGGCGTGGGCTTCTTGAGCGCGATGGGACTCGTACGCACCAGGGCGTCGATCTCCTGCAGCATATGGCGCTCGTTCTCCACCAGGTCGGAGCCGCCCAGACGCGGACGCTCCTCCAGCAGGTTGGAGATACGGCGGATCTTGCCCTCGACGGCCTTACGACGGGCCTCGGTGGGATGTGCGGTAAAGACAGGGTGGAACTCGAGCTTGTCGAGCAGCTCGTTGGCACCCTCGACACCCAGCTCATTCACCAGCTGGTGATAGGCAACGGTAAGCTCGTTGGCAGGATCGACCTCGGTATCGGTCGACGCACCGGCCTCGCGCTCGCGCAGCTGCGCCACACGGTAGTTCTCCTCCGACAGGTTTGCCAGATGGAAAAAGCTCGTAAAGGCGCGAACGATGACCTGCTGCTTATCGAGCGGCAGGCTGTCGATCAAATCGACGACCTCACGAAATGCCACGGCAGTGGGCTCGTCGGCGGTGGGCACGCCCTGCTCGTCGACGGCTTCGTCGGCAGCGCAGGTACCGGGGTTGCCGGCATTGACCACAATCTCGGCTGTCAAAATCTTGTCGAACAGGTCCGCGATCTCGGGATCATACTCGCTAAGCACACGGCGCTCCAGGCGCAAGAACAGCGCCAGATTGTCGCGCAGCTCCTCGGGGATCTCGATCTCGGCGAGACGCTCCCTGGACTCGGCATTCGAGCCGATTCGGTTAACGAGGCGGTTGACCACGGCAGCGACGCGCGCCGCGGCTTCGGGTACAGACTGGTTGCTTAGGTTCTCAGCCACGTTTCCTCCCATTCCTCCTTCTATGCACGTAACATGCGGTATTCATTATAGGCGCTTGAGAAATACTTTCGACACTGATTGCGCTTTACCACACAAAAGTATTTTCTGCATTGCAAAGGTTTTTGCCCTAAATGGTCGTATTTCTCGGTGGGCGGCATACGTAAACGGGGGCATTCCGCATAAAAGCGAAACACCCCCGTAACAATCGCTCTCCATGAGCAGGGCACGTTAGCAGGCCCGAAGCTCAAAAAGATGCGCTACAGGCGCTCGCGAACCGCCTCGACGACGTTGTCCAGATCGGCGAGCACCTCGTCATGGCTCTGCATGTCGCGCACTTTGACCTTGCCGGCGGCAAGCTCGTCGCCACCCAGGACCAAGATGAGCTTGGCGCCTACCTTATCGGCTTGCTTAAACTGGGCCTTGAGCGAACGACCCTGATAGTCGGCCTCGGTCACGATACCTGCGGCGCGAAGCTCCTGCGTAATGGCAAAGACGTTCTGACGCAGCTCCTTGCCGGCGTTGGCGACATAGACGCACGGGGCCTCATCGGCACCCAAATCGCTGCCAAAGGCCTGCAGGGCCAGCAGGGCGCGCTCAAAACCGACAGCAAAGCCGACGCCCGCCGTGGGCTTGCCACCCTCGAGCTCGACCAGGCCATCGTAGCGGCCGCCGCCGCCGATGGAGCCGACGCCGGCGCCAGGGGCCTCGACCTCAAAGACAGTACGGGTGTAGTAGTCCAGGCCGCGCACCAAGGTGGGATCCTCGACATACTCGATACCGGCGGCATCCAGATAGCGCTTGACCTGCTCGTAGTGCTCGCGGCACTCATCGCACAGGTTGTCACCCATCAGCGGAGCCTCGGCCATGATCTCGCGGCAGTGGTCGTTCTTGCAGTCAAAGGCACGCAGCGGGTTGAGCTCGGCGCGCTCGCGGCACTCATCGCACATCTCGTCTGCGTGATCGAGGATAAACTGCTTGACTTGCTCGCGGTAAGCCGGACGGCACTGAGCGTCGCCCATCGAGTTAATGAGCAGACGAAGCTTGGAAAGATCGAAGCCCAGGCGCTTGTAAAACTCCATGAGCATGATGATGCACTCGGCGTCTGCCGCCGGATCGGGAGCGCCGAGCCACTCGATGCCCACCTGGTGGAACTGGCGCAGGCGGCCCTTCTGGGGACGCTCGCCGCGGAACATGGCCTCGGCGTAGTACGCCTTAAACGGCGTGGAGCCCTGGGGCACCAGATTGTTCTCGACGACAGCGCGCACCACGCCGGCCGTGCCCTCGGGGCGAAGCGCCAGGCGCTGCTTGGGCTTGAGTTTGGTGTCGGTGCCCTCGGTAAAGACGCGCTCCAGGTTGGCACCGCTGAACACGCGGAACATTTCCTTGCGCACGACGTCGGTCGACTGGCCGATACCGTGGACAAACACGTCCACCTGCTCGATCGCGGGCGTCTCGATGGGTTTAAAACCAAACGGCTCGAACACGCCGGCCGCAATCTGCTGCATCTTTTGCCAGGCGCGCATCTCGGCGCCGATAAGGTCGCGGGTTCCCTCCGCCTTCTGTGCCTGCATGGGCAAACACCTTTCTTTTGTATCGCGTCATAGGTAACGGTCATTATACGGCACAAAGCAGCAACGCGGCGGCGCGCCTGACCGAACGAGGGTATGGGGACTCGTTCGGCCAGACGCGCCGCCGCGGACGAAGCGGACAAGCGGCGATGCGCTTTGGCCTACCTACTCCCCCGCCACGCTCGCGCGCAGCTTGGCGGCGATGGGCTCGGATGCCAGCAGGAACACGAGCATGACCACGGAGCACGCCAGGCACACGATCCAGGTGCTCGCAAAGGAGCCCGTGGCATCGAACAGCACGCCCGAGACAATGGCGCCCACGGTGCCGCCGACCATCTCGAGCGAGGTAATGGTGCCCGTGACCTTACCGAGGTCGGCCATGCCAAACTGCTCGGACGCGGCGATGGTAGGCGTGATGGTGCCCATGCACGTTCCGATACCAAAGCTCACGGCAGCCACGATGGGACCAAGATCGGTCGCGGGGAAGCACAGGGCGACGCAGGCGATAATGCACGCAATGGAGCCAAGGATATTGCCAAAGCGCAGACCAAAGCGGTCATAGATCGCACCGAGCGAAATCTTGGCGATAACGACGGTGACCATGTAGGCCGAAAGCACGGTACCTGCCCACATGGGATCGTGGCCGCCCGTGACGATCTTGGCGCCGTTGACGGTAACACTCGTCATGTTGGTGACCTGGTTGGGCAAGATGGCGCCGTTAACGAGACCCATAAAGAGGAAGGCGACGACGAGCAGCCAAAACGCCGGGCTCTTCTTGATACGAGACCAGCCGACGCTAACCTCGGGCGCCGTGTGCTCGTCCTTATCGCCAGCCGTCGAGACGGACGGATCGCCCGGGTTCTCGCCGAGCGGCTTAAGGCCGATCTCGGAAGGCTTGGTGCGGAAGGAGTAAGCCGTGATGGGCAGTGCCGCCACCATGCAGACGGCAGCGAGTACCAGGAACGCAGAGCGCCAGCCCACACTCACGATAAGAGAGCTCACGATCGGCGAGAGAATGGCTCCGCCAAAGCCCGAGCCCGAAAGTGCGATGGAAATGGCAAGGCCGCGTTTAGCGGTAAACCAGTTGGCGGTCACAAGGCTAATGAGCAGACGGGTCGAGGCCACAGCGAAGCAGCCCGAAACGGCAAAGAGCACGTAGACCTGCCACAGCTCACCGACAAAGCTCATGCCGGCAAGCACCGCCGAGGTAGCGATAACGGTAAGCGAGCCCAATACGCGGCCACTCACCTTATCGGCAACATGACCGATAACGAGCGAACCCACGACACTCACCACGGTGGAGATGGCATTGGAGACGTTGTACTGCGCAAGGGAAATACCCAGGTTGCTGACGATCAGCGGCTGGAACAGGCTCATGCAGTTGACGAAAATCGTGTAACACGTGGCCATGATCACGAAGCCGGAGGCCACCACGAGCCAGCCGGGGAAGAACTTACGCTGCTGGGGCATACTGCTCCTTTTAGACAAACGAATAGCCTGCGCCGGGCGCCGGTAGTGCCCAAGATTGCCTTGAAAGACAAGGGCATAGGCCTTACGGCCATGCCCGCAGGCTTGAAAGGCAAGGTTGGGTGCTACCGGTGGTCGGCGATATAGCCCAAAGCGACGGCGGTATAGGCCGCGGCACCGAGCGGCAGCTCGGCATCGTTAAAACGTGCCTTGGGATGGTGCTGGGCAAAGTGTTCGTCCGTGTCGGTTACGGCCGCGCCCACGGTAAAGTACGCACTTGGGATCTTGCTCGAGATAAGCGCGAAGTCCTCACTCGCCATGGCATGGAAAAGCGGCAAGAAAGCCGTCTTGGGCAGCACTGCGCCCACGTAGCCAAGCGACGCCTGAGTCATATCGCTGTCGAGTACAAGCGGCGGAACATCCGAAAGCGTCTCGATGGTCGCCGGCGTACGATAGGTCGTAGCAACGCCGTTAACGACCTCCGCGATGCGGGTCTTTAGGTGAGCCATGAGCTCAACATCAAAGCCGCGCAGCGTTCCCTCGAGCACGCAGGTGTCGGGGATGACGTTGGCCGCCAAGCCGCCGGCGAACTTACCAACGGTAAGTGCGACTTCCTTGGCCGCCGGCACCTCGCGGGAGATAAGCTCCTGGAGCGCCAGGTGCACGTGGACGCCGGCCGTGATGGGGTCGATGCAGATCTCGGGGCTGGAACCGTGGCCGCCCTTGCCCTGGAGCGTGATGCGGAAACCGTACACACCCGAGAGCGCCGGGCTGCCGTAGAGCACCAGGCCAAGCGGCGACTGGCTGTTGACATGCATGGCAAAGGCCGCCTGAGGACGCGGGTTCTGCAGCAGGCCATCGACGATGGCAGCGCGTGCTCCCTCAAAGGTCTCCTCGCCCGGCTGGAACAGCAACTTGACGGTAGCGTTGGCCTCCACAAGCTCGGCCTCGCGGGCCTTGAGCAGGCGCGCCGCACCAAGCAGGGCCGTCGCGTGCATATCGTGACCGCAAGCATGCATGCAGCCATTGGTGGATGCAAAGGGCTCGCCGGATTCCTCGACAACGGGAAGGGCATCCATATCGCCTCGGAGCATGACGACCGTTCCGGCCTGCTCGTCCTTGCACGTGCCATTGCCCTGAGCGGCCGCACCGGCACCGATCAGGCCAACGACGCAGGAACCGTCGACTAGCGTGGTATGGGGGATGTCCATCTCGTCCAGACGTGCCTGGATATAGGCAGACGTCTGCGGAAGATTGTTACCCAGCTCGGGCATCTGGTGTAGATCGTGTCGCCATGCAGCGAGCTCGTCTGCAAAAGCCTGAGCTTCTGCGACAAGACCGTCACCGATAGCGGCCTGCGCCGCCGCGGTGGCCTGGGGCGCTGGTTGCGGTTGAAAATCGGACAGAGCTGATGCCATAGAAGCCCTCCAGTAACGTTTTTGCAGCACGCACTTTGATAGCGTAAAGTGCAAGGTACAACTGTAAGGGCATGACATAAAAATGCCGCCCTGGGAGGGCGGCGCAACAAGTTGTTTACAATTGCGGGTGTGATTTTCGGCGCAAGAAATCGAAATGCGTCTCGCTCAAGATAATCGAAAGAAAGATGAGCGCGAAGCCGGCGAGCAGGCGCGAGGTGAGCGCCTCCCCCATCAGCAGCACCGAGAACAGCACGCCCGAAGGCGACTCCATCGAAAGGAGCAGTGAGCCCGTCGAGGCCGAGACATGCGCCAAGCCGACGTTTTGGATGAGCAGAGCCGCGCATGTGCAACCAACCGAGAGAAACGCCATCGCGCTGATAAAGCTCGGCGTCCACACGGACAGAGGCGCTTGGGTCTCGAATAGCAGCGACGTTGCCAGGCTCAGCACGCCGTTGCCCACAAACATCCAAAACGTGATGACGTTGATGTCCATTTTGCGACCGTACTTGGCAGTCACCGCCATCTGGATGGCGAAAAAGACCGCACCCGCCAGCGTAATGACATCACCGATGTTGAATTCAACGCTATCGAGCGCCACCAAGCCAATGCCCGCCAAGCACAGCAGCGCCGCGCCCAGGTTATAGCGGGTGAGTTTTTCGCCGCTCAGAAAATAGCTCGCGAACGGCACAACGATGCAATACGTGCCCGTCAAAAAAGCATTCTTGCCCGCCGTGGTGTGCGCCAGACCGACTGTCTGCAGGGCGTAGGCGGCCCACATAAGTGCGCCCATGCCAAGTCCGACGATAAGGTTGCGGGCGTTGAGGTGCGCGATGATGCGCTTGTGGAAGATGAAAAACATGACCAACGCCGCAGGCAGAAAGCGCACGTAGAGCAGTTCGAACACCGGAATGGTGTCGAGCGCGTCCTTCATGGTCGTAAAGGAGTAGCCCCAGACGACTGCCACCGAAAGCAGCAGGACTTTCCAGAACAGCGGCGAGCGAGCGCCGGCGCCGCGGGAGGTGCCGCCCGCGCCCAGGTCCTCGCGAGCAACAGGGCTATCGGGCATCATTTCGATATTGTCAGTGGCATGCTGGGCCATAGGGCATCCTCGCGCTCAATCTGGGCGTGGTGTCCGCACGCGCATGGCTGCGTGCCGCCTCATGGTCAAATAAAAGCAGGGCGCACCGGACCCCCGGCACGCCCCGCTACTGTAGCAACAACCAAGCAGCCCACGCAATCCAGCCCACTAAAGCGTTTTGTTCCGCCGTTCTACCGAACGGCGGACCGGCCGACGCTGCGCGAGCCGCATTCACGCCAATCTGACGTTCAATTTCAAGGGCGCGACCAGAAGGTCAGCGCCCTTTCATTTCACGTCACCTTGGCGCAAATGCGGCTCGCTCGCTGGCATTAGTGCTACATCAGCGTTAACGTTGCCGCACTAAATTAGCTTTGTCGATTCCAGCTTTTCGATGACCCAGTCGTTGGCTTTGATGACTGGGCGGCGGAAGACGACGCCCAGGGCCAGCGACGGAATCAGATAGCTCGCCAGAATGCCCAGCTCAACCCAGTACTCCATATGGTAGGCGCCAGCCATGGCGGCATGCATGGCGTTGATGCCGTGGGTGAACGGCAGGAACGGATAGATCGCCTGGAACACAGGGCCGGTCATCTCGATGGGGAATGTGCCGCCCGAACCACCGACCTGCATGACCAACAGCACGACAGCGAGCGCCTTGCCGATATCGCCAAACGAAACCGTAAGCGTGTAGACGATATTGGAGAACACGAGACTCGCGACCCAGCCAGCCAGCACAAACTGCAGCGGGTTGTCGCACTGAATGCCAAAGAACAGGATGTCGCCCGCACACACGAGCGTTGCCTGCAGCAGAGCCAGACCGCCAAAGAACAGGTAACGACCCAGGTAGATCTCGTGCAGGCGCACGGGGATGAGCTCGTTGATAAGCTCGTCGTCAACCGAGACCTTCATCATGGCCGCCAGTACGATCGAGCCGACCCAGAGCGACAGAATCGTGTAGAACGGCGCCATGGCCGAACCGTAGTTGCGGATTGGATAGACCGGCTTGCGGTCGAGTGCGACAGGGCCGGAAAGCGACACGGCCAGACCCTCAGGATCATTGCCAATCATCGTCTTGATCGTAGCGAGGTCATCCGACATCAAGGCGCCGTCGAGCTCGTCCTTAAACGCACTGATCTTGTCCGACGCCTCGCCCAGCTGATCGGAAGCTTTGTTGACCAGCTTTGCAGCCTTGGAGAGGCCCTTTGCCAGCGAACCGGATGCGTCGGTCAGGCCGTCTACGGCGCTATCCAGATCGCCCGAGATACCATCGAGCGAGTCTAGAATGCCCGAGACGGTCTTCTTGAGCTCCTTGGCCTTAACCGAGAACGTGGAATCGTAATCGGATTTGGCGCCCGCGATGCCGGCCTTGGCATCGGCGATGGCCTGATCGACCTCGGCACGCGAGTTGTTGACCTCGGCCATGCTATCGGAGAGAGACTTCGCGGTGGCCGCCAGATCCTTGGCATTGTTGCGGTACTCAACGGCGATTCTGCCCAGCGACGTCGCGGCGGACTTGAGGCCGTCCTTCAAATTCTCATCGCTCACCTGGTCGGCAAGGCTGCGGAGCTGATCGGCCATCGCATCGATATCCTTGGCGCGCGCATTGAGGGCCGCAGCGGCATCGTTGAGTTGGGACACCGTAAGGTCGACATGCTGGTTTGCGGTGTCGAACGCCTTCGCGAGCTCGGCAGACACATTGTCGAACGAACCCGCACTTCCATCGATTGCGGCATCGATGGCATCGTTTGCCGCCTTAAGCGCTTCTTTGGAATCATCGATGCCGCTTTTGGCATGTTCCATGAGCTGCTTTGTCGACTCATCGACGGCACCGGTCCGCTTGAGCATACCGCTCGCCGACGTCAGCGAATCGGACGTGGAGCTCAAAATGCCCGCAAGCGACGTTGCGCTGGCCTGAACGTCCTGCAGGTCCTGGACCGAATCGCCGAGCGTCGAGGACAGGTTGGCGATAAAGTTGCTGACCTGGTCGGTGCTCATGTAATCGAGCAGGCTGGACACCGTCTTAAGACCGATGCTCGTAATGGTCTCGGTAAAAGTTTCGTTAACCTGGCTTTGAACGGCGCTCGAACCCTTCTCGGTCACGATCTGCGCGATGGCGTTGGCCTTCTGGTTCTCGTAAAACTCGATATCGGCGTGTTTCACGTCGGTCGAGAAAAGCGTCATCATGTCAGCGCTAAACGTTTTGGGGATAACGACGGCAGCATAGTACGTGCCCGACTTAACGCCCTCGATAGCCTTTTCGCGATTGTTGAGCACAACCCAATCGAAGCTCTCGTTGCCGCGTAGGGTGGCGGTCACGTTTTCGCCCACGTTAACCTCGACGGGGATCAAATCGCTCTCGTAACCCTCATCGGTGTTGACCACGGCGATCTTAAGATTGCCGGTGTTGCCGTACGGATCCCAGCTGCCGGCGATGTTAAACCACGCGTACAGACACGGTACGATAATGAGGCCCATCACGACAACCAAGCCGATCACGGAGCGAGACACGTTTTGGACATCGCGCTTAAACAGATGCAGGATGTTCTTCATTTATGCCTCACCTCCTTTGGAGTGCTTGCCAAGCGCGGTGGTATCTCCATCATTTGTGGCTGTGCTGTCGCTGCCCTGAGATTTATGGCGCGAGCCGATATGCGGCAAGCGGCCCGTGGACTGATCGCCGCCCTTGGCACCACGCTCGCTGGCGTTGAGGCCAAACATGTGGCGGGCGGCAGGAATGGCGGCCGTGTGTTCGCGCATCTCGCGACGCAGGTCCTCATCCGAAAGCGCCGAGATGCGCATCTGGGTATTGAGGCTCGCGCGGATATATTCGATATTGATAAGCCAGCCGCAGATGGCAATAACCGAGATGATCCAAATGACAAGCAGGATGATCTTGCCGTTATTGTCGATATCGAGAACCGTCGACAGGACAAAGAGCAGGACCTGAACGCCCACCACGGCGGCAAAACCGCCCTTGATGTAGTACGGGTAGCGATGTTCAAAGGCGACCGCATGATCGAGCAGTTCGCGACGGTACGAATCGGAATCGAGCATGACACGCATGGCCGTGCGCAGCGAGTAGCGCTGGCGCGGCAGGTCGTTGGACTCGCAAATCATCATACCGGTCGTGGAAAGCTGTTTATCAAAGAGCAGGTTAAGGTTGAGCAGCAGCGGACGCAGCTGCAGGCCGATAAAGAGCGCCACGATCAAGAACACGCCCAGAATGCACAGGTTAAACAGGTAGTTGAACGAATACATGCCGCCGACCGTCTCGCGCAGCAGATTGATGCCGTAGGTAAAGGGCAGCAGCGGGTGCAGCCACTGGAAGAAGCCGGGCATCATCTCGATGGGGTACATGCCCGACGAACCCGGGATCTGCACGATGACGAGAATGACGCCGATAGCCTTGCCGATATGCTTAAACGTGGTGGACAGCGCATAGATGATATTGACGTAGGTGAACGAAATGGCGATGCCGCCCAGCACGAACAGCAGCGGGCTGACGCACTGCACGCCAATCACCAGATCGCCTACCGTAACGATGATGGCCTGCAACGCGCCCAGGATCACCATGAGCAACCAGCGGCCAAAGTAGCCTTGGCGCGCCGTAAAGCTGCCAACACCTTCACGGTCGACCTCGAGCTTGTAAATGGCGATGAGCACATAGCCGCCCACCCAAAGCGCCAGATTGGTGTAGAAGGGAGCGATGCCCGAGCCAAAGCTCTTGACCGGATAGATTGACTTGGACGTCAACTCAACCGGAGACGCCATGAAATCTGCCACGTCATTGACATCGACGCCCATCAGATCGGCCAGCTCGCCCATGGACTCGGAGGTCTGCAGCGCCGCGATGTCATTGGCGGCGGTTGCAAGCTTGTCCTGGACCTTGGCAAGCGAGGAATCGGTCTGGGACAGCGTGGTCTTGGCCTGGCCGAGCGTAGCGCTAAGCTGCGCCAACGTGCCGCGCGCATTTGCAAGTGTAGGTGTCATACCCGAGACGATACCGGTCAGGTCGCCCGAAACGGCAGCAAAAGAGTCGAGCGCGCTCGAGGCCTTCGGCAGCGCGTTTTGGCCCAAGTCCGTCTGGGCTTGGCCAAGGTTGGTCGCACCGGTATGAATTGCGTTATTGATAGCGTCACTGGCACCCGAAACAGCCGCTGCGTCATTCGCCATGGCGCTCGACTGCGCGGACAGACCGTCCTTGATGCTCTGAAGCTTTTCATTCTGCTCTCGAAGCAAATCGATGGTCGATACAATGCGCGCGTCAATTTCCTCGGAACCTGTCGACGTGTCATTGGCGAGAATCTCTAAGTGCCCGATAACGGCCTTATTGTGGTCGATCGTCGCTTGGAGAGACTCGAGCGAGTTGTCGATACGGGTGGTCGTAGATGTGACCGTGCCCGTCAGCTTGCCGATGGCAGCGTTCGCAGAGGCTGACGTCTTGGTGAGCGCAAGGCTGCCTTCCGAGAGCGCCTTGGAGAGCGAGGCGACAGAGTTGCCCGCCGTGGCGCGAGCCTCGCCCAGCAGGTCATTGCCCTGGGAGATCGCCTGCGTCAGCGACGGCGCCTGACCCTGCAGACCGGCAAGTGCCGCATCTGCCGAGGCAATGGAACCACTCGTCTTATCGATGGCGGCATTCATGTCGCCAATCGAATCACGCACTTCGCCCAACGTATCGGAAGCCTCTGATACCGAACCGGCCAACGAATCCTGAGTCTGGGTTGCCTTGTCCTTTAAATCGACTCCGGCATCCTTGGCAATACTGGCAACGGTCTCGCCCACCGTGGAGACAAATTCCGAGTTGATCTGCTCCTCGATGGTGTTTGCACCGGTGTCGGTAACCTTGGGCGCAATAGCGCTCTTCTTCTCATTGACGTAGTACGTAAGCTTGGGCTGATGGTAGTTGCCGTCGAGCATCGAAACCAGGTTATCCGAGAAGTTCTTGGGGACTACGATGGCCGCATAGTACTCACCGCTCTCGACGCCCTCTTTGGCATCGGCCGCAGAATCGACGAAGGTCCAGCCCAGCCGATCGTTCTCCTTGAGCTGATCGACGACCTGATCGCCCGCGTTGAGCTCGCCCACCAGGTCGTTTTGGGTGCCCCGATCGTTGTTGGCGATGGCAATCTTGATGCCCTGGGTGTTTCCGTACGGATCCCAGTTGGCCACGATGTTGTACCAGGCATACAGCGAGGGAATAACGCACACGCCAAGGGTAACCACCAAGGCGACGGGGTTCACAAGCAGTCGCTTAATGTCGCGCTTAAATATCGCAAAGGAGACCTTTGCATTGGATAGTTTGCTGCCGAGACTCACGCTTGGACCATCCATCCTGTCGTTGAATCGAATCGTACTATCGACAACCATTGTAGTAGGCGCTTTAACGTCTCAAAGCACAATGGTGTTGAGTTTTGCGGGTAGCAATATACTACGAAGATGAGTTAACGTACAGTTGTACAGTATCTTAAATTTCAGCAGGTCACAAAACCACAACCCGCACAAATAAATGATCCCTTGGGGACGGAGGGATCATTCAAAAGGAAACGAGAGTGGAAAATCTCTCACTTCAAGCCCGCATTCGAGCCAAAAGTGGGAGATTATCCACTCTCGTTCTAATCTAGTTACGGTGCCGTATCCCCGAACTACATCAAGTTGCAAACAGCCGCCGCGAAGGCTACGGGATCCTCGGGGAGGATGCCCTCGACCAGCAGGGCCTGGTCATAGAGCAAACCGGAGTACTGCTTGATCTTGTCGGCGTCGCCCGCCTTCTGAGCGGCGACGAGCTTGGAAAAGACCGGGTGCTTGGCGTTGAGCTCGAGCACGCGCTGGCTCTTGGGCATACCGTCGGGCGCGCCCTCGGGACCCTTCTGGAGCACCTTCTCCATCTCGAGCGAAAGCGGGCCCTCGGTGGTGATGCACGCGGGAGCATCGGTCAGGCGCGCAGAGACGGCAACCTTCTCGACCTTGTCGCCGAGTGCCTCCTTCATGGCGTTAAAGAGGTCCTCGTTCTCCTTGGTGGCGTCCTCGGCCTCCTTTTTCTCGTCCTCGGTCGCCAGGTCAAGATCACCGGTTGCGACGTTCTTGAACTCCAGGTGACGATCCTCAACCTCGGGCTCGGCACCATCGGCCACGGCCTTCTCGGCAGCCTCGCGGGCGGCATCGTCCTCGTAGATCTTGGGCATATCGGCGGCAACGTACTCACGCATAGCCTGGAAGGTGAACTCATCCACGTCCTGCGTCAGCAGCAGCACGTCATAGCCGCGGTCGAGCACGCCCTTTACCACGGGCATCTTGGCCAAGCGCTCACGCGAGTCGCCGGCGGCGTAGTAGATGGCCTTCTGATCCTCGGGCATGCCCTTGGCATACTCGGCCAGGGTAATCATCTTCTGTTCCTTGGCAGACCAGAACAGCAACAGATCGGCGAGCTCATCGGCCTTCATGCCATAGCTCGAGTAGATGCCGTACTTAAGACCGCGGCCAAAGTTCTCAAAGAACTTCTCGTAGGCCTCGCGGTCGTTGTCACGCATATCCTCAAGGTCGGCGGTGATCTTCTTTTCCACACGCTTGGCGATGGCCTTGAGCTGACGGTTCTGCTGCAGCGTCTCACGCGAGATGTTGAGCGACACATCGGCGGAATCCACGACGCCGCGGACAAAGTTGTAGTAGTCGGGCAGCAGGTCGTCGCACTTCTCCATGATCAGGACGTTGGAGCTGTAGAGTGCCAGACCCTTCTCGTAATCCTTGCTGTACAGATCGAACGGCGCGCGGCCCGGCACAAACAGCAGGGCATCGTACTCGAGCGTGCCCTCGGCATGGAAGCTGATGGTGCGCGCAGGATCGTCAAAGTCGTGGAACGTGGACTTGTAGAACTCGTCGTAGTCCTTCTGCTCGACATCGGAGCTGCGCTTCTTCCAGATCGGTGTCATGGAATTGACGGTCTCGAGCTCCTGGTAGTCCTCGTACTCGGGCTTGTAATCGTCGCCGGCGTCCTCGGGCTTGGGTTTCTGGCGGCTCTTGGACACCATCATCTGAATCGGGTAGCGCACATAGTTGCTGTACTGCTGAATCAGGCTCTTGAGACCCCACTCGGTCAGGAAGCGATCGTAGGTCTCGGCCTCGCCGTCGGCATCGAGCTTCTCGTTCTCGCGCAGCGTCAGGATGACATCGGTACCGTGCTCGGCGCGCTCACCGTCCTCGATGGTGTAGCCCTCAAGACCGTCGGATTCCCACACATGGGCGACATCCTCGCCATAGGCGCGGCTGACGACCTTCACATGGCTGGCAACCATAAAGGCAGAGTAGAAGCCCACGCCAAACTGGCCGATGATGTCGACATCGGAGCCCTGCTGCTCGGCGTTCTCGGTCTTAAACTCCTCGGAGCCGGAATGGGCGATGGTGCCCAGATTGCGCTCGAGCTCCTCGGCGGTCATGCCAATGCCGTTATCCGAGATGGTAATGGTGCGGGCGTCTTTATCAAAGGAGACGCGAATGGCCAGGTCGCCCTGGTTGATCTTGACGCTCGGATCCTGCAGGCTCTTAAAGTTGAGCTTGTCGACGGCGTCGCTCGCGTTAGAGATAAGCTCGCGCAGGAAGATTTCCTTATTGGTGTAGATGGAGTTGATCATGAGGTCGAGCAGTTTTTTGCTCTCGGTCTTAAATTGACGCATGTGCAGTCCTTTCGCGCTACCCCCGTCCGCAAAAACGGCCCGGTTGCCCGAGCCGCATCGCAGACCTGCTATGTTCAGACTTAGATTTTATAACCCAATAGCGCGCATATATACATACGGAATCGAAAAACTGTATGTCCGAGCGCTCCAATGCGTCAATTGCCAAGGAGTGTCCCCAGCTGCCGGCAGAAAAGGAACGTCCCTATCTGCCATCTACGCGCTTGGCCATCCAGACATGGGGCTGGCCCTCGTCTTCGTAATCTACCGGGGCAATTTGCGTGTAGCCCGCCTTTACATAGAGCGGCAGCACGTATTCCTGCGCATGCAGCTTAATAAGCTTGGCGCCGGCATCGCGTGCACACGAAGCACTGGTCTCCACGATCGCACTCGCCAGTCCGCGACGACGCATAGCCGGCAGCACGGCGACGCGCCCCATAATGTAGGTCTCCCCCGCCGCAACGCCTTCGTCCATGTCGCATGCCGGCAACACCGGGGCCTCTGCGTCAGCCACGCGCTCAAGCTCTTCGGGAAACACGCGCGAGCAACCGGCAAGCTCGCCGTCTACATAGAGCGTCACATGAATGCAGTTTGGATCCTCGTCGATAGCGTCGAACTCATTCTCGTAGCCCTGCTCGTCCATAAAAACGACGCGGCGCACCAACGCCGCGTCATCAAAGCATCCCGTCTTAAGTTGGATATCCATGGCTGCCCTTTCATTCAATGCGAACGTTAGGGACAGATTTTAGCGAAAATGAGCTCCGCGTACGCTAAACTTCGCGCGAGCCTTCGCCAGGCAGTCGTAATGACCCACGTTATGGGCATCGCTCGCGATGAAGCTGTACAGGTTCTGATCGAACAGGCGCTGTGCCGGCTTTTTCTCGCGACCAAAGCGACCGCCGGCAATAAAGTCCGCCGAAGCCTGCAGCTTGCAGCCCATATCGACCAGACGCTCCGCCACGCTTACATCCTTTTGAACCGCACGATAGCGCTCAGGATGAGCGATGATCACCTGGTAGCCACGGCACTGCAAATCGTAAATCGTGTTCTCGTACTCTCTAAACGCATACGCATCGGCATGCGTCGAAAGTTCGAGCAGAAACTCGTTGGTCCCATCGAAATGCAAGTGCTCCGCGGCATCGATACCAAGCTCAACGAGCTTTCGATGGTTGACCTCGAAGCCCATCTGGAGCGGAAAACCGTCAGCGTTATCACGCAGCAGCTCAAAGGCATCCCACATCTTGTCGTAATCAAAATAGGGATCACGGCAGTGAGGAGTGCAAACGATTCTGGTTACACCGGCCCGCTTGGCAGCCTCGAGCATCGCCAAGCTCTCATCGAGATCGGCGGCGCCGTCGTCTACACCCGGCAAGATATGGCAATGAATGTCACGCATAGGTCAGCCTTAATCAACTAAACGTTTGCTCGGTTGGTGAAGATGCCCTTTTTGGAAGTCCCCTGATCGTCGGAGCCCTTCTTAACCTTCTTACCGTCCTTGGTGTAGTAGGAGTAGTAGTACTCGCTGGTCTCGGTCTCGCAGTAGTTCATAACGGTACCGATGAGCTTGACCTTCTCGGACTTCTTAAGCTGACCGATGGCGTTGAGCGCCTCCTCGCGCTTGGTGAAGTCCTCGCGCACCACGAACAGCGTGCCGTCGGTCAGGCTGGCAATCTCGGCAGCATCGATGAAGGTGCCGACCGGGGGAGCGTCGAAGATGACGTACTGGAACTTAGCAGACAGTGCCTTTACCAGCTTGGCAAAGCGGTGAGAGACGATGATGTCGGCAGGATTGGGAATATGCGGCTCGGCATCAAGGAAGTAGAAGTTCTTCTGACCCGTCTCGACAATTGCCTGGTCAATGGAGATCTGCTCGGAAAGAACCGCATAGAGTCCGCCGCGCGAACGAACGCCGAGCATATCGGAAAGGGACCTGCGGCGCATATCGGCCTCAACCAGGAGCACGGACTTGCCACTCGTGGCAATTGCCTGAGCAAGGTTAATGGAAACCGTAGACTTGCCCTCGTTGGGAATCGAGGAGGTAACGGTGATGGTGCGAATGGGGTCGTCCACGCTCGCAAAGCGGATGTTGGCCAGAAGGGTCTTGGCGGCATTCTGTACAACGAGCTTATCGGTGTTCTTTGCCTTAGCCATGCCTATTTACCACCTTTCATAGCCGGAATTCGGCCAACAACGGGAATGCCCAGGAGCTCTTCTGCCTCTTCGGCACCGCGGATGCGGGTGTTGAGCATGTCTGCCAAAACGACATAGGCAACTGCGATAAAGATGCCCGCGAGGAACGCGACAGCAACGTACAGCATACGCTTGGGGCCGCTGGGGGCTTCGGGGGTCTTAGCCTCGTCGATAACGTTGATGCTCTGGGCAGCGCCGACGTTCTGAGCGACCGTACTCACCGAGCTAGCTATGGCCTTTGCGACCTTAGCCGTCTCCTTGGCATCGGTGCCGGTAACCGAAAGCGTAATGACACGCGTGGTGGTCTCGGAGGAAACAGACACCTTGTAGTCATCCAGATCGGTGAGGCCCAGTTCATTGGCTGCGCCGCTCTTAACGCTATCGCTATCCAGCAGCGTGGCGATATCGTTGGAAAGCATCTGACTCGCCGAGAGATCGTTGTAGCTCATCTGACCGCTATCGTCGGTCTTGGCGAGAATGTACATGCTCGTCGTCGCGGTATAGGTGTTGTCCATCGCAACGAAGGACACGATGCCCATGGCGATCGCGCAGACCACCGGAAGGGTGATGACCAGCTGAAGGTGCTTCTTCAGCAGCTGGAACAGTTCGAGAAGGGTCATGCAGCTTGCCTTTCATTTCCCCAGTTCGGATTGACAAAACTATCCGTATGTTATCGCATCTTGTTATCGCATCTTTTTACCGAGACCAAACTCTATACATAAGAAACAGGCTCTCCTGTAAAAATGTCGGGAGCAATCGTAAAATTGCACAACAACGCCGCACCCGAAAGTCAAATGCGGCGTCTACATCAATATCTATGTTGTATCGCTATGCGAATGGCTCGTCCTGCTGTATGGGAAACGTCACCGTAATGGTGGTTCCCACGCCCAACTCGCTCGACAGATCGAGCGTGGCGTGATGATACAGGGCCGCATGCTTGACAATGGCAAGCCCCAGACCGGTTCCGCCGCGTGCCTTGGACCTACTCTTGTCCACGCGATAGAACCGCTCAAATACCTTGCCCTGTTCTTCAGGCGCGATACCGATTCCCGTGTCGGCGACCGCAAGGAACGGATGGCCTTCGTCGTTGGTGCCGCACTGCAGCGTAACCGTACCGCCGGGTCGATTGTAGCGGATGGCGTTGCTTGCCAGATTATAGATGAGCTCGTCAATCAAGCGCGACACGCCCTCGATGACCACAGGCTTGGTCTCATGACTTATCGTCACATTCGCCTGACGGGCGACCTGTTCAAGACGCTGCTCGACCGCGTAGATGGCACGCGAGAGCTCAATAGGCTCCGTGGACCCAATGGGCACCGCCTCGCCCTCAGCTGCACGCTCGGCCTCGTCCAAGTTAGACAGCGTAAGGATATCGTTGACAAGCGCTGCCAAGCGGCCCGCCTCACGATAGATGCGACCGCCAAAGTTGCGCAGGTCGCCCTCGCCCTCGACCATGCCGTTTGCGATGAGCTCGGCATAGCCCGAAATCGCCGTAAGCGGCGTCTTGAGCTCATGGGTGATATTCGCCGTGAACTCGCGGCGCATACGGTCGTTGTCCGCTAGCACCGCCATTTGGCGCTTGAGTTCCTGGCGCTGCGACTCGATACGCTCAAGCATGGGGACCATCTCGGCATAGGCGTGCTCATAGCTACGGCGTGGGTGGTCCAAATCCACCTCTTGCAACGGCGCGATGATGGCACGGGACTCGCGGCGCGCCATAAAAAACGAGAGTACCGCACCCGCTGCTGCGATAAGCAGCATCGGCGCCACCATCGACAGCAAAATCGCCGCAACGCCAGGCTGGGCCTGCGCCAAGCGGACAACCTGGCCGTTATCAAGGGCGACGGCGCGATACAGCATAATCTCGTCGAGCGTAGAGCTTGCGCGCTCCGCGGAACCCAAACCACTCTCAAAGGCCTCGATGACCTCGGGGCGATCGCCATGGTTGGGCAGTGTGGAAGGCGACGCCTCGTTGTCGTAGGCAACCGATCCATCCTTGTTAATCAGCGTGATGCGCAAGTCCTCGCGATCGAGACTACGCAAGAACGGGATGGGCTCCTGCTGTTCGTCGAGAGCGGCAGCAATGAGCTCGGTTTCCTGCGCCAGATTGGCACTCGTGGCATCCGCCAAGGTGTTTTGCACAAAGAACGCACCCAGCACCGTAAACGCCACGATAACCGCCATGGCGCAGACAAAGATCGTCACAAAAACGCGGTGCGACAGCGTATGTTTTCCCTGGGGGGCGAAGACCACGGGTTACTCCTCCGATGCGGTGGCCGCGGTGTCGTCGCCTTTGGCACCATCGCCGGCAGAAGGCTCGGCCAAGCGGTAGCCCACGCCGCGCACGGTCTCGATGGCGCTGGCATGCTCGCCCAGTTTTTGGCGAAGCGTCTGCACGTGCACGTCAACGGTGCGCGAACCGCCGTCGAAGTCCCAGCCCCACACGCTCTGCAGCAACGACTCGCGGGTAAAGACCACGCCGGGCTTGCGCATGAGGTACTCGAGCAGGTCGAACTCGCGCAGGGTGAGCTTAAGCGACTCGCCGGCAACAGTCACCTCACGATGGCTGGGCGAGAGCACAATGTCGCCCACGCTGAGCACATCGCTTGCCTGTTTGACCATGCCGCCGCGACGCAGCAGTGCGCGGCAGCGGCTGGCGAGCTCCATGAGCGAGAAGGGTTTAGTCAGGTAATCGTCGGCACCGCCATCGAGCGCCATCACCTTGTCGAGCTCGGTATCCTTGGCGGTAAGCATCATGATGGGCACCGTCGCCGTCAGGCGATCGGCACGCAGACGACGCATAATCGCCAAGCCATCGGTATCGGGCAGCATGATATCGAGCAGGACGGCATCGGGCACCCGTCGCGCCACGGCAGCTTTAAACTCACCATCGCACGAAAAGCCTTCGGCCTCGATCCCCTGCTTGCGCAGTGCATAGACCGTCAAATCCCTGATGTTGTCATCGTCCTCGACGTAATAGATCATGTTGAACCCCTTTGCGGCCGGCATGACCGCATCTTAACCCTAAAGGTACCTTTACTAGATGGTATCAGCCAAAACGCCCCGTCAAATAATCCGCCGTGCGCGGATCGGTCGGATTCTTGAAGAGTTGCGCGGTGGGCGCGTGCTCCACCAGCTCACCCAGCAAAAAGAATGCGACCGAATCGGAGATACGCGCCGCCTGCTGCATATTGTGCGTAACGACCACGAGCGTGCAGGTCTCTTTGAGCTCACAGGCCAGCTGCTCCACCACCAGCGTCGACACAGGGTCGAGTGCCGAGGTCGGCTCGTCCATCAGCAGAATGTCGGGCTGCACGGCCAGCGCGCGGGCGATGCACAGACGCTGCTGCTGGCCGCCCGAAAGACCCAGACCCGACTCTTTGAGCTTGTCCTTGACCTCATCCCATAGCGCAGCGCGACGAAGGGAGTCCTCGACCAGCTCATCCAGCGCAGCGCGATCGCGCACACCCATACCGCGCGGACCATACGCGACGTTGTCGTAGATGCTCATGGGAAACGGGTTGGGGCGCTGGAACACCATGCCCACGCGCTGGCGAAGGCGGCAGATGTCGTAGTCGCCCAGGATATCTTGACCATCGAGCGCAATCTTGCCCTCGATACGGCAATCCTTGATGCCGTCGTTCATGCGGTTAAAGCAGCGCAGCAACGTGGACTTTCCGCAGCCCGAAGGCCCGATGAACGAGGTAATCTGCTTGTCGCGGATCTTGATATTCACGTCCTTGAGCGCATGGTGGTCGCCATAGAACAGGTCGAGGCCCTCAACATCGATTCGCGTCGGCGAGGCGGCAAGATCCTCTGCCGTGGGGCGAGTCGCATCCCCAACCTCGCGCTCGTGCGCGGCCTCGGCCTGCGCTTTCATGAGTTCTTCAAGCTCCGTGGGCTCCACAGCCGCAGCAGCCGTCATACCGCATACCTCCACATCGATATCAATTCAGCAGTATCGATAGTAGGAATCGCGGCTCATATGCACGTGAGCGCATTGTCAAGTGTTTGTAAGGGCACGCTGGCTATGCGGCGGGCAGCTCGATGGTGAATATCGTGTGTTCGGGCGTCGATTCACATGCAACGGTACCGCCGTGCGCGCATACGATCTCCTTGGCGATGGCAAGCCCCAGTCCAGCGCCGCCGCGATTGGTCGCACGCGCCGCATCCAGGCGATAGAACTTCTCAAAGATCACCTTGAGCTTTGCCTCAGGGATGGGATCGCCCTGATTGATAAAGCGCACGCGCACGCCACCGCCGTCCCGGCGCCTGGCCTCGATCGTGATGGTCGAGCCCTCATAGCTATAGGCAATAGCGTTTTTCATGATGTTGTTGAACACGCGAGCCATTTTGTCGCCATCCACGAGCACCGTCAGGTCCTCGCGAATATCAACTTGGACTTCCTTATGCTGCTCGTTGAGGATGGGATAGAACTCGTCAGTCACCTGAGCCAGCAGCAACCCCAGATCAACATAGCCGCGCGTGAGCACGATATCGTGGAAGTCAAAGCGCGTGATATCGAAGAACTCTTCGATGAGCGTATCGAGCCGGTGCGCCTTGTCGAGCGCCACGCCCGTAAAGTGCGCACGTTGCTCAACCGGCAGCTCGGGAGCCTCTTGCAGCAGCGAAAGATAGCCCACCACACTGGCAAGCGGGGTGCGTAGGTCATGTGCCAAGTACGTGACCAAATCGTCCTTGCGATGCGACTCGTCACGCAGAGCTTGCTGCACCTTGCGCTCACGGTCACGCACGCGGTTAAGGGCGCCCTCGACCTCCAAGAAGTCGCCGTCGATGTTATCCCAGGTGTCGGGGTGATCGATCAGGCGATCTTGAATACGAGCGGCCAGCACACAATCGGCATGCTGCTCGCCCTGCTCGTAGCCCTGGTAGTACAGGGCGCGGCCGCACAAGAACAGCACGCACACGGCAAGCGCCAGCACAAAGCCAAGCATGTTGAATACAAAGCCGGCATCGAACAGCACCGGCCCTTCGATGCCGCCGAGCGCCATGGCGCCAATCGCCAACGTCATGGCCCACGCGGCGCCGCCAATCACCACGCAGCGGCACACGATCTCAAATCGATCGATCAGCAAAAAGCCGACAAGCAGCACCGCCAAGATTCCGACGATGTTGTCGATGCCAATCAGCAGCAGGCTCAGCAAAAAGAGTAGCACCGTTGCAAGCGCGCGGTTGTCGACGACCGACCTCACGTATTCAAAGAGCCGATCGGGCACCTCGAACGCTTGCCTATCGTCTTTTGTCATATCAAGATCCTCACAAGCGAAAAGCGTTATTCGATGATGTAGCCGACGCCCCAGACGTTTTTGATAAAGCGCGGCTTTTGTGCGTCGTCGCCGATCTTTTCGCGCAAGTGGCGAATGTGCACCATCACCGTATTGTTGGAGCCGGGCATAAAGTCCTCGTTCCATACCGCGCGGAACAGGTCCTCCACGGCCACCACACTGCCGCGATGCTCGACCAGATACAGCAAGATTGAATACTCGGTGGGTGTGAGGCGTACCGGTGCACCGTCCACCGTCACGGAACGAGCGTCGCGGTTGATCTCCAAGCCGTCGAGCTGAATGGTCGGCGACTCGGCCGCCTGTGCACGGCTACCGTAGCTGGTGTAGCGGCGAAGCTGAGCGTGCACGCGCGCGATGAGCTCCAGCGGGCGGAACGGCTTGACCACGTAATCGTCCGCGCCAAGCGAAAGGCCCTCGATCTTGTCTTGCTGGGCATCGCGCGCCGTCAGCATGATCACGGGATAGGTATGGCTGGAACGGATCGTACGCAGCAGCTCAAAGCCATCGATATCGGGCAGCATGACATCCAGCAGCGCCAGATCGAACTCCTGCTCCAAGATTGCCTTGGCCGCATCGGCCCCGCTATAGGCAATCTGGACATCAAAGCCCTCTTTTGTAAGGTAGATACCAACCAAGTCGGCGATGGCCTTTTCGTCATCAACTACCAAAATGCGCTCGTTCATGCGTGCTCCTCTCGCGCTCCATTATGCCTGAGGCGACGCACGCCACACACAACAAGCGTGGGTGATTAAGTCGGCCTTAAGCACCCTTGTGCCCGTTCGGGTGCGGATGTGGGCCACGCGCGCACGCGATGATCGCCGACGCCGGCAAACGATATACTCTAGTTCCAGAAGAGACCATCCCGTCGAAAGCGAAATCCGTGAAGTCCCTCACCTCTTTTGCAAAGCGCTCAGCCCAGCTTGCCGCCGGCTTTGTCTGCGCTATCGCCCTTGCCGCTGGCGCGCCCACCGTCGCCGGCGCCCAAGTGCTCACGACCGACAATGTTTGCGGCAAAACCGCCGATGCGCGCGGCATCACGGCCGAAAACCTGCCCGATATCGATGCGACCAATGCCCTCGTCATGGGCAAAGACGGCACCGTCTACTATGGGCGCGGTGCCGATGAGCAGGTCAAGATCGCCTCGATCACCAAGGTCATGACCGCAATCCTAACCGTCGAGAATTGCAAGATGGACGAGAAGGTCACGGTGAGCAACGCCGCAGCCACCGTGGGTAATTCGACCGCCGGCTTGCTCGAAGGCGACGAGCTTACCGTGGAGCAGGCACTGCGCGGCCTGATGATTCCCTCGGGCAACGACGCCGCCATCGTTCTCGCCGAATATGTGGGCAAGAAGATCGACCCTAAGACCAAAGACGCCGAGGCCACATTTGTGAAGGCCATGAACGAGCGCGCTAAGAAGCTCGGCTGCACCGGTACGCTTTTTGAAAACCCGCATGGTCTGGACTTTGATGAGTGGGCTGGCGATATGCACTCAACCGCACACGACGTAGCGCTGATGATGCAGGAGGCCATGAAAAACGACACGATCCGCGAGGTCGTAGCGAGCGAGGATTCCTGGATCGAGGTCACGGGCGCCGACGGCACCGACCATTCGCATTCCATGGACACGCATAACTATTTGCTGGGCCAAGATGGCAACATCGGCGGCAAGACCGGCACCACCGACGACGCGGGCTATTGCTTTACGAGCGCCTACAACCGCGATGGCGACGAGATCTACACCGTCGTTTTGAACTCCACCACCACCGACCAGCGCTTTACCGATACCGCAACCCTTGCCAATTGGTACTACGGTCACAAGATGACGGTCGCAATCGCCAACACGCAGGAAAAGACCGCCAACGGCAACCCGCTTATGGCGCGCATTAGTCAAACCGACTGGACGGATAAGACAATCGACGCCACGCTCGCCGATCCCACGGCGCAAGCGACCGTGTTTTCTCTTGCCGGCGAGGTGACCGAAAAGGTTAGCTACGACGATCTTTCGGGCACGGTGCATGTGGGCGACAAGGTGGGCAGCGTTACACTCAAGCAGGACGGCACCAAGATCGCCGTCATGGACCTGGTTGCCGACGAGGAAGGCGCAGGGCCGAATCCCATTGAATGGCTGCTCGTGAAGCTCGATCGCTTGGGCCGCCGCATCGACAACCGCCCACTTGCGGCAGAGAGCGAGACCGTAGCCAAGGCTCCTGAGATGTAGGGCGCAAGAATAATAAGTCCACTGAAAGGGGGCGTCCGAAAGGATGCCTCCTTTCTCCACACAAAAAAGGGCCCCAAAGGGGACCCTTCTTCAAATTCGTACTGGCGGAGAGCTGGGGATGTCCGGGCATGCTACGCATGCCCTCCGGCTTCAAAGCCTGGCGGCTTTTCGCCCACGGGCTACAAACGCTTTCGCGTT
>DBEZDO010000075.1:0-10788 GCA_048187355.1 Collinsella sp.
GAAGCTAAGCCCCATCGCGCCGAGAGTACTGCGGGGTCAGCCCGTGGGAGGCCAGGGCGCCGCTGACCGGTGGACGGCACCGAGCCGTCAGCGAAACTGAAGAAGGGGGAGGCCTCGCGGCCTCCCCCTTTTTGCGTTTACCGGGCATAAATGACTCATTTACGCCAGACGATTTAATTCTTTTTGGTATTGAGCTTTTATTTAAAGAAAATAAAACGAATAACAAGGGCGACTGCTATGGCTGCAATGATCAAAAGCAGGATTGTCAGTCGATGCTGCTTGCGTCGTTTACTTGATGAAACGAAGATTGATTTTCCCTGTTTTGGCGTTTCGAGATAGCGAGCCGAATGCGTCAAGGTTTGCTTTGGTCGAGGACCTCTTTGTTGATGAGCGGCGGATGCTTTCATCGGCTCATCACTAGCTGCGCTGTTTTTAGATAATGGTGCGTCTTTCAGATATACAGGGTCTCCCGAGGCGACGCCCATATGTTTACGTCCCGTTTGGGCATCCTCGAGCGTTTGATATCGATTTCTCGTCACATACTCGGGCTCCGGATCATTAATGGGCTCTTGCGAGATGTGGGGGCGATGGAACCGTGGCGGCTGCGTGGAAGTATCTTCCCCCTGCGTCGGCATAAACATATTGTTCTGGTTTTGGTCGTCCATGATGCCCTTTAGCTCGTTACCAACAACGTGTACGCGCTCATTGTAAGCCCCTTGTTATTTGTAGCTGGGGACATACTCGGTATTTAAGCTCTGGTTCAAAGAACCTTAACCTTCCTAAAACCTGAGTCATACGCACTTAGATATGCTTATAGTACTGGACTCAAAAAACTTTATAGTCGATGTATATATGAGCACTGGGTGGGCATATATAAGAGCGTCAAAAGAAGTCCCAGTCACCTGGAAGATGACTCGGCAGTCCTATAAAGGAGTGGTAAACATGGCAAGCATGGTTCCTTATCGTTCGGTTTTTGGCGTTCGTCCCTCTGCAAGCTCGCTGTTCGATCTGTTTGATGATATGAGCGACCTAGCGAACAGCTCGATTGCCTCTAAGGCGTTCCCCGTTGACGTTGAGGATAAGGGCGATGGCTATGAGGTCAAGGCTTATCTGACCGGCGTCGCCAAGGACGATATCGATGTCGAGCTTAACGAGGGCCGTCTGTCCATTAGCGTGAATGTCGAGGAAGACGAGGAGAACGAGGGCAAGAACTTCCTGCAGAAGGAGTTCAGCTCGTACAGCGCGACGCGTGGCGTGTATCTTAAGGACGCTTCGAGCGAGGGCCTCTCGGCTAAGTACGCTGACGGCATCCTGACCGTTACGGTTCCCAAGATCGTCGAGAAGAAGAACGTTACGAAGATCTCCATCGAATAACTTCGTTGGTGTTCTTCGCTATTAAAAGACAACAAAAGGGGCTGGGAAGCGATTCCCGGCCCCTTTTGCTGTTTAGGACAGTCTATTGAATGGTTGCTGGCCGATACTGGCTTGCGGGGCGTATCGAGAGTTTTCGCGATCCTTGGAGAAGGGTGGCGGAGCTGCCGAGCTCGTCATCCAGGGTTGCGGCCAGAGCTTTGGCATAGCTTTTGACGGTAAGGCTCGGACGATTGTTATCTTGGCTGATATGCATGGCAATGAGCTGTTCGGTGCGATCGGTAACAAGTTCGCGCGCGGCTTCGGCGGCTTGGCCATTGGAGAGGTGTCCCCTTGCAGACAGGATGCGCTCCTGAAGAAAGCGTGGATATTCTCCCTCGCGCAGCATGGTCGCATCATGGTTGCTTTCGAGCGCGAGGACTCGACAATCTTTGAGGGTGTTCATGGCTTGGCTCGATAGCTCTCCGGTGTCGGTGGCAAAGCCGATGGAATCATCGAGGGCGTCAAATCGATAGCCGACTGGATTGATGACATCGTGTGATGTTGAGTAGGTTTGCACGTGGATGCCGGCAATGGATAGGGTGTCACCGGGATCGAATTCCTCGACAGGCAGATGCGAAAGATTTTCTTTGCTCGAAAGAGTGCCCCTGCTGGCAAAGAGGGGGCCGTGCCAGTGCTTGCACCAGACATCGAGGCCCTTGATGTGATCGCTATGCTCATGAGTAATGAGAAGAGCCGAAACGTTGTCTGTCGAGAGCCCCAGTTCTGCCATGCGCTTTAATGTCTCGCGGCGAGACAGTCCGTCATCGACCATAATGAGCCCCTGCGGGCCCTCGATGAGTGCGCAGTTGCCTTTAGAGCCACTGCCGAGGATATGAAGGTGCAGACGAGACATAAGATTCCAAAGGATACAATGGGTGCGGACGAATAGAGGAGGAAGCAAATGCCTACGGTATCTCAGCATTATGGACACCATGCCGTGCCTGGGACAGTCGATGAGACCCGGACGAGGCAGCAGGCTGCTCCTGTCGTGCTCATGGTATCAGGCGGCGCGGACTCGACGGCACTGCTTCTTATGGCGTGCACATCAAAGCTGGATATCCAAGACGGACGCGGTGTTGCCCCCATTGCTCGCGAGCGTCTGCATGTGCTGCATGTAAACCATCATCTGCGCGGCAAGGCGTCCGATGGCGACGAGGCCTTTGTGCGTGAGCTCTGCGCGCAATATGGTTTACCGCTGTGTGTGGAGCACGCTTATTTTGATGGGGAGTCGGGCAATATTGAGGCCGCGGCCCGCGAGGTGCGCTATGCCGCGGCGCGGAGGTATGTTCGCGAACTCTGCGCCCAGACGGGGGCGCCGCGAACGGCGGCTCGTATCTGCACCGCGCACACGTCTTCGGATCGCGCGGAAACGTTTTTGATGAACGCGATTAAGGGTTCGGGGCCCGCTGGTCTATCGAGCATTCCTCGCCGGAGGAATATCGTGGTGCGTCCCTTGCTCGACCTAACTCATGGCGAGCTCGTGGGCTATCTACAGGTACATGGTCAGCCGTGGCGTGAAGACGAGAGCAATGAGGATATCTCGTATCTGCGAAACTACGTGCGCCATCGGGTAATGCCAGTGGTGGCACAGCGTAATGCGAGCGTGTGCAAGACGATTGGCGCCGCCTGTGAGATCTTGGGTGACGAAGACGCGTTTCTATCCCAGCTGTCGGCGCAGGCGTTTCGAAGCTGCCTGCGCAAGGAGGCGGCGGGCGCGCTAGTGCTCGATGCCAGACGCCTTGCTGCGGCCGAGGTGGTAATCGCGCGGCGCATCGTGCGACTGGCGATTAAGCGCATCGATCCGGACGCTCGTCCAGAGATGCGACATGTGGAGCGAGTCCTTTCCTGCGTTGCCGAGGGCACCGGCTCGGTCACGCTTCCGGCGGGGATTGACGCACGCATTGAGTTTGGCATGCTGGTGTTTAAGGCGCCGGCGGCTCGCGAGGGCCTGGTCGCGGACTGGGTTACCGTACCCGGTCGTTTGCCGTTGGGCGGGGGGCGCATGCTGGTCGCAGAGCCGATGGCCGTTGAGCCGGGATGCGATATCGTGCGTCGCGCCCGTGAGCTTGCGGCTGCCGGGGAAGTGACAGCTTTGGTAGACGCGGCTGCCCTGGGTTTTGCCGACAGCGATAGTGAGCGGATCCTGGCGGGCTCGCGTGGCAAGATCCCTGTCGAGGCGCGATTGGCGCGCCTGTGGGTGGACGGTCCCGCACCGGGAGACGTGATGTGCCCGTTAGGGATGAGTGGCCGAAGCAAGAAAGTATCCGACTTGTTAGGCGAGGCTCGCATTCCCGTTTCCGAGCGCGCCGGCGTGCCCATGGTGAGGACGGCGCCGGGAGGTGCCGTGGTGTGGGTCGCCGGAGTTCGCGCGGACGAGCGTTTTAAGTGCACGGCCGCAACGCGCGTGGCATATCTGCTTCGTGTGGTCGATGCGGAATAGCGTCCTACGCCAGCTATTCTGTGCGGCGTTGACGGTATTCCCGCGCTGATGGTGCGCGGGCTGGAAAATATTCCCCGTGCGCTGCTAGAATGTGAAGTTCGCGTCCATACGGCGGTGTGTGGGCGATAAGCACAAGAAAGGGTTGTCATGGCTTCTCAACATCCGGATATCGAGAAGGTTCTGTTTACGCAGGAGGATATCGACGGTATCGTCTCTCGCCTGGGCGAGGAGATTACGCGCGACTACGCGGGTAAGGATCTGGTGCTGATCGCGGTCCTACGCGGCGCCGTGGTCTTTATGGGCGACCTGATGCGCAAGATCGAGCTGCCGACCAACATCGATTTCATGGCTGTTTCGAGCTATGGCGACGGTGTGAAGTCCTCGGGTATCGTGCGTATCATTAAGGACCTGGATATCGACATCCGCGGTCGCGACGTGCTGATCGTCGAGGACATTCTGGACTCGGGCCTGACGCTCAAGTATCTGATGAAGAACCTCGAGAGCCGCAAGCCCGCTTCGCTGGAGGTCGCCGCCTTCCTGTGGAAGGACGTTGAGGACCGCGTCTCGGCCATCACGCCCAAGTATGTTGGAACCCATTGCCCCGATGCCTTTGTGGTGGGCTACGGCCTCGACTATGCCGAGCGCTATCGTAACCTTCCGTATCTGGGCATTTTGAAACCGGAGGTTTATTCGTAAGATGCCCGACGACCATAACGATAACAATTCCCAGACTCCCCGGGAGCCTAAGATCCCGGGGATGCCCGGAGGCAAGAAGCCCACGCGTACGGGCTGGCTGTATTTTATTTTGGCTTGCGCGCTTCTGGGCTACGCCTTCTTTAACATGGGCTCCGGCTTTGCCAATTCCAGCAATACCGTTAAGCTCGCGATGAGCGAGATGGTGAGCGCCATCAAGCAGGATCGCGTCGAAGATCTGACCTATACGGTTCAAGACGGAAGCGTGACGGGTCATTACTGGAAGACGAAGAAGGACAAGGGCGATACGAGCGAGCTCAAGAGCTTCTCCTCGACCTATGTCGGCTCCGATTCGCTTGCCGAGCTCATGGCGGAGCACCCCGATACCAAGTACATCGTCAACACCAACGATCCCGATTTTTGGGGCGACTTGGCGATGAGTGTGCTTCCGACGATCGCCCTTATCGCCATCATGTTCTACTTTATGCGCCAGATGATGGGCGCCAACAACAGGAACATGCAGTTTGGCAAGACCAACGCCAAGACCAACGAGGCCACACGCCCCAAGGTCAAGTTTGAAGACGTTGCCGGCGTGGACGAGGCAGTCGAGGAGCTCGAGGAGATCCGTGACTTTTTGAGCGATCCGGATCGCTATCGCAAGCTGGGCGCCAAGATCCCGCGTGGCGTGTTGCTGGTTGGCCCTCCGGGCACCGGTAAAACGCTGCTGGCCAAGGCCGTTGCCGGCGAGGCGGGCGTGCCGTTCTTTAGCATCTCGGGTTCCGACTTTGTCGAGATGTTCGTAGGTGTCGGCGCCAGCCGTGTGCGTGACCTCTTTAAGGAGGCCAAGTCCCAGGCCCCGTCGATCATCTTCATCGATGAGATCGATGCCGTGGGACGTCAGCGCGGAGCCGGCTTGGGCGGCGGCCACGACGAGCGCGAGCAGACGCTCAACCAGCTGCTGGTCGAGATGGACGGTTTTGAGGAGAGCGAGTCGGTCATCCTGATCGCCGCCACCAACCGCCCCGACATTCTGGATCCGGCGCTGCTGCGTCCCGGCCGTTTTGACCGTCAGGTTACGGTCGACCGTCCGGACGTGAAGGGCCGCGAGCAGATTTTGCGCGTGCATGCCGAGAACAAGCCGATGGACGAGGACGTTAAGTTTGAGAAGCTCGCCCAGATGACCGTTGGCTTTACTGGTGCCGATTTAGCGAACCTGCTCAACGAGTCTGCGCTGCTGGCCGCTCGCCGTCATCGTTCCGTGATCTCGATGGACGAGGTCGAGGAATCGATGGAGCGCGTGATTGCCGGACCGCAGCGCAAGGGTCGCGTGATGACCGAGGCCGAGCGCACCACGATTGCCTACCACGAGAGCGGTCACGCCCTGGTGGGCCACATCCTGGAGCACTCCGATCCGGTCCACAAGATCTCGATCGTCAGCCGCGGTCAGGCTCTGGGCTACACGCTGCAGCTTCCGCAGGAGGACCACTTCCTCAAGACCAAGAACGAGATGCTCGACGAGCTCGCCGTGTTCTTGGGCGGTCGCGTTGCCGAGGAGCTCATGTGCGATGACATTACGTCGGGCGCGAGCAACGATCTGGAGCGCGCAACCAAGATGGCGCGCGAGATGGTCACGCGCCTGGGCATGAGCGAGGAGCTGGGCACGCAAGTGTTTGGCGAGGCGCAACATCAGGTGTTCCTTGGTCGCGATTACGCCGATCACCAGGATTACTCCGAGGAGACGGCGCGCCGTATCGATATCGAGGTTCAGCGCATTATGCGTGAGGCCCATCGTCGTGCGGTCGAGATCCTGGACGCCCGTCGCGATCAGCTCGATCTGATGGCGAAGGTGCTGCTTGAGCGCGAGACTGTCGAGGGCGATGCCGTGAATGCCCTGCTCGATAATGAGTGGGACGCCTACCTTGAGCGCGAGGGCGATATCCTGGCGGCCAAGGAGGAGCGCAATGCCAAGGCGGCCGGCATGCCGACCAAGAAGCGCGCGCCTCGCATGAGCGAGGAGGAGCTGGCGGCCGATGCCGCGGCTTTTGCGCAGGCGGCCATGCAGGAGGATGCCGAAGCCGCATCCGATGATGCTGACGATGACCATGCCGTCGTCGATGCCGATGCCGACACCGACGCCGACAAATAGTCTTTGTGGCGAAAGCCTCCGCGGGGAAACCTGCGGAGGCTTTTTCTTTTGAGCGATATGGGGCCGTCTGTTGATTGGGGACAGACTTAAATGAGCGTTTTCACGCATTTAAGTCTGTCCCCAATCAACATTGCTGCGGCACTTTGCTCGGCTAAAGCGTACAATAGCGCCTATGCGAAAGGGGAACAGATGATCAACGAAACTATGTATGCTCGCGGTGCGGAAAGCTCCATCATCCGTGAGATTTTTAGCTATGGCCTTGAGCGCAAGGTGCAGATCGGTGCGGAAAACGTATTCGATTTTTCGCTGGGCAATCCGAGCGTTCCGGCGCCGGCTGCCGTGGCTGAGTCGATTAAGAAGGCCCTGGAGCTGCCGAGTGATCAGTTGCACGGCTACACCCCCGCTCCGGGCCTGCCGCAATGTCGAGCAGCCGTCGCCGAATCGCTCAACCGCCGCTTTGGAACGAACTATGAGGGTAAGGACGTCTTTATGACGGTGGGTGCTGCGGCTTCGCTCACCTGTACGCTCAACGCCGTTACGAACCCGGGCGACGAGGTTATTGTTATCGCCCCGTACTTTCCGGAGTATCGCGTTTGGATTGAGAAGGCCGGCTGCACGTGTGTTGAGGCGCCTGCTGATGAAGACACGTTCCAGCTGAGCGTGGACAACGTGCTCAAGGCGATCACCGATAAGACGGCTGCCGTCATTATCGACTCGCCCAACAATCCGACCGGTGCCGTATATACATGCGACACGCTGACGCGACTGGCCAATGTTCTGCGCGAGGCCAACGCTCAGCGCGATTCCGAGAATCCGATTATGCTCATCTCGGATGAGCCGTACCGCGAGATCGTGTACGGTGCCGAGGTGCCTTGGGTGCCCTCGATCTACGAGCACACCATCGTGTGCTACTCGTATTCCAAGTCGCTGTCGCTGCCTGGTGAGCGCGTGGGTTGGATCTTGGTTCCCAACACCAATCCGCAGGCTGCCCGTCTGATGCCGGCTGTTGCGGGTGCTGCCCGTACGCTGGGCTTCGTGTGCGCGCCGGCGCTCTTTCAGCGCGTAATTATCGACTGCATCGATGAGCCGAGTGACGTTGAGGCCTATGCACGTAACCGCACCGCGCTTACCGACGCACTAGCGGAGTATGGCTACACCTATGTTGAGCCGGATGGCGCGTTCTACCTATGGGTGAAAGCGTTGGAGTCCGATGCGAATGCGTTTTGCGAGCGCGCAAAGAAGTATGAGCTGCTTGCGGTTCCCTCGGACAGCTTTGGTATGCCGGGTTGGTTCCGCCTGGGCTATTGCGTGAGCTACGAAACGATTGTCAATTCGCTACCCGCTTGGAAACAGTTGGCGGACGAGTATCGTTAAAAGTAAAGCGCTCTGCCTACAATGTTTTACGTGAAATGGGGTTTGGTGTTAAGCCGGACCCCGTTGTCGTGGACGTTGTGTCTTTGGGATGGAGTGGTTTTACGACTATCGAAGGCTATGCGTACAATGAATATAAGCGACGGCCGTGCCAGATAAGGAGACCTGATGCCCTACCTGCTTTCTTGTGACATTCATACCCATACGATGTTCTCTGCGCATGCATATTCGACCATTGAGGAGAATGTGTACTGGGCGGCAGAGCGTGGTCTGCAGGTGCTCGGATCTGCCGACCATTTGAGCTCTATGGTTACGGCTTGCCCCAATGACCTGCGCAGTTACCAGTTCTTTATCAACCAGGATATCTGGCCGCGCATTTGGAGCGGCGTGCTGGTGCTGCGTGGTGCCGAGGCCGATATCGTTTCGCTGGACGGAAGCCTGTTTGGCGAGGACACTCCTGTCACGCTCGATATTGCCGGCGATTCGTACAGCCGTCAGCATTCGCTGTTCGATTTGGTTACGCGTAATTTGGATTATTTGGTTGCGAGCGTGCATAATCCGCAGATTGCTGAAGGCGCGACGCTGGCCCAGACGACCGAGATGTATATCAATGCCCTGGAGCACCCCAAGGTGTTCATGCTGGGTCACACGGGGCGTTCGGGCGTGCCGTTCGATATCGACGAGGTGCTGTTGGCGGCTAAGGCCAAGCACAAGATTATCGAGATCAACAACCATAGTCTTGAACACGGTGTCGACACTGAGCATTGGGTCGTATGCCGCAAGATCGCCGAGCGCTGCGCCGAGCTGGGCGTGGGCATTGGCGTTTCGACCGATGCGCACATTGGCATGGCAATTGGTAAGCTCGATTACGCTCGCAAGATGCTCGACGAGATTCACTTCCCGTTGGATCTGATCGTGACGCGCGATCGCGAGACGCTGCTGCGCGAGATGGCGGCAGCCGGCGTGTGCGACCTGCGCAAGGGGATATAGCGGAATTTTTAAACCAAGCGAAGGGGGCGGCCCAGACGGGTCGCCCCCTTTCTTGTCCCAAAAATCTACTAAGGTTGGTTAGCGGCGTTCGAGGACCGCTACGGTTTCGGTGTGGTCGGTATGGGGGAACATGTCGACTGGCGTGATCTTGAGCAGGCGATAGCCTCCGTCGAGGAGCTGGTGCAGGTCGCGCTCTTGGGTCACGGGGTTGCAGCTGATATAGGTGATGCGGCGCGGCTTAAGTGCGCAGGCAGCTTCGAGGAACTCGGGGGTGGAGCCGGCACGCGGCGGGTCGATGGAAAGGACATCGATCTGCTCGTTGTTGTCGGCGGCATCTAGGATGTAATCGGTGGCATCGTCGGCCATAAACCAAGCGCTGCGGGTGAGGCCGTTGAGCTCGGCATTGCGGCGTGCGTCGGCAATGCCCGCCGGGTTGCGCTCTACGCCGAGCAGCATAATGCCGATCCCCTTGTTCTGGGCATCTTTAGCTGCGCACAGGCCGATAGTTCCGCTACCGCAATAGGCATCCATGAGTACGTCGCCCTGCTGCAGGTCCATGCCGTCAATCGCGAGCTGATAGAGCTGCTCGGTCTGCTGCGGATTGGTCTGATAGAACGCGGTGGGGGAGATATCGAATTCGCAACCGAGCAGCTGGTCGCGCATGCACTCGGCGCCATAGACGATACGAGTCTCCTCGCCCAAGATGGCGTTACCGGGACGGCCATTGATATTTTGGGCAACGGTGACGATATGCGGATCGAGTGCCGCCACGGCTTCAAAGAACTCCTGCGCATGCGGTAAGTCACGCTGGGCGGTCACGAGCGTAACCATGACCTGGTCGGTACGCCAACCGCAGCGGACGACGGCATAGCGGAGCAAGCCCAGATGCTTGTCCTCGTTAAAGGCGGGAATGTGCAGGCGCTCAGCTTCACGCGCGATGCCGTTAAGAATTTGTCGGGCGCCCGGTGCCTCGACGGGGCATTCGGGTACGGCAACGATCTTGTGCGTGCCGCGCTCAAAGAAACCGCAACGGACAGCGCCCTCCTTACCGGGAGCAAAGGGAGTGGCAGCCTTATGACGAAAGCCACGCGGCGCAGGATATTTGCCCGGGTCGCCCAGGGTGACGCCCATACCGCGAATGGGGTCGACGCTAATACCCTCACGCTCGCAAAGAGCAGCAAAAAGCTCCTCCATAGCAGCCTGCTTGGCGGCGAGCTGCTTCTTATAAGGACGATTGAGCGCCGTACACCCACCGCAAGCTTTCATGATCGAACAGGGAGACTTGGGGTCCACAGCCTTACGCGCAGACGAAACCCGATCTTTATGCGAGCGCTTGGAGCGAGTCTGAGATGCCTTATCCTCGTTCCGACGAGAGCCGGGACGCTTGGCCTTAGCCTTGCCCTTAGCCGACTTGCTTTTTGCAGCTTTAGAAGACTTGGATTTCGTAGAAGATTTCTCCTCCTTTGACCCCTCAGCCGCCTCGATCAAAGCACGACGAGCCTTACGCTCCGCACGAGATTCTGCCATGAATTAACCCCACTAATTTATAAATTGAAATCTGAAAGCATTGTACCGTGCCAAGCTAGCGGACGATATACAAGCGCCTATTTCATGTCAGTGATAAGTCCAACGATGTTTGCCCGGCGTGGGCGGGGAGCGGCGCGTAATTAAGTTTATCGCGAGTTCCGCACGCAAAGGAAAGCACTTAATGTGCTTTCCGTCTTGCGCAGGACTG
>DBEZDO010000076.1:0-38321 GCA_048187355.1 Collinsella sp.
GGGGTGGGGAAAGGTGTTGAAAAATGGGGCGGTTCCCCATATTATTAATGACGTCGACAGGCGGGGTGGTTCCCCGCGTACGTGCCATCTGAGTAACCGAGGGGAGGGCGCACATGGGAATGACTGGTGCATACGAGCGCAATCTCGATGCAAAAGGTCGTCTGTCCCTGCCTGCACCTCTTCGCGAGGAGCTTGGAGAGCACGTTCGCGTGTTCAAAGCCCTGGATGTCGATGCTCTGTACGTGTTCTCTGCCGAGGCCTTCGATAAGTGGGTCGAAGGACTCTTCGCGGGTCGTGAGGGCCACGAGGGTTTTAACCCGCGTGACATTAATGACCAGAAGCTCATGAGGGCGATCAACAAGCGCACCACGTCGATGGATGTGGACAGTGCCGGTCGTATCGGTCTTTCCGAGTCTCTCCGCAAGCAGGCGAACCTCGACCGCGAGGTCACGGTTGTGGGCAACTACGACCACCTTGAGGTTTGGGATCGCGCCGCGGCCGATGAGGACGATGACGATGAGGCCCTGCTGGACCTCTTCTTCTCGTAAGGGCAAGGCACGGGTAACGGATGGAGCGTGGGATCTTGACACAAGAATATCGGCATGAACCTGTCATGCTCGGCGAAGTGCTTGAGTCGCTGCGGCTAAAGAGCGGCTCCGTTGTCTGCGATTGCACCCTTGGCGGTGCCGGTCATTCGGTAAAGATGGCCGCGCAGGTGGGGGAGACGGGCCTTTTGCTCGGCGTCGATCAGGACGACATGGCCCTCGAGGCCGCTGGCGCCCGTCTGGACCGCGAGGTTCCCGGCGTTCCGCACCAGCTGCTGAAGGGCAACTTCGGCGACTTGGACGAGCTGCTTTGCTCGGCCGAGGTGCCCGGGGTCGATGGCTTCCTGTTCGATTTGGGCGTTTCGTCGCCGCAACTCGATATCCCTGGCAGGGGCTTTTCGTATAACGAGGACGCCCCATTGGACATGCGGATGGATCCGGGTAATAACACCTTAAACGCAGCTGAGGTCATCAACACCTATAACGAACACGACCTCGCCCGGATTCTACGCGTCTACGGCGAAGAGAAGTTCGCCTCGCAGATCGCGCGCGAGATCGTGCGCCGCCGCGAGCAAGAACCGATCGAAACCACCGGCCAATTTGTCGAGATCATCAAGGCGGGTATCCCGGCTGCCGCTCGTCGGCATGGTGGACACCCGGCCAAGAAAAGTTTCCAGGCCATTCGCATCGAGGTCAATCACGAGCTCGATGTGCTCGAACGAGGGCTTGATGCCGCCACCAGGTGGCTCAACCCGGGCGGACGTATCTGCGTCATCTCGTATCACTCGCTCGAGGACCGTATCGTAAAGAACCACTTTAAGGAGATGAGCCAGGGGTGCACGTGTCCGCCGGAGATTCCGGTGTGCGTGTGCGGCAACGTGCCGATACTCAAGGTCATCACCCGCAAACCCTTGGTTGCCCAGCCTGATGAGGTTGAGCGCAACCCTCGGGCGAGATCAGCCAAAATCCGCGTGGCGCAGCGTCTGTAGACGCGACCGCGCGATATTGGACCTCCCGCTCGCACCATAAACGAAGCTTAAACACACTACCAACGTACTCGGGATGGGAGGCGGCATATCATGGGCTACAACACTTCAAGCGCAGCACTCGCCTATGATATGAACGCCATGCCCGCCTATCGTGAGACGCCGCAGGCCCCCGTTGCTCCCCGTGAGCAGCGCGCGCCGCGCTTTGATGTCTACACGGGCGCGGGCCGTCAGGCAAACCAGGTGGTAAGCCCGGTTTTCATGAGCGTTCTTAAAACGTTTTGCATCATTGCGGCTATCTTCATGACGATCGGCGTCGCCCGCGTGGCGCTCGCCGGCGTTACGGCCCAGGTGCTCAACAGCAACGCCGAGCTTACCAACACGCTCGAAAAGGCGACCGATGAGAGCTCCGACCTGGAGGTCATGCATTCGGTCTATGGCGCCGACACGCGCATTCGCGACCTTGCGGGCGCTTATGGCATGGTGGAGCCCGGCGAGAGCGTTACACTTGACTTTTCGCAGGATGCAGCCGCGGGCGCCAACGCGACCGCGACCGCTCAGTAGCAAGACGGTAGCTGAGTATGACAAATGACTATCGCCGCGGTTCCGATGGGGGCCGCGGTTCTGGACGTCCCTCGTCGCGGGGACGTTCTGGTTATCAAGGAACGGGTCGGCAATCTTACAACGCCGGGCAGTCCCGTGGCAACGACCCGGCGTCGCGACTTCGCGGCTCGGGCGGCCCTCAAGTGCATAACACCAGGTCGCGCAAGAGTTCGTCGACCGAATGGCTCACAGGCGCGCCTCTGCCTCGCCGCAAAGCCGTCATGGGCTTCATTGGGCTTGGCTTGGGCTTGGGCGTCTTTCGCCTTGCCGACTATCAAATTGTCGAAGCCGATAAACTGCGCGAGCGTGCCGATGCGCGCCGCCTGCTTGCGCAGACCCTCTATGCCAAACGCGGCACCATCTACGACCGCAACGGCAACGTGTTGGCGTCGTCGGTCGAATGTCGCAACATCGCCGTGAACCCGCAGCTTGTCGAGGATGTTGACAAGACGGTGTCGGCGCTGGTCAAGGCAACTGGAATCGATAAAAAGACCTGCCGCAAGCTCGTCGAGTCCGATGGAACCTGGGTGTATATCAAGCGCCAGGTGGACGAAGACGATGTTGCGGCGCTGGAGAAGAAGAACCTGCCCGGCGTGCTTTTTGAGCAGGCCATGAAGCGTGTATATCCATACGGCAATCTGGCATCGCAGGTGCTGGGTGTAGTGAATGTAGACAACGACGGCTTGACGGGTCTCGAAAAGCAATACAACAAGCTTCTGACCGGCACGAACGGTTCTCTCGTACGCGAGCGCGCGAGGGACGGCAGCTATATCGCGGGCGGTGCCTATAAAAAGGTGGCTGCGGTCGACGGCGTTGATATCGTGACGACGCTCGACGTCAATATCCAGCGTGCGGCCGAGGATGCCCTGGCAGAGGCTGTCGAGAAGACAAAGGCCAAGAACGGCTCGGCGCTGGTCACCGATCCTACGACAGGCGAGATCTTGGCAGCCTGCTCGTATCCGACTTACGACCAGACCGATCTGGAAAACGCCAAGACCGAGGATATGAACTTGCGCCTGGTCACCGACGCCTACGAGCCCGGCTCGGTCTTTAAGACGCTCGTGGCGGGCGCCGGCTTCGACTTGGGTGTCGTGCGATCGAGTACGTCGTTTGAGGTGCCGGCGAGCATCAAGGTGGGCGACGATACCGTCACCGATGCCGACAAGCGCGACTACGCCATGACCATGGATGTGCGCGAGATGATGAGCCGTTCGTCCAACGTGGGCTTTGTCCTGGTGGGGCGCAAGATCGGTGCCGACGACTTTGCCACCTATGTGGACAAGTGGGGCATCGGTCACAGCTCTGGTGTAGATTTTCCGGGCGAGAGCCTGGGTATCGTCAAGGAGCGTGACCAGTATGACGGCGCCACGCTGGGCTCGATGAGCTTTGGACAGGCACTGTCTGTCTCGCCGATTGAGATCGCACGTGCCGTGGGCGGCATCGCCAACGGCGGCGTGATGATGACACCGCACTTCTATAAGTCCAGCAAAGGCGACGAGAAGGACTGGGGCGAAGGCGAGCGCGCGATTTCGGAGGACGCCGCATCCCAGGTGACATCGTGCATGCAGACGGTCGTGTCCGAGGGAATGGGCGTTGGCGGCGCGGTTGACGGCTATGACGTAGCGGGTAAGACCGGTACGGCCGAACGTGCCGACGAGAACGGCGGCTACCTCAAGGAGAACTACATGTCGTCCTTTATGGGCTTTGCACCGGCACAATCGCCCAAGGTGCTGTGTTATATCACGCTCGACGGAACGCCGAGCGGCTCAGATGCCGCTGCGGTGCCGTTCCAGTCCATTATGGCCAACGCGCTCGACGTGCTGGGTATCCCGCACACGAAGTAGGGGGTTACAATCTTTGGGGCGTGGTTTGTTGTCCCATATGAGGGTGTTCACATGCCCTGCACCACGCATGTGCGGCGCTGGGATACAATACGCCGATAGCATTATTAGGTTTACAGGGGAGCTGCAATGATAGAGATCGCCGTCAACAACCTCGCGGCCGCAACTGGGGCCCGAACCGTGACGGGAGAAGCCGATCGGGTATGCCGCGGGTGCGTTATCGACTCGCGCCAGGTCGAGGAAGGGACGATTTTCGTCGCCTTTCCCGGTGAAAACGTCGACGGCAATGATTTTGCTTCCCGTGCCGTCCAGTCGGGTGCCGGCGCCGTCGTGATGACGCGTGAGCCCGAGGCCGAGCTGGTCTCGCTGGCGCAGGACAAGGGCTGTGCCATCTTGCTGACCGATGATCCCGAGGAGTTTCTGCTGCGTTTGGCGCACGCGTATCGCCTGGAGCTTGGCTGCCTGGTCGTTGGTATTACCGGTTCCATCGGCAAGACGACGACCAAGGACGTGCTCGCCGCCGTGCTCGCCAAGCGCTATCGTGTCTGGGCCACCAAGGGCAATTTCAATAACCTGATCGGCATGCCGCTCACGGTGCTTTCCGCTCCGGCCGATACCGAGGTCCTGGTGCTCGAGATGGGCATGAACCATTTCCACGAGATTGAGCGCCTGTCCCAGTCCGCCAATCCCAACCTTGCCATCGTGAGCAAGATTGGTACCTCTCATATCGGCATTTTGGGTAGCCGCGAGAACATCGCCCGCGCTAAGGCCGAGATTGTCCAGGGTATGTGCGCCGCCGGCGACTTCTTGCCGCTGCTGGTTTTGGGCGGCGAGGACGACTATACACCGTTCATTCGCGATACGTTCGCCCAGCCTGCTGGTATCGACGTGATGCTGGCCGGCGTCTCGGACGATGATGAGGTCCGTGCCCGCGACATTCGTGTTGATGACGAGGGCCGTCCGGTCTTTACGCTCGATTTTGGCCAGGGTGAGACGACCGATACCATGCTTGCCATCCCCGGCGTGCAGTCCGTCCCAAATGCCGTTAAGGCCGCCGCAGTTGCCTATCGCCTGGGCGTGACGCCCGAGCAGATCGATGCTGCCTTTAGAGGCCTCACGATCACCGGTCACCGCCAGGAGATCAAGCGCGCCAAGAGCGGTGCCCGCGTCATCGACGATTCCTATAACGCCAGTGCCGAATCTATGGCTGCTGGCCTCGATCTGCTGTGCTCGCTTTCGTGCACGGGGTCTCGTATGGCGATCCTGGGCGAGATGGGCGAGATGGGCGATGAGGCTCCTCGCATGCATGAGCTCGTGGGCGCCTATGCCGCCGCCAAGAAGCTCGACATGCTGGCGTGCGTGGGTGGTGAGCTGGCCCAGCTTATGGCCGATGCCGCGCGCATGATGGGCATGGACGAGGACCGCATCCAGGTGTTCTCCGATTATCAGCAGGTGCTCGACCGCATGGGCGGCGCGCTTGAAAAACATGATGTTGTACTGGTCAAGGGTTCCCGTTTTGTTGAGCTCGACCGCTTTGTGGAAGGTGTGTGCTAGCCCATGTTCGGCAATCCCTCGTATCCAACGTATCAGGCTTTTTTGGGGCTTGGCATCGCCGCTGCCATTGCGCTGCTGCTCATGCCGTGGTGGATCAAGCTGCTCAAGGTCGAGGGTATCGGCCAGCAGGTTCGTGCCGACGGCCCCAAGCGTCATTTGGTTAAGCAGGGAACGCCCACCATGGGTGGCGTTGTCATCCTCGTCGCGATCTCGCTGACCTGCCTGCTGATGGGCAAGCTCACCACCGAGCTCGTGCTCGTGCTGCTCGCCACGCTGGCGACCGGCGTGCTGGGCCTGATCGACGACCTGACCTCCGTTACGCACGGGCGCTCGCTCGGTCTGACGCCTCATGCCAAGATGATCGGCCTAACCATTATCTGTGTCACCTTTACGGTACTTGCCGTCAACTGGTGCGGCGTCGCCCCCGAGATTCGTTTTCCCGGCGGCCTGACGATTGACCTCGGTGTTCTTTCGACCACCATCTGCGGCCTTTCGTTCCCGTGGCTCTACATTGTCTTTTGCTGGCTGATGATCGCCGGTCTTTCTAATGCCGTGAACCTGACCGATGGCCTTGACGGTCTTGCTGGCGGCACCTCCATGATCGCCATGCTCGCCATGGCTGCCATGGCGTTTTTGCACGGAGACGTGAACCTGTCCATCTTCTGCACCGCGTGTGCCGGTGCCTGCTTGGGCTTTCTGTGGTTCAACTGCTATCCGGCGAGCATCTTTATGGGCGATACCGGCTCGCTTGCCCTGGGCGCCGCGTTTGCCTGCACGTCCATCATGACCAACACCGAGGTCGTCTCCCTCATCATCGGCGGCCTGTTTATCGTTGAGACCCTGTCGGTCATGATTCAGGTTGTCTACTTCCACTTTACGCACAAGCGCGTCTTCCTTATGGCGCCCATCCATCATCATTTCGAAAAGAAGGGCTGGGCCGAGACCAAGGTCGTCATCCGTTTTTGGATTATCGCTGCGGCCTTTGGTGCCGTTGGCCTTGCTTTGTTCTTCCAGTTGGGATAGTGGTCTTTCATGCCTCTTGCTGATGTCTTTAGCCTGCTCGTTTTGGGTCAGGGCAAATCCGGTCTCGATGTCGCCCGCTGGGCGCTGGCACATCCCGAGCGCGTAAGCGCCGTTACCGTGTATGGCGGCGGCACCTCTGAGCCCAATGACGCCACGCGTGCGCTCGAGGCTGCTGGTGCGTCGTTTGTCTATGGGGCCGAACAGGTCGAGGGCGCCTATGACGTGTGCGTGACATGCCCGGGTATTTCGGAGTTCTCGTCCTTCTTTAAGGCGGGGCGTGAGCATGCCGCTCAGATTATGGGCGAGCCCGAGTTTGCCTATCGCTTGTCTCCCCAAAATTGGATTGCCATCACGGGCACCAACGGCAAGACAACTACCACGTCGCTGACTGATTATCTGCTCAAGGCCGCCGGTGAAGCCAGCGTGGCCGTCGGCAATATCGGTGAGCCGCCCGTGAACGAGATCGACGGCCGCGCACATAATGAGTGGTTTGTGGCCGAGCTGTCGAGTTATCAGATTGCTACGACCGCCGAGCTTCATCCTCGCGTGGCGGTGCTGCTCAACATCACGCCCGACCACCTGAGCTGGCACAAGAGCCACAAGAACTATGCGCTTGCCAAGATCAAGTTGTTCGAGAATATGGTCGACGACGACCTCGTGGTTATCGACGTTGAGGATGCCGGCATCCATGAGTTCGATGAGTACATCTACATGCCGGGCCGCCGCATCTGCAAGGTCGCTTTTGACGAGCCCGAGGGTGCAGACGCCGCCTTTGTGCGCGACGGCAAGTTGGTCGTCCGCCTGAAGGGCGTCGAGACTCAGCTTGTCGCCACTTCCGAGCTCAAGATCTCGGGCCATCACAATGTCATCAATGCCCTATGTGCTGCCACGGCTGCTTTGGCCGTCGGTGCCGATCCCGAGGGCATTTGCCGTGGTTTGGCATCGTTCCAGCCGCTGGAGCACCGCGTTGAGCCCTGTGGCGAGATCGATGGCGTGCGCTACGTCAACGATTCCAAGGCAACGAACACCGATGCAGTCGAAAAGGCCCTGACGGCGTTTCCCGACGACGATGTGATTTTGCTGCTCGGCGGCCACGATAAGGGTACGCCGCTTGCGGACTTTGCCCGCGTCGTTATGGACAACGTGCGCTCGGTCGTTTGCTTTGGCGATGCGCGCGAGCGCTTTACCGCCGCTATGGACGAGGCCGATGTCGATGGTGACGTGGATATCGCCCAGGCGGATGACCTGCGCGATGCCGTGGACGTCGCCCGTTCGCTGTCGAGCCGTGGCGACGTGATCTTACTTTCTCCTGCCTGCTCTTCGTTCGATGAGTTCTCGGGCTATGAGGAGCGCGGCCGCGTGTTTAAGGACTATGTGGCCCAGCTTGCCGCTGCGGCGAAATCGCAAATGGAATAGGGGTTGCCGGTGAGAGAGGAGAGCCCCCGACAAGGTATGAGGAGGCCCGACTCGGACCGTGCTTCCTCGCGGCGCAGCACACCGCGTTCCGGTCGCGGCGGGCAGACGTTTAGCGAACGCTATATTGCCGGCGTTCCCGCCCGTATCATGCGCCCCCGTTTGATATTCATGGCCTGCCTGTTTACCTTGGTGTGCTTTGGCCTGCTGATGGTGTACTCGGCGTCTTCGGTCGAGGCGCTGCACGAGAATGGCTCGGCGACGTTTTTTCTGTTTCGACAAGCCGCGTTTGCCGGAGTTGGCGTGCTGGCTATGGTTGCCATCGTGCGCATCTTGCCGGACAGCTGGTTTGGGGAGGATGTGCTCAGGATCTTCCTTATCGGCATGATCGGGCTACTGCTTCTGGTGTTCTTGGTGGGCAGCGGCAGCCGTGGCGCCACGCGCTGGCTCAACATCGCCGGTATTCAGTTCCAGCCTTCCGAGTTTTTAAAGCCATTTGCCATTGCGTATTCGGCCATCATGCTTGATCGCTTCTTTTCGCCCGGTGGCAACATCAACGAATTCCTTCGCAAGATGGGCATCTACCTGGGCATTTCGCTCTTTCTGATCTTTATCCAGCCCGATTTCGGTACTGTCCTGATCATCCTGTTGACCCTCATGTGCATGGCGTTGTTTGCGGGTCTCGACCCCAGATTTATCATCGGCGTGCTAATCTTCGGCATTCTCGTGATCATGATTGCGCTTGTCGCAGAGCCGTACCGTATGGTGCGTATTCAGGTTGCCTTGAACCCTTGGGCCGACGAGTATGGTGACGGCTATCAGGCCACGCTTGCCATCATGGCCTTTGCCTCGGGCGGTCTGTTCGGCCGCGGCATTGGCAACTCAACCATGAAGTACTCGTATCTGCCCGAAGCGCACAACGACTACATCCTGGCCATCATTGGCGAGGAAGTCGGTTTTGTCGGAACCGTGCTGTTCTTCTTGGTGTTTGCGATGCTGATCTACTCGGCGTTTCGCATTGCCGAGCAGGCGACCGATCGTCGGGGCGCGCTTATGGCGTCTGGCTCCGCGGTCATTCTCGCGGTGCAGTTTTTGATTAATGCGCTGGGCATCCTCAACGTGTTTCCCATGACGGGCAAACCGCTGCCGTTTATTAGCTACGGCGGTTCGTCGATTATTGTGTCGCTCATGCTTGCCGGGTTGATCCTGCGCGTTTCGTACGAGAGCGCCCGCCGCGATGAGTATGACCGCCGCCGTGAGAGCTTTGCCGTTATGGATGAGAGTACCGCCGGCGTGCCTCACGTGCGCGGCGAGCGATCTTCGCGTAACGGTTTTACCGTCCTGGATGGCTCTGCGACCGACCCCGCAGCCCGCCCGCGTCAGCGAACGGCGCCGCAAGGTCGTCCTCAGCGCCCCACTCCTCGCAATGCGGGCGGCGGATATAATCGAATCGATTTGAACTCAGACCCGTCGGCGCGTCTGCGTACCGACGACCAGGGACCGCGTGTACGAAGGGACTACCATGACCGATAAAATGACCGTTGCTATTGCAGCCGGCGGCACGGCAGGGCACATCAACCCCGCGCTCGCCTTGGCCGAAGAGCTGCGTGACCGTGGCCACCACGTTGTGTTCGTAGGCCAGTCGCGCAAGCTCGAGGGTCGTCTGGTCCCCGAGGCTGGGTTTGATTTTGTGCCCATTACGGTCACAGGCTTCGACCGCTCCCGTCCTTGGACGGCGCTGACCTCGCTGTGGCGTGTCAACAAGGCCAAGCGTGCGCTCGCCAGTCATTTTTCAAAGGTTGGCAAGCCCGATGCCGCCATTGGTTTTGGTGCCTATGTCGAGGTTCCGCTGCTGGGGTGGTGCAAGGGCGCGGGCGTTCCGTATCTGCTGCATGAGCAGAACTCTGTTCCGGGCCTGGCCAACAAGATGATGAACTCCCACGCCGCCCGCGTGTGCATCTCGGTGCCGGCAGCGCGTTCGGTCTTTGAGCGCGAAGGTGACCCTGGCCACGTGCTCATGACCGGCAACCCCGTACGTCGCTCGGTAATCGAGGGCGATCGCGCTCGCGGCCGCAAGGCACTTGGCGTTCCCGAGGACGCTACGCTGCTGCTCGTCTTTGGCGGTTCACTTGGCGCCCAGCACCTCAACGAGCGCGTGGCTTCGCTCAAAAACGAGCTGCTTTCGCGCAAGAACCTCTATGTGTTGCATTCGACGGGTGCCGACGGCTTTGAGGAGACCGAGCGCGCTTTGGCGCTGACGCCCGAGGAGGCGAAGCGTTACCGCGTCCAGCCTTACATCGACAACATGGGCGATATGCTGGCTGCTGCCGATTTGGTGCTCTCGCGTTCGGGCGCATCGAGCGTGGCCGAGGTCGCTGCGCTCGCCGTGCCTTCGGTGCTCGTGCCGTATCCGCATGCGACAGCCGACCACCAAACCACCAATGCTCGTTATCTGGTCGACGCCGGGGCCGGCGTGCTCTGCGCCGATGCCGATATCGACGGTTCTGCCTTTGCCGATGAGCTGCTGCACTTGGTCGATGACGCGGCGGCGCGCGACGCCATGCGTCAGGCGGCGCGTGGTCTGGCTCAGGATAGGGCCGCCGCTCTTCTGGCGGATGCGGTAGAGGGTTTGCGTTAGTTAGACGGGATATCGTCGGTCGCCCTCGCGCTGATGCGGTAGGTGCGGTACAGTTAACGGGTTACAGGCAGTGTTTACGCAAGGAGTACACGAGCACATGGCTGATTCCCAGACTGCAACCTCCGCGCCCGAGTTTAAGAGCGCCCACTTTATCGGTATCGGCGGCGCCGGCATGAGCGGCATCGCCCTCGTTCTTCACGAGCGCGGTTATGCCGTTACCGGCTCCGACCTTAAGACGTCACGTTATATCCGCCAGCTTACCCGCGCTGGTGTGAAGGTGCATGTGGGCCATGAGGCCGCCACGATCGACGAGGTCAAGCCCGACGTGGTTGTTGTCTCTACCGCTATTCCGGAGTCCAACCCTGAACTCGTGCGCGCTCGCGAGCTTGGTATTCCCGTGTGGCCCCGTGCCAAGATGCTCTCTGCTTTGGGCCACGGCTACACCACCGTCGCTGTTGCCGGCACGCATGGCAAGACCACCACGTCTTCGATGTGCGCCACCATGCTCGACCGCATGGGTCTGGATCCGAGTTTCTTGATCGGTGGCATCGTCGAGGGCTATGACACGAACGGCAAGAACGGCTCGGGCGACTACTTTGTCGCCGAGGCCGACGAGTCCGACAGCTCCTTCCTGTTCCTGAACCCCAACGTAGTCATTGTGACCAACGTCGAGGCCGACCACCTCGATCACTACTCGGGTATCGAGGAGATCGAGGCAACTTTCGCCAAATTCATGAGCCTGGTGGGCGAGGACGGCACCGTCATCGTCTGTGGTGAGGACCCGCATCTGGTCGAGCTCGCCAAGTCGACGGGCCGTCACGTGCTTTCCTACGGTTTTGCCGAGAACAACGACATCGTCTGCATGCACCCGGATGTCAAGGGCATCCAGAGCGACTTTATCGTTCGCTTTGAGGACGGCACTGAGCACGCTGTGGAGATCAAGAGTAATCCCGGTCGCCACAACATGCTCAACGCCACGGCGGTGCTCACCGTCGCCCATGTCCTGGGCCTTGACATCGACGCTGCCGCCAAGGCGCTTTCGAGCTTTGAGGGCGTCCGTCGTCGCTTTACCCACGTGGGCGATATCGATGGCATCACCGTGGTCGATGATTACGGCCATCACCCCACCGAGATCAAGGCGACGCTTGCTGCCGCTTCGTCGCTGGGCTACAAGCACGTCGACGTCGTGTTCCAGCCGCACCGCTATTCGCGCCTGCAGGCCCTGTGCGACGACTTTGCCGATGCATTTGCCAATGCCGATAAACTGCTGCTGATTGATGTGTTCTCGGCTGGCGAGATGCCCATTCCGGGTGTTACCTCTAAGATGCTCGCCGATACCGTGCGCGCCAAGCATCCTGGCAAGGAGGTCGTGTACTGCTCCAGCCGTCTTGAGCTCAATCAGGAGCTCGAGCAGATGGTGGGCGAGGGCGACTTGCTGCTCACAATGGGTGCCGGTGACGTTACGACCGTCGGTCCCGAGTTTATCGAGTATCTGACTGCCAAGAAAGACGCTTAAGTCTAATGGGTCTGTTTAACGCCGTCATGGCGCTCTCGGGCATGATCGACACGGATGTGATCGAGGACGAGCGCCTTGCGCGTCATACGAGCTATCGTATCGGCGGCAAGGCCGACCTCTTTGTGACGTGCCATAGCTATCATGCCCTCCGCCGCGCCGTGGCGGTGCTCGATCGCGAGCAGGTGCCGTGGGTCATCATCGGCAAGGGCTCCAATCTGCTGGTTGCCGATGGCGGTTATCGCGGTGCCGTCATTTCGCTCGGACGTGAGTTTCAGCGCACGGTTGTTGCCGATGACGGTTGTACGCTGACGGTCGGTGCGGGCGTGATGTTTGCGCGCCTGGTCAACGATGCCCTGTCGCGTAGCCTCTCGGGCCTTGAGTTTGCCGTTGGCATCCCTGGCTCGGTTGGCGGTGCGATATCTATGAATGCCGGCACACGGACCGAGTGGATTGGCTCGCTGGTTGAGGATGTCGTAACGTTTGACCCGGCATCCGGTATCAAGCATTATGCGGGGTCCGAGATCACTTGGGGCTACCGCGAATGTAGCCTTCCCCGCAATGAGATCATCCTCGAGTGCGTGCTCAAGCTTAAACCGGCGCCCAAGGCCGACATTCGCGAGTGCATGGAACGGTACCTGACGAGGCGCAAGCGTACGCAGCCCATGGGTCGCGCATCCTGCGGGTCGGTCTTTCGCAACCCGCCCGATGCGAGTGTGGGCAAGCTTATCGAGGATTGTGGATTAAAGGGTTTTTCGATTGGCGGCGCGGAAGTTTCGCCCGTTCACGCTAATTTTATCGTTAATAACGGAACTGCCTCGGCCGATGACGTTGCCGCGGTTATCAGACATGTGCACGGAAAGGTGAGGGAGGCGTATGGCATCGAGCTCAGACCGGAAGTTAAATTCCTCGGCTTCTAGAGCATCGAAACCCACCTTCCGCCGCGCCGGAGGGCGTTCCGGCGCGCCTGCCAAACCTCAACGCAATACCGTCGCGCACTCTAAGTCTGTCGGGCATGCTCGACAGACCAGTCGTTCGGTTGTCGGCTCGCAGCTCGGTAATCGTCCGGCCGTAAAAAAGTCCTCGCGTCCCTCGGTGACGTCAAAGCCTGTTATGGGCGCCAAGCCTGCCCGTCCTATGGCAACTCCTAAGCCCTCGACAGGAACTAAGGCGGCGCGTCCGAGTCGCACGCTGGGCGCATCGAAACCGCGCTCGCTGACATCGGTGCCGGCTACCGCCAAGAAGCCTTCGGGTAAAAAAGGCGTCAACCCGTTGTCTTCACTTAGGGCGATGGCAAATAAAACATCAGACGCCGCTTCTGTCGTTACAGGCAAAGGCAAAATCGTGGGCGGCGTTTTGGCCGTCTTGGCCGTACTCGTTGTCGTTGCCGTCGTGGTGATCAACTCTGGATTGTTTACCGCCACTGATATTCAGATTCAAGGCAGCGAGCATGTGACGAAGCACGATGCTATCCAGCTGATCGATTTGCCCGAGGGAACGTCGCTTTTTAACGTCGATCCCGACCAGATTACCGAGGACCTCAAGCAGAACCCGTGGGTCTCGGGCGTGGATGTCCAGCGTCAGTTCCCGCATACGCTCATCATTACGCCTATGGAGCGCAAGGTCATCGCAATTGCCTATATCAGCTCCGATGACCTTGCCTGGGCCATCGGGGATGATGACACCTGGATCGCCCCGCTGTCTACGTCGGTCGAAGTGGATGACCAGGGCAACGTCATCACGACGGGGCAGGGCTCAAATACCCTGACCGGAATCGATGCCGCGCTGGCGCTCGCTAAGCATTATGGCGCGGTGTTGTTGACTGATGTCTCGGCAGATGTCGCTCCGGTTTCCGGCCAGGCGGTGAGCTCCAAGGCCGTTAAGGCTGGCTTGGATTATGTGCGTGGTTTTTCGAGCGAGTTCTTGGGACAAGTCAAGGATATTTCCACGCCTTCGGTCGAAGCCATCTCGGCAAACCTCAATAACGGCATTGAGGTGTCGCTGGGCGATTCGAACGATATCGTCAAGAAGGAGCGCGTAGTCACCAAGCTGCTTTCGCAGGTAGAGGGCGTAACGTATATCAATGTGCGCTCTCCGGGTAACTATACATTTAGGAACGCTCCGACCTCATAGCGCTGGTTGATGCTTTGTTGAGGGGCCATACCACGCCGTTTATCTGGTTTGTTTGGTTTTCACGGTCAATTATTTGACTGATACGTTCATAATGTGCAAACATAATACGGTTTACCTTTGCATTTACTTTCAACCTGAAGGTTAATGTGCGCAGGGGTCGACCCATGCTATGGCTATAACCTTTGTTCGGAGGACCGACATGCACGAGACAGAGATCAACAACTACCTTGCCGTCATTAAGGTGGTCGGCGTCGGCGGCGGCGGTACCAACGCGGTCAATCGAATGATCGAAGAGGGCATCCGCGGCGTCGAGTTTGTTGCCATCAACACCGATGCTCAGGCACTCGCGATCTCTGATGCCGATATCAAGGTGCACATCGGCACCGACCTTACCCGCGGCCTGGGCGCCGGCGCCAACCCCGAGGTTGGCCGCAAGGCTGCCGATGAGTCCCGCGACGACATTGCCGAGGCGCTCGCTGGCGCCGACATGGTGTTCATCACCTGCGGCGAGGGCGGTGGCACCGGTACCGGCGCTGCTCCCATCGTTGCCGATATCGCGATGAACGAGGTCGGTGCGCTGACCGTCGCCGTCGTGACCAAGCCCTTCACCTTCGAGGGCCGCAAGCGCAAGAAGAGCGCCGAGGAGGGCATTAAGACCCTCTCCGATTGCGTCGACACCATGATCGTCATCCCTAACGATAAGCTGCTCGACATCGCCGAGAAGAAGACCACCATGCTCGAGGCCTTCGCGATTGCCGATGGCGTCCTTTCCCAGGGCACCCAGGGCATCACCGACCTCATCACCGTCCCCGGTATCATCAACCTGGACTTCGCCGATGTTAAGACCATCATGAAGCAGGCCGGTACCGCCATGATGGGTATCGGTACCTCTTCTGGGGATACCCGTGCCGTCGACGCTGCCCAGCAGGCCATCTCCAGCCCGCTGCTCGAGAGCTCCATCGATGGTGCCACGCGCGTGCTGCTCTCCATCGCCGGTTCCAAGGACCTGGGCATCCAGGAGATCAGCGACGCCGCCGACGTTGTCGCCAACGCCGTCGACCCCGAGGCCAACATCATCTTCGGTACCGTTGTCGACGAGTCCCTGGGCGATCAGGTGCGTATCACCGTCATCGCTACGGGCTTCTCCGACTCCAACGTCAACCGTCAGGACGAGCTCTTTGCTGCTCAGCAGTCTCAGAGCAAGGCCGCTGCCTCCGCTGAGCCGCAGCGCACCGCTCCTGCCACGAGCCCGGCTCAGGCCGCTCCGACCCGCAACGTCGGTGGCACCGAGCTTCCTAACTTCGGCAACGATCAGTTCGAGCTTCCCGACTTCCTGAAGCGCGGTAGCTTCTAAGTCGTTCTTTGCATTGTTGTGCACAGGGGCGTGTCCGTATGGACGCGCCCTTTTTATTTCGACTTTGTAAACTAGAACCTCCAATCTCTTTACGTTCCCTTTACGATTGCCTCCAGCGCAGCAGGTATCCTTTTAGAGAAGTATGACAGCCGTATAAACGCGGGCTGTAGCGGCGATGCCGCGGTACTTGTGTTATTAGGAGGCTTTAGTATGGCAGCACGTGCGGACAAAGTTTCGCGTGTCGACCATGATGGAGTTACGTTGGTGGAGGGCGCGACATCCGATGTTCGCTTTGCCTTCACCGAGCGCGCCGGTGGCGTTTCCGAAGATGCGTACTCCTCACTCAACTTGGGCTCGCATGTTGGCGACGACCCCTTTGCTGTTCAAGAAAATCGTTGTCGTGCGCTCGAGGCTATGGGTGCCGCCGAGTGTGAGCACAACCTGCTCGTTCCCAATCAGGTCCATGGTGATCATATCGTTGCGGTGACCTCGAACGGCGCCGATGACCTTGAGGACGTTCGCGAGCAGATTGCCGAGGGCTGTGATGCCATCGTCTGCACGGCGCATAACGTGCCCGTGCTGCTCTGCTTTGCCGACTGCGTTCCCGTGGTGCTGGTGGCCCCCGGCGGATTTGCCGTGGTGCACTCCGGTTGGAAGGGCACGATTGCACGTATTTCCGCCAAGGCGTGCCAGGCGCTTTGCGATGCTGCCGGTTGCGATGCGAGCGACGTTTCCGCCTATATCGGCCCCCATATCTTGGGTGACGAATATGAGGTATCCCAGGAACTCATGGATCGCTTTGCCGCCGAGTTCTCTTGCATCGATGCGAATACCTCTCGCATGCTTGATCTTTCCGCTGCCATTCGCGAGGCGCTGGTAGATGTCGGTGTCGACGCGGATAATATCGTGGATACCCAGCTTTCGACTGTGCGTCAGAACGACCGCTTTTATTCCTACCGTAACGAGGACGGCACCTGTGGGCGCCATGCTGCGATCGGCGTGATGCTATGAGAAAGATCGTATCGGTCCTGAGCGCCGCTGTGCTTACGCTTACGCTGTGCGCCTGTTCTTCGGGATCTTCTACCTCTTCCATTACCGTTGCCGGCTCCACGACCTGCCTTCCTATCGCCGAGATTGCGGCCGAGGGCTTTAAGGAGGAGACCGGCATCGACGTGCTCGTTTCCGGTTTGGGTTCTTCCGCTGGGATCGAGGCCGTCAGCGCCGGCACGGCCGATATCGCCAGCTCCTCCCGTGGACTCAATGCCGACGAACAGGATCTGGGCCTGACTCCCATCGTCATTGCCCACGACGGTATTGCGGTCATCGTGAACGACGACAACCCCGTCGATAACCTCTCGACCGAGCAGCTCCGCGATATCTACGCCGGCAAGATTACCAATTGGAAAGAGGTCGGTGGCGAGGACCTGAGGATTCAGGTCATCAACCGAGACGAGGCGTCCGGTACGCGCGAGGCCTTCCGTACCATCGTGATGGATGGCACGCCGTTCGATCGCCGCTCGGCTGTTCTTTCGGGTACGGGCCAGGTGCGCGACGTGGTATCTCGTTCGCGTGGGGCCATCGGCTACATTTCGCTGGGCTTCGTCGATAGCCTCAACGCCAAGACCTCGGTCAAGGCTGTCTCGGTCAATCATGTTGAGGCGTCCGAGAAGACGGTCGCGAGTGGCGGCTATCCCATCTCGCGCGACCTTTACTTCTTTGTGAAGGGTGCGCCTTCGCAGCAGGCGCAGGATTACATCGACTACGTGACGTCCGAAAAGATGGACAAGCAGATTCGCGAGGCGGGCTTTATTCCCGTCACCAACGACGAGAAGGGGAGTGAGTAGCATGGAAGCACAGGAAAACTCCCAGACTGAGCAGAATGCTCAGGCACCCAAGAAGCGCGAGCTGGCGCTCGTATCGCGCAGTACCTATATCAAGGAGAAGGCGCTGCAGTGGATCTTCTTTGCCTGCGCGTTTTTGGCGGTCGTTACCGTCATCCTGATTTTTGTCTTTACCACGTACTCGGCGCTGCCCGTCTTTACCGACATCGGTCTGGCGGACTTCTTTAGCTTTACGTGGGCGCCCTCTGAGGGCCACTACGGCATCATGTCGCTGCTTGCCGGCTCAGGTCTGGTGACCGTCGGTGCGCTCGCCATGGGCGTGCCGCTAGGTGTGGGCACGGCCGTGTACCTGGTCGAGATCGCCGGCAAGCGCGTGCGCAAGCTCATCAGCCCTGCCGTCGACCTGCTGGCCGGCATCCCTTCTATCATCTACGGCTTTTTCGGCATGATCATCATCCGCCCGTTTATCGCACAACTGACCGGCGGCCTTGGTTTTGGTGCGCTGACGGCGTGGTTTGTGCTCGCCATCATGATCGTCCCTACCATCACCACGCTCACCATCGATGCCCTCAATTCCATTCCCATGGGCATTCGCGAGGCATCGTATGCCATGGGTGCTACTAAGTGGCAGACCATCTATAAGGTCGTGCTGCCTGCCGCTAAGCTGGGTATCGTGGATGCCATCGTGCTGGGTATGGGCCGTGCCATCGGAGAGACCATGGCCGTGCTCATGGTCGTGGGTAACGCCCCGGTTATTCCCGACAGCATTGCGAGCCCTATCTCGACGCTCACGAGCCAGATCGCGCTCGACATGAGCTATTCCTCGGGTCTGCATCGCTCGGCGCTGTTCGGCATGGGCGTGGTCCTGTTTATCATCTCCGCCACGCTGGTGGGCATCGTCCGTCTGATTTCCAAGAAGAAGAGGGGGTAGGCTATGTCCGATTCCGTTGACACGACGGTCGATACGACCTCGTCGCGCGAGCGCATCAAGCGTGCCCTTTCCCACGGCAAGAAGGGCCGCATCAACAAGGACCTGTCCAACAAGATCATGCTTGGCGTGTTTCGTGCCGCTGCCTACATCACCACGCTGGTGCTGGTCGCTATCATCGCCTACGTGGTCATCAACGGCCTGCCACACATCTCGCTCGACTTTATCTTCGGTTGGCCCCAGGGCGTCAACGCCGAGGGCGGAATTTGGCCCACGATCGTCTCGACCGTCTACGTGACGGCGCTCGCCATGCTTATCTGCACGCCGATCGCTGTGCTGGCAGCCGTCTATCTGGCCGAGTACGCCAAGCAGGGCAAGGTCGTCGAGCTCATTCGCTACGCTGCTGACGCTTTGGCCTCGGTGCCCTCCATCGTTATGGGCCTGTTTGGCTACGCCTTGTTTGTCGAGGTCATGGGCCTGGGCCTTTCGATGGTCTCGGCCGCCCTGGCACTCGCGCTCTTGATGCTTCCCATCGTCATGCGTACCACCGAAGAGGCCATTCGCGCCGTTCCGCGCTATATCCGCTGGGGCGCATATGGCCTGGGCGCCACCAAGTGGCAGGTTGTCTCCAAGATCGTGCTTCCTTCTGCCTTTGGCCGTATTGCCACGGGCATCGTTCTCGCCATCGGCCGTGCCATTGGCGAGACCGCGGTGGTGCTCTATACCATGGGGCAGGCCATCAATCTACCTATTTCGCCGCTCGATTCCGGCCGCCCCATGACGGTTCACCTGTATCTGCTTGCCAACGACGGCATCAACATGAACGCAGCCTACGGCACCGCGCTCTTGCTGATGGTGATCATTCTGGCCTTCAACCTGTTTGCGCGCTTCCTGTCGCGCAAGCGTCGCTAGTTAAGGAGTCCCATGTCCGTTTATCAGTCCGCTCCCACGTTGGAGCAAGCGGCCATTACGGCCAAGGATTTCAACTTTTGGTACGGTGACTTTCATGCGCTGACGGGGCTTGACCTCAACATCGCCAAAAACGCCATCACCTCCTTCATTGGCCCTTCGGGCTGCGGCAAGTCGACGTTTTTGCGCTGCATCAACCGCATGAATGACCTGATCGAGGGCACGCGCGTCGAGGGCACCATGACGCTCGACGGCAACGATATCTATGCCGAGGGTGTCGACCCGGTCGATCTCCGTCGTCGCGTGGGCATGATCTTTCAGCAGCCCAACCCGTTTCCTAAATCCATCTACGAGAATGTCGCCTTTGGCCCTCGTCTGCAGGGCGTGACTAGCAAAAGTGACCTCGATGACATCGTGGAAGAATCGCTCAAGCGCGCCAACCTCTGGAAAGAGGTATCCAATCAGCTCAACAAGGATGGTTTGGCGCTCTCGGGCGGTCAGCAGCAGCGTCTGTGCATCGCGCGCGTGCTTGCGGTGCAACCCGATGTCCTTCTGATGGACGAGCCCTGCTCCGCCATCGACCCCACGTCCGTCTCTAAGGTCGAGGATCTGATGGCCGAGCTGGCGCCCGAGATGACGATCATCATCGTCACGCATTCAATGCAGCAGGCAGCTCGCATTAGCGACTACACCGCATTCTTCTTGCAGGAAGTTGCCGGCGAGCCCGCTACGCTCATCGAGTATGGTCAAACCGACGCGATCTTCACCAGCCCGGTGGACTCGCGGACGGAAGACTATATCACCGGCCGCTTTGGCTGATCGGTGCGACTAGTCCCAAGCCGATCGGATCTGGTCCGGTGCGTATTCACTGTGCGGGCGGCATGACCGCACCCAACTGATTGGAGTGAACCATGCGCAAACTGTTTTCCCGTCAGCTCATCGAGGCCCGTCACGAGATGCTGAGCATCTACGAGGCCGTCGATCTGGCCCTCCACGATGCCGTGAAGGCCTATGTGACCGACGACCGCAAGCTCGCCACCAAGACCAAGAAGCGCACGCTTTCGATTGACGCACGCTGCGCCAACCTGGAGGCCGTCTGCTACAACCTGATTGCCACGCAGTCACCGGTCGCCTCCGACTTCCGCTTGCTGCAGACGATCATCTACGTCGACTTTAACCTGCAGCGCATGACCGATAAGGTTCGCCAGATTTGCCGCGCCACGCGTCATATGATCAAGGCCGACATCTCGCTGCCCAAGGAGCTTGTCGGCACGGTCGAGGCCGAGGCTGAGGCCGTCTACCAGGTGCTGGGCTCTTCGCTTTCTGCGCTCGTCACCAACGACATGTCCATCATCTGCAACTTGGCCGTCGAGGACGAGCCAGTGCACGCCGCCTACGAGAAGTTCTTCCGCACCTTTAACCGCATGGACACGGGCGATTTTATGGACGACGACAGCAACTATGACGACCTGCGCCGCGCCATCATGGTATCGCGCTATCTCGATCGCATCGCCTCGATTTCCATCGATGCCGCCTGCCGTCTGACCTTCCTGTTGACCGGACAGCGTATGACTGCCGGTGATATCGCCTGCACTGATGAGGATGAGCTCGAGAGCATGCGCGTGCCTTCGGGCGAGGGTGTTATCATGAGGCCCGCCGTCGATGCACGCTACGTTGCCAAGGTGCCCGTTAACGAGGTCAGCGAGGGTCTTCGCTACCTGCTCGATCATCTTGAGGATGAGGACGATGGCGAGGACGACGAGGAGTAAGTAGCCCCGTTCGTCGAAAGATTGTAAATACCTAAGTGAGCGCGGCCTTGCACATGCGGGGCCGCGCTCTTGCGTTAGCATGGGACTACTTGTTTGGCTGTCAGCGGAGGCGATTGGCAATGGATAACTATTTGGACTTGATGCGCGCTCGCCGCGAGCAGATTCTGGAACGTTTTTATGCGGCGCTCGATCGCGCGGGCCGTCCCCACGACGCCGCGAGCCTCATTGCCGTGTCCAAGACCGTTGGTGTCGATGAGACCGTTGCCGCCATCCAGGCGGGGTATCGCCATTTTGCCGAGAACCGCCCGCAGGAGCTGGTTCGCAAGCTCACGGGTCTGGCGGAGCATCCGGAGCTGCCCGAGGTGCGCTTCGATATGATCGGCAACCTGCAGACCAATAAGATCAATGCGGTGCTGGGCTCAGCCGAGCTGATTCACTCGGTGGGTTCGCTGCATCTGGCGCAGGCGATCTCGAGCCGTGCTGTTCGCAAGATTGAGGCAGGCGAGCTCGTCGGCCCCCAGCGTGTGCTCATTGAGGTCAATGTGAGTGGTGAGGAGTCGAAGGGAGGCTTTTCACCCGATGAGATTCGCGCCGCCGCGGGTGAGCTTGCAGAACTTGAGGGAATTTGCGTACAGGGGCTTATGACTATGGCGCCCCGGGGGAATAAGGATGTGGCACGCCGCACCTTTGCGGGGCTTCGTGAGCTGAGGGATGAGCTGGAGGCGGCGCATCCCGATTTGAACCTGCCTGAGCTTTCCTGCGGTATGAGCGAGGACTTTGAGTCTGCCCTTGAGGAGGGCTCTACGCTCGTTCGCCTGGGCAGGGTAGTATTTAGCCCGGAGTTTGCAGTAAAATAAGGCTCTGAAGTGCGCACTGATTATCGGGGCGCCTGCACTAAACCGCGAGAGGACACAACCATGGGCTTCCTTGACGAGATTAAAAATAAGATGCACCTGGGCGGCCAGCAGGGTTACGACCAGGGTTATGGCCAGGACGACGACTACGGCTACGATGACGGCTACGACGATGGCTATCAGAACAACGGCTACAGTGGTGCTTCGGGCGAGGGCTTCTACACCCAAGACGAGCCGAGCAACGGCCTGCTTGGCCAGACGCGCCGCGGTGAAGCTGAGTCGGTTGCCGTGTATACGCGCTCCGGTCAGCTGGTCGGCGATGACTCCCGCCATGCCACGACGTATAACCCGCCTTCGCGCTCGCAGGACAGTGTTGCGAGCGGTTATCGTCCTGGTGCCTATGACACGCCGTCGAGCTACGCCGAGAATACCCGCGCCCGTGCCGCCGCTGCACCCGCGCCTGCACCGAGCGATGCCTCGGCCTATGCGAGCAATATCATCAACGCCACGCCGCAGCTGCCGGCCTATGTCCTGCGCCCCGAGAGCTATGACGACGTGGAGACCGTGGTGCGCCGCGTTCGCACCAAGCAGCCTGTCGCACTGATTTTTGTGGGCGTACGCACCGAAGTTGCCAAGCGCGTCTTGGACTTCTCTTACGGCTTTGCCTGCGGTCTGGGTGCCACGGTCAAGGAGGTGGGCGACCGCGTGTTCATGGTGCTGCCCGCCGGTTGCGAGGTCAAAGATTCCGATCTCAAGAAGCTTCGTGCCGACGGCTACCTTAAGTAAAGACAAGACGAGGAGATTCCCATCAACATCTACACTATCGTCCAGCTGGTCAACACGCTGTTCAACTTCTATTCCACGCTCATTGTCGTCTACTGCTTTATGACGTGGATTCCCATGAAGCAGGGTGGTTTGCTTCAGGATATTGCCGCGGTGCTTGATAGCGTGTGCGGTCCGTGGCTCAACCTGTTCCGTCGTTTCATCCCGCCGATGGGCGGTATCGATTTTTCGCCGGTCGTTGCGATTATTGCGTTGCAGTTGGTGCAGAGGCTGGTTCTGCAGCTTCTTATAGGTATACTCGTGTAGAACTGACTTAGTAACTTACGTCGGGCGTGTAGCGCCGAGGCGATGAAAAAGGAGACTTGTTATGGCTATTACCCCTGCAGACATCCAGGCTCAGACTTTCTCTGAGGCCAAGCGTGGCTACGATCCTGCTGAGGTCGACGTCTTCTTGGAGACGCTGTCCTCCGAGGTTGACGCTATGCTCGCTAAGATCGTCGACCTTAAGGGTCGCCTGACTGCTACCGAGCAGCAGCTTGCCGATGCGCAGGCTCAGCTTGCCCAAGCTCAGGATGCCACCGCCCAGGCCGTTCCTGCCGCCCCCGTGGCTGCTCCCGCCCCTGACTTCTCCGCTCAGGAGCGCCAGATTTCCGCTGCCCTGATCGCTGCCCAGCAGACCGCTGAGACCATCGTCAACGATGCCAACGAGAACGCTGAGCGTATCCGCAACGAGGCTGACGCCAAGGCCCGCGAGGTTATCCGCCAGGCTCTGACCGAGAAGCAGGCCGAGCTCGAGGAGATCGATCGTCTCAAGGCTTCCCGTGAGGAGTTCAAGGCAGAGTATCTCAAGCTCATCCAGCACTTCATGGACGATGCCCAGAATTCCTTCCCGGCCGATCTGATGGCCTCCACGCCGGTCGGTTCTGCCGCTTCTCCTGCAGTGACTGTTCCCGCCGAGCCGCTGCCCGTCGCTGACCCGGTTGTCCCCGTGGCCGATCCCTTCGCCCCGATCGACAACTTTGCTGCCGACGACCTGGACTAACATTCGGCCTACAATTTAGTGCCTAGAAAGGACCCGCAGCTTGCGGGTCCTTTTTTATGACTGTGCCGGAGTGCGTAACATAAAAAACCGAGCCCTGCACATAATGGCGCAGAACTCGGCGAACGGGTGAGCGGTCAAGGGTAGGTTTTAAGGCATGTCCCAAAACCTACTTGAGGAGGAAGTCGGAGAGGGGAATGGTACGGGCCTCGCGATGCTCGGGATCGGCGATGTGGTCGGCAGGATATCCACAGACGAGCATGTGATAGGGATAGACGCCCTTGGGCAGATTGAACTGCTCCTGCGCCACCTCAGGCTTAAAATGGCATACCCAGCACGTTCCCAGGCCCTGCTCGGTGGCCTCCATCATCATCTGATCACACACGATTGAGGTGTCGATTTCACTAGAATTCATCTGGTCATACGGGCGCACCCAAGCATCACCGGTAACGCTGCAAATAAGGAAGACAAGCGGAGCGCCAAAGATAGACTCATCACGAGCAAACCGAGGCTGACAAGCAGCTGCCTTCTCCAGAAGCTCAGGCGTATCCAACACCATCACACGGGTTGGATGATTATTACAAGCAGAAGGAGCAATACGCCCAGCCTCAACAATGGCATCCACAACAGCTTGCTCTACAGCCCGATCTTCAAACTCACGACAAGAATACCGACCCCGAGCCAGATCCAAATACCCCATAACCAAACCCTCCAAAGTCAGCAAATCAATCCAAGGTAAACCAAAGGGTACCCAAACCCCCATCCACCCAAACGCCCACCGAATACCAAAGTGTTCAATTGGGTATTAAAGGCCCCCTCGGCCAACCCCCCATTGCGCTCTAACTATCAGCCAAAGTTCCAATGGTGGTACGTAAGGCGAAGGGCCGGCCACGGTTTACTTTCGAACGACTCTGCAAAGCAGCCGGAGTGAGAAAGCAAACCGTGGCCGGCCCTTCGCCGCCGGGACACGTACCCCCAATTAACTGTTCTTCATGACAATCGAATCCACAACATCGGCCACATTCTCACAGCAGTCAGCGCAGTACTCCAGGAAGGCGTATACGTCACGCCAGGCGATGACCTCGAGCGGGTCCTTGCCGTTAACGTGCAGGTTGCGCATGGCGTTGATATAGAGCTCGTCGGCTTCGGACTCGATGGTGTTGATCTGGATGACGAGTTCGCGCAGGGTCTTGGACTTGCGGTAGTTGGGCAGCTCGACCATCAGGTCTTTCATGGCGCGGCAGGCGTCAGTCACCTTGTGGGCGATGACGATGGCGTCGGGATGGATGCTCTGGATGTTGGTGAAGTAGACGCGCTGCACGACGCCCTCGATGCGGTCGAGCACGGTGTCGAGTGAGCAGCTCATCAGATCCAGATCCTCGCGCTCGAGCGGGGTGATAAAGGCGGTGAGCAAGGCGTCCTCAAGCTCATGGTGCTTCTTGTCGGCCGCATGCTCGATCGCGTGCATCTTGTTGAGCATATCGTGAATCTTTGCGGGATCGAAGTTCTCGAAAATCTTGGTGAGCAGCTCGGCGGCCTGGACGGCAAGGTCGGCGCAGGCGACGTAGTTGTCGAAGTAGAACGAATCGGGTTTCTTTGCCATGGGTGGGTCCTTTCGAGGCGAAGACGGGTGGGCGAGGTAATGCAGTCCGGATGGACGTTCGGTTTGACTAGAGGAACATCATGAACAGCTTGGCCATGACAAAGCTGATGAGTCCGCAGGCGGGGAAGGTGAAGAACCAGGTGAACATCATGTCTTTGACGACGCCGAAGTTGATGGCTGAGAGGCGCTTGACGGCACCGACGCCCATGATGGCGCAGGTCTTGATGTGTGTGGAGGACACGGGGATGCCGGTAAGGGTGGCAAGCAGCAGGTTTGCGGCGCCTGCGAGGTCGGCGGAGAAGCCCTGATACTTTTCGAGCTTGACCATGCTCTGGCCGACGGACTTGATGATGCGCTCGCCGCCCACGCTGGTGCCGATACCCATAGTGGCCGAGCACAGCAGCATAATCCAGATGGGGATGCCTGCATCGCCGACGCTCGTCTGGCCGCTGGCAAAGGCCACGCCTAAAAAGAGCACGCCGATGAACTTCTGTCCATCCTGCGCGCCGTGCATAAAGCTCATGGCCGCAGCGCTCGCGATCTGAGCGTATTTAAAGAAGACATTGGCACGTCGCCTGTTGGCGGCGGCGAAAAGAATCGAGACGAGCTTGCACAGGACCCAGCCCATGACAAAGCCCAGGCCGATGGAGAGCGCCAGACCGTAGATGACCTTCATCCACTCGTGGACGTTGACGCTGCTCGCACCGCCGAGGGCGATGGCGGCACCGGTCAGGCCGGCGATAAGGCTGTGGCTTTGCGAGGTGGGGATGCCAAAACGCGACGCTGTGGCGCCGTAGACGACGATGGAGAACAGCGCCGCGCATAGGCAGGCGAGCGCCATGGTGCTGTTTCCGCCAAAGTCGACGATATGTGAGATGGTGTTGGCGACGCTCGCGTTAAAGTGCGTCATGATGAGCACGCCGAGGAAGTTGAATGCGGCGCTCATGAGAATGGCGGCGCGGGCGGGCATGCAACGCGTAGTGACGCAGGTCGCGATGGCGTTGGGCGCGTCGGTCCATCCATTGACGAAGATGGCGCCCAACGCGAGGATCACGGTGACGGCAAGGACTGGGTTCGACACAATTTGGCCGAGGAAGGTTGAGAACGTTACGTCCATATATGGGCTTTCTCGAAGTTTGCAGACACGTTACAAAAACATGATAAATCGTATCACCTCCTGCGGGTCTCTTTACCGAGTTCTGATGGGAGAAGTGAACTTTTTGGCACTAAAATTGAATATTAGCCCTGTTGACCGCGGGTGTTCTTTTTGCTAACACGCCATGCGGACACGTGCGATTACTACGACACTCCAAAACCACAGTCTGTTCGCTTTACAACATGCAAACATGCGTTCGATAATAGGAGGCATGGAATATCGACAGACAGATGGCAAAACTCGGCGCGTGCACAAGCAGTATGTGGACGTCGTGGCTCGCATCCTCGCGGGCGGACAGGTCGTGCCGGTCACCGTCTGCTGGGTCGACGGTCGTTGCTTTACGATTGACGAGATTGTCTCGACCACTGGGTTTGGCCTGACGGTTCACGGCATCCGTGCGGCAACCTATAAGGTGCGTTTTGGCGGGCACGCGACCGAGTTGTATCTGGAGGACCAGACGCGCGAACGACCAGATGGTTCGCAGGCCCATCTGATGCGTTGGTGGGTGTGGGCATTCGACCGTACGCTCGAGGGCGAGCGCCGTGGGTAAGGACGTACGGCATTCGGGTACAATGACAGGAATCTTGTCACCTGCTGCGCCGTCTTTCACGGCACTTTTTGAAAGGACGAACCTATGAACGATATCCAGGGCTATCAGAACGGCCCCGTCGAGAGCGGCGCAAGCCGCGCCAAGGAGATGTCGCCGCGCGCGTACAACCTTGTCATGTCTGCCCTGATCTTTTTGGGCTTTTGCGCCATGGGCGTCGGTGCTTACTTTACGAGCACCATGTCGTTTGCGCGCATGATGATGAGCGGCGCCGCTTTGCCGCTGGTCTTTGGCTCATTTATTTTGACCATCGTCGGCATGGTCATGATGTCGGCCGCCGCCAGCAAGCAGTCCGTGGGCCTGTCCCTTGTGGGCTACGTAATCTTTGCGAGCACCTTTGGCCTGACCGCGTCGTTTGGCCTTGCCAACTACGACCTGCCCACCATCAACACTGCCTTTATCGCCACGGCCGCCATCACCTTTGTCTTTGGCGCCTTGGGCGTGACGTTCCCCAAGTTTTTCCAGCGCGTATATGGCATCGGTTTTGGCATTCTGCTCGCTACTATTCTGGTTGAGATCGTGCTGATGTTCATGGGCGTCTCACAGACCATCACCGACCTGATCGTGATCGTGGTGTTCGCCGGCTTTATTGGCTACGACACCTATGTTGCCACGACGGTGCCGCCTACGCTGCCCAACGCCGTGCTTATGGCCTCTAACCTGTTCGTGGATATTATCAACGTGTTCCTGCGCATTCTGAACATCCTCGGCCGTCGCGACTAGTGGCGAATTGCGGCGGTGCTTGCCGTGCGTGCAAATCGATGCGAAAGGCGGTCCTTCGGGGCCGTCTTTTTTGTACGCGGCGGGGTATCATGGATGGGAAAAGCCGATAGCGGCAGAGACCGAGAAAGGTGACCACTTATGGCAGACGTCGACAACAGGAACCGTAACCGCAGGTCCAACCGAGCGGGTCAGCCCAATCCCAAGCGCGAGGCCCGTGCCAAGGCCGCCGAGCGTCACGTGGCAACTGTGTCCGAAGCGTGCGCCAAGGATATCGAGCGTTCGCTTGCCGGTGTTCGCGAGTTTGACGGTATGCCTGCCGGCTTTGTCTCGGCGATGAAGGCCAAGGTTCAGAGTGCTGTGGCCACCGAAGAACAGGTTGCCGAGGACGTCGAGGGCGCGGAGGCTGCCGAGGTCGAGGCAGCGCTCGAGCCCGTCGAGGAGCCTGCCGAGGAAATCGCCGAAGCTGAGTCCGCGCCTGCTGAGGAGCCCGCTCCGGTTCTGCCCGAGGTCACCGTGCTCGATGCCTCCACCACGCAGGCCATCTTGGACAACGGTCGTGGCTATGCGCAGTTCTGCGACATGGCCGTGCTCGCCTTTGCCTCGTTCACCAATCCGGGCGGTGGCTATATTCAGGGTTATCTGGGCCAGGAGGCCACGCTGTGCGCCGATTCGTATCTGTACAACGTTCTCGATAAGCAGCGCAAATGGTACGGCGAGAACCGTCGCCGCAACATCAACTGCGAGCTTTACCGAAACCGTGCGCTGGTGGTGCCTGCGGTGCGCTTCGACCGCAACCACGTGCATGCATACGCCGACGTGATCGTGGCCGCCGCGCCCAACGTTAAGCGCGCCCGCCAGGAGTATCGCGTGAGCGACGATGCTCTGCTGGATGCCCTGCGCGACCGCATTCGCTTTGTGCTTGCCATCTGCGACGAGCTAGGTCGCGAGAAGCTCGTGCTGGGCGCTTGGGGCTGCGACAACAACGGCTTTGACGCAGAGGCCGTGGCCGAGCTCTTCCGCAAGGAGCTCGCGTCGGGCGACTTTAAGGTCAAGCAAGTCTTCTTTGCCGTGCCTTCTACGCGCTGGGATGAGGATTTTGCCAAGTTCGAGCACGTGCTGGCAAACTTCCCCGAGCGCAACGAGGAGTCCTATGCCCAGGTTGCCGCTCGCGCTGCGGCAGCTCGCGCCACCGAGCAGATCCAAGCTGCTACCGAGGATGATGAGGACGAGGACGACTGGCGCAAGTACCTGTAATCGGTACGTGCTGACAGATGGGTCGAGCCGGCGGGAGAGGCTGCTTCCGTCGGTTTTTTACTGAGCGAGGGGCTTACGATGAAAAACGTTCTATGCTTTGGCGACAGCAACACCTATGGTTACGATCCGGCGGGCATGCGCGACGGCACCGCGGTGCGCTATGCGCAGGATGTGCGCTGGTGCGGCGTGGCCCAACGTGACTTAGGCGAGGGCTGGCATGTAATTGAAGAAGGCCTCAACGGCCGCACGACGGTACGCGACGACATGTGCCATCTGAACACCAATCTTAACGGCATCCGCGCACTGCCGATGCTGCTCGAGGCCCATAAGCCGCTGGATGCGATCGTTATTATGCTGGGAACCAACGATTGCAAGACGGTCTTTGGTGTGACGGCCTCCGATATTGCCCGTGGCACCATGGCGCTGATTCGCGCGGTGCGTGCATTTCCCTGGACCAATGCTGCACCCTGCCCGCGTATTCTGCTGATGGCACCTATCAAGATCAAGCCGCAAATCGCCGATGTATATATGACCGATTTTGACGAGCGTTCCGTCGAGGCCTCGGAGCATTTTGCTGAATACTATGCGCACGTAGCCGAGCAGTTTGGCTGCGACTTTTTGAATGCAGCGGAGTTTGCCGAGCCGGGCGATATCGACTATCTGCATATGATGCCCGAAAGCCATGAGAGCCTGGGTCACGCCGTGGCGGCCAAGCTCCAAGAGATGCTCGGAGAGTAGCGCGACCCCAAGCCACCGCAAAGGGGACGGGCGCCTTTGCGGTGGCTTTGGACTGCGAATCTTAATACTGCCACATGTGGTTGACGGGGCCGGAGCCTTTGCCCATGTCAAAGCCGGCGGCGAGAGCGCCGGTTAGGTAGGCCTTGCCGGCGTTGACGGCGTCGGCAAGATCCATGCCCTGGGCCAGCGCGCAGGCGATGGCGGACGAGAGCGTGCAACCGGTGCCATGCGTGTTGCCGGTCTCGATGCGCTTGTGGCGGAACCACGTGGTGAGCGGATCGCCCAGGTGGTTGCCCTCGTCATCGAGCGGCGCGGGCTCTGCTAGCACATCGTTGGCCTCGTTGACAAAATGCCCGCCCTTAACGAGGGATGCGCAACCAAAGCGGCGGGTGAGGAGCATGGCAGCATTTTGCTGCGTGCGCTCGGAGTCGACCTCGTAGTCGAGCAGGGCCATGGCCTCGGGAATATTGGGCGTGATAACCGTCGCTAGCGGGAACAGGCGGCGGGTGAGCGCCTCGGCGGCATCTTCGGCAATCAGCCGTGCGCCCGAGGTGGCTACCATGACGGGGTCGACGACCACGTTTGTCGCGTTCCAAGCGCTCAGGCGGTCGGCGATAACATCGATAATCTCGGCAGAGGAAACCATGCCAATCTTGACGGCGTTGGGGCGGATATCGTCAAAAACGGCATCGATCTGCGCCGCGACAATATCCGGGGAGATGTTCTGTACGGCGGTGACGCCCAGGGTGTTCTGTGCGGTGATAGCGGTGATAGCCGTCTCGGCATACAGGCGGTGCGCCGTGATGGTCTTGATGTCGGCCTGAATGCCGGCGCCACCGCTGGAATCGGATCCTGCGATGGATAGAACGGCAGGTACCTTACTGCGATCCATGTTCGCTCCCTTGTTCGGTTGGAATCAAATGGGTCTATAAGCCAGCATTATAAAGATGCCCGGGCCGACTCTATGTCGAACCCGGGCGGGCGATGCAATCTTTACGCAAATGCAAGCAAATGTTCACACGTCAACAATTGACAGGCACCAGCTCGCCGCCAGAAGCGGCCGCGGCGACAGGGCTAGTCCTCCATGCCGAGGTCGATCGTGGTGCCCTCGAAGATCTTGTTGACGGTGCGGACGGCGCACATCTTGCCACACATGGTGCAAGTGCCCTCGGTGGCGGCGGGGGACTCCTCGTAGCGCTTCTTGCCCGTAACCGGGTCGAGCGCGCACTTCCACATGGCGTCCCAGTCGAGCTTGCGGCGTGCCTGGCCCATCTTGTCATCCATGTCGCGGGCGTGGGGCACCTTTTTGGCGATGTCGGCGGCGTGTGCGGCGATCTTGGTGGCCATGAGGCCGTCGAGCACATCCTGGGCGTTGGGCAGGCATAGGTGCTCTGCCGGTGTCACGTAGCACAGGAAGTCGGCACCGGAGCTGGCGGAGATGGCGCCGCCGATGGCAGCGGTGATGTGGTCGTAACCAACGCCGATATCGGTCACCAGCGGCCCGAGCACATAGAACGGAGCATTGTGGCACAGGCGCTTCTGCAGTTTCATGTTGGCGGCGATCTCGTCGAGCGCCATGTGACCCGGGCCCTCGACCATGACCTGGACGCCGGCGGCCCAAGCGCGCTTGCACAGCTTGCCCAGCTCGATCATCTCAGCGGTCTCGGTGGCGTCGTTGGAGTCGTAGAGGCAGCCCGGGCGGCAGGAGTCGCCGAGCGAAATCGTCACGTCGTACTCGTGGCAAATCTCGAGCAACTCGTCGTAGAACTCATAGAACGGGTTCTCGTTACCGGTGACCTCCATCCAGCCAAACAGCAGTGAGCCGCCGCGGCTCACGATGTTCATCAGGCGGCCGGTCTCCTTAAAGGTCTTGGTGACCGACTTGTTGATGCCGCAGTGAATGGTCATAAAGTCCACGCCGTCCTCGGCATGCGCGCGCACGACTTCGAACAGGTCGTCCTTGGTGAGCTTGACCAGCGGCTTTTCCATGTAGCCGATGGCGTCGTACATGGGGACGGTGCCTACCATGAGCGGCGTCTCGTCGATGAGCTGCTGGCGGAACTGGCGCGTCTTGCCCGAGTTGGAGAGGTCCATGATGGCGTCGGCGCCAAAGTCCTCGGCGATCTTGACCTTCTTCCATTCCTCGGCGGCATCGGCCTTGTCGCCCGAGATGCCCAAGTTCACGTTGACCTTGGTGGACAAGCCCTCACCGACGCCAAAGGCGCGCATGCCCTTTTTGATGTGCACGATGTTGGCGGGAATGGCGATGCGGCCGTCGGCCACGCGCTCGCGGATGTACTCGGGGTCGCGATGCTCGCGCTCGGCGACCTCCTTCATCTGCGGTGTGATCTGCCCGGCGCGGGCGAAGTCGATTTGCGTGACGAGCTTGGGCTCGGTCTGTGTGCTCATTGGCACGGCTCCCTTCGTTGGCATTACCCATATCAGGTTTGCGGGTCAGGGCGGGCGCGCCCAGTCTCAGCCTGCCGTCTTGTCCTGCAAGCTCCCCGTTTATGTGGTGGGCTCAAGTATAGCCTGAATGGGTACGATTGGGCCAACAAGCGTGCCTGTGGGGAGGCGAACATGGAAGACAAGCATCTATATCGAGAGACACAATGGGATGTATCGGCCGAGGAAAGCCGTGCGCACCATGGCCTTGTCGCGATTGGTTTTGCGGTGCTTGCCGTGTTGGTGATTGCCTTTTGTATTTGGACGTTCGGCGGTCGTGGCGGCGTCACCTGGGGGTTTGAAGCCGACGATGCCCTGCCGATTATGACCATGAAAGTTTCTGGTGGCAACACGGTTGCCGCACCGGGCGACTATTGGTATCCGCGCGACGAGTTTGTGCAGCTGCAGTTGAGCGGCGGGTCTATTCCGGGCGAAGAAATCGAACGCGTGACGTTTGATGAGGCACTCAAAACACTCATGGTGAAGCTCAAAGATCAGGGCGATGTGCCCACGACCATGGATATCGCTCTGACGGAGTGGCGTCTGGAACCTCCGTCGGGCGTTACGGTATCCGACGTAGAGCACGTTAAGATTACCTACCAAGATGGCTCGACGAGCGAGATTGCAAAGGCCGATGGCTTGGCGGAGTAACGGGGTGTTTGGAAACGGCGGGCCTATAGTGCCTGCGCGTTCATGAAAACCAGGGTGTTTTTGTCTGAAAGCTCGGGGATGTGCCGATAGCCGATATTGAATGCGGTAAGTTCGCTTGCATCCTCGAGCTTGTTTTCTGCCATCCACCGCACCATGGAGCCGCGTGCCTTTTTGCTGGCGGTCGACTGTTGGATGGGCCTCCCGTTGCGGATGCCCTCGCCAAAGAGGCATGTGACGGCTGTGGCGTCGCCCGCGAGGTGGGGCAGAACGGCTTTGGCATACTCTACGCTGGCGAGGTTGACGATCGTGGTGTTTGAGCCTGCCGGGGCGATAGCCCGCGCGAGCTTATCGCTCCAAAATGCGTAGAGGTCTCGGGCACCGTCGACGACAAGCTTCGCGCCCATCTCCAGCCGATACGGTTCGACGGCATGAAAGGGACGAACGCACCCGTAGAGGCCGGAGAGGATCCACAGATGGTCTTGCAGCCATGCGAGCTGTGCGGAATCCATCACCTCGGGTGCCATGCTCTGGTATTGAATGCCGTGATAGGACATGACGGCAGGGGAGAGGTGACGGGCGAGTGCGGGATTGTCGAGATCGCCGCTTTTCAGGATGGGCCCGAACTCATGCAGTGTGTTGAGGCAAGGTCCCAGCAGTTTGTCACTCACGTTCCACAGCGCCTGCAGGCCGCCGCTGCCTTCATTCCGCTCGATATCTAGCAGTGCGCGGTGGAGGCGAGCCGTCTCGCGCACAAAGGGTGGGATGCCCAGGACTTCAAAAGCATCTTGTGCCGCGCGCATTTGCTTGGCGGGCGAAATGATGACCTGCAGCATGGACTCTCCTCTGCCAAAAAAAGAAGTTGCGGTGGAATACGGTCTGTTTGGTCTATTGAAAGACCAAATCAATCCGTATTCCACCGCAAGTTATGGGTGGGGTGGATTAGGCGCGCTCGAGGAAGGCTTTGTAGCCGCGGTAGGCCTCGTAGATATCGGCCTTGTTGGCGACCTCCCACAGGGCGTGCATGGACAGGACGGCAACGCCGGAGTCGATGACGTTCATGCCGTACTTGGCCATGATGTAGGCGATGGTGCCGCCGCCACCAGCGTTGACGCGGCCGAGCTCGCAGGTCTGGAAGTCCACGCCGGCCTCGTCCATGATGTCGCGGACGAGGGCCACATACTCGGCGTCGGCGTCGTTAGAGCCGCCCTTGCCGCGGCTGCCCGTGTACTTGTTAAAGCACAGGCCGCGACCCATGAAGGCGGCGTTCTTGGTCTCGAACTTGCCGGCATAGCCCGGGTCGAAGCCGGCGGACACGTCGGAGGAGAGCATACGGCTGCGGGCGAGCGCGCGGCGCAGAGCCAGCGGGCTGTCCTCGCCGGCGAGCATCATGATCTCGGCGACGGTGTTCTCGAAGAAGCGACTCGTCATGCCGGTGGCACCCACGGAACCGATCTCCTCCTTGTCGACGATGAGCGTGATGCTCGTGCACTCCACGTTGGTGACGTTGATCTGGGCGAGCATGGAGGGGTAGGCACAGACGCGGTCGTCATGGCCATAGCCCAGAATCATGGAGCGGTCGAGGCCCATGTCGCGGGCGGGGCCGGCGGGCACGACCTCGATCTCGGCGGAGAGGAAGTCCTCCTCCTCGACGTCGTACTGCTCCTTGAGGATATCCAGGAACATCTGCTTGACGGGCTCCTTGGGGGCGTCCTTGTCGTCCTCATCGAACTTGACGGGACGGCCGCCCACGATCACGTCGAGGATCTCGGCGTCGACGGCGTCTTTGGCAGGCTTAGACATCTGCTCGCTCGAGAGATGGATCAGCAGGTCGGAGATGGTAAAGACCGGATCGTCCGCCTTGTCGCCGATATTGATGTCGACGGTGGTACCGTCCTTTTTGCAGATGACGCCCACGAGTGCGAGCGGGGAGGCTACCCAGTGGTAGCTCTTGACGCCGCCGTAGTAGTGCGTGTCGAGATAAGCCATGTCGCCGGCCTCGAAGGCGGGGTTCTGCTTAAGGTCCAGGCGCGGCGAGTCCACGTGCGCGCCCAGGATGTTAAAGCCCTGCTCGAGCGGGGCGGTGCCCAGATTGACGAGCATAAGGTCCTTGCCGTGGTTAGCGGCATACACCTTGTCGCCTGCCTTAAGCTCGCGGCCTTCGGCGATCACGGTCTCCAGGTCGACGTATCCCGCCTCCTCGGCCATCTTGATGCCGGCCTTGACGCACAGGCGCTCGGTCTTGTTCTCACTCAAAAACTGCTTATAGCCGCGGCAAAGCTCCTCGAGCTCCTCGATTTGCTGTGGCGTGTACTTTTTCCATGCGCAGGGACGCTCCATGACGCAGGCTCCTTTCGGATCGATCGTGCTGGTTGATGTACCGTGAGCCATCGTATCACGCGCGGGCTCACGGTGGCGGGGGAGCTTGATGTGAGGTGGTCGCGGGGCGGGGAGCGTGTAAACTGGAGTGAGCAAACCGTGCCCAGCCCAAAGCGAGGTATTCAATATGTCTGACAAGCGCCGCACCTTTGCCGTTATCGACGGCAACTCGCTCATGCATCGCGCCTTCCACGCCGTGCCGCCGACCATGAACGCGCCGGACGGTCGCCCCACCAACGCGATCTTTGGCTTTCTGAACATGTTTCTCAAGATGATCGATGCCTTTAACCCCGACGGCGTCGTCGTGGCGTTTGACAAGGGTAAACCGCGCGTGCGCATGGAGATGCTGCCGCAGTATAAGGCGCAACGCCCGCCCATGGACCCCGATCTGCATGCGCAGTTCCCTATGATTAAGGAGCTGCTCGCCGCGCTCAACGTGCCGATTCTGCAGTCCGAGGGCTGGGAAGGCGATGACATCCTGGGAACCATGGCGCGCCTGGGTGAAGAGGCCGGCTGCGACATGCTACTGGTGACCGGCGACCGCGACATGTATCAACTCGTGACCGAGCACGTCAACGTGGTCTCGACCCGCAAGGGCCTGTCCGACGTGGCGATTATGACGCCCGAGAGCGTGGACGACCTGTATCACGGCATTACGCCGGCGCTCGTGCCCGATTTTTACGGTCTAAAGGGCGATACGTCCGACAACATCCCCGGTGTACCGGGCATCGGTCCCAAAAAGGCGAGTGCGCTCATTGCGAAGTACGGTAGCCTGGACGAAGTCATCGCGCATGCCGATGAGGTCAAGGGCAAGATGGGCGAGAACCTGCGTGCACACATCGATGACGCACTACTGAGCCGCAAGGTTGCGACAATTCGCACCGATGCGCCCGTCGAGCTCGACTTTGAGGCGACGTCCTTCCCGGCGTTTTCTGCCGACGAAGTGTCCGCGGCGCTGGGTACGCTTGGTATCACCGCCATGCAGAACCGTTTCTTGGCGCTGATCGGCGGCGAGGGCGGGACTGCTGCCTCCAGTGTGTTTGAGATACCTGCTATGGTTCGCGCAGCCGCCGGCGATGCCGACGCGCTTGGTGCCGTTGCGGCTGAGGTCTCCCGCGCGATTGATGCCGGCGAGTGGGTCGCCGCCGTGGTGGACGACGACAAGGAAGAGGGCGCGCTCTTTGGGCTGACGCGCACGCTGTGGTTGGCGACGTCCAAGGGCCTGTTCGCGCTCGAGGAGGGCGACAGCTGTGCGGCGGCTGAGGTTGAGGGCTTCAACTTCGCTCACGGTGTGATCGCCGGCGTGCTTGCGCGCCTGTTTATGGAGGGCCGCGTGGCGAGCCCGGATACGAAAGCGCTGCTGCACGAGCTTTCGCCCATCGATTCTTCTGAGCCCGAGCTCATGGATCCGCTCGCTGCCGATTCCACGCGTATCTTCGATACCGTGGTCGCTGCCTATCTGCTGGATTCCGATCGCTCCGAGTTCGATGAGGCATATCTGGCCGATACCTATCTGCAGATGGCGTTGCCTGCGGCGCGCGGTGCAGAGGGTGCTGGTGAGGACGCTCCGGCGCCTGCCGCCCGTACTGCGGCTCTGACGCTGGCGCTCGTGGCGCCGTTGCGCGAGTGCATGGCCCGTGAGAACGCCGCCAACGTGTTCGATGGCATCGAGATGCCGCTCGTTCCGGTACTTGCCAAGATGGAGCGCGCGGGCATGCTCGTGGACCCCGACCGCCTGCACAGTCTGTCCGAGGGTCTGGCGACCCAGATCACCGAGGTCGAACGAAGCATTCGCGACCTTGCCGGTGACGAGACCTTTAACATCGGCAGCCCCATGCAACTTTCGCATGTGCTCTTTGATGTGATGGGCCTTCCGACCAAGGGTCTCAAAAAGACCAAGCGCGGTTACTATTCGACCAATGCCAAGGTACTGAGTGATCTTGCCCGTGACCACGAGATTGTTCGTTTGATCTTAGACTGGCGCGAGAAGTCCAAGATCAAGTCAACCTATCTGGACACGTTGGGCCCGCTGCGCCGCGGTGACGGTCGTGTGCACACCACGTACAACCAGACCATCACCGCGACGGGGCGTCTGTCTTCGAGCGACCCTAATCTGCAAAACATTCCGACGCGCTCGGAGCTGGGGCGTACCGTCAAGACGGCGTTTTCGGCAGGCGAGGGAAGCGTCTTTTTGGCGGTGGACTACTCGCAGATCGAGCTGCGTCTGCTGGCACATCTCTCGGGTGACGAGCACTTGGTGCGCGCCTTTAACGAGGGCGAGGACTTCCATGCCGAGACGGCGGCGCGCGTGTTTGGTGTGCCGGTGTCCGAGGTAACGCCCGACCTGCGCAGTCGCGCCAAGGCCGTGAACTTTGGCATCGTGTATGGCCAGCAGGCCTACGGCCTGTCGCAGTCGCTGCATATCTCGATGGCCGAGGCGCGCGACATGATCGACCGCTACTACGAGGCCTACCCGGGCGTGCGTACGTTCCTCGACAACGTGGTGGCGCGCGCCAAGCAGACGGGCTACGCCGAGACCATGTATGGCCGCAGACGCCATATTCCCGAGCTCAAGGCCAAAAACCCGCAACTCCGCGGCTTTGGCGAGCGCACGGCCATGAACCATCCCATGCAGGGCACCGCAGCAGACATCATCAAGATCGCCATGGCCCGCGTAAGTCGTCGCCTGGAAGAAGAAGGCTTTGCCGCCCACATGATCCTGCAAGTGCACGACGAACTGGACTTTGAGTGCCCCATCGACGAAGTCGAGCGCCTAACCACCATGGTCCGCGACGTCATGGAGCACGTAGTGGACCTCCGCGTTCCCCTAATCGCCGAAGCCAGCACCGGCATAACCTGGGCCGATGCCAAGTAAAGACATACCAACAACCCCAAAGTAACCAAAACAGAAGGGGGCTCCTTGCCAACAAGGAGCCCCCTTCATTCCAAACTATCAGCCAAGTATCCAGACGCCAAGACGCCATCCATGCGGCAAGCAAGTCACCGCAGGACCTGGCCGGGCGACGCGGGTAAGTTTTTCGT
>DBEZDO010000077.1:0-59554 GCA_048187355.1 Collinsella sp.
AGGGAGAGGGCCTGACCCCATAGCGTTGGGGCCAGGCCCGATTTTGCCTCTTGACAATGTCCTGCTCATATTAAAAGGAACGTCCCCAGGTGCCAAGCGCCGCAAGAGTGCCCCCTTTTGACTAGTCATTTAAGAACGTCCCCAATGACTACCCAATGACTACCCAATGACTACAGCGACAACCACGGCAACGCCGATGTTTTGGCAACGACAGCGAGCGGGTCGCATTTGAGGCAAGGTGACGTGAAACGAAAGGGCGCTGACCTTCTGGTCGCGCCCTTGAAGTTGAACGTCAGATTGTCCAAATGCGGCCCGCGCAGCGTCGAGTAGTTACGCGGTTCGTAGAACCGCGTAACTAACAAATGAGCATTGCGTCGCCAAAGCTGAAGAAGCGGTAGCGCTCCTCGATGGCGGCGGCGTAGGCATCCATGATCTGGTCGCGGGAGGCAAGCGCGCTTACGAGCATCATGAGCGTGGAGCGCGGCACGTGGAAGTTCGTGATCAGCGCGTCAACCACGTGATAGGTCGAGCCGGGCATGAGGTAGAGCTGCGTCGTAGCATTCTCGCGCACCACGATGTCACCGCGGCCGAGCGTGTCGGCCCCGTCCTCGCGGCCCTCAAAATAGCGCGCCGTCACAGCCGGATCGGACACCGGCGCGTCCGCGTCAAACGCGCTCTCGAGCGAGCGCACTGCGGTAGTGCCGACGGCGATCACACGATGGCCCTCGGCCTTCGCCTTATGCACAGCGTCGACAACCTCCTGCGACACGTGGTAGCGCTCGGTGTGCATCACGTGCTGTGTAGGGTCGTCCTCCTCCACCAGACGGAAGGTATCGATACCCACCTCGAGCTCGACGGCGGCAAACTTCGCACCCTTGGCCTCGATAGCGGCCATGAGCTCGGGAGTAAAGTGAAGACCCGCCGTAGGAGCGGCAGCCGAGTGCTCCTCCTTCATGGCGTAGACGGTCTGGTACTTCTCGGGATCGCCCTCGTAATCGGTAATGTAGGGCGGCAGCGGCACGTGGCCGGCAGCGTGGATGGCCTCGTCGAGCGTGCGCGGGTCGCCGGCGGCATTGCAACCGGCCGGCTCAAAGCGCACCAGACGGCCACCGCGGCTATCGGTAACAAAGTCGACGACCTCGGCCGTCAGCACCACGGGCGCGCCCTCGGGCGCATGGGCGCCGCCCGCACGATACTCAATCTGAGCACCGGGCTTCAGGCGCTTACCCGGCTTGACCAGGCACTCCCAAACGTGACCCAGCGGATCCACATCCTCGCGGCGCTTGAGCAGCAGCGTCTCGACCACGCCGCCCGAGCCGGCCTTGCGACCGATCAGGCGGGCCGGCATCACGCGCGTCTTGTTGATGACGAGCACGTCGCCCGGCTCGATATAGTCGATGATGTCGCGGAAGATGCGGTGCTCAACGGTACCGCCGTGCTCCAACGGCGTTCCCGCCCGGGAGCCCTTGCGATCCACCACCAACAGGCGGCAGGAGTCGCGCGGCTCGGCAGGAGCCTGTGCAATCAGTTCCTCAGGAAGGTTATAGTCAAAATCATCGGTACGCATAGACACGTCGGATACTCCTTATATAGCTAAAGTCCGCTCTACATCCTAGCAGGCTGACGTCCCAAGTGAACTACTTTTTGGCGGCTTTGCGCTCGTCGCGGATGCGGGCGCGGTCCATGGCCGCCTCGACGGCCGAGAATCGGCAGCCGCAGTAGTTCTGCCGATACATGCCCAGCTCGCGCGAACGGCGTGTCGCCTCGGGGTAATACGGGCGAAAATCGCGAATCACCGGGGTGAGCCCATGTGCCGCCGCCAAGCGCTCCAACACATCATTGCAGGTTTCGAACAACTGATACGGCGAGACGGCGAGCGTCGTACCCACAAACTCAAACCCACGCTCCTGGGCCACGCGGCACGCCTCGGCCAAGCGCAGGGCATAGCACGCACGACAGCGACGGGGCCGATCGGCACCCAGCGGTGCCACGCCGGCCTCCCAGCGCTCACGGTCCTCCCCCGCCTCGATAAGCTCGATGTCGCCATCGGCACACCACCGGCGCAGCTCGTCCAAACGCCGCTGCCATTCATCGTGCGGCTGAATATTGGGGTTTGTCCAGCAGATTGTGGGCTCAAACCCTTCCTCGCGCAGCAGGTGGACCGGCTCAAGAGAGCACGGCGCACAGCAGGCGTGCAACAACAACGGCTTCATCGACATCTCCTCACCCGAAAAAGCGCACGCCGAAGGACGTGTCCTCGCAGGCGACAATGCGGCGGTCGCGCAAAATGGTCCGCACGTAATACCAGTCGCCCACACAGCCCGACAAATGCAAGCCGGCCGCCAGGTAGCACAGCAGCGGATAGCCCGAAAACGCAAACCCCAGGGCAAACGCCGCCGTCACAACAACCGTCGGCGCCAGGCAAACCGCCATGTACCGCCGGCGCGAATACACAACGCCCTCGGCGCAGGCATAGATCATCGCCGTCTCGCGATTCGCCCCAAAGGTCACCTGCGCGCCCGCAGGCGCCAGCAGCTTAAAAAACACACCGTGCACCAGCTCGTGCACGGCAAATGACGCCGCCGAAACCGCAGCCAAGCCGACTATCCAGCCCAAGACCGTGGTCCAGCCGCCCGCGTCAGCCGCATCCAAGTCCGCAGGCCCGCCCATCAGCATAAACACCGGCACCAAGCACACGGCAAATGCGCCGAGCACGGCCATCCCCCACACAAAGCAGGCGTGCAGAAAATCCTCGTCTTCAAACGCATGTATGTTGGAAATCTCATTCATAGCATCTTAGGATAGCGCCCCTGCCACGTACCCGTCCGCATGTGCGATAATGTCGAACGATATGCACGAATTGACCACCGCGTCGCCAGGCCTTGCGCCCGGCCGCGCTCTCACCATATGCGAAGGAGTCCCATGGCATCCAAATACTCCATGAACGACCGTCCCAGCTGGCCTCGCCGCGCCATCGTTACCGCCGGCGAGCCCTATGGCAACAAGGGCCTTCACTTTGGCCACGTTGGCGGCGTCTTTGTCCCGGCCGACTTCTTCGCCCGCTTCCTGCGCGACCGTCTGGGCCGCGAGAACGTCATCTTCACCTCGGGCACCGACTGCTATGGCTCGCCCATCATGGAGAGTTACCGCAAGCTCAAGGAGAACGAAGGCTACGATAAGTCCATCGGCGAGTATGTCGAGTCCAATCACTCCCGCCAGGCCGCGACCCTCAACAACTACAACATCAGCTGTGACATCTACGGCGGCTCGGGCCTTGAGCCGGCTGCGCAGATTCACAACGAGGTGACCGCCGAGATTATCAAGCGCCTGCACGAGCAGGGCACCATCTCCAAGCGCTCCACGCTGCAGTTCTACGATGCCAAGGCCGGCACGTTCCTCAACGGCCGTCAGGTGATCGGCCGCTGCCCCATCCAGGGCTGCAAGTCCGAGAAAGCCTACGCCGACGAGTGCGACCTGGGTCACCAGTTTGAGCCCGAGGAGCTCATCGCGCCCAAGAGCCAGCTCACCGGCGAGGTGCCCGAGCTGCGCCCGGTCGACAACCTCTACTTTGACCTGCCGGCCTACCTCGACTTTATGAAGACCTATACCGCCAAGCTCGCCCAGAACCCGCAGGTTCGCTCCGTGGTCTCCAAGACCATGGAAGAGTGGCTGCTGCCGGCTCAGCTCTACATCCAGAACAAGTTCCGCGAGGCCTTCGATGCCGTCGAGGATCAGCTTCCCGAGCACACCGTGCTGGAGCCCGAGGGCAACAAGAGCAGCTTTACCGTCACCTTCCCCAGCTGGAAGGAGCGCGACGATGCCCACGCGGTGCTTGCCAACGGCGGCGTGCGCTTCCGCAGCGGCAAGGCGCTCGTACCCTTCCGCATCACCGGCAACATCGACTGGGGCGTTCCGGTGCCCGAGGCCGATGGCGTCTCCGACGTCACCTGCTGGTGCTGGCCCGAGAGCCTGTGGGCTCCCATCAGCTATACGCGCACCGTGCTCGCACGCGATGCCAAGGCCGCCGGCGTGACCGAGGGCGTCGCCGCCCAGGATGCCGCCCTCATGGGCGAGCCCGCTGCCGATTCCACGCAGGTACCCGCTCCCACCTACCAGCACAGCTCGCTCGACTGGCGCGACTGGTGGTGCTCTGACGACGCTCAGATCTACCAGTTCATCGGTCAGGACAACATCTATTTCTACTGCATCGCTCAGACCGCCATGTGGGAGGCCCTGGGTTGGGACCTCACGCAGAGTACCGTCAGCGCCTGCTACCATCTGCTCTACATGGGCAAAAAGGCCAGCTCGTCCTCGCAGACGCCTCCCCCGCCGGCAGACGACTTGCTCAACCACTACACCTGCGAGCAGATGCGCGCGCACTGGCTGTCGCTCGGCCTGTCCGAAAAGCCGGTGAGCTTTAGCCCCAAGGCATACGACACGCGCGTGACCGGCAAGGACAAGGACGGCAACGAGGTACGCGCCTGCGACGACAAGCGCGTTATCGACCCGGCCCTTAAGGAGAGCGCCCTTTTGACCGGCGTCTTCAACCGCCTGGCCCGCAGCTGCTTCTACGGCGTTGCCATCAAGGAAGGCGACGAGAGCCCCTACCGCAACGGCTGCATCCCCGCCGGTGCCGCTTCTGACACCGTGGTCGAAGCCGCCCAGCAGGCAGCCCTCGCCTTTGAGCAGGCCATGTACAAGTTCGAGACGCACCGAGCGCTCGCCGTGTGCGACGACTACCTGCGCGCCGCCAACAAGCGCTGGAGCGATGCCTCCAAGGCCGCCAACAAGCTCGAGGGCGAGCCGGCCAACGCCGCCATGACGCAGGCCCTCGTCGACGCCTTTACCGAGCTGCGCGTAGCGACCGTCCTGATGCACGGTATTGTGCCGGCCGGCTGCGAGCTCATCTGCGAGTACTTCGACGTCGATCCGGTCGCCTTCTTTAGCTGGGATAACATCTTTGCCTCCACGGACGAGTTTGTGGAGAGCCTGGGCGAGAAGCCCGGCGAGCACCGCGTGAAGCCGCTGCCCCCGCGCTTCGACTTTTTTAGCAAGCACGAGAGCCAGTACTAAAGCACGCCTGCAGCGGCATGCCCGGAAAGTAGTCAATTTGGGACGGGAAGGAAAGACGGATGTCCAAGCCGCGTCGTCGTAAGCAGAAAAAGCAGGTCAAGGCCGAGCTCAAGCTCAGGCAGTTTGCTGCTACCGAGCTTTCCGACCAGCTTGCCGCCCAACACTCCGCCGCCGACCTGCCGCGCTTTATGGTCGACACGGTCGCCGGCGCCTATGCGCCCGCCGATGCCAAGCTCATGATCGAGGGCTTCGGCGCCGCGGCCACACGCCCGGTCACGCTGCGCGCCAACACGCTCAAGGCGACCGCCGAGGACATCGCTGCGGCGCTCGATGCCGCCTGCATCGCCCACCAAACCGTTACCTGGTATCCGGACGCCTTTATCCTGCCCGAGGCCCAGGTTTCCGATCTGTGGGATCTCGACATCTATCGCGACGGAAAGATCTACCTGCAGAGCCTGTCGTCCATGATGCCGCCTTTGGTGTTGGGCGCCCAGGCAGGCGAGGACATCCTGGACATGTGTGCGGCCCCCGGTGGAAAGACGACGCAGATCGCCGCCCTCACCCAGGGCCAGGCGCACCTCACAGCCTGCGAGATGAGCATTCCCCGCGCCGAAAAGCTCGAGTCAAACCTCCATCGCCAGGGTGCCAAAAACGTGCCCGTTATGCGCATCGACGCACGCGAGCTCGACGAGTTCTTCCGCTTCGACCGCATCCTGCTCGACGCTCCCTGCACCGGCACGGGCACCGTCATCAGCGGCAACGAGAAAAGCCTGCGCGGCCTCACCGAGCAGTTGTTGAGCAAGTGCGCCCGCTCGCAGCGAGCACTTCTGGACCGCGCCATGGGAGCCCTCAAACCGGGCGGCACGCTCGTCTATTCGACTTGTTCAATCTTGCCGCAGGAAAACGAGGACGCCCTGCAAGAGGCCCTCGACAAGCACATGGACTGCGAGCTCATCCCCCTCGACGGCACGCCGAGCGAAAGCGAAACGCGCCGTGCCCAGGATGCCGGCGAGGAGCCGCATATCGAGAGCAACGCTCTCACCGAGGCCATCGCCGCCGGCCACGTCTCGTCCGTCGCCAACGGTATGCCCGGCACGCTGACCATTCCGCCTAGCCGCGACTTTGAGGGCTTCTACATTGCCCTGATCCGAAAACGCAGCTAGCGCACGGATCAAAAACTCAACAAGCTATCTCCGTGCGCGTTTGCCCTGCTGGTCGCGATGCTGTTTAAGCATCGCGCGCTCCTTGCGTTCGGCCCTTTTGCCCTTAATGGCCGTGACCACAAAGTAGATGACCGCGGCGGCAACGATTGCGCCCACACACAGGCCAATCGAGCCAAACATTGCTGTCAATTCCATACCGCGTCACCTCTCTTTTAAACGGGACTTTCAAGATAGCACCTCGATCCCCGCCACCACAGCTCCTTCACGTTCGCCTGTCCTTCGGTCTAACGGATGGCGCGGCGGGGAAAAATCAACTCGTCAAACGATTTAGCATTCGCAATTCCGGCTGCATCGCGCCGGCCGTCATCACATAGAATCGAGTCTCCATGGATACCCTCAACGATCTAAATGAGCGCGTCGACGCCTTCGTCGGCACCAGCTCCTTCGACACGCCTGCCGCGGCAAACGACCAAGCTCCCATCGATGTACCCGCCGAGGTTCACGAGGACATCGTCGCCTCGGTCGATTTCTCCGAGGTCGAGCTCGCAGACGAGTTCACCGAGCCTCAGGTAGCCGTGACCCCCAACGGCCTGCTCCCCATGGAGCCCCTGCCCATCGACGGACGTTTGCGCAAGGCGGCCCTTCGCATGCCCGACGAGATCGAGGAGGCCAGCGGCTTTACGCTCTTCGGCCGACGCATCAAGTCGCTCATTTACACCACCGACGTCGCGGTTATCCGCAACTCCAACGCCGATGCCGTCTTTGCAGTCTACCCTTTCACGCCGCAGCCCGCCATTACGCAAGCGCTGCTGACCGTCGCCGAGTGCCCGGTCTTTGTAGGCGTGGGCGGCGGAACTACGACCGGTAAGCGCTCCGTGCAGATGGCAGCCGTCTCCGAGATGCAGGGCGCGGCGGGCTGCGTGGTCAACTCCCCCGCTACTGCCGAGATGGTCGAGCACATCACCAACATCGCCGACATCCCCGTCATCGCCACGGTCGTTCGCTGCGACGACGATGCCCACGCCAAGGTGCGCGCTGGAGCCAAGATCCTCAACATCGCAGCCGGCAAGAACACGCCCCAGGTCCTACGCGACCTGCGCGAGCACTATCCCAACCTGCCGCTTATCGCGCCGGGCGGCAAGACGCCCGAGAGCATCCGTGAAACCATCGCCGCCGGCGCCAACGCCATCATCTGGACGCCGCCTTCGGCCCAGCAGCTACAGACCGACATGATGCAGCGTTATCGCAAGATGAAGGAAGACGCCACACCTGTCATCTCGCGCGACGACGTGCCCATTATCGACCAGGTCGCCGCCGCCGAAGTCAGCCAGGTCGAGAACATGAATCCCGACGTGCCGATTCCCGACGAAGTCATCGAGCGCGTCGCTTCGATCCACGAGCGCGTCGAAGAGCATCGCGCCAACCGCGGCCTCAAGCCGTCACTGCACGGCTTCTTCTTCCGCGGAAAGAAACGCTAATCGTAACAGCAAGGCCCGCCCCACAAACGTGAGGCGGGCCGTTTTCGTTTGAGCAATCATGCAGCGACGTGATGGGGCAAATTAATCCACGCGCTTGTCGCCCATAAAGAAGAGCGCCACCGTACCAGGTCCGGTATGCGAGCCAATCAGAGTACCGATGTCATTGATCTCAATCTTGCCTTTAAGCTGCGGAACCTGTTCCTCAATCAGCGCCGCAACTGCCTCGGCATCCTCGCGGCACGCCGAGTGCGACATGATGCACTTACCCGAATAATCCGCACCGTCCAGCACGTGTGCCATCATGGTCTTAGCCATCTCGGAAATCGCTCGCTTCTTAGTGCGAATCTTCTCACGTGGCGACAGCTTACCTTCGCAATCGACCGTCATAAGCGGGCAAATCTTGAGCGCCGTGCCGATGATCGCGCTCGCGGCCGAAATGCGACCGCCGCGCAGGTAGCTCGACAGATCGGTCGAGAAGAACCAGTGGTGCAGGTTGAGTTTATGCGCCTCAATCCAAGCGGCCGTCTCGTCGAGTGAAGCCCCGCTATCGCGCACGTCGGCGGCATATTCCAGCAACAGACCAAAGCCCGAAGACGCCCCCAGCGAATCGATGACGCGCACCTTGCCGCCCTGGGGATAGCGATCCGCGAGCATCTGCGCCGCGACGCAGGCCGATCCATACGTGCCCGAAATACCCGACGACAACGTCAGGTGCAGCACGTCTTTACCCTCGGCAACAAACGGCTCCCAAAACTCCTCGTACTCGCCCACGCTCACCTGAGACGTCTTGGGCATGGCGCCCGCGGCAATCTGGGCAAAAAACTCGTCCGGCGTAATCGACTGATACAGATCGTCCGTATAGACAACATCGTCGATCTCGTAATGAAAATACGCGACGGGAATATTGCGCGATTCAAAGAACTCACGGGTTCGGTCGGCGGCGGATTCACAGGTCAGGACAAAATCACTCATATGAGGCTCCTTACTCATTGCTGCGCAAATTATCGCACAGTGAGCCTACATGCGGTACATATGTCCACTATTTACCAAATCGAACCAAAAATAGTGAACATCTTTACCACCATCGTCTCCACCGGCCCCACGCATAAATATCTGAGAAAACACCCTCTGTCGTCTCCACCCAACCGCCATATCTACCTCAACTAAATCGATTTACCAAACCGTTCAGCCGACAATTCAGCCGCTGGCGCAAAATCGAAACAAAAGCGGCGCATACTGGTAAACGTTTGACGCTGTTTATCAGTTTTACCAGCCCCATCGGAAGGTGTTTCATGGTCGCATTCGATCGCAACCCGCAAGACTTCAAGTATCTGCGCCTGCTTTCGAGACAGTTCCCCACCGAACAATCCGCGTTTACCGAGATCATCAATCTCTCGGCCATCCTCAACCTGCCCAAAGGCACCGAGCATTTTATGAGCGACGTGCATGGCGAGTACGAAGCCTTTATGCACATCCTCAACAACTGCTCGGGCGTCGTGCGCGAGCATGTCGACGAGATTTTTGGCGACACGCTCACCTTTGACGAAAAGGGCGAGCTGTGCACGCTCATCTACTACCCGCGCGAGAAGATCGACCTGGTCCGCAGCCGGCGCGAGGACTCGCCAACCTGGTACAAGACGATGCTTGACCAGCTCATCATGGTCGCTCGCTCACTTTCAAGCCGCTACACGCGCTCCAAAGTGCGTAAGGCCATCCCGCGCGACTACGCCTACATCATTGACGAGTTGTTGCACACGCACCCGGACGAGAACAACTATCGCGTGCGCTATCACGAGCGCATCGTGGAGTCCATCCTGGAGACCGCCAGCGCCGACGACTTTATCGAGTCGCTCGCCTCGCTCATCAAGCGCCTGGCCGTCGACCACCTGCACCTGGTGGGCGACATCTTCGACCGCGGAGGCGGCGCTGCCAAGATTATGGACCGCCTGCTCACCTACCATTCGCTCGACATCCAGTGGGGCAACCACGACCTGCTGTGGATGGGCGCTGCGGCCGGTGAGCCCGCCTGCATCGCCACGGTACTGCGCAACAACCTGCGCTACGACAATTACGAGATCCTCGAGAACGATTACGGCATCTCGCTGCGTGAGCTTGTCGCCTTTGCCGATGCCACCTACACCGCCGGTGAGTCCATCACCCCGCTGATCAAGGCCATCAACGTGCTGCTCTTTAAGCTCGAGGGCCAGATTATCCAGCGCCACCCCGAGTTCGATATGACCGACCGCCTGCTGCTCGACAAGATCGAGCACGACACCGGCACGGTCACGCTCGCCGACGGCAGCGTGTGGCCACTCACGACCAACGACTTCCCCACCGTCGATCCAGCGGACCCCTATACGCTCACGCCCCAGGAGCAGCACATCATCGACAAGCTCGTGTCCGAGTTTGTCACCGCCGATCACCTGCATCGCCATATCGATTTCCTCTACACCCACGGCTCGATGTACAAGGTCGCCAACGGCAACCTGCTGTTCCATGGCTGCGTGCCGCTCAACGAAGACGGCACCTTTAGCAGCATGAACTGCCTGGGCACCTGGCACGCTGGCCGCGATTATCTCGATTTTTGCGACCACATCGCCCGCCGCGCCTGGCGCGTGGGCGACCGTGATGCCCTAGACTGGATGTGGTACCTGTGGATTGGCTTTAGCTCACCCGCCAGCGGACGCCTGGTGCGTACCTTTGAGCGCGCCTATATCGCCGATAAGAGCACCTGGGTCGAGCCGATGGACCCGTACTTTACGCTTACCAAGTCGCCCTCGGTCTGCGATGACATCATGCGCGAGTTTGGCGTCGCGCCCATGGCATGTTCGCCGACCGGCCACATCATCAACGGCCACACGCCCGTTAAAACCACCAAGGGCGAGCAGCCCATCCGCGCCGAGGGCAAGCTGCTGGTCATCGATGGCGGCTTCTGCCGCGCTTACCATCCCAAGACGGGCATCGCCGGCTATACGCTCATCTCGAGCTCGCGCGGCTGCCGCCTCAAGTCGCACCGGGCCTTTACGACGGTTGCCGAGGCACTTACGCGCAACGTGGACATCGAAAGCGAGACCAACCGTTTTGACCAAGCAGACCGTCGCCGCATGGTGAGCGACACCGATACTGGCGCCAAGATTCGCAGCCAAATCCAGGACCTGCGCCAGCTGCTCGATGCATATAGAAACGGTGCTATCGAGGAGCGCGCCTAGCACCACCCGCGGGGATTGGCTAAACTTGCTGAGTTTGTCATCCCCGCGGCGCTTCGGCGCCAGCTTAAGGCAGGTACCATGCAAAAGCTCCTTGCGCAGATCATGAAATTTGGCATCGTCGGTGTCATTGCCACGGTTATCGACTTTGGCATTATGAATCTGCTCCACTACGGTCTGGGCCTCAACATCCTAATCGCCAACACCAGCGGCTTTATCATCTCACTCATCTTTAACTACCTCGCAAGCATGAAGTACGTGTTTGCGCACAAGGAAGGCATGAGCCGCCGCCGCGAGTTCATCATCTTTGTCGTGCTGTCCGTGATCGGTCTGGCACTCAACGACGGTATCGTGCTGGCCCTCAACGCCGGCCTGGGACTCGAGGCCAATATCGCCAAGATCTGCGCCACCGCGCTTGTCATGGTCTACAACTTTGTGACCCGAAAAATCTTCCTGGAGGGCGACGAGACAAAATAGCTCGAAACCCCTGCAGCATTACGGCGCCCACGGACGACGCGCACTCAGCGCAGCATCGTCCGTGGGTGTCGCTCGTTTACGGGCAAATTTTCAACGTTTGCGGATTAGCTCTTGAAAATTTGGCGAGTTCGTATAGTTCTTGCCAAAGACCTTACGTTTCCCATGCAAAAGCTCTAAAGTATCTCGTTGCTCGATTCATCAACGCATTGGATGTGATTACGTGCGCAAGGCGCTGGCACAACCTCATACCAAGCAGTTCCTCAAGTTTGCCGTCGTGGGTCTTATCTCCTTTGGCATCGACTGGGGCATGCTCATTGCGCTCGTCGAGCTGTTCCACCTCGACTTTTTGATGAGCACCACGGTTTCGTTTATCACGTCCGTCGTGGTCAACTACTGGCTCAGCATGAAGTACGTGTTCGACCACCGCGAAGGCATGAGCCGCAAGCGCGAGTTCACGATCTTCACCATCCTGTCGGTGATCGGCCTGGGCCTCAACGACCTGTACATGTTTGTGGGCGTCACGTTTTTGAGCATCGGCTACCAGGCCATGAAGGCCATCGCCACGTTCCTCGTCACCTGGTATAACTACTTCAGCCGCCGCTTCTTCCTCGAGGGCGCACGGTCGTAGTCGATTCACTATTTGCTTGAATGTATAACCGGTTGGAATTCCCGTTCCAACCGGTTTTTTGTTTGCCGAGAGACCCGGCGACCCAGTCCCATTCGCATGAAAAACGGACGGTCCGGATGTTGGTCCGAACCGCCCGTCTGGCGCGCTATGTCGAGGCCTCTAGCCCGTTACGTAATACCAAACGACGTTGTCGCCATTGGAGAGAACGTAGTTACTGCAGGCCGTCATGGGCGTTGTGCCGTTGACGGAGTACATCCAGCCGCTCGTGCCGCCGTACTGTTTCTCGGCCAAACCACCAATCGCAGAAACATACGTGCCGTACGATGAGCCGTGTGCGTTGACAGAAAGGCCCAGCGCGCACAGGGCATCGTAAACGGTGGCGCCTTCGTTAAAGGTAAAGGTGCCGCCAGAGGACACGGGATTGCCCACAGCGCTCGATGTGACCGAAACCGTCACCGTAACGTAGTTGGACTCCTGTGAGCCGCTTTGGCTGCCCGAGGAGGCGTTTCCACCATTAGAGGATGAGGCTCCATCAGACGACTGGCCACCGCCCGAAGAAGCACCGCCAGACGCATTGGAAGTATCACCGGCTCCCGTATTTTGGGCAGCGGATTTATCGCCAGACTTCTTGCCGCCCCGGTCCTCGGACTTCTTGCTATCCGAGTTTTTGTCCGATTCCTTGTTTGAAGACTCGGAATCGTCCTTGGCGTCGTTCGAACCCTTGGGCTCGTCTTTTGCATCATTCGAAGATTTGGAATCCTTGGAACTGGCCTCGCCCGAAGTCGTAGTCGAGCCAAACCCCTTGGTGTCCTTGGCGACGACGCTCTCCCCCGTCACGGTCTGAACGATCCAGTCGATGGACCAGGCGCCGCTCTCGGAAGGATGGACGAAGCCCAGCGAGACGACGATCAGAATGGTGCACGCGGCAGCAAGAACGCCAAGGAGCGCCTTGCGACGAGAGGCGGACGCCGCCGAAGCGGCGCCCTGTTGCTTTGCATCGTCGAACTGAATGAACGAGGAATCTGGTTGCTTGGGGTCAGCGTCCTTGGATTTATTGGACACAGCCCTCACCTACCGACGTTTGGTGAACACGAACACGCCGACGATGGCGAGACCGATGACGCCGGCGGCAACGCCAACAATGGCGAGCGGGTTGGTGCCAGTCTCCTGCTCGGAAGCACTAGAGGACTTCTTAGCAGTGGTCGTAGAAGCAGCACCCGTATCGGACTTGGAATCGGACTTCTTGTCGGACTTCTTGTCGGACTTGCTGTCCTTCTTGTCAGACTTCTTGTCAGACTTCTTCTCGTCCTTCTTATCGGACTTATCGGAGTCCTTCTTGTCGGACTTGTTGTCCTTGGTCTCGGTCTTGGTCGACACCGTCGTCTTGGTCGTCGGCTTATGACCCGGGGCGATAGCGCCGCCCTTCGAGCCGGAGCCGGAATCCGTGCCAGTGCCAGTGCCAGAACCAGTACCGGTACCAGAACCGCCGCCGCCATTCGAACCAGCGCCGCCATTACCGCCAGGGTTAACGGCATTCTTGGTCCACTTGGCATACAGCGTCAGATCGGCCGTCACCGGCGTGCTAAAGTCATACGCCTGCGTGCAAGCCTCATCGGTATACCAACCGCCGAAAGTGTAGCCATCGCGCGTCGGATCGGCCGGCTTGACCAGCTTGCCATCGGCCGTAGCAACAAACTTAGTGTCGCAAGCAGACCCGCCGTTGGAGTTAAAGGCAACCGTCCAAGACTCGACAGCTCCAAGTTTAAACAGCGTGCCCGAATCATTAATGTAGTAGAGATTGCCAGAAGCATCGGCAATGACCGGAGAGTCACAGTACTGGTAATGGCCAGCCGCATCATAAATCTGCGTCGCCTCTGCATCGCCGAGCGTATAGCGATACACGCCACCACCAGCAGAGTAGTTGACGTAATCCTTGCTATCCGCGCTGTTAACGGTGAAGTACACATAGGTCTTGCCGCCCTGAACACTCACCAGCGGAGTAGCAGCAATACCGTTGAGGCCAGCCGGCAGCGCCTTGCCGTCGGCAGCAGCGACCATCGTGGTCTTACCCGTCTTCAGGTTATAGAGAACCAGAGCAGAGCCAGTAGCCGTCTGTCCGCCGACAATCAGATTGTCACCAGACACCGCAGGGGCGCTCAGATTATTCGTAAGGCCCAGATCAACCGTCTTCTGTTCACTCAGCACGCCCTTTGCCGAAAGCGAAATCACATGGAGCTTTCCGTCGTGCGTCATCTGATAGAAGGTCGAGCCATTGGACGGATCGGCAATGCAATCGGCATTTGCGACAGCGCCGAGCTTCATGGTCGAAACGACATCGCCCGTCGTCTTATCAATGCACTTAAGCGTACCCGCGCTCGTGGGAACGATGGCATACTTATCCGTCAAAGCCGCACCAGTCCAGTAATAGCCCTCGGCAGGGTCGATGTTCTGCCAAGAAACTTCGCCCGTGGCAATCTTAATGCGCGCAAAGGAGCCGTTGCCGTAGGTCGCATTGTAATTCTCGTCATACGAAATATCGACCGAGCCTACATAGACGTACTCGCCGTCCGAAACGACGGTGCAGGAGCTCTGCGTCAAGTCCGTCAAACCAGGCGTCAGCCACTTGCAGATCAGCTTGTCTGCAGTAATCGCCTGGACCGCACCGCCGTTGAGCGGAACAATGATAAGGCCATTGGTATAGATCGGACGAGAGGTATAGCTCACCTTAGAGGCAAGCGGCGCAGAGGCAACCTTTTTGCCCGTGGACGAATCGATTTTAATGAGCTCGTTCTCGGTCGCGATGTACACAAAGCCGTTAGCGATGACAGGCTCGCTGCAGTTGGCATACTGCTGGCCAGACTCGGCCTTCCAATCGAAGGCCCACTTAAGACCGGCGGCCTGCGCAGGCGTCTTGGCATCCGTTACGGTCGAACCGTTGCCACTGTTGCCGTAGCCGGCCCACTCGGCATCCCAATTAGGAGTCGTCGCACTCGGGTCCACGACAATCTTGTCGGGATCGGGCATGGGCGATTTTTCGGTGGTGTAGGCAAATGTAACCTTGTCGCCGCTCTTGAGCGTGACCTGGTTGGCACAGAGAGATGAGGACTCTCCGTTGATATACAGATGCCAGTATTTACCGGTCGCACCATCATAGCCGTAAGACTTGTCTTCGAACGGCGAAGTAATGGACCAGTATGCACCACTCTGGGAGGCCTTGTAATCAATGCCCTTCGCCTTCAGAACCGTCTCAATAAGGTCCTGGGCCGTAGAGCCTTCGGGCAGGGAAACATTGCTTGCCGAGCCCCAGCGAGTATTGTTGCCGTTGACATCGGGGCCGATGATATCGGCGGATCCAAGCACCTGACCAGGGAGGGCATCGCTGTCGCCAGCATACATAAAGGTGACGGCGTCACCCTCATGGAGCTCGTAGGCACCAGCGCCAACGTCGGCGAACTTGTACTTTGCGTCGGACTTGCCCTTTACGTAGAAGCGCCAATAGCTATTGGTCGCAGCATCAGAGCCACAATAGGTCTTACCGTCAAGCGGCGAGGTAATGCCCCTAAGGTACCAACCCCAAGACTCTTCTGTAGCTTTGAGTTTAAGACCAGTCTGCTCCAACAGGTCCTTAGCAGTAGAGCCCGCCTTGAGACTCGTCTGGCCCGTCGAAGCCCAAACCTGCTGCTTGCCGTCCTTGTCCTTGCCAAGCACCTGAACGGAAGCATGGACAGAATCGGACGGCAACTGGTCGCCCCAGCCACCGTAGAACCACGTGACGGTATCGCCAGCATGGATGGTGACATTGTCCGCCGTATAGTCACTCGACTTGCCGTTGATAAACAGCTGCCAATAGGTCGAATAATCTTGGGGCGTACCCAGCTCAACACCGTTGTACTTAAGGCTCAGAATGAAGGAGCCCGCAGCAACGGCGTCAATATCATTCGCCTCAAGCGCGACCTTCGTAAGGTCAAGTGCGCTCGAGCCGGACGTCACCACATACTGCGCGTTGTCGACCCAGGTCTGAGTCTTGCCCTGGGCATCGCGACCAATGACGGTCACATTCGCAGCAAGCTGGTCCTTAACGACAGGGGACGAGCTACCAGCCGTATAGGCAAACTCAATCTTCTGCCCCTGGGTGAGCTTGACGCTGCTCGCGCCAACCGAGGAAGACGCGCCGTCGACGAACAGCTGCCAGAAGGCATAAGTCGTCGGATCGTAGGCAAGCGTGCGACCATCGCTCGGAGATGTGATGCTTTTGAGGTAGAAGCCGTATGCCGTGTTCGGTTCGTAATCCGCTTTAAAGCCCGTCTTCTGCTGCAGCTTAACGAAGGCATCCGCAGCCGTCGCGCCCTCGTCGAGCTTGAGCTGCGTAGGCGCCACCCAGGTCTGAGCCTTGCCGTCGGCATCGGTGCCGATAATCGAGAACGAGACCTCGATTTGCTTCTTGACGACATCGCCAGTTTCTGTCGGGTTCTCTGTCTGGACGGCAGCCGCGGCGGCAGATCCTGCTTGGCCAGCGGATGCCGTCGAAGACTGCTCGCTCGTGGCAGGGCTCTCCCCCGTCGCCGAGCCTTCGTCGCCAGTTGCTGCCTCTGTAGTGGCGGCACTAGCTGCAGGCGCGCTCCCGGAATCCGAAACCTCGGCCTTGACCTGGTCGGCAGTACCGTCCGCGGCCCCCGCGCCCTCACTCGGCGTCGTAGCCTGAGCCACAGCCTCGGCAATGCCCTCGGCGCCCTCGGCCCACAGTTGAGCCGGCGTGGTGCCAAAGGCCATCGCGAAGGCCAGGAATGCCACCAGGCCGCGCTTGGCTACACCGCGTGCAATCGCGCCACGACGATGCAACGAGGCGCGCTCACGCTCGTCCTCAAACATATCCATTTGTCCCCCATTGTCTGTACTTGGAGCGTTGCCTTGAGGCTGCCCCACGTCATCGCGCATGTTGCGCTCGAGTTCCCCCATCGGGGTCCCCTTCCCTCCAGAGCCCTATGCACACCGGCGGCATACGCCGCGGCAACGTGCAAGATGGGAGGCGATCCGACTTAACCTTAACGGCTCGGGCACGTCGTCCGATCTGCGACGCGAGCATCCCGAGCCAAGAGGAATTACGGTTACTGGTACAGCCGGGGACTTGCACCCCGATTCTCCCAAACGCGCAGGAAAACCGCGCATTCGTGCGTCTCCGCACCACCATCTAGGCCATCGATTAATACCGTCAATATGCTATCACGCAAAAGGGCCTCGCACGCAGGCGAAGCCCAAGGTAAAAGCTATTGTTTGCGATAGGAGAATGCGGTGACGGTCGCAGCCTCTAGTGCTTGCCGCCGTGGCTGTTGAGCCAGATATTGCGACCCAGCATAAGCGCCAGCACCAGCGCGCTCACGTAGCCCATAAAGCCAATGACTGGGATACCAAACACAACCGGCTCGATGCGTGCATAGTACACCACCGACGAACCGATAAACAGACCGGCGATAACGATAGCCATCGACATGCGGTCGATAATCCCACCTAGCTGTCGCAGCGCCTTATCGCTGCTCATGATCTGCGTGTTCACCTTAAGCTGGCCGCGCGTGAGCATGCGCGAAGCCAAGCCCAGATACTCGGCTGCCTCAAGCGAGCCTTTTGCCGCGCGATAGCTGCTCGCGGCAAAATCGCGTCCCATATCACGCGCGCGCGCATAGGCGCTCTTCTCGTTTTTGATGTGCGTCTGGATAATCTGGATCATGTTGACGTTGGGCATATACTCGGTCAGCAAACCCTCGAGCGTCACCATGCCGCGCGCGAACATCGTTACCACGCTCGGCAGCTCAACATCATTCTTACGCGCGAGGTTTAACAACGAGGTCAAAAACTCGCCGATATCAAGATCCTTCAGGTCAAGGCCCGCAAAGTCGGCGACGATAAAGTCCAAATCGGACAAAAAGGCCGAATGGTCAAGCTCGGCCGAGTCGCCACGCGTTACGGCGAAGCGCATGAGCGAATCCTTGAGCTTGGGCACGTCACCCTCGGCCACGGCGAAAATCATATCCTTGACGATACCGCGATCGTGACTCGACATGCGTCCGACCATGCCCAAGTCGATAAAGTAGACGATGCCGTCCTTGAGAATGATGTTTCCCGCATGCGGGTCGGCATGGAAAAAACCGTCATCGAGCACCTGCGTCGAGTAGTCCTCGACAATCGCGGCACCGATCTTTTCCAAGTCATAGCCCTCGGCCACCAAGCGTTCGGGATCGGCGATCGAAATGCCGTCGACGTAGTCCATAACCACCACGTGCTCGGTGCACAGGTCCAGATAGGATTTAGGGCACGTCACGCCATGAACGCTCTTATGGAACTCGTAGAAGTCGTTGAGGTTTTTGGCCTCGGCCAAAAAGTTGGTCTCCTCGCGAAACGAGGTCCACAACTCCTCGACTACGCCGTGCAGATCAACGAATTGATCGGTGTTGACGAACTTGGAAACGATACGCACCACCGAGCGGATGATATCGATGTCCTGTGCCATAACCTGCTGCGCACCGGGGCGCTGCACCTTAACGGCCACGTCCTCGCCCGTCACCAGACGAGCGCGGTGCACCTGCGCGAGCGATGCGCTACCAAGCGGATTGGGGTCGATCGCATCGAACATCTCCCCCAGGCGCAGGCCGTATTCCTCTTCCAAGCAGCGGAGCACTACCTCGTACGGCACCGGCTCCACGTCGGAACGCAGACGGCGCAGCTCATCGCAAAAGCGCTGCGGCAGAATCTCGGACCGGTTGGCCAGAATCTGCCCCATCTTGACGAACATGGGGCCGAGCTCCTCGAGCAGGCGGCGCAAGCGAACCGGCGTGAGGTTATCCCACACACGGTACTTTTTGACCAAGCGAACAATCTGCCCGATGCGTTCGCGACGACCCGCCGGCGTGAGCTGGTATTCCTCGTCCGGCGCCATCGCGTCGGGCTCTTCGGGCACCATATCGACAGCGCGCGGCTTTTTGCGAGCGCCCGAGACGGCGGCATCGACCTCATCGACAACCGCCGCCTCGTCACCCAAAGGATCTAGATTGTTGTAATCGGTGGTGGAATCTGCCATCTGCGCTGCTACTCGGCCTCTTCGGTATCCTTCGCATCGTCGGGCTCAACGGACTCGACGGGCACCGAGGTCACGTTGTCCTCGACCGAATCGACGATGTCGCGCACATGGGCTAGGAAGGCCGTGCGCTCAGGGGCGGTCATAACGCGGACGCGGGCAAGGATGAGCTCGTCGAGCACGCGCTGGGCCGCAGTCTCGCCCTGTATGCCCAAGCGCTCGGTCAGATCGGAGATGGTGCCACCGGCCTGCTCGAACATGTCGGACACGCTGCGGGCGATATCGGGGGTGGCGGTGTCCTTGCGGACCTGCTCGCCTTTGGTGTTAAGGTCGTCGAGGACCTTCTTGCCGCCTTCGACAGCAACGGCGGCAGCGCCAAAGCCCACGTTAATGGCGCCGTTAACAAGCTGATCGAGTTTCATAACCATGGTTGTCTCCAATCACAAACAACTGCATTGGCGTTCTTGTACCCAAGATTGAGCGAAAGCGACAAAGCGTTTTAGCGCTATTCGATCGACGGGAAATCCCTACCTCACGTTGTCGTTCATCGCGAAAGAGTTCTTCATGGCGCAGCTCGTGGTGTAGAGCACCTTGCCCAGCAGGGCATCGGTCTCCACGCGAACACGCTCGGCAAAGGCCTCGTTGGCGCGTGCAAGCTCGGCAGGCACCTCGACCTCGGGCAGAGCGGCTACGGCAGCGTCGACGTCATGGATCTGCTTGTGGCCCATGCCACCGACCTTCTCCTGATAGTCCTCCACAGCGCGGCCGCACTCATGGAAGCGGACGTCGGCCAGGGCGCCGATCAGGCGGTTGGCCCAGTAGAAGTTTTCGGACGTCACGCGAGCCTGCGTGTCGGCATAGTACTCGGGCATGGTCTCGACGTTGGCGTACAGCGGAACCAGCGCGTTAAACGAGTTGGAGCCAAAGGCCATCCACTGCACGGCGCGATAGGCCGGCTGCGCATAGGGACGCAGCTGCAACACGGCGAGCTGGCTGTTGCGGTTGATGCCGATGGGGCGATAGGCGCCGCGCGTGGCGGGCGTGCCCTTGCTGCCGTAGCAGTCGTACTCCGTGCCCTGGTAGTGGCTCGAAAGCACGTACTTAATGTCCTCGATGGTCACCTTGCGCTCGGGCACGCGGCTCCAAGGGATGTCGTCGCTCTCGGGCGTGAAGTCGGCGTCGGGGCCATCCCACACGTCGCTGGGGTTGAGGCAGCGCTGCATGTACCAGGCGCGCGGCGTGTTGTAGACATGGTCGCTGTCGCTGTGCGAGCCAAAGGCCTCGCGCGGGTTAAAGACGGCAGCCGGGCCGTCGCTCTCGACGCCCAGCGTCAGGTCCAGATGCCACTCGGCCATCCAGGCGCGCAGGTCGGCGGAGCACATGTGGTCGGCCTGGGCGCCCTCGGCGTCATCCAGGTCAAAGCTGTCGATACCCAATTGGTTGGGCATGGTCACATAGGCGTCATCGGGCACACGCTTGGCAATCCAATGATGGCCGCCGATGGTCTCAAGCCACCAGATCTCGTCCACGTCGCTAAAGGCGATGCCGTTGTTCTCGTAGGTGCCGTAGCGCTCGAGCAGGTCGCCCAGGATACGAACGCCGTCGCGGGCGGACTTGGCGTACGGCAGGACTAGGGTAACCATGTCCTCCTCGCCCAGGCCACCAGGCTGCGCCGGAACGTATCCGTCCTCGCCCTCGTTGCCCTTGGCGGGCACGTAGTCCACAAGCGGGTCGGCACCGCGGACGCGCTCGTTGGTGGTGAGCGTCTCGGTTGCGGACATGCCCACATTGAGCTCGTTGAAACCGGCCTCGGCCCAGATGCCGTGGCCCGGGACAACATCGGGGACGCTCGTGTAGCGCATGGGGTTATCGGGCAGCTCAACGGTCAGGTGACTCAGGACGCTCGTGTAGACGCGCGGCTGCTCGTCGGGATGCACTACGCGCATGCGCTTGGGCTCAAACACCCCGTTGGACGAGTCCTCGTTACGCGCGACAAGCGTCGACCCGTCGTAGCTCGCGTTCTTACCAACCAAAATCGTTGTGCACGGCATGCGCATCCTCCTTGAGCGAAGAAATCAAACGGCAACAGTGTATCGCTTCGACGCAAAAAGGGCGAAACCACGGCCTCGGCAGCCCCCGTGGTCAAAAAATGCCAAATATGAGTACTGTCACCAATTTAGTGGCAGCAAATTTCCCTGTAACGAGTGCCGAAAATCCCCATTTGCCCAAAAGCAAGACAACGTTATTCCCCATAAGTTCAATAAAATAGGCTTCCTAACGATAATGGATACCGTTAGGAAGCCAAAAAGACGTAAGACATATGTGACTATCTTGGCAATAGTACTCATATTTGGCATTGTTTGACCACGTGGTATATAGCTAACCCCCTCAAACAGCCCAAAACGCCTATTTCGATGCGCGCTCCGCCGCCTCAATCACGTGTTTGGCGAGAATCGCGGTGGTCACAGCCCCCACGCCGCCCGGCACGGGGGTGATGGCACCAACAACCGGCGCCGCGGCAACAAAATCGACGTCACCCACCAGCTTGCCAGCGTCCTCATCCCAGTTAATGCCCACATCAATGATCGTCTGGTCCTCGCGAACGGCATCCACGCCAATCGTACGCGCGCGTCCAACGGCGGCAACCACAATGTCGGCAGCACGGCACTCGGCAGCAAGGTCGCGCGTATGCGTATGGCACGTCGTCACGGTCGCATTGCGCGCCGTAAGCATGGCGGCAACAGGACGCCCGATCACCAGCGAACGCCCGGCCACAGCAACCTTAGCTCCATCCAGCTCAACACCGTAATGGTCCAGCAACGCTAACACTGCCTCGGCCGTGCAGGGAGCAAAACCCTCGCCGCGCCCCGAAAGCGTGGTAAGCAGCGAAGACGGCGTCATGGAGTCAACGTCCTTGGCGGGATCGAGCGCTGCGGCGACGGCGTTCTCGTCAAGGCCGGCGGGCAGCGGGCGGAACATCAGACAGCCATGAACAGCCGAATCAGTATTGATGTCCTCGATGGCCGCCAGCAGCTCGTCCTGCGAAACATCGGCAGGAAGCAAAACGCGGCGCGCCTCAATGCCAACCTTCTCGCAGCGCTTGAGAGCGCCGCGCTCGTAGGATAGGTCGTCCTCGCGCTCACCCACACGCACGATAGCCAACGTCGGAACAACGCCCCGCTCGCGCAGCGCTGCGCAGCGAGCGGCAAGCTCCTCAGTCAAAGCACGGGCAACGGGAGCACCCTTCAGCAGTTCAACCATAGCTATCCTCTCTTCCTTGCAGCGTCGGAGGCGCGGCGCGCCAGCGCATCGGCGCGCGGCAACCATGTGTCGAGCAACTCATCACACGCGGTCTCGAGCTCCTTAGCACGAACGCGATCCTTCATAGACGTGGTGTTCGCAAAGAGCGTCAAGCTCGCGCCCTGCATAGCAGCACGGCAGAACACGGCGCCGCACGCCACATCGGACAGCAGCTGACGCGAACCCTTGTCGGCCATGTCCTCGAGCAGCGCCAGCGCACGCCCGCAGGCATCCATAATGCGATACGGCGGCATAGCGGCCACATGCAGAGCATCCTGAATCGCGGTCGCTCGAGCCGGATCGTCACGCGGAATACCGTACGCCGCGGACACCCGCCCGTAGGCACGAACGTCCTCGGCAACCAACTCGACAAGCTCCTGGGCCAGCTCATCCGCCTGGGCAAACGCACGCGTCAGGTCATCCGCACGATCAGCAAGCGCGGGATTGGTCGCACCGTAGCGGGCAACCATTCCGCACAGCGAGGCGCCCAGCGCGCCCACAAAGGCGCTCGCGCTGCCACCGCCGGGAACCGGCTCGCGCGCGGCAAGCGCCTCGGCAAACCCGCGGCAGGTCTTGTCCATCATCTCTTGGCTCATACGCACGCACCTTCAAGTCATATACATCGGTCGGGTGGCAACCACCGACCGACCGCATCGATCACATAATGGTGCTAAGTCTAGCCCATAAGTACTCAAGCGTCAGCGCACCTGGCCATCGCGGATTTCTATGGCACACGATAGACCATGCCAACGCAAACATGGGGCACATGGCTCAACTTTCGGGACTTCCGGACGTCACAAACTGGGACATATCTATAAACAAGGAACCTATTGGGGCAATGCCCGCGTACACGCGCCCCTTTAAAGCACTGGGCGCCCAACCCCGGTGAGGGCCGACAGCATCGGCTCTCCCCTCTTTTGGACCCGCGCATATTGCCACTTGTCGGCGCAATTCCAGCCCTCAGAATGGGACACATGGCCCACCCGAGCGAGCCGCTCGCGCGTACAGTAAAGGCAGGTAATCCATGGGCGGTTACAGATCGAGGAGGACACGACCATGAAAAAGAAGGCCTTTGCGATTCTCACCCTCTGCATCAGTCTCTTTGCCGCAGTTGCCTTGGTGGGTTGCGGTGGCAGCGACGGCGCTACCGGCAGCAGTGGTGGCGGTGGAGCGGAAAAGCCAGCCATGGATATGAGGACTGACTTCATTTGGTTTAAAGTCGAGGTGCCCGAGGGCGTCGAAATCACGGACGTCGCAGGCGATACCGCCGACAGGGCCCAGTTTAAGTTCACCGAGAGCGAGCATGCCAGCGACCGCTTCATCCCCGTCTTCGATCCTGACAAGAACGCCGATGAACTGTTCGACTACGAGGCAAAGTGGAAGGCCAACTCCGGATGGACCGAGAGCGATCCCGTTAAGTACAACGGCAAGACCTGGCGCAGCGCCTACTTTACGCACTCGGGCGGCGTGACGACCGAGTACTTCACCGACGTTGACGGCGGCAGCGTGTACGTGCGCATCGACAACGTCGAGGAACACAAGGACGCCGTCGAGACCATGATGAAGTCTCTGGAGTTTGCCGACGACATCGCCGAGGCCAAGACCGAGGCCATGGACGTCAAGCTCGACGATATCGAGATCAAGCGCTAAGCGACTGGCGAGCGCAACGGAAAACACGGTCGCAGTGCAAACAAGCGACGGTACCCCAGCGCTTCGTACCCAGGGAGGGCCGGTAAACCGACCCTCCCTTTCTTATGCCTGTAGCCGACGAACGCGAGGATGCCGGACGTCGGAACCGCCCCAAATGTGGCAACAGTACGAAAACGACAAACGCCCCAACACGTCCGCCCGCCGATTTATTGTGCCGCGCAGACAATTAAACCAGCATCTTTAAACATCTGAGCAGTATAGTGACCAAAACTATCGCATAACCGCACTCTGCGAATGGAGAAGTTATGACCGAACATCACGCCATCAGCCGCCGAGCATTTACGTTGGGCCTTGGACTCGCGGCGTTGTCGCCACTTGCAAGCCTGCCCGAAACCGCCATGCTGGGCATTAGCCCGCGGGCAGCCTTTGCGGACGGCACGGCCGGGCCAGCAGTCAGCCTCGACAATTTCGTCATTCGCCTTCGCCCCGCGGGCTATTTTCGTACCGCAAGCGTTAACGAAGACGGCAACGTCATCGGCAACGTCTGCCATCTGTTTAATGACGGCACGTCCAGCAAGCTCATCCTTGAGAACGTAACGACCAAGAATGACGATACAAACTGGTATGCTATCCGCACCTTGCTCAATTTCGAAGAGCATAAAAAGACGGGCTACAGCATTTGGTCGGTCGATGGCGACTCGGACAAAGACGGAAAGGTCATCCACGTATGGAGTGGCGAGCATGACGGCAAGCCCAGCCGCTCTTTTGCGTTCGAGCGTCAATCAAACGGAACCTATATCATCCGAGACCGCACGGTCGAGAAAGAAACCGAGAAAAAAGACATTAAGTACCTGGCAATAGAATCGAACGGCGAAGACCAGGACAACAATAAGATCTGCCATAAGAGTAAGAGCATTCCGTGGGAGCTCGAACTTATCGGTTACGACATGAAAAAGAACGATGCCACGGTTAGCAGCCTCGACTGGATCACGTACAGCAGCTACGTCGATGGGCCATGTTGGATGAAATACGTCGACGACAACAAGTTCCTCGACGAGCTGAGCATCCCGGGCACGCACGATTCGAGCACTTGCAGTGTGGACAACGACACCGAGCCCCAATCCTCGCAAGTAAAATGCCAGCAGGATTACATTCCCACGCAGTTGCTCGAAGGCATTCGCTATTTTGATATCCGGCTCGGAAAGGGCGACAACCCCGGTATCGACCACGGGGATTACTACCTGCTCAAAAAAGACGCGTACTTTATGCATCTTTCCGATGTCATAGGCTACTTCAAAACGTTTTTGAACGAAAACCCGACAGAAGCGCTCATCATGCTTGTATCACGAGGCAACGACGAGGCTACCGACGAAAGTGTTACGACGGCTTTCGCCAAGGTTTTGGACGACAACCCCAAACTGTTCTATACGTCGAGCCGAATCCCCACGCTACACGAGGTGCGCGGAAAGATCGTTCTGCTGCGTCGATTTAGGCTCGCCGGCAACAGTGTAAGCGGCCACACGTGGGGCCTCGACCTTACCGAATGGGATGACAAGATCAAGGCTCACTCCGACAGCGCCACTATGTGTCTCGTCCAAGACGCGCGGGGCTTTGAAGCCGCGGGGGAAACAGGCGACAAAGAGCCCTATTGCACCAAGGTATACGCCCAGGACAAGTACAAACTCACGGGAACCGACAAGCTCAGCTGGGTCGATAATGCGCTGAAGGAAACGACCGGGCGCACGCGCAACGAGGTAGATGTCGAGGACGATAACGGGGCCAAGGAGAAAGTCCTGGAGCGTTGCTGGTCTATCAACTACACCAGCTGCACGGGCTTGTCGCACGGAGGCAATCCTTTTACCTCGGCACGAGTAGTCAACGAGCATCTGTATAAGAGCCCGTACATCAATCCCAGCGGCATCGAGGATACAAAGTCAGATTACCTCAAGCACATTGGCATCATCGCATCCGACTTTGTTGATGCGGCGCTGGCCCGGAGCATCTATCAGCGCAATTACGATACGGAGCACAAGCAGACGGCTTCGTACTATCTCCCGTACTATCTCCCGACCCGCATGCGCATGACGTACGGCGACTCGCTGAGCGATGCCTCATTCCAGGATGGCAAGACCGTTGGCGAGGGTCATTTCCGCCTTGCCGACAGCAGCAACGCGCTCAACGCGACAGCTTCGGGCCATGCGTTTGCCATTGAATACGTGGATGTCGACGCCCTGGGCAACGAGACCGTTACGGGGCTGCAGGGCTCTGTGCCCATCGATATCGATCCACGCGCGCTGACGCCCCATTTTGAGGGACTCGAAGGCCTTAAGGCCGGCGAAGACGTGCGCGCCAAGATTGCGGCATCACTCGAGGGCAAGCTCGAAACCGATGCCTGCACGGCCCAGCTCGAGTTTGTGCACGACGCGAACGGCGCTCCGGGCACAGCAATGGCCGAGGGCGAAACATTTGCCGCAGGAACGTACTGGGTGCGCGTGAACGGTCTCTTGGGCAACGCGGCGCAGAACTACACGCTCGCCAGCGACGGAGCCGCAAGCTTTACCGTAGCGGCCTCGGACAGTGCTGCCGGCGCCGGCACCGGCAGCGGCACGGGTTCCAACGCAGGCAGCGCTGATAAGAACGGTAAGGGCAACAAGGGCAAGGGCTCGGGCGGAAAGCTCGCCGACACGGGCGACAGCTCTGGCGTTGCCGCCGGGCTCGCTGCCGCCGCCGTGGCGACAACGGTCGCCGGCGCGGCGATGCTTGCCAGTGACGGTGAAAACAACGAGGACGTTGTCGAATAGGCAAACCGGCCTTTTAGACACATCGACTCAATCGGGGGCGCAGAACACCGTTCTGTGCCCCCGATTTTTACCTTGGCCCGAACGCCGCTATCGGCTACATCACCATGTTCAGCGCGTTAACAAACTCCTGGGCCTTCGCACGGCTGTTCAGGCTAAAGACGCAAGCGGTCAACAGACGATTGCGCAGAAAAACATCGCGGCCTTTGATTCTATTGACGCCCGTAATGTCCTTAAGATAAACAATCTCGGTGTGCTTGCCGCCAAAAGTGCCCTTCTTGAGTACCTCAATGCGGTTAGGGTAGATCTTGACGTCTTTATACCTACCCGAACCTTTGTCCTGGAATAGCAGCGTGTTGTTGTCCATACACGTCACTCCCGTGGGGTTCGCTAAAACTGTCTCTATGGCCACATTTTAGTCACCGCAAGGCCCCATGCGATGATGTCAGACAGCACAGCAATTCGTGTCCGCGCGAGGCTTTAAACTAAATTCGATAAAGATGCATTCCACAAGAGGAAAGCGGGGCGACAGTGATGGGCGAACTGGTAAACCGTGGAGAATCGACAATCGTGCCCGAAGGTTTTTACAAGCAGGTCTCCTCGATTCTCAACGCCGCTCGCGACAAGGCCTATACCGCTGTTAACTTTGCGATGGTTGAGGCATATTGGGAGATCGGCAAGAGTATTGTTGATGAACAGGGCGGAGAGGAGCGCGCAGCATATGGAGAGGCATTGATTGCAGGCCTCTCCAGAAGGCTTACCGCGGATTTCGGAAGAGGCTTTGGCATCGCAAACCTTCGCAATATGCGTCAGTTCTTTCTTGCGTTTCCAATTCGCGACGCACTGCGTAGCGAATTGAGCTGGACTCATTACCGCAGGTTGATGCGCATTTCCGACCCTGATGCTCGCACCTGGTACATGAACGAATGCGCCGACTCTCGCTGGAGCACGCGCCAGCTCGAACGCCAGATCAACACCATGTTCCGCGAGCGCCTACTTGCCAGCAAAGACAAGGAGGCTGTCACCCAAGAAATCCAAAAGAGCGCCCCAGCTCGTCGCCCCGAGGATATCATCCGCGATCCATATGTACTGGAGTTTTTAGGTTTCTCGGACGATACTGCGTTTCGCGAGAGCGATCTAGAGCAGGCGCTCATCACGCATCTTCAGAAGTTCCTGCTGGAGCTTGGCCGTGGTTTCGCTTTCGAGGCGCGCCAAAAGCGCATCACCTTTGATGGGCGCCATTTCTATATTGACCTTGTTTTTTACAACTATCTGATGCGCTGCTTCGTGCTCATCGACCTTAAGACGGACGACCTTACGCATCAGGACCTGGGCCAGATGCAAATGTATGTGAACTACTACACGCGCGAGCTCATGAACGAAGGCGACAATCCGCCCATAGGCATCGTGCTCTGCGCGGACAAAAGCGATTCGATTGTCGAGTACACGCTGCCCGAAGACAACGACCAAGTGTTTGCCGCCAAATACCTGCCGTATCTTCCAAGCAAGGAAGAGCTGGCGCGCGAACTAAGCGCCGAGTACCGCGCCATCAACGAAGCGACTAATGGCGAAACGCAAGAGTAGCAGCACGTTGCGACCGAAGCCACCGCAGCCGTCGCAGGCGCACTCGCGGTTGCGACGCACGCTACGAAACAATACCGGTCATGGACGCCGGCAACGACATTCTAGCCGTGGCTGGCGAGCGTGACCTGACAGGCAAAGACGCGGCCTTCGTCTGATGTGGGCCCATTGGCTGCCACAGAAAAGGGCCGGTTGCAGCCGGCCCTAGACGATAATACCTGCGTTGCCCGCGCTTCCGAAGTGTGACTAGCTGAAGAGCGGGTTCCGCGGCACAATCTGATTTTACCCAGTGAGGAGGCTCTTTTGCAGCCGCTCCACTGTTTATTTACATCTGGCACCCTCAAACAATCAGACGGCAGCCCGCACTCCTGAGAGCTGCCCCGCACCCCCGGCCATCACCTTACGGCAACAACCGGTGCTACTCCCCTACTTCCCAAATAGCGCACCCAGCAGACCGCGGCGTTTGGGCTTCTCCTCTCGGTAGGAACCCTCGACGGCGGCTGCAACCTGGCGCGGTTGCTCGCCGCCTCCACGGCGCACGATCTGGTACAGGAAGGGCGATTTAACGTATTTGACCTCGACGGGCGTGGCGTGCACGGTGCTCTCGCCGGACAGATGCAGGCTCGGGCTGAGCGACGCCACGATATGCGTTTCGCGCTTGTCGCTAAACACCACCGCGGCCGCGCGGCCCGTCTGGCCGTTTACGGCAATGCGCACCTGCTCGCCATCGCGGCCGTCTGTCGCCGGACGATCGACAAAGTAGACCGGCACCATCACCAGGCCGTCCTTATGTTTGCGGGCCTTGCGCGCCCACATGCGAATGCTCTTTTTATTGAGCCCCAGTACAGCCTCGGCGTCGTTGCCCGCAACGTCGAGCGCCAACTTATCAATGACCACCTGGTCCTTGGTAGACGCATCGACTGAGACAACGCGAAAGTCACCTTCCTGCATGGCGGGATCGAACGGACCGACCTTGGCAAAGTCCCACGGCTCCAAAATGCCCATGAGGCGAACGTCCAGGTAGTTTGCCCTGGGGTATGCCCAGTCGAGCACCTCGTAGTACACCAAGGCCTCCTTGCTCAGGCCCTTGCCCGGGAAGCTCGCCATCATGCGCAAGTCCGCCAGCGCCATGGGGAAATAGAAGAGCATCATGTCGTTTTGGATCGCGTCTTCCACGTCGTGCCCGGCAAAGGCATCCGGATACTGGCGCACCAGCTGCAGCGCGTTGGCACGTGCCTGCTGCGGCGAGATTTCGCAGGGAATACCCTGCTCGGGCACATACTCCGCACCAACGCCCATGGTCAGGCGCTTGCTGAAGGTACCGGGCTTGAGCAGGTCGGCAATGCCGATCTTGTTGCCGCAGGACGGGCACTCAAACACACGCTGCGTTGACTCGCCCTCAAAGGACGCTCCGCAGAAGGGGCAAGGAATGCTCACATGCGTGGCCTCTTGGAACTCCTGCGCCGTGCCGCGATCCTCCCACAGCAGATGTTCCAGGACCGACTGATTGCGCCAGTGCGCATTGAAGAAATACCAGTCCGGGTCCTGCGGGCGCTCGAGTTGCGACACATGCGTGAGTTTGAGCAGTCCATCCACCACCGTCAACGGCGTATGGCGAATACCCAAAGCGCTCTTGGGCTCTCCGGCGTCCGCCTGCCACGGAACCACCGTGCCGCAATAGGCGCACTCAAAGCTGCGCTTAGCCTGGTGCGAGTACATAGGGCCGCCGCAGTTTTGACATTTAATGGCAAACATCTCGTCCATGGAAACGTCCTCCTTTGCACAGGGGCTGTCGACATTAAGTATGTCGAGCAAGCAGGCACATGCCCATACCCATGTGGCCCAAAATGGACCACCCAGGCAGACGAGAAGTCTCGCTCGTTAGCACCGGCAGACTATTGCTGCATTTTCTGAGCATCGGCGCACGGCGCCCCCGTGCGAGCTACACTATCCCCTTAAACATGATTGTGAGGACGACCGCTATGCTATTTGTAAATCGGCTGGTACATACGCTTGTTCCCGGCAGCGAGGGCGAGCCGGTCGATGCATCTTGCCGCACCAACGCGGGCTTTTCCGCAAGCCTCGTCTGCATTGGCCTCAACATCACCCTGTGCCTGGCCAAGGGCATCGCGGGTCTGCTCGCCGGCTCCGTCTCCCTCATCGCCGACGCTTTCAACAACCTCTCCGATGCCTCGAGCAACATCGTGAGTCTGCTCGGGTTCCGCCTTGCCAGCCGCCCGGCAGACGAGGGCCACCCTTATGGCCACGGCCGCTACGAGTACCTGGCCGGTCTGTTTGTCGCCGTCCTGGTTTGCGCCGTCGGCATCAACCTGATTCTCGAGTCGGTCACTAAGATCATCAAGCCTTCCCCCACTGCATATTCGGTGCTCTCCTTAGCCGCCCTCGTCTTGTCCATGCTCGTTAAGCTCTGGATGGCGGCATTCAACCGCACGCTGGGCAACCGCATCGATTCCGAGACGCTCATCGCCACGGCACAGGACTCCAAGAATGACGTCATCACCTCGGGCTCGGTCTTGGCGGCGGCGCTTATTTCGCAAGCGACCGGCTTTGATCTCGACGGCTGGGCAGGCCTGGGCGTGGGCATCTTCATTTGCATCAGCGGCATGGGCCTGGTGCGCGACGCCATCAGCCCGCTGTTGGGGCAAGCGCCCGACCCCAAGCTCGTCCAGGAAATCCGCGACAGGATCATGTCATACCCCCAGGTTCTAGGCACGCACGACCTCATGGTGCATGACTACGGCCCCGGCCGTCAGTTTGCCAGCGCACACGTGGAAATGCCCGGCGAGGGCGATGCCTTTGAGCACCACGAGATTCTGGACACCATCGAACACGACATCAAACGCCAGATGGGCATTGGCATTACGCTGCACTGCGACCCCATTGCAACAACCGGTGACGACCTGCGCGGCTGGGTAAAGCGCGGCGTAGCGCAGATCGACCCTGCGCTTTCCATCCACGACCTGCACGAGCACGACGGCTTTGTTTCGTTTGACCTGGTGCGTCCCGACGGCTTTGACATATCCGACGAAGAGCTACTGGAGCTCGTCACGCGCATCGTGCACGAGCGCCGGCCCGATGCATCATGCGTCGTTACGTTTGACTCGGGCTTTAGCTCGCCCGACCGTCCGGCAGAGCAGCTGTAGCCCGCTTAACAGCTAGTTACCCTGTGCGCCCGAAATGCCGTTTTGCAGAGCGTCCCAGGCATTGGTAGCCATATCGCCCAGATTCTGAGCAGTATCACCCAGGTTTTGTGCCGTATCGCCCAGCTCTTGCGCCTTATCTCCCAACTCCTGCGCCTTGTTGCTCAAGTCCTCCAGCGTATTGGAGCTCGAGCTGTCGGTACCGCTTTGGCCGCCGGACGAGTTGCCATAGCTGTTCTTGTGCGTGAGCTGAATCTCCAGGTTGCCGTTGTCGTTATAGTAGGCATTCGTAACAACCCAGTTGGAATCGATGACAGGCGTTGAGCCATCGTCGGTCAGAATCACGGCGTTCGAAAGGTCGGCTCCGCGCGACTTGAGGAGCTTCTTGGCGTTGGACCAGTACTGTCCCGGGATATCGCTCAGGTCGACGGCAGCAGACTGGGTGGTCTCGGCCTGCTCGGTCGTGGCATCGGTCGTGGCGCCCCGCTTGTTGAGCATGCCCGACACGATGGCAAACACAACCGACAGCGCAAAGAAGATCGCCAGCACGATGATGATCTTCTTGATCACGCTCGACGAACGCGATGGCTTCTTCTCCTCGTCCTCGCCATATTGCGGAATCGACTTGGGGTACTCGCGATACGGCTCGCGCGACTCGTAGCGAGGCTGCGCCGTACGCGGCATATACGTCGTCTGCTGAGGCTGCGGAATGGGATTATGCGGCAGGTTGTTATAAGCATCTGTCGCCGCATTGCCATACGGGTCCGGCGCCGCATTGCCATACGGGTCCGGCGCCGCATTGTCATACGGGTCCTGCGGTGCATAATCAAACGGATCCCGTGGTGTATCGCCGTAGCCTATAACCCGTGTGGGTTCGGCAGACGTCTGCGTCGCGGCGGGGTCGGTATAACCGGGGTTGGAAACAACGCGAGTCGCATCGGCGCTATCGCCAGCCTGCGCGGAACCGTAGCCGCCCATCACGGTCGTCTTGTCCTGGTCCATGCAACGTTTCCTTTCCGTCGCCTGCAAGCATCAAGTTATCCATGCATTCTACCCGCGCAAAAGCCTATGATGGGCAAAGCCCGCCGGTATCTACAAGACATGCGCGTGCCTAAGGATCAAAAAGCCCCGCCGAGCCTTGGTAGGCGCGACGGGGCGGGCTAGCAGCTATGGACAGCAGGCTTAGAACAGGCCGGTGATGTCGCCGTCGTTGTCGACGTCGATGTTTTCGGCCGCGGGCACCTTGGGCAGACCAGGCATGGTCAGAACACTGCCGGTCAGCGCGACCACAAAGTGGGCGCCGGCAGAAACCTTGAGCTCACGCACGGTGATGCGGAAGTTCTCGGGAGCGCCCAGGGCCTTGGCGTTGTCGCTAAAGCTGTACTGCGTCTTGGCGACGCACACCGGCAGGTTGCCAAAGCCATTCTCGCGCAGCTCGGCGAGCTGGCGCTTGGCGGCCGGCGTAAAGTCAACGCCGTCGGCGCGGTAGACCTTGGTGGCAACGGCCTCGAGGGCATCAGCGACATCAGCGCCGTCCTCATAGGCAAACTTGAGCTCGCTCGGCTGCTCAATCAGACGCATGACCTCATCGGCAAGCTCGAGCGCGCCCTCGCCGCCCTTGGCCCAGACCTCGGAAAGCTTAACGTTGACGCCGAGCTTCTGGCACTCGGACTCGATGAGAGCAAGCTCGGCCTCGGTGTCCGTCGGGAAGCGATTGATGGCGACCACGCAGGGCAGACCATATACGTTCTGGATGTTGTCGACGTGACGCAACAGGTTGGGCATGCCAGCCTTGAGTGCCTCGAGGTTCTCCTCGTTGAGATCGGCCTTGGCGACGCCACCGTTGTACTTAAGCGCACGAGCGGTAGCGACGATCACGACGGCGCTGGGGCGAACGCCCGTCATGCGGCACTTGATATCGAGGAACTTCTCGGCACCCAGGTCGGCGCCAAAGCCGGCCTCGGTAATGGCAACATCGCCAAAGCGCATCGCCATACGCGTGGCCATGATAGAGTTGCAGCCGTGAGCAATGTTGGCGAAGGGACCGCCGTGGACAAACGCGGGCGTGCCCTCGAGCGTTTGCACCAGATTGGGCTTGAGCGCGTCTTTAAGCAACGCGGCCATGGCACCCTGGGCCTTGAGGTCGCGGGCACGGACGGGCTCGCCGGCATAGCTGTAGCCGACAACGATCTCGCCCAAGCGCTCCTTAAGATCGTTGATGCTCGTGGACAGGCACAGGATTGCCATGACCTCGGAGGCGACGGTGATATCGAAGCCGTCCTCGCGCGGCACGCCCTGGGCCTTACCGCCAATGCCGTCGATGACGTGGCGCAGCTGACGGTCGTTCATATCGACGACGCGCTTCCAAGTGATGCGCTTAACGTCAATACCGAGCTGATTGCCCTGCTGGATGTGGTTATCAAGCATGGCGGCCAGCAGGTTATTGGCGGCACCGATAGCGTGGAAGTCGCCGGTAAAGTGCAGGTTGATATCCTCCATGGGGATGACCTGAGCCCAGCCGCCGCCGGCAGCACCGCCCTTAACGCCAAAGACGGGGCCGAGCGAAGGCTCGCGCAGGGCAACGGCACTCTTGACGCCGCGACGACGCAGGCCGTCGGCCAGACCGATGGTCGTGGTGGTCTTGCCCTCGCCCGCGGGCGTTGGGTTGATAGCGGTCACGAGGACGAGCTTGGCCTGGTGATCAGTCGGCTCGTTGAGCAGTGAATAGTCGACCTTAGCCTTGTCGAAGCCGTACGGAATAAGGTGCTTAACGTCGACGCCGGCGTTCTTGGCCACCTCGGTAATAGGCAGTGGCGTGACAGAACGTGCGATTTCGATGTCAGTAGGCATGGGCGGTCCTTTCGTTACCGAATGAGAAAAAGACCAATTCAGCATAGCACGGGCGCGCAATAGTAAAACGCCCATAACCGATGAACGGCGATATGTTTACCCGATGCCCAGCGATAGCCCAACAGCCCGCCAAAACAAAGCGCCCTAAACGGTAGGTTCAATCCCCAGGTGCTCAAAGGTGCGAAGGGTTGCCTGACGGCCCTGCGGCGTACGAATCATCAACCCGCACTGCAGCAAATAGGGCTCATAGACATCCTCGAGCGTGCCCGGGTCCTCGCCCACCGCACTGGCAAGGGTCGTCAGGCCTACAGCACGGCCGGAGAACGTCTTGGCAAGCGTCTCCAAGATACGAATATCCATCCAGTCCAGACCGAGCTCGTCGATCTCGAAGAACTCGAGCGCCTGGCGGCAGATATCGAGCTCGATAGGGCCGCTGCCACGCACCTGTGCGTAATCGCGCACGCGCTTGAGAAGGCGGTTGGCAAGACGTGGCGTGCCGCGCGAACGCGAGCCGATCTCGAGTGCACTGGGATGGTCGATCGTCACGCCCAGGATAGTCGCCGAGCGCGTCACAATCTGCGCGAGCTCCTCGACCGTGTAGTAATCCAGGCGATACGAAATGCCAAAGCGGTCGCGCAACGGGCCGGTCAACATGCCTGAGCGGGTCGTTGCCGCTACCAGCGTAAACTTGGGAATATCCAGGCGAATCGAGCGCGCCGCCGGACCCTTGCCAATCACGATATCGAGGGCAAAGTCCTCCATCGCGGGGTACAGGACCTCCTCGACCGAACGGTTGAGGCGGTGGATCTCGTCGATAAACAGCACATCACCCGGCTGCAAGTTAGTAAGGATGGCCGCCAGGTCGCCCGTGCGCGCGATGGCAGGGCCACTCGTGGTCTTGATCTGAGCGCCCAGCTCGTTGGCGATAACGGTGGCCAGCGTGGTCTTGCCCAGGCCCGGAGGACCCGAGAAGATCACGTGGTCGAGCGTCTCGCCACGGCTCTGCGCCGCTTCGATCAACACGCGCAGGCTCTGCTTGATGTGCTCCTGACCACAGTAATCGTCCAGGCGCTGGGGGCGCAAAGTGCGGTCGACATCGAGGTCCTCGGCCGTCAGCTCCGAGCCCACCATGCGCTCGCCGTGCGCCATGGATGCCGCCGGCGAGTTGCCGGGCGTCGCCCACAGGTCCTGAGAGTCATCGGCTTCCCACATCACGCATCCATTCCGAGTCGCTTAAGCGCCGCGCCGAGCAGATCCTCGACACGCATATTCTGCCCATCATACCCGCTCAGGGCAACATCGGTCTCCTGCAGGCTAAAGCCCATGGAAAGGAGCGCCGCACGGGCATCATCGATCGCCGAAGGAGCGGCGGCGGGAACCGGCATCGCAACCTGGCCGGGAATCACGTCGACCGGCACAAAGCCCTTATCCTTGGCAAAGGTGCTCTTGAGTTCCAGGATCAGGCGCTGAGCTGTCTTTTTGCCCACACCGGGTACCTTGGCCATGCCCTTGTCGTCCTCGGCCATCACCAGCGAATACAGCTGCCCCACGGTATAGGTGGAAAGCACGGCGAGCGCCAGGCGCGGGCCAACGCCCGAAACGGACACGAGCCGGTCGAACATCGTGCGCTCATCCTTTGAGGAAAAACCGAAAAGTGTCATGGCGTCCTCGCGCACCTGCATACGCGTGTAGAGGCGGACCTCGCCGCCGGGCGTCGGCAACGTGGCCGCAGTGCTGCCCGAGATGCCGAGCTCAAAGCCAACGCCCGACACATCGACGACAGCAGAGCTCATCGTGGCCTCGACAAGCGTTCCGTGGAGCTGGGAAATCATCAGTATCCGGTTCCTCTCTGTTGATAGAACTCGCCACCGGTGAGGGCGCGGGTGCGGCTGAGGTTTACGTGGCAGATGGCGCAGGCCAGGGCATCGGCGGCATGGTCGGGATGCGGGTCGTGATCGAGCTGTGTGAGTGTGCGTACCATGTAGGCGACCTGCCGCTTGTCCGCGGCGCCAGTGCCCACCACAGCCTGTTTGATCTGCATGGGCGTGTACTCGCCAATCTCGAGCGCGCATTCCGAAAGTGCGACGAGTGCAGCACCGCGGGCATGCGCCGTGGGGATGGCCGAACGAACGTTGGCGCCAAAGTAGATGCTCTCGACAGCAGCCGTGTCGGGTCGATAACGCTCAACGACATCCTTAAGGTCATGGGCGATATGCGACAGGCGCACCGCGAGCGGACTTCCGGCACTGGTCTCGATGCAGCCATAGGCACGGCAGCGAACCTCGCCACGCCGCTCCTCGATAATCCCCCAACCCGTATGAGCCAAACCGGGGTCAATGCCCAAGATAACCAAGCCGACCTCCCCTCGCCACAAGCACAGCGCAAGACAAGGCCCCGCGCATCATTCACGAACGTCTGTTCTAGAATAACACAACGCTAGCCCTATAAGTCAGCCGAGATCGAATTGTAGGTTGAGTATACGCAAGCGAGCGCCCGCCAGAGCGAGCAAGGTGCCTTGAAAGAGGAGGGCATTGACCTGGCGGTCATGTCCGACGATTGAAAGGCAGATTGCCGCTCTGGCGGGCGCGCAGCGACCTAGTTCTGAGAGAAGAACGGAAATTGTCGGGGATCAACCGGCGGATGCGGCATCGGGCCACCCTGGGGCCCACCCTGCGGGCCACCCTGGCCGCCCATCATCTTATCGATGGCGTCCTGAACCTCGCCCTCGAACTTTTTCATTCCCTCGTGTAAACGACGCTGACCGTCCTCAGAGCGCAGCTCCTCCATTTGCTCGGGCGAAATACCCAGTAGCTCGCCCAGCACGCCCATCATCTCGTTTCGCACGCGCTCGCTCGTATCCTCGTCAGCAAAACGGCGCACCTCGGCGCGCGCCAGCGAATCGACCGTCATACGCTCCTTGCCGTTAAGCCCCAGGTCGGACCACGCGAGCATATACGGCCAGGCACGCTCGGCAAACGAACGGGCCGAGACGATCGGCGCCATCGGCAACATGCGGCGGGCAGCCTCACCCTGTCGAACGAGCATCAGCAGCAGCGAGCAGGCCTCAGGCTTGCCAGCGGCCATCGGGATGTCGTCGAAAGATCGATTGCGGTCCACGTGCGCCTCGAGCGCGCCATCGACCTCACCCGGCTCAAGCCCGCCGAGCAGCTGTGCCGCACGGTCGAGCATATCGACCGGACCGTCGAGCGTCGAGAGCGCCTGCGCCAGCACGCGCTCCATACAATCTTCCACTGCGTTGAGCGTCACGAGCTCTTGGGGCACCACGGCAGACGTGCGGTTGCGCACACGCGCCACAAACTCAAGCGTCGACAGGTACACATCGCCAAAGGGCGCAAAGTCGCCCTGGTAGCCGCCGCAAAGCGCCGGCGCCGCCAGCGCGTACTCGGTTTTGGACAGCGGGCTCAGCGCCATCGCACCCAGCTCGAGCGCCGTATCCTCCAGCATCAGGCCCAGCGTGCGCGAGCGCAGGCGCTCGGCATCGCCCGCCGACACGTCGCGATCGAGCACGCGCGCCGCATCCGGTGCATCGCGCTCGACGGTGCGAATGTGCAGACGCTCGGCGATGGCACGGACGGCGGCACAGCGGGCAGCCTCGGCCTCCTCCTGCGCCGGCGTAAAGATACGGTTGCGCCCCAGCACCAGGCCAATCACATTACGCGGGCCCAGAGCGTCGACGGCCAGCGCCGTCAGCAAAGACGACGGCAAGTCACCCTCGAGTGCCACCACAGCACGCGACGCACCGTGGGCTCGGGCGTTGTCGCGCACGGCGAGCACCAGCGCCTGCCACAGCCACTCCTCGGAACGAAACTCGGGCAGCTCGTGGTCCTCCAAAGCATCGAGCATCACGCCGCGCTGAATCTCCTGAACCAGCAGGCTCTCCTCAAAACACGGCGCCTGGGCCACCACGCGACCGCAGTCGTCGAGCACAAACGAACCGCCGGTATACACCGACTCGTCATAGGCACCGACCGGCGCCATGCAGGCAAACCACACGCTGCGCTTGGATGCGATCTTGCGGTAGGCGCCGCTGCGAACGGCGGCAATGGCGGCAGTCTCACGGTCGGTCATGTCAAACGCGTTGAATTGGAAATACGCAATGAGGTCAACACCGGTCGGCAACATCTCGAGTTCGCGGTCCAAGTCAAAAATCACGGCGATGCGCACGCCGTCCACGTCGAACACCGGCGGCGCCCAACGCGTATCGTTGTTCTCGCCACGCTGCAGGGCAATGCTCGAACGCGCCGGCACCACATGACCGTCCTTGAGCATCATGTAGTCAAGCAGCGGCTGACCCTCAAACGAAACCGCCGCGGGCACGATGCAGATCATGTCAAGCTCCTGGATACGCTCGGCGACACCAGTCAAACCGGCAAGCACGTCGTGCTCAAAGTCGGCAGCGCCCACCAGGCCACCGGGCATGGCGCCCATAAAGAGCGGAGCCGGAACGCACAGCACGCGCGCCCCGCGCTCGTGGGCCAGACGAGCCTGGTCCTCGATGCGGCCGCAAATACCCTCAATATCACCCAGGCGCATATCGATCTGTGCAAGCGCGAGCTTCATGGCCCAGCCCTTTCCGTCGTAAACCATCGAAATCGTAGTAAAAGCGCCGGCCGCATAATGCAGCCGGCGCTTGCATGTGCATATGCTAGCTATGATACCCCGAGCGGGGGCGCGCTCCTAGAATGTCGCGGACCACAGCCCGTGCAGGTTGCAGTAGGCATAGACGGTACCGGTCTTGGAGCCGCCCGCGAAAAACGTCGCGGGTTTCATGCCGGGCTCAAGGTAATGAACCTCTAAGCGGCCCTCGGCCTCAAGGGCGATCCATTCAATGTAGTGCTCGGGCAGGCTGGGGTGCTCGACCGAGCCCACGCGCGCACGGATCACGTGACCGTCGCGCTCGCTCTCGACGACGGGCACGTGCTTCTCGTGCGCCGCGTCCTCGGTGTTCGCGGTCAGCTCCGTGCAGCCGGCAGGGGTTGCAACGTCGTTGCCAAGGGCGGCAATGAGCTTGCCGTCGGGGTCCTTAAAGAATTTCGCCATGATGTTCTCCTTTGCTGATGTGCCGATGTTCTCGATGCTTCTTATGCCCAAAGGCAGGCGAACCATCCACGGCATCGCAAATGAACACATAACGGATCAGGCAAGCGGTCGGGCCAAAATGCGTCGACCGTCCTGCCCACTCCAGCAGTCCCACCCCGCGCGCGGCTAGCGCCCGTCGCCGCCCAGCAGCGCCAGAACATCTTCGCGGGTAAACAACGCCGACGAGATGCCGTCGCCGCCGAGCACGCTGTTGACCAGGTCGCGCTTGGACTCCTGCATCTGCATAATGCGCTCCTCGATCGTGTCCTTGGCGATGAGCTTGTACACGGTCACGGTATGCTGCTGACCAATACGATGCGCGCGGTCGGTCGCCTGGTCCTGCGCGGCCACGTTCCACCACGGGTCGTAGTGAATGACCACATCGGCCGCCGTCAGGTTAAGGCCCACGCCGCCCGCCTTGAGCGAAATCAAAAAGACCGGAACCTCGCCCGCTTGGAACTGCGCGACCATCTTGGCGCGGCTCTCCTTAGACGAAGCGCCCGTGAGCTTAAGGAAGGCGATGTCCTCCTTGGCCAAGCGCTTACCGATAATATCGAGCATACCCGTAAACTGGCTGAACAATAGGATGCGATGTCCGCCGTCGAGTGCGCCGTGCACGAGCTCCATGCACGTATCGAGCTTGGCGCTCCCCGCCTTGTAATCCTCGTAGTGTAGACGCGGGTCGCAGCAGATCTGGCGCAGCTTGGTGAGCTCGGCGAGCACCTTGAGCTTGTCTTTCTTAAACTCGGATGACTCGCGGTGCTGCACCTGTTGGGCGATACGGTCCTGGTTGGCCAGGTAGAGCTTGCGCTGCTCGCCGGTGAGCTGCGCCATGACCGTATCCTCGATCTTCTCGGGCAGGTCGGCCACCACGTCTTCCTTGACACGGCGCAGCACAAACGGCGACACGAGCGCTTGCAGGCGAGCGGCACTGTCGCCCTCGGCATGCTCGACCGGGCTTTCGAAGCGCTTGGCAAACGACTCGCGCGTGCCAAGTAGGCCCGGCATCAAAAAGTCGAAGATGCTCCAGAGCTCGGATAGGCGGTTTTCGATGGGCGTGCCCGTCAGGGCAAAGCGCACGCCGGCCGGCAGGCGCTTGGTGGCACGCGCCACCTGGGTGAGCGGGTTTTTAATGTACTGGGCCTCATCGAGTACCACGCGGGCAAAGTCCTGCTCGACGTACTCGTCGATATCGCGCCGCATAAGGTCATACGACGTCACGACCACGTTATGCTCGGCCACGCCGGCGATTTGCACGCGACGCTGGGCCTTGGCGCCCACGATGGCGCACACATCGAGCGACGGGGCGAAGCGCTCCAGCTCGGCAGTCCAGTTGTACACGAGCGACGCAGGGCACACCACAAGCGTGGGCTTAATGTCCCCCGCTTCCACGCGCGCCAGGATATGCGCGATCATCTGCAGCGTTTTGCCCAGGCCCATGTCGTCGGCCAAGATGCCGCCAAGGCCCAGGTGTTCGAGCGAGCCGAGCCACTGGTATCCGTCGACCTGGTAGCCGCGCATCGTTGCCTTGAGCGATGCCGGCACCGTAAAGTCCATCTTGCCGAGCGTGTCCAGACGCTCGACGGTACGGCGGAACGCAGCGTCGCGATCGGCCTCGAGCGCGGGCGTGCGCGCGAGCATGCTATCGACGAACAGGGTGCTCGACGCGGGAAGCGACACGCCGTCGAGCAGGTCAACAGCATCGACCCCCAGATCCTCGGCAAGGCCAAACGCGGCTCGGGCACCCTCGTCCAAACGAATGATGTCGCCGGACGTAAGGCGCGCAAACGTCTGGTGACGCTTGTAGGAGTCGAGGTAGATGGCAAGGTCTGACGCCGAAAGGCCGCTCGCGCCCAGTTCGACGTCGAGCAGATTGCTCTTGACGGTCGCACGAACCGAGAGCTTGGGCGCGGGTCGCACCGAAATCTGGCGCAGACGGTCGCTGAGCATGACCTCACCCAGCTCGGACAGGGCGGACAGGCCCTCGGTCAGCAGGCAGAACAAGCTCTCGTCATCGCGCTCCTCAAACGCCAGACCGCCCTCGTAGAAATCGAAGTACAGGGCCGCCGTGTCCATAACACGAAACTCTGCCACCTCGTCGCGGGGCGGCACGCCGGGGCGTTGCTCTTCGAAGGGGCTGCCCGGAGCGCCCAGGCTAAAGAGATCTGCCGACCAGTCGCCGTAGGCAACCGTAATTTTGCAGGTCACAAGCCCATCGTCGACGCCGATCGCCATAGCAAAGCTCGGCTCGGGCGCCACGGTATCGAGCGCGGCGGGCGCGGTAAGGTCGGTATAGTCGCGCAAAATGGGCAGCGCCATACGACAGAACTCCCCCACCTGGTCGACAGCGATATGGATCGGCGTGCGACAGGGCAGTAAGCGCGATAGGAACGGCGCCGCATGCTGGGCAAACGCTACATCGGCGCGGCGCGCACGGCGGGTGTCGACCAGATAGGCAACGTCGCCCGAAGCAAAGCAGTATGCATCGGCCGGCAGGCGTAGATCGTAGCTGCCACCAGCCGCCGGCGCGATTTTGGCGGCAAGGAGCGGTGGGCGCTCAGACAGCGCCTCGTCCTCCCCTTCCGGAGGCATCTCAACCGCCACGTCATAGGTGCGATGCATCGTCGTCCCCCGCGACCAGGCGGGCTCAAAAGAGATGGTCTGGCCGCGCAACAGGTCCAGCACATATACGATGCTATGCTCGGACAGCGGCAACTGACGCTCGGCGACAAAACCACTGCGGGCAAAGTCGTACGACGCCGAACGCGAGCTTGTGATGTCATCGAGATAGGCAACTGTCGTCACGACAAGGTTGAGCAGCTTTGTCGACACGTCTTCGAAGGCTTCGGGCGTATGGACAAACGTGAGCTTCTTGCCGTACGAGAAGGTGCCGCCTCGGACATAGGCGTCGGCCATGCCGTCGATATCCTTGACCACGTAGGACACCGAACCGCAGCGAATGCGGAACTCGAGCGCCCAGCTAAAGCGGTCGGCAAACAGTGGATTGTAGTACGGCACCAGCGAGGGCTCCAACGCCGCTTTGGGGGCGTCGGGATCAACGGCACCGGCAAGCTTGCGGCGCATGCTCGCCAGCTCATCCATGCGCGCGTCCGAAAGATCGGAGAGTGCCGCCATGAGGCTGGGGCTCGTGGGGACGGGCGCCGGAAAGGGAAAGTTGGGGTTGACGGCCGGCGCTTTGGGCGCGGTGCGAACGGGCTGTTTCGGCTGCGCCGTAAACGTGCGAACCGGTGTGCGCAGCCCCTCAACAGGCTCAATGCCGCTGGCGTCCAGGTATGCCAGCGCTGTGGCGATGGCGTGTTTGCACATACCGGGGTAACGATAGGCGGCGGGGCAATCGCAGTCGTAGTCGATCACCTCGTGCTCGTCCATGTCGAGCGCCACATGCGTCTTGTACAGGTCGCCGCGCGAACCGCGCACCGAGCCCTCAACCGTCACGTTTTTGGAGAAGCGCGAGCCGCTGTCCTCAATCGACAGCACGGCGCCGTTGAGCATGAGCGAACGCCCCTTCATAAAGGTGCCGCTCAACGCCGCCTCTTTGCGAAGCGCCTGCACAAACGTCCCCTGCGCCATCACTTCCTCCAATCCACACAGGGTAGCTAATTTGGGACGGGGCTATTTTAGCTACCCCCATATGTCGGTTGAGATGTATTCCGACCCTGGCTCATTCGCCGTCAGTCAAAGGGTAGCTAAAATAGCCCCGTCCCAAATTAGCTACCCCAGCAAAATCATTTTAGATAACCGTCACGCGGCCCTGGTTGCCCACAATGGCCTTGGCCTCGGCCAGCAGTGGAATCGAGCGCGCATTGACCTTGGCCGGCACCTCGGCACGCAGTACGCGCCCGTCCACCTGCTCGATAAAGATCTCCACGCGGTCGCCGCCCGGGTTGGCGGTAAGCACCGTGGCAAGACGCGCCATATTGCCCTGGCTAAAGCGGCTGTTGGGCACCATGACCTCAAACACCTTGGGCTTGTTGTTCTCCTCGTTAAGCTCAAGCGGCACGATCTCCTGCGCGATGATCTGGTCGCCGCGGTCCGAACGCTCGAGCTTGCCCTTAATGCGAACAAACGCATCGGACAGCTGCGCACCGGTCTCGGGATCGACCTCGCCGTACAGGTACCCCTCGGCCTCTTTATAGGTCTTGGGGAACACGACGACGGTGGCCTCGCCTTCCATGTCCTCGAGCTGCACGATGCCCATGGGGTCGCCGTTTTTGGTCACACGCTTGGACACGCTCGAGACCATACCGGCCCACCACAGCGCCTTACCCTCGGGAATCTCCTGGTTGATGGTACCGCCCGTGGGGTTTTGCACCTCGTAGCCGGTGTCGATCTGCGAGAACGAGAAGTCGCGCGCCTTGGCTAGCGCATACTCAAACGGGCGCAGCGGATGGTCCGAGACATAGATGCCCAGAACCTCCTTCTCCTGGCTCAGCTTAAGGTGGCGGTCCCACTCCTGGCCATCCGGATCGGGCACGCTCACCTCAAAGCCCGAGCCCTCAACGTCGCCGAACATGTCGAAGAACGACGTCTGGCCGCTCGCACGATCCTTCTGGCGCTTCACGGCTGCATCGATGATGTTCTCGGGGTTGTTCTTATCCACAAAGTGCATCATCTGGCGCCGCGGATACCCCGTGGAGTCGAAGGCGCCTGCCTTGATGAGCGATTCGATCACGCGACGGTTAGCCTGGCTCGAGTCCACGCGCTCGACAAAGTCGTGCAGCGTCTTAAACGGGCCGCCCGCCTCGCGCTCGGCGATAATCGCCTGCGCCACGCCGGTGCCCACGCCGCGGATGCCGGCCAAACCAAAGCGCACGCCTTCCTTGGTAGCCGTGAACTCGGTACCGGACTCGTTGACATCTGGCGACAGCACGGGGATGCCGTCGTGACGGCACGCCGAGACGTAGTGAACGATCTTGTCGGTCTTGCCCGTGTAGGACGTCAGAACGGCCGCCATGTACTCGTGCGGATAGTGCGCCTTGAGCCATGCCGTCTGCATAACCAGGATGGCGTAGCCGGCGGAGTGCGACTTGTTAAAGGCGTAGGACGCGAACTCGAGAACATCGTCCCAAATCTTCTGGGCGACCTCGCGCGTGTAGTTGTTCTTGATGGCGCCGTTCATCCAGTGGTCGTAGGTGGTCTCGTCCGAGCCATCCTCCCAGTGGAGCACCGTCGACGTGAGCAGCTTGATCTTCTTCTTAGCCACGGGCTTACGGATACGCGAGTCCGATTCGCCCTTGGAGAAGCCGCACATCTCGACGGAGATGAGCATAACCTGCTCCTGGTAGACCATGGTGCCGTAGGTTTCGCCCAGGATGTCGTCCAGACGGTCGTCATAGGAGACGGCCGGCTCCTTGCCGTTCATACGGTTGATGTAGGACGAAACCATGCCGGCGCCCAGCGGGCCCGGGCGGTACAGGGCGATCAATGCCACGACGTGCTTGTACTCGGTGGGCTTCATGTTCTTGATCGTGGCCGTCATGCCGGCGGACTCGACCTGGAAGACGCCGGCGGTGTGGCCGGAGCCCATGAGCTTAAAGATCTCGGGATCGTCAAAGGGAATCTCTTCCTCTTTGATGTCGATGCCGAAGTTCTTTTTGATGTTGGCCTTGGCCTTAGAGATAACCGTCAGCGTGCGCAGGCCCAGGAAGTCCATCTTGAGCAGGCCCATGTCGGCAACGGTATGACCCTCGTACTGGGTAATCTCGACGCCGCCCTTGGTATCGAGCTTGGTGGGTACGTGCTCGTTGACGGGGTCGCGGCAGATCAGAACGGCGCACGCGTGCACGCCCTCGCCACGGGTGAGGCCCTCAATCGAGAGCGCCGTGTCGATGATGCGGCGGGCGTCGTCATCCTTTTTATAGGCCTCGGCAAAGTCGGGGTTAAACAGATCCTCTTTGCCGGGTTGCTTTTCGAGCACCTGCTTGAGCTTGACCTTGGGGTCGCTCGAGACCATCTTGGACAGGCGCTGGCCCATGTAGACCGGGTAATCCAGAACGCGCGCGGCGTCGTTGATGGCCTGCTTAGCCTTGATGGTCGAGTAGGTGATGACGTGGGTGACCTTCTCGGGGCCATAGAGCTGGCGAACGTGCTCCACGACCTCGAGGCGCCGCTCATCGTCGAAGTCCATATCGATATCGGGCATCTCGGTACGCTGCGGGGACAGGAACCTCTCGAACATCAGGCCGTTCTCGAGCGGGTCGAACGCGGTGATGTTCATGGCGTAGGCGACGATAGCGCCGGCGGCCGAGCCACGGCCGGGGCCGACGCCGATGCCGTTGTCCTTGGCCCATTGCACGTACTCGGCGACGATCAAAAAGTAGGCGGCAAAGCCCTTGTCGCAGATGACCTTGTATTCGTACTCAAAGCGCTCTTTGATGTTGACGCCACCGATCTCGCGCGTGGCCCAGTCGTCACCATAGTGCTGGCGCAGGCCCTTCTCACACTCGCGGCGGAACTGGCTCTCGTGCGTCTCGCCGGGATCGAGCAGCGGGAAGCGCGGCAGGATGATGGAATCCCAGTCCAGCTCCACGTAGCACTTGTCGGCGATCTCGAGTGTGTTGTCGCAGGCCTCGGGGCAATACGGGAACATCGCCCGCATCTCCTCCTCGGTCTTCATATAAAACTCCGAGCCGGTCATGCGCATGCGGTTGGGGTCGTCGACCTTGGCGTTCATGCCAATGCACATGATGACGTCCTGCACCGGCGCGTCCTCGCGGCGCAGGTAGTGGAAATCGTTGGTGGCGATGACCTTGACGCCCACCTGCTTGGCGATATCGATGAGCGTGCGGTCCATCTGCTCGTCGGTCAGGCCGTTGTCGGTGGTGATGCCGTGTTCCTGGATCTCGATGTAGAAGTCGCCGGGCTCGAAGGTATCACGGAAGGTCTCGGCCCACTTGATGGCGCCTTCCATGTCGCCGCGGTCGATGTATTTGGGGATGATGCCCGCGATACAGGCGCTCGTGCAGATCATGCCCTTGGCATGGCGGCGCAGGTTGTCGAGCGTCACACGCGGCTTGTAGTAAAAGCCCTGCACGGCGGCCTCGGAGACCGTCTGCATCAGGTTGACGTAGCCTTCCTGGTCTTTGGCCAGGAGGATCATATGGTAGAGCTCGGGCTTGTGGTCGCGGGCAAGGGTCTCGTCCGGCGTAAAGTAGACCTCGCAGCCAAAGATGGGTTTAATGACCAGGGGCGGCTTGAGCTCGTCGATGTTGCCCTTCTCGTCCCACATGGCCATGTCCTTGACGTACTGGGCATGCTCGCGCGGGTTTGCCTCGGGGTCGGGCTCCACCAGCTCGTCGCGGCGGTCCTTTTCCAAGAAGGCCTTGTCGTGACTCCAGGTTTTGTACTCGGGCGTGTTGTGGTTAACGGCGTCGCAGGCCAGCGCCAGGTCGGGCACGCCATACATGTAGCCGTGGTCGGTAATGGCAACGGCGGGCATGCCAAGCTCAACGGCACGGTTGACCATATCCTGGATACGGGTTGCGCCGTCGAGCATGGAGAAAACAGTGTGATTGTGCAGATGGACGAATGCCATGTAATGAGCTCCGATGCGGGTTCGTGATCTTAGGGTTACGATTCTACCGCACAGCGCGGACGGCACCCGAACCTAGCCCAAACCCACACGGCTCCTCTTGCAGTTGCGGTGAAATGCGGACTGTTTGGCGGCTTTTTTGACCAAAACAGTCCGTATTCCACCGCAAGTTATCTGAGGACTAGAGATTGTAGGTGACCACTTGAGGTTCGGCGGGATTGACGAAGATGGTTGGATTCGCCCGCTCCACGCGAACGAACTTGACGGTCACGACCTCAAAGCCCGCCTTGTGCAGAACGTCGGCGTAAACGCGCGCCTGCAAGGCGTGTTTCTCGAGCAGCTGCTCCGGCGTCTCATCCGGCGTGCCACCCGTCTTGTAGTCGATGACCAGTGCGCGCGACGGATCCGCCGGGTCGGTTGCCAAGGCATCGATGGCGCCCTCGGCATAGGCGCCGTAGCGGGCGATATCCTCGTCCTCGCAGCCCAGCGAGAAGAACGGCACCTCGGCACGGATGCACGGCCACGCGAGCAGCTCGGCACGAACCGACGACTTGAGCCAGCGATCCAGAGCGACATCGAAGCGCTCGCGCTGTTCCGGCGTCAGGCGCCACAAGCGAGCCAGGGCGTCGGCACGCTCAACGGGCAGCGCATCGGCACCCATCTCGATGAGCCACTGGCAAGCGGCGTGGAAGGCCGAGCCCAGCGCCATGGGGTTGCCGGCGGGCTCGACAGCAGCCACGTCCGCATCGGCCATCTCCGAGCCATCCGACTCCGCATCATCGCCGGACTCGTCCATGGGAACAAGCGCCTCGGCGGCACGGTCCTCGGACTCGGCATGCAGCGCCACGGCAATTGACGAGTAGCTATACGAGTCACGCACCGGGAACGGACAGATGCCCATGCGCACGCCCACTGCCTGGGGATACACGAGCTCAAACGAATCGGGCTTGGGGTCGGCAGGACCGGGGACGATTGTACTGGCCGAATCGTCGGCAGCATCTGTATCGGCATCGCCACGAACAAGCCTGCCCTCGGCATCCAGCGAAGCGTTGGCCTCAAACGCCTGCTCGCCAAAGGTAAAGCCCGCGAGCGAAATGAGCTCGTAGTCGCCCGGCTGGGAGTTGTCGAACACCAGGCGGTCGGCATCGAGCTGCGGCATGTCCAGAGCGTCGGTCGGCAAAATACGGCGCAGCACATCGTAGGTCAGATCGGTCTCAACGTCGAAGGTCGGCGCCGTCACCTTGCCACGGCTCACGCCGGTATCCATCGCCAAGATCACCAGCTCGCGCGCACGCGTCATGGCAACATAGAGCAAGCGGGCCCGCTCCTCGAGCGAAAGCTGCAGGTCGTCGTTGCGCAGGCGAGCAAATGCCTCGGCGGGAGAACCCGTCGCACAGACGTCCTCCATGAGCTCCGGCGGCAGCCACAGCGACGTGCCCTTGCCCTTAAACGCATGCTCAAACTGCTTTTTGACGTCGTCGCCCTTCACAAAGGTACCGTCGGCGAGCTTAACGCCGTCGAAGCGCGCCGGCAGTGCCACGACCTGTGCTCCGCCCTCGACGCGGCCCATCTGTGCCGCACCCGAGGACTTACGCACGCCAAAACACTCGGCAACCGCCACGACCGGATACTCCAGGCCCTTGGACGCATGCACGGTCATGATGCGCACCGCGCCGTCGCCCTCCTCGTTGAGGGCGCCCGGGGCCTCCTTGCCCGCCAAGAAGCGGTCGAAGGCGAGCGCGATGGAGCGCGGAGAATTGCCGAGCTCGGCCTCTGCCTCGGCCACGGCGTCGAGCGCCTTGAGCACGTTGGCGGCAATGGCCTTGCCCTCGGGGCCGCGCTGCGCCAGACGCACGAACCAGCCGGAGGCATTGACCACATCGCGCGCGATGGCGGCGAACGAATCGCGTCCCACGCGACGAAGCGCGTAGCGCAGCACCTCGCGGGCACGCGTCACGAGCGGCAGGTTCTGCAAACCCGGCACATCGGAATCGCTCATGATGCCCACATCGATATTGCGGCGCGACGTCTCGCCCGTCTGCTCGTCGAGCTTGGTCGCCAGCGCCAGGAACTCCTGGGCGCCGAGTGCAAACATCGGCGAGGCCAGCAACGGCATAAGGCCTTGGGCCGTATCGGCCGGATTGGCGAGCGCGCAGACCAGGGCACGCACCGTCTGCACCTCGGCCGCCTGGGCAAAGACCGAGCCGCCTGCGATGACGCAGTCGAGTCCTTGGTCGCGGAAGGCCTGCGCGTAGACGCCGGCATTGGTCATGCGACCCAGCAGCAGCACCATGCCGCCCTGGGGCTGGCCGGCATCGGCAAGCGCATGGAATCGCTCGGCGATCGCACGGGCCTTGGCCTGCGTGCGCTCCTGCATACTGCCGCCGGCAACGAACAGCGCCTGGCGGCGCGAAGCCTTTGCCTTGAGCATGTCCTTGCGTTTGTCGCTCGGTTCAAGATCCAAGAACCCCTGCATCAAACCACCGGTGTCGCCGTCAAAGACGCGCGCCACATAGCGCAGCACCTCGTCGTGGCTGCGGAAGTTGCGCACGAGTTTGACGAGCTCGCCGGCGGGAGCATCGGACGTGGTGACCGTCTCGGACGCCGTCGTCGAACCCACCTTGCGCTCCTGGCGGCGAAACACCTCGACCTCGGCACCACGGAAGCGATAGATCGACTGCTGCGCATCGCCCACCGTGCACAGCGCGCGCTCGCCCGCACCCGTCAAATAGCGAATCAGATCGACCTGCATCTGGTCGGTATCTTGGAACTCGTCGATCATGACCATCTTAAAGCGGCCCTCATAGGCAGCTCGAATAGCCGGGTAGTCGCGCAGCGCCTCGTACGCCATGCGCAGCAGGTCATTGTTATCGAGCGCGGACTGGTCGGCCTTGAGCGCACGGTACTCCGCCTCTACGGCACGGGCAAGCCCCACCAGCGCATCGAGCGCCGGGCCGCCGCAGGCAAGCACGATATTGACAAACGCATCGGCGGCCTCGGCCTTGAGTAGCTCCACCTGCTCCTTAGGAAACGCCTTGCTCGCCCGAGGCATACTGCACGACATCATGAGTCGCGCCGCATCCTCCATGGTTTTGCCGCTCGCCTCAAACGCGTCGATGGCGTCGAGTGCCACCTGCGCCTTCTCGGTCGCGGCCTTGCTTGCGCCCAGCGCTGCGCGATAGGCATCGGCGAGTGCCGAGGTATCGGCCTGGCCGCGCGCCACGCACACGTCGTCCATACCGCCCGGCAACTGGCTCGACAGCTCCAGCAGGTCGCGCACCAGGCCCTTGATGGTCGTGCCGGTGCCAAAGGAACCGCCCTCGCCCGCCATGGGATACCAGGCATAGAGGGCCTTGAGCGATGCCGCGAGCTCGGGGGCGGCATCGGGCGCCGTCGCGCGGGCCAGCACATGCTCAACAGCCTGGTCCATAAGCTCGTCGGTATCGGTGAGCACCGTGAACTCGGGGTCGATGCCCAGCTCCAGCGCATGCGCGCGCAGGATACGCGAGCACATGCCGTGAATGGTCGAAATCCACGCGTCGTCGACGGTCAGTGCTTCCTCGTCCATGCCCTCGTCGATAAGCGCACGGCGCACGCGGTCGCGAATCTCGGCCGCGGCATCCTTGGTAAAGGTGATGGCGAGCACCTGGTCCAGATGCTCGACGAACGGACCGGATTCGGGCGAGAGCGCGTAGACGATGCGGCGCGTGAGGGTAAAGGTCTTGCCCGAACCGGCGCCCGCCGAGACAAACAGCGGACGGTCGAGCGTCTTGACGATCTGCAGCTGTTGCGGCATCAAAGTCGAAAGATCCATGGTCTACACGCCCCTCCTTACAAACGTTCCTTGGTGGTTATACGAACAGCGCGCATGCGCGGCTTGCGCCGATGTCGGGTCGACAGCGGCGACGTCACCTGCCTCGAGCTCGCGCAGGCGCTCGGCAATGCCGGTCTCCACGCGGTCGAGCAGGGCATCGAAGTCCATGCTGCCGCCCTCGCCCGGGAAACCCTTCTTGAGGCCCGGGATGCGACCGTCACCACGCTCTTCCTCGAGCAACTCGGCACTCGCCGCGCCGCGCAGCGCGGGCTTGCCGCCCTTGGTCGAGAAATAGAGCGCAGCACGGGTATCTAGGCCCAGCGCCCGACGCATGGCCTGGGCGTAGATGAGCGTTTGGGTATGTGGTGGCAACCAGCGCGGATCGTCGATGGGCGCCGTGCCCGATTCCTCGTCGCGCACCGTGGGGTCGGCGAGCTTAAACTCCTCAACGCCCGTGCGATGCTTGTAGTCGATCACCACGGCACGATTCTCGGCGTCCACGTCCACGCGGTCGATGCGCCCGCCAAGCGGCCAACCGGCATACTCGACCTTGAGCTCGTTGAAGGCGAACTCCAGGTAGCGCGGGGCAAAGGGGGCAAGTGCCTCGGACTCGTAGGCAAGCACACCCTCCAGCTGCGGCAAGATCTCGGCCACCTGGCGTTCCTCCACCGCAGAGAGCGGCACCAGCGGGCCCTCCGTGCCGCGCTTGCCGGCGTGCTCGGCCAACGTCTCGTCAAAGACCTCGTGCAGCAGCTCCTGTGCGCGCGGCAGATTCTCGGGCGTCACGCGCTCCATGCCCTCTTGGGGCAGACGGGCATGCAGATACTCCAGCACGTCGTGGACAAAGTTGCCCTTTTCCATGTTGCCAAAGCCCGCGTCGATCGACTGGGGCTTCACGCGGTACGAGACGAACCAGCATAGCGGGCAGGTCGAATAGGCCTCGATCTGCGAGGCGGACGTCAGACGCGGCACGAGCGGCGCGTCCTCACCCTCGCCATCGCGACGGCGCAGGACCAAATACGGCACGGCCTCGGCACTCAGATGCTGAGGGGCTTCACAGGTCACGCGCTCGCGCTTGAGGCCTTCACCTGCCGCGGGATCAAAGTCGGCGATGATATCGCCCTCGCCCACGCGCATGGGCTTGGCAGCGCCAGCGGCCTCGGCATGTGCCCACAGCTCGGTCCATACGGCTGCCGGGTAGCACTCGCGTGCCTGGCGATCGTGCGTCACACGGGCGAGCGCGACCGGACCGCTCGCCGCCTGCATCGCACGGCCAAAGCGCACGCGCAGCAGGGCAGCGGGCTCCAAAGACACGCCGTCGCGGCGCAGCTCGGCTGTCAACGTGGCAAGCGGGCCCTCTTCGTGCGAAAGCGGATAGCTGTCCAGGTCGACATCGGCAAACAGCACGGCATCGTAGCTGCCAGGGCGAAGAACCGACGCATCGGCAAGCGACGCGAAGCGCACTTGTGCTCGTGGTGTGCGATCGACCTCATAGGTCTCGTAATCGTAGGCGGTACTGCGCTTGTCCACCTTGGTTCGAACGCCGTCGAGAACCGGCACGGTCGCGGCCTGCGACACGTCGAGCGCGCGAGCATCGTTCATAAGGATGTCGATGGCATGGCGCAGCAAAGCCGTCTCTGCCTGGCGACGGGCCTGGCCGTCAAGGCCGCCTAGAGCGCGATCGGGCAACGCCTCGGCAACGGCAAGCATGGCCTTAAGCGCCGTCACGGGCTTGTCACGCCACAGCGCCTGGAACACGTCCGAGACCACACACGGTACGTTCTTAAACCAGTTATCGTCGCTCGTCGCCTTGCGCGCGCCCCTCACCTGGCCCTGAACGCTCTGCAGCAGGCTCTTGACGCCCGCGGTAGTCTTGCTGCGCGAGAGACGCATATTCTTATCGAAGGTACGGGCATTGACGGCATCAGCGCCCGAAAGCGGACTGTAGATCCAGTCGGTAAGCTCCGGCGCGGGCCACCACTCAGTCTTGGAAGCGGTGCCCTCGTCGGCGGCTTTCATACGCTCGATCAGGTTGGCGAGCGCCGTAAACTGCCTGCCCGCGATGGACTGGGAAAACGCCGTGAACTCAGTCGTCTCGGCCGCAATGTGACGCGCCGCCAAACGGGCGGCGAGCTCGCCGAACAGCTGGGGTGCCCGGGCAGAAACGACGAGCACGCGCACGGGGTCGGCGGGCGTTGCAGTAGCTTTATCGGCCTTGGACTCCTTGTGCGCTTTCACCAACTTATCGATGGCGTCCGCATAGACATGAGCACGGGCATGGGGGCCGGCGACCTCAATAAAGGCAGGCTGAGCGGCGGCCCCGCAAGCGACATCAGACGCGACGGCGTCCTCCCCCAGCGGCGCGATCTCAAACAGCACACCGCGGGCATCAAATGCCGTGGCAAGCTCCTCGCGCATCGCCGCCTGCTCGCGGGCAAGCAGCACGACGACCTCTCCCCCATTGTTCGCCACGGCAGACAGCAGCTCGAGTAGACCGTGCGTAAACGACGTGGTACCGCGCACGCATACGGCGCGGGCGCACGCCGGCAGGCTATCGGCCAGGGCACCGGCCATAGTGTCGGCTGCCTCGCAGGGCTCGACCATATCTCGACGGTCCAAACCGCCCGCGTAGGCACGCAAAAGCTCAAACACACGAGCCTCGGCATCGCTTTTTGGCTCAGGCTGGCAATTGTTGCCACCGCATCGCTCGGCCGTCGTCCCCGCCACACCCGGCAGCACATCGCGGGCCATGCGCGCGAGCATGCGCACCGTGCCCTGGCTACGCGAAAGCGGCTGCAGGTCGGCATCGTCGCGGCGGGCAATCATATCCGAAAACAGCATCTGACGTTGCAGGCTGTCGACGAAACCGCGCCCGTCGCCCAAAAGCTCCCAAAGCGAGCGAAGCCACGATGCGGGTGTCTTGTAGTCGATACCCAGCGAAATGCCGGCTTCCGCCGCATCATGACGGCACAGATCGAGCTCGGCAAACGTTGGTGCCAGCAACACGGCACGCCCGTGACGGGCAATAAGGTCGGCAAGCAGCGCCGACTCGGCATCGCTCAAATCCGTGCCGGCATTGGTGGTATAGATTCGAACAGGCATGGTCCTCCGCTCAAACCGTTCGCAATAATCAATGCATCCATCCTACCCGCCCAAGCGGACACATTGCCACCGCAGTTCCATCTTTCGGTACAAAGCAACCTGAACCCAACGCACCAGCCGATTGCAGGCATATAAAAACCGCCCCCGGAGGGACGGTTCTTCGTAATTCAATGTTGTCGCTGGCCTACTCGCCATCCTCCAACTTAATGAGGATCTTGCGGTAGCCACCGTACTCGCCGTTCAGCGCCTTTGAAACGCGGCTCACCGTGGTGGACGAAGCGCCGGTACGGGCCTGAACCTCAACATAAGGCTCGCCCTCGTCCAAATAGCGCGCAACCTGCAAACGCTGAGAAAGGTCGCAAATCTCGCGCGGCGTGCAGATATCGGTCAAAAACGCTTGGATATCCTTCTCGTCGTCCAAAAGGCTAAATGCGTGGACCAGCTGCTTGACATCAGGCTTGTCAAACATGTTCTCGATATTCATCGATCACCGCCAAACCCGCCAAAAGGCATCGAAGTTGATACTGACATCGGGCATCGTTCACCCGTTCTATGCAATAGGGCAACGCCTGTGGCTTTTGCCCGTAGCAGTGTAGCACACCACCAAACTAAAGCGACAAGACTCTCTGCCAGCGGCGCGTTTTTCAGGACGAACGCCGTTTAGAAACCATATGCGCACGTAAGCTCCACGAATATTTGAGACAATGGGCGCCCAAACACCGCGGCGCGCCCGCGCAACCATCCAGGTCGCCGCCGTAAGCCGCTTCACGCGACGCCAGCAATCCCGGCGCAAGAAAGGATTCACGCCATGCGCTTTATGCTTAACTGGCTCTTCACCTCGATCGCCATCGCGATCGCCACGTTCCTCGTCCCCGGTATCCAACCCTTCGGCTTTGCCGAGACCTGGGTCTGCTTTGCCTTTGTGGGACTGTTCCTGAACATTGTCGATTCGTTCGTCAAACCGTTCCTGACCGTCATCTCACTGCCGCTCACTATTATTACGCTTGGTGTTTTTCAGCTCGTAGTCAACAGCTTTATGCTCGAGCTGGCCAGCTACCTGTCGGTCAATCTGCTGGGCGCGGGCATCTCCATCGCCAGCTTTGGATCGGCCTTTATGGGCAGTATCCTGGTATCCATCACGCGCAGCATCCTCGACAGCATCGCCGAGGACTAAAACGGCCATTCCGGCCGTGCCCGTCTCAACAGCCCAAAACGAAGGCCGCCCATCGCAAAAATGGGCGGCCTTCTTATTTGTCAAGTCTCAAAGGGCGAGAGAATCTACCATTTCTACCCCGTCCCCAAATGGCAGGTGTGGGTTAGATGACGTAGTCGTAGCCATGGTTGGGAGCGACAAGTTGATCGAGTGTCACACCGTCGAGGTAGTCGTTGATGAGCTTGTCCAGGTTCTTCCACACGTCGAGCGTGGGGCACTCATCCGAGCGTGAGCAGCCCTTGCAGTCGCCATCCAGGCATGCAACCGGTGCCAGACTGCCCTCGGTCAGGCGCAGGATCTCGCCCACCGTGTACTGCTCGGGCGGGCGCGTGAGCACGTAGCCGCCGCCCTTGCCGCGCATGCCCGAAAGCATGTTGGCGCGCACGAGCGTAGCCAAGATGTTCTCGAGATATTTCTCGGAAATCCCCTGTCGCGCCGCGATCTCTTTGAGCGGGATGCGACCGGCCGCCTGGTGCTCGGCCAGATCGACCATAACGCGCAGGGCATATCTGCCCTTTGTAGAAACCAACATGTATAGTGCTGCCTTTCGGTCATTTAGTCCGTAGAAATTCTAGCCGAAAAATTGGTTTTGAAAATACCCGTTCCGGTCAAGATGGTTAATCAGCTCGTAATAATCTTCTATTTCCTATTGCATTACTAGGCTTTAGTGTCTAGTATGCTTCCCAACAGCTAAACGAACAACCTATAAGGTTTATGGGTTTAGCTGCTACACGCACCGTGAAACCACACGGCAACCAGCAACTTGAACACTTTGGAGGTTCACCATGAGCAAGGTTTACACGTCCATCGATCAGCTTATCGGCCACACCCCGCTCCTGGAGCTCACTCACTTTGAGGCCGACGAGGACCTCAAGGCTCGTGTGCTCGTCAAACTCGAATACTTCAACCCCGCCGGGTCAGTTAAAGACCGCGTCGCCAAGAACATGATTGACGAGGCCGAGAAGGCAGGCAAGCTCGTGCGCGGCGGCGACTACACCATCATCGAGCCCACGAGCGGCAACACCGGCGTCGGCATCGCCTCGGTGGCGGCCGCCCGCGGCTACAAGGTGATCATCACCATGCCCGAGACCATGTCCGTCGAGCGCCGCAAGCTGATGCAGGCATACGGTGCGCAGCTCGTGCTCACCGACGGCTCCAAGGGCATGAAGGGCGCTATCGCCAAGGCAGAGGAACTGCAGAAGGAGACTCCCAACAGCATCATCGCCGGCCAGTTTGTGAACCCCGCCAACCCCGCCATCCACAAGGCCACGACCGGCCCCGAGATCTGGGACGACACCGACGGCAAGGTCGACATCTTCGTCGCCGGCGTCGGCACCGGTGGTACCGTGACCGGCGTGGGCGAGTTCCTCAAGGAGCAGAACCCCGAGATTAAGGTCGTCGCCGTCGAGCCCGCCACCTCCCCGGTGCTCTCCAAGGGCCAGGCCGGCCCGCACAAGATCCAGGGCATCGGCGCCGGCTTTGTGCCCGACGTCCTCGACACCCGGGTCTACGACGAGATCATCCCCGTCGAGAACGACGACGCCTTTGCCACCGGCCGCGCCGTGGGCCACAAGGAGGGTGTGCTCGTGGGCATTTCGTCCGGTGCCGCCGTGTGGGCCGCGCTGCAGCTGGCCAAGCGCCCCGAAAACGAGGGCAAGACCATCGTGGCCCTGCTTGCCGACACCGGCGAGCGCTACCTGTCCACGGCACTGTTCCAGGACTAAGGGCCCGTCACTTGTCGATAGGCCCATGGCATGCCGGCCTATCCTCTCTTCTGGCTGCCTGAGCTCATCTCGTTAGGGTGTCCCACGAGACGTCCGAACTTGCTACAATGTCTGCGGCGCGGAACCAGCCTCCCGCGCCGCTTTTCTTTTTTGGCCACATGCCACCAAGGAGAACCTCCCCATGCACAACAAGCGCGTGCTCGTCGCCATGAGCGGCGGCGTCGATTCTAGCGTGACCGCGTACCTGCTCAAAAGCCAGGGCTACGAATGCGTCGGCGCCACCATGCGCCTCACCTGCCCCGCGCCCGATCCCGTCACGGGCATGAGTAAGGTCGACCGCGACATCGCCGATGCAAAGGCTGTCGCCGAGTGCCTGGGGATGCCCCACCATGTGCTCGACCTGCAGCAGGCCTTCGACCGCAACGTTATCGAGCGCTTCGTGACCGCCTATCAGGAGGGGCTGACGCCCAACCCATGCATCATCTGCAACCGCCACATTAAGTTTGGCGCATTGCTGGATGCGGCGCTGGATATGGGCTGCGACTACATCGCAACGGGTCATTACGCCAAAACAAGCCAGACAGTAGACGGCACCTGGCAGCTGCATCGCGGCGAAGATCCCAAAAAGGACCAGAGCTACTTTTTATATTCGCTTACGCAGGAGCGCCTGGCGCACACGATCTTTCCGCTGGCAGGCCTAGACAAAGAGCGCGACGTGCGCCGCATAGCCGCCGAGCAAGGCTTTACCAACGCCCAGAAGGCCGAAAGCGAGGACATCTGCTTTATTCCAGACGGTGACTACGCGGGCTATATCGAGCGCCGCTGCGGACATCCCGCTGCACCGGGCGACATTGTGTGGCGCGACGGCAGCGTGGTCGGACGCCATAACGGCGCGTTGCGCTATACCATCGGCCAGCGCAAGGGCTTGGGCGTCGCGATGGCGCATCCCGTGTATGTGACGGGCGTCGATGCCGCCAACAACACCGTGCATCTGGGCGAGGCCGAGGACCTAACGGCCACAGCACTCACGGCCGACGACTGGATCTGGAGCGCGCCGGCAGAGCGCATGGAGGCCGAGCTGGATGCCGGCGGCATTCGCGTAGGCGCCAAATACCGCTACCGTCAGAAAGACCAGGCAGCGACCCTTACGCGTGACGAAGACGGGCAAATGCTGCTAACTTTTGACGAGCCGCAACGAGCCATCGCCCCCGGACAGGCCGTTGTGGTCTACCGCGGCGACATCGTCTTCGGCGGGGGCACGGTGACCGGCGCACTTAAGTAGCCCCATCCCCTTCATAAATTGCGGTGAAATAGGGACTGTTTAAGCGTTTAAAACCGCCAAACAGTCCCTATTTCACCGCAACTTAGAGAGGACGGCCTCGGTCGGTACTGCCGTATCAGCCGAGGCCGCTGCATCGCTAGCGCTGTACGTAGGCGCGGACGAGCTCGAAGGTGTTGCGCACGCCGTCCATGTGGCTACGCTCGTAGTTGTGGCTCGCATACACGCCGGGGCCGATCAGACCATGGCGAATGTCGTAGCCGGCAGAGAGCGTGGCTTCGACGTCCGAACCGTAATGCGGATACACGTCGATAGCGTAATCGAGCTCAAGCTCGCGCGCGATATTGGACAGCGCCGTCACCAGGTCGTAGTTGTACGGACCGCCCGAATCCTTGGCGCAGATCGACACCATGTGCTCGGTGCAGCCTAGGTCGTCGCCCACGCAGCCCATGTCAACGCTGATCATCTCGCGCGTGTCGGCCGGCACGAAGGCGCCGCCGTGGCCCACCTCCTCGTACACGGTAAAGAGCAGCGAAACCTTACGCGAAAGCGTCACCTCGCCAGCGGCGACGACACGCGCCAAGCCCAACAAAATGGCGGCCGACAGCTTGTCATCCAGGAAGCGGCTCTTGATGTAGCCGCTCTCCGTCACCGTGGTACGCGGATCCATAGCGATGATGTCGCCGGTCTGAATGCCCAGCTCAAGCACATCGTCCTTGCTGTCGACATTCTCATCGAGCAGGATTTCCATGTTCTTCTCGATGGTCTTGACCGGCTCGTCGGCCACGTGCGCCGAAGGCTCGGTGTTAAGAACCACACCCGTGTACACATTGCCGTCACGCGTGTAGACGGTGCAGTTCTCGCCATCGGCCGTAGACCACTGATGCCCACCGAGCGTCGTGGGGCGCAGGCGGCCATTGTCCTTAATGGAACGCACCATGGCGCCTAGGGTATCGACATGGCTCGCCAGTACGAGCGGCTCGCCCTCGCCGCCAAGCTCAACGAGCACGTTACCCTTATTAGAACGCTCAGGCCCAAACCCCATATCGCGCAGGGTCTCCATCAGATAATCAGTCGCCGCACGGGTATAGCCGGTAGGGGAGGCAATCGAGGTAAGCACCTTCAGCTGGTCAGTAATATAGGAGAGCGTAGAATCCATCTTGGACACCAAAGTCACCCTTTCATATCGAATTAAACCCACAGCAACAATACCACCGCGAACCATCTTTTTACTTAGCGAGATAACCCATTGAGCTCCTCAGAACTGCGCCCGCCACGATAACGAGCCGGCGGGCCCCTGCCCGTTAGCCCACAATCTTCCCGCAGGACGGAGGAAGCC
>DBEZDO010000078.1:0-13716 GCA_048187355.1 Collinsella sp.
CCAAAGACAAAGAAGCGACGGCTGTCGGTCGACTTGACGATGTACAGGCCCACCTCGTCGGACACGGCCACGACCTCAAGCTGCGGCTCGGCCTCCACGTCCTCGCGACGCACATCGGTGTTGCGCGAATGTACGGCATAGAAGCGGTCGTCAAAGCCGCGGACCAGCGGGCTTTGCGGCTTCACCAGATAATGCTCGAACACGCCGCTTGCCTTTGCCGGCAGGTCATACTTCTGGATACCGTAATGATGGTAGAGCCCCGCCTGTGCGCCCCAACAAATGTGCAGCGTAGAGTGCACGTGCGTGGTGGACCAGTCCATGATCTGGCAGAGCTCGGGCCAGTAGTCGACCTCCTCGAACGGCATCTGTTCCACCGGCGCGCCCGTGATGATCAGGCCGTCGTAGTGGATGTCGCGGATGTCGTCGAACGTGCGGTAGAACGTCTCCAGGTGGCCGGCGCTCACGTGCGTGGCCTCGTGCGTCTTGGTGCGCAGCAGGTCCACCTCCACCTGCAGCGGCGTGTTGGAGAGCTTGCGCATGATCTGCGTCTCGGTAGCGATCTTGGTGGGCATGAGGTTGAGGATGAGCACGCGCAGCGGACGGATGTCCTGGTGCAGCGCGCGGTACTCGGTCATGACAAAGATGTTCTCGCTCTCGAGCTGCGCGGCGGCAGGGAGGGCGTCGGGGATGCGAATGGGCATGGATGCTCCTTACGAGTCAGTTGCAGCTATGGTACAACGAGCGGCCCCATCCGCGCGAGTACATCGCCCAGCGATGCCGTCAGCGGCCCAAATCACTCCAAAAGTAGAGATTAAGGCATGCCCAAAAATCTATGGCGCTTTAGCCTAGCAAAGTGGCAGCAGGACGCTACAATGGTTCGACGCGAAAAACTCGGCCGAAAGGATACATATATGTACCAGACGCGTAAGATCGGTGTGGTCGGCCAGGGCCACGTAGGAGCACATGTTGCCAACAGTCTGCTCATGCAGGGCATTGCCGATGAGCTGTACCTGTGCGATATCAACGAGGCCAAGGTGACGTCCGAGGTCCAGGACCTGCGCGACTCCCTTTCGTTTGTCCCGTACAACACCAAGATCGTCAACTGCTACGACCACTACGAGGAGCTTGCCTGCTGCGACGTCATCGTCAACGCCGCCGGCAAGGTCGCACTGGCCGCCGGCAACCGCGACGGCGAGCTGTTCTTTACCACCGACGCCGCCCGTACCTTTGCCAAGCGCATCGTCGACGCCGGCTTTGACGGCATCTTCGTGAGCATCTCCAACCCCTGCGACGTCGTGTGCACCGAGCTGTGGCACCTGACCGGCTACGATCCCAAGAAGATCATCGGCTCGGGCTGCGGTCTGGACTCCGCCCGTCTGCGCACCGAGATCTCCAAGAAGGTCGGCGTGAGCCCCAAGTCCATCGACGCCTACATGATCGGCGAGCATGGCTTTAGCCAGCTGGCAGCCTTTAAGGCCGCAACCATCGCCGGCAAGAGCCTCAACGAGCTCCAGGCCGAGAACCCCGACAAGTACGCCTTCGACCACATGGAGGTCGAGGAGCTTGCACGCAAGGGCGGCTACGTAACCTACCAGGGCAAGCAGTGCACCGAGTACGCCGTCGCCAACTCCGCCGCGCGCGTCTGCGCCGCCGTGCTGCACAACGAGCACGCCGTGCTTTCGGCCTCCACGCTCATGACCGGCCAGTATGGCGAGGAGGGTATCTTTACCTCCCTGCCGTGCGTGATCGGTGCCGAGGGCGTCGAGGAGGTCTACACGCTCGACCTTTCCGAGCACGAACTCGAGGGCTTCCACAAGAGCTGCCAGCACATTCGCGACAACATCGCCCAGCTCGACTGGTGGGATGCCGAGGCCTACGACGCCAAGTAAGCCGCTGGCTGCCGCAACCTTGCGAATCTATGCGCGATACTAAGCGGGCCGCGCCGGAAACCCACCGGCGCGGCCCGCTTTTTACGCACGCTGTTCGCTTGCGAATCGAAGGTGAATGCTTTTCCCGTTACCTAGTACTGCTCGATGCCCATGTAGCGACGAATCTCGGGGCTGTGGTCGAACACCTTGCCGCGGGCGGCACGCAGCTCGCAGCTCATCGCGTAGAAGAAGATCGGCTCCAGGTACGAACGCACGCTGGCAGGCACTTCACCCACGCCGTACTCGAGCGCATCGAGCACCATGACTGTATCGGTGTGCGTGTTGAGGAACGCAAGAGCGCGCTCCTCCATGGGGCGGCACTCGCCCGATCCGAGCTGCACAAAGTAGAACACGCCGGGCTCGGTGGCTTCGAACGGGCCATGGAAGTACTCGCCGGAGTGGATGTAGCAGCAGTGCTGCCACTGCATCTCCATGAGCGAGCAAATCGCCATGGCATAGGTCTGGCTAAAGTTGGGGCCGGAGCCCAGGATATAGAAGAACTTGTGCTGCTGGCAGAGCTCGGCAAAGCGGGCGCCCAGCTCGGCGTTGACCTTCTCACGGGCGGCGGGCAGCAGCGCATCCATCTGCTTGAGGCCCTCATACATGTCGGCGAGTGACTCGTAGCCTTCCTGCTGGTCGAGCAACTCGGCGGCGATCAGAGCGCCAATGCCCTGCGGCACCTCGGCCTGCGACACGCCCTCACCCCACGGATAGACCCAGGTGGTCCACTTGCCGTTATCGATCTTGGAACCCTCGCAGTCGGTGAGGGCAACGACTTCGGCACCGGCAGCCAACGCCATCTCGCAGCCGTCGACAACCTCTTGCGTGTTGCCGCTGTGGCTGCAGGCAATAACGAGCGACTTCTCGCCAAGGCTCTTGGGAGCCATCAGGCAAAACTCGCGCGCCGTGTAGACCGTCGAGGTAAACGTGGTGGCCTCGCGCTTGAGCAGTTCGTTGGCCGGCATCAGGTCGATCATCGAACCGCCACAAGCGATCCAAAAGACATTCTCGATCTTGCCCTTGCGCTCGATGATTTCCTGAACCAGATCATGTGCGTTCATGCTGATGCTCCTCCTTGTGGGGCGGCTTTGAACGACGACAGCTCGTACCTGCTGTCGTTCTATGTTGTTCTATATATACCACGCATGCAGCCACGGTGGAAGCCATTGCGGTAAATTTGTTCCATGTTGTTCTATTCGTGAACGTTAGATGTCGAACACGTAGCGCGAGCCCACGATCTTTTGGCGGCCGAGCAGTAGAGGGCGCCCGCCGGCGTCGGTAAAGTAGGCCTCCATATAGAAGAGCGGCTCGCCGACCGGCACCTCCAGCAGCGGGGCCGTCTGAGTATCGGCAAGCGCAATCTCCACGGTGCAGGGGTCGGACTTGAGCGGCGCGCGACCCGAATGCTCGGCAACGAGCGCAAAGATTGAGTTATCGGTGAGGTCCTCGTCGGCCAGCGTCTGCAGGTAGGGATGGTCGGCGAGCACAAAGGCGTTGTTCTCGAGCATGACGGGGATGCCGTCGGCCGTGCGCACGCGCTCGACCACGATAAGCTCGCAGCCGGGCTCCACGCCAAAGAACGCCGCATCCTCGTGCGTCGCCGCGACCACCGTGCGCGACACCAGACGCGCACCCGGCACCATGTCGTTGGCAGCACAACCCTCAGTAAAGCTCTGAACGTCACCCTTCTGGCGAATCTTGCGCTTGAGCTTGGGGGCGCACACAAACGTGCCCCTCCCCTGCTGGCGGTTGAGATACCCTGCGCGCGACAGCTCCTCGATGGCACGGCGCACGGTGATGCGCCCCACGCCGTAGGACTTCGCGAGCTCCATCTCGGCAGGGATGCGCGAGCCGGCGGGGTACACGCCGCGCGCGATCTCGCCCTTTAGGTCGTCCATGACCTGCTGGTACAGCGGCACGGCGGGCACGTCAGTGCGGTCGGTTTTATCGTCGAATGCCATCGTTACACTCCATCCCGCGCATGCTCGGACTCAAATTCTTCAATCGCCGCCATAAACTGCTCGCCAAAGGCGTCGGCTTTTTTCTCGCCAATGCCGTTGACCTGGATCAGCTCCTCGCGCGTCTGCGGACGCAGGCGGCACAGGCCGCGCAGGGCCTTGTCGGAAAAGACCATATACGGCGCCATCTCCAGCTCGGTCGAGATCTCCTTGCGGAGGGCACGCAGGCGCTCGAACAGCTCGGCATCGTCGCCAACGCGCGGGCGCTGATCCAGCTCGGCCTCCTCGCGCAGCAGATCGACGGCGCGGCGGGCGCGGGCCGAGGCCTTGCGCTTGGACGCGCGACGCTTAACGGTAAAGGCGAACGCCTCGTCCTCGACCTCGCCGGCACGCGGACCCAGTCCCACGACCGGGTACTGCCCCTGCGAGGTGGCCAAATAACCGCGACCGCACAGCTGGCCGATGATGTCCTTGATGCGCCCGACCGATTCGCTCGACAGCTCACCGTAGCCGCGCTCCTCGTCCAGATGCATCTGGCGAATGCGCTCGGTGTTGCCGCCGTGGAGCACGTCGGCGATCAGCGACTTGCCAAAGCGCATGGGACGCGTGGCCACATAGCGCACGGCGGCGCGGGCCATATCGGTGACGTCCTCGACCTCGAACTGCGTGAGACAGTTGCTGCAGTTGCCGCAGCCCTCGGCGTCGTCTGCCGTGCCGCCCGCGGCGGCTGCCGCATGCTCGGCCGCCGCCTCGTCGCCAAAATAGCGCAGCATGTATTCGCGCAGACAGCCAGTGGTATTGCAGTAGCCCTCCATCTGGCTGAGCAGGCGATAACGGTTCTGGAGCGCCCACGCGCGCTGCTCGTCGTCGAGCGCCTCGTCGGCCGCATCGCCGCGGTCGATCAAAAAGCGGCGCATGCGAAAATCGTTACCGTTCCACAGCAAGTGGCAGCTGGCCGGATCGCCGTCGCGGCCGGCGCGGCCCGCCTCCTGGTAGTAGGCCTCGATGCTCTCGGGCACGTTGTTGTGGATCACGTAGCGCACGTTGGGCTTGTCGATGCCCATGCCAAAGGCGTTGGTGGCAACCATCACCTGGATATCGTCGTCGATAAAGGCGCGCTGGCTTTGGCGGCGGGCGTCGTTGCCCATGCCGGCATGGTAGCGGCCAACGCGAATGCCGCTGGGGCCCAGCGCCTCGGCAAGCTCGCCCGCCAGCGCATCGACCGTCTTGCGGGTCGAGCAATACACGATGCCGCTCTCGCCCGAATGCGCGATCACATAGTCGCGCACCCACGCGGCCTTGGCCTTGTCGCCCATCTCCTCGCAGCCAAAGTAGAGGTTCTTGCGATCGAAGCCCGTCACCACCGTCGCGGGGTTTTGCAGACCGAGCATCTGCTGAATATCCGTGCGCACACGCTCGGTCGCCGTAGCGGTAAAGGCCGCCACGATGGGGCGCTGCGGCAGGGAATCGATGAACTCGCGAATCTGCAGATAGGCGGGGCGAAAATCCTGGCCCCATTGGCTCACGCAGTGCGCCTCGTCAATGGCCACGAGCGGCACGCCAATGCCGCCGTCCGCCGCGGCCTCCTGTGCAAAGGCTAAAAAGCGCGGCTCGAGCAGGCGCTCGGGCGCCACGTACATAAGCTGGTAGCGACCCTCGCGCGCCCGTTTGAGCACGGTATTTTGCTGGGCCGGAGTAAGGCCGGAGTTGAGATAGCTAGGTCTCGCACCCGCCGCGAGCAACGCACGGGTCTGGTCCTCCATAAGCGACAGCAGCGGACTCACCACAAAGGTGATGCCGGGCAGCATGAGCGCGGGCACCTGGTAGCAAATGGACTTGCCAGCGCCCGTGGGCATAACGCCCAACGCATCGCGACCGGCAAGGATCGCATCGACCATGCGGTCCTGTCCCGGGCGAAACGAGGTGTAGCCAAAATAGGCGCCGAGCGTGTCAAGCGCCATCTGCTGCATGCTATCGGTCATGGTTTCCTAACGTCCAAGTCATCTCCGCCGATTATACGCCGCCACGCGGACCGGTGCCGCACGGCTGTCGGCCACGGGCAACGCGATCCAAAAGGAACGAGCGTGGAATTTTTGGACACTTTCCCAACGGCTAATCTCTTGACAAGCGCGCAAACGTCGCTGGTTGAGCATTAGTCAGCGAAAACGCCCCTAAGCGAGCAAGGTGACGTGAAAGAGGAGGGAAGCGTACTTCGGTACGCGACCGACGATTGAACGTCAGATTGCCGCCTAGGGGCGCTTGCAGCGTCGACCGGTCCGTCGTTCGTTAGAACGACGGAACAAAACTTCTGGTCATGCCGCCGAAGTTGAAAGGCAGATTGCCGCTCTGGCGGGCTTACAGCGTCGAGCCGTTGCGCGGTTTGGAAAACCGCGCAACTAGAACTACATGACCATGACGTAGCGGCTACCCACGTAGTACTGCTTGCCGAGCAAGACCGGCTCATCGTTGGGACCGGTAAAGCCGGCACGCAAGTTGAGCAGCGGATCGTGCGGAGCAATGCCCAACTCGGCCGCCTGCTCGGCGTTAGCTCGAACGGCCTCGACCGTACGGTAGCCAACCGAGACAATCGGCGTTCCGCCAACACGCTCGACCTCGGCAAAAATCGACTTGTCCTCAAGATCGGCCGTCAACAGCTCACGGTAGGCGTCAAACGGCACAAAGATGTTCTCCTCAAAGATGGGCTCGCCGTCGGCCGTACGCACGCGCTTGATATGCAGCAGCAGCGCATCCTTCTGCAGGCCAAAGAACTCCATCTCGTTTTGGCGCGCCGGCACAATCTGGCGATCGACCACATGTGCACCGGCCTTCATGCCGTTGTTGGCACACAGCGCGGTAAACGTCTGCAGCGTCGAGGCGTGGAACTGGCGATTGATGTGCGGCGTGGAAACAAAGGTGCCGCGGCCCTGCTGCTTAACCAGGTAGCCATCGGAGCACAGCTCCTCGACGGCGCGGCGCACCGTGATGCGGCTCACCTCGTACTGCTCGGCTAGCTCAAGCTCGGACGGAATACGCTCCTTGGGTGCATAAACACCTTTCTCGATCGCATCCTTAATTTCGTCATAAATCTGCTGGTAAAGCGGTGCATTTTTGGGTGTAGGCATATCTCATCACTCTTATCGAAATATCGAAATAACTAATACGTATATAACGTCTAGTTTCATGTTACCTCATAATGATAAAACGATACACCCTCCCTACCAAAAAGCGACAGCTTCATTTTGGTAGGTTTTATCTGGGCAAACGAAGGCCTCCCGAAAGCAGCGAGGCTTTCGGGAGGCTCAAGCGGACAGGATTGCGCCGTGCCGGCAAAATACCAACACTCTACCTGCCGTCGTCCTGCTGCAGGCTGTCCTGCTCGCTGAGGCGCGCCTGTCTGCTGGCCATACGCGCTGGCTTGTCGGGATCGGGTACGGCCGTGGGCATGGGCTCGTCGACATGACCGCCCCACCAGCCGCCCACAAAGTTGAGCGTGTGGAACACATTGATCACGGCGCCGGGATCAATGTCGCACACCAGCTTGATAATGTCCTGGCTCTCGTAGGTCGATACAACGGCGTGCAGCAGGTACATCTTTTCGCGGCTGTATCCACCGATGACCTCGGCGCAGCTAATGCCGTGCTGAAAATGGTCAACATAGGCGGTCATGACCTCGTCAGCCTTGCGCGTCGTGATCTGCAGCGTCACGCGGTCGTAGCGACGATAGAAACTGTCGACGGTCTTGGTCGAAATAAACTGGAACACGATGGAGTACGCCGCGTTGTCCCAGCCAAACATAAAGCCAAAGATCGCCAGGATAAAGCAATTGAAACCAAAGATAACGCCCCAGATGGTCTTGCCCGTGTGGTTGGAGACCCACAGCGCGATAAAGTCGGTGCCACCGGTAGATGCGCCGGACTTTAGCGCGATGGCAGCGCCCAGACCCGAGACCACGCCGCCAAAAATGATGAGCATAATCTTGTCGCCCAAAAATGGAGCGAAGTGAAAGACGTTGAGGAACAGCGACGAGAGCACGACCTGCATCATCGAGAAGATGACGAAGCGCTTGCTAATGCCGCTCCAGCATAGGAGCGCCACGGGAATGTTGAGCGCAAGCATGCCGAGCGAGATGTCGATGTGAACGCCGCCCAGCGAGGTAACGCGATCGAGCAGGACCGCGACGCCGGTGAGGCCGCTCGGAAGCAGGTCGGCGGGCTGAATGAACGCCTGGATCAGAAATGTTTGGAGGACGGCAGAAATTGTGACCGCCACGGTGGTAATGGCACGGCGGACGATGGTGAGGCGGCCGAGCACGAGCACGCGGTCCGTGAGCTGATCGATGGCGTTCGCCACGCAGGCTCCTTTCGAAGGCAGATGTAGTTGTGGGGTATGTCCGCGATTGTAGCATGGAGCGTGCGGGGGCGCTTCAATTCACCCTCTCTCGACAACCAAAGCGGGACCAGCAACCCCACGACCAAAGGCCCAAATTACAAGTGAGTAGACTTTACGCGACCTGCAGAGCACACCCAAAACCGCCACCCCTGTGACCTGCGGTTTTACTAGAGCAGATGCGCTTTGTGCTCGTCCTGCACCAAAAAGTCTACTCACTTAGTCCGAATCGAAGCCAAACGGATCAAAATCGAAACCAAATTGAGCCAGTCCACCGCAAAAAACGTTTGAACCCGTGCTTCTCGCGGCGGATTGACACTACAAAGCGGCCAAAATGTCGGTCAGATTATCAATAACGGCATCGGCTCGCGATTGATCGAGGTTGACGCCCTCGTGCGGGCGCAGTGCCAGGACGCGGGCGCCGGAACGTTTGCCAGCCTCGATGCCCAAAGGCGAGTCCTCGATAACCAGGCACTCGGTAGGCCCCACACCCAGCGCCTCCATGGCACGCAGGTAGATCTCGGGGTCGGGCTTAAACGCACTGCACTCGTGACCGCTGATGGTGTAGTCCAGCACGTCGGCGATACCGGCAATCCCCACCAGCTCGTCAATGAGCTCGCGATAGGACGAGCTTGCGATGGCGCACTTCACGCCGCGCTCGTGCAGCTTGCGCATCACCGGCTCCGTCTGCTCGTTGAGCAGCTCGGCATACGGAACGGGATGGTCTGGGCTGTAGACCTGCTTGTACTCCACGCGCAGGCGCTCGCGCAGCTCAACATCGTCAGGTACCAGCGACTTCCAAATGGCGGGCTCGTTAGACCCCGAAAGATCGGGGATCTCGTCAAAGTGAAAGCCCTTCTCCTCCATAAACGCCACGCGACGACGGTTGTAGAACCACTCGGTATCGACCAGCACGCCGTCCATGTCAAACAGCACTGCCTTGATCATACGCATCTCCTCCCACCTGCCAAAAAGGGACAGGTTTATTTTGGTAGGTTTTATCTGGGATTTGCGACGCGACAGACACGCCCTCCCCAGAGCAAAAAAGGGGATGGGGCGCAAACCCCATCCCCTCTCAATCAACCCGTAAGGTCTACTTACTTGTGATTAGTAGGAAAGCTTCCACATGTAGCGACGCATGGTCAGCGGATGCTGACGGGCCTCGGCGATCTGGTTGCCGTACTCGCGCATAACGGCGAGGTGCAGCAGCGGGTTGAAGTAGGTGACGACGCTCGCGGGCACGGCGTCAGCCAGGCCGTAGTCCTTGGAGTCGATCAGAGCGACCTTGGCGCCCATGCGCTCAAGGAAGGTGAGGGCGCGGGCGTCCATCGGACGGGTAGCGCCATCGGACATGAAGAAGACGTAGGGCTTACCCTCGGTGGAAACCTCGAACGGGCCGTGGAAGTACTCGCCGGTGTTGTAGGCGGCGGCGTCGATCCACTGCATCTCGGTGAACAGGAAGGCGGCGTGAGAGTAAGCCATCTTCTCGGAGGCACCAGAGGCCATGAAGTAAATCATCTTGTCGTCCTTGAAGTCCTCAGCGAACTTCTTGGCGAGCTTCTTGCAGGACTGAGCAGCGTTCTCGCAGAGATCGAAGACGTTGGTGAGGCCGGTGATCATGTCGTCGTACTTGTCATAGCCCTCGGTCTGCTGAAGGATCTCGAGAGCAAGAGCGATGGCATAGCCGGGCTTCTCGCACTTGGCAGCGAAGTTGGCGTGGAAGCCATGAACGATGACGTGGTCGGCGTCGACGGTCAGAGCGGAGCCAGCCTTGTTGGTGAGGGAGACGACCGGGCAGTTGTGCTTCTTGGCGGTCTTGTTGGCCTCGACGGTCTCGGGCGTGGAGCCACCGAGGGAGCAGGTGATCACGAAGGTGTGCTCGTTGACCCAGGAAGGCGTGTCGTAGTTGAACTCGTTAGCGGTGAAGATCTGAACGTTCAGCTTGTCCGTGTTGTTGGCCAGGAAGTACTTGGCGGGGTACAGGTCGGACATGGAAGCACCGCAGCCGACGAAGGCGACACTGTGGATCTCGTGGTTGGACAGGACGTCAGCGACGATCTGCTTAGGGAGGTTAAGGTCGATCTCGTACATCTGACACATTCCTTTCGATTTTTGCGGCGCCACATTGCCGGGCGCTCGCAGGGTTACCGTGGTTTGGACCGAGTCGCCGGCCCGTTGAGGATGTGACAAAGGGACTGCCCTTTGTCACATTTTGGGGATGGAAGCCTGCCTGGGGTATGGGATGTCAGGCAGGCCCCCGGGGGAAAGCGGTTAGGCGCTTAGTCGCGACTAGGCCAGGATGCCGGCCGCGGAGAGGGCGATGCCGCCCACAATGGCGATCACGAGAAGCCAACCGGTGTTGACGTTCTTCTTGATGAGCCAGTACATAAGGCCGGTGAGGCCGAGGGAGATCATCTGGGGCATCATGCCGTCCAGGATGTCCTGGATAACGACGGTACCCTCAGCGAACTGCAGCGGGGTAGTGGCGCCGATCAGCGTGGCGATCATGCCGCCCACGGACATAAGACCCACGATGCCACAGACATACATGAGCTTCTCCATGAGGTCGCCGCCCTGAAGCTTGCTCAGGTACTCGTGGCCGCCCTGATAGCCCATCTTGGCTGCGAACCAAGTGATCAGCACAGAGGGGACGATGGAGATGAGCATGGCCAGGATCGGGCCCATGATGGAGCCCTGCTGAGCCAGCTGAACGCCCAGGCCAAAGGCGATAACGCGGATGGTGCCCTGGAAGAAGGAGTCACCGATGCCGGAAAGCGGACCCATGAGGGAGGTCTTGACCGCGTTGATCGAATCGGGATCGAAGTTCTCGGGATCCTTGGCGTACTCCTCCTCCATGGAGGCGGCGAGGCCCAGGATGAAAGCGCTCGTCTGCGGGGTGCAGTTGTAGAACGCCATGTGACGGTGGTAAGCCTCTTTCTTAGCAGCGAGCTGCTTGGGGTCGGACTCATCCGGATAGAGGCGATCGAGCGTGGGAACCATGCCGTAGAGGAAGCCCATGTTCATCTGACGCTCGTAGTTCCAAGAGGCCTGGATGGCCCAGGAGCGCCAGAAGAACTGGCTGACCTTCTTGTTCAGGGACACGTCCTTGGTTGCGGTTGCCATAGTGTGTTCCTCCTTAGTCTTCGTCGTCTTCGAGCGGATCGTAGTCGGAATCGACACCGGCGGCTGCATGGGAACCGTTGAACTTGAAGCCCATGAAGACGACAGCCAGGCACACACCGATCAGAGCGACCGCGATGACGGACAGGTTGAGGTAAGCGGCGAGCAGGAAACCGATGAACAGGAACGGAGTCATGCCCTTCTTGATCATCATGGTGAGCAGCAGGGCCAAGCCGTAGGCGGTCATGATCTTGGTCGAAACGTTAAGACCAGTGGACAGCCACTCGGGAACCATGTTGACGATGGCCTGAACCAGGTCGGTGCCAACAAAGACGGCGAGGAAGATCGGCAGGAAGTACATGATGGCGTACAGACCGGAGCCGGCGCAGATGTGCATACGGTAGGCGGTCTTGAACTTTCCGTTATCGATCGCGCTATCTGCCACATGGGTGAGGGCGGCGATGATGGAACGGAACACGATGCCGAGGAGCTGACCCAGGACGGCGACCGGGATGGCGATCGTCATGGCGGTCTCGGCGGAAGCATCGGTCAGGCACGCAAAGGCAGCGGCCACGATGCCGCCCAGGACCATATCGGGCGGAACGGCGGCGCCGACCTGCACCAGGCCCATGGACACGAGCTCGACGGCGGCACCGACGGCAAGGCCGGTGGGCACATCGCCCAGCAGCAGACCGACGAGCGTAGCGCCAACGAGGGGCTGCTCGAAGTTAAGACGACCGAGCAGGCGGGAGTCCCACATGCAGAACACGCCGACGAGGCCGACGAGCACCGCACTGATGAACGTATTCATACCCTTCTCCTTTCAGTCAGGCAAAAGCCTGGTTGATTACAGCTTGGCGTCGATGTCGACGCTCTGATACGTAGGGGTCTGCTGAACATAGAGCTTAATGCCCATGTCGAGCAGCTGGTTGACGTCTGCCTTCTGGGCGGCGTCGAGGAAGACGGAGCTGTCCTTGCCGCCGACCTGGTCGGCACCGTCGTGGTTGGCGGTGGCGCCCAGGTTGATGGCGTCGAGCTTGTAGCCCTGGCAGAACTGCAGCATCTCGGCAGTGTTGCCAAAGACGAACATGACGCGCTCGCCGAGGGTGTTGAGCTTGTCCATCTTGGCGAGGGCACGCTCGACGGTGAAGACGTTCAGACGCACGCCCTGGGGCTTGGCCAGCTTAAGAGCGCCCTTCTTGATGTCATCGTTGGCGGCAGCGTTGTCGACGACGATGATGCGCTCGGCCTGAACCTTGGTGGTCCAGGTAAAGACGACCTGGCCGTGCAGCAGACGGTAGTCAAGACGTGCGAGGACGATCTTGGCGGGACCGGAGCTGTGACGGGACGCCTTGGCCTTCTTGGCGGGAGCCGCGGCAGCCTCGACCGGTGCGTTGGGATTGGTCAGACCGGCGCGGGCCTCGTTGATGAGGGCTGCGAGCTCGGCACCCTTGACGGGGACGGGGCTCATAGCGAGCGTGAGCGCCAGCGGGATGTTGAAACCGCTGACAACCGTGAACTTCGTGCCGTTCTTGGAAAGCTCGACCATGCTGTTGTTGACCGAGCTGCCGAGCATATCGGTCAGCACATAGACAGTGTCGTCCGCGTTGAACGTGGCGATCATGGCGTCCACCTTATTGGTGATGGGCTCCTTGTCGTCACGAGCAAGCGACACGACGTGGACGTTCGACACGTCGCCGAGAACCATCTCGAGCGTGTCTTTGGCGCCTGCGGCCAGGCCGCCATGAGATGCGAGAATGATCTGATTCATCTTGCCTCCTCCTTTTCGTTATGGTCATTATAACGTCTTATACGTTGCTTATATTGCTAATTAGTATAAAGACCGTTCGCGGGTGAAAATCGACCGTTGACGGGTTTAACGTACTCGAAACGTTGGACTGGGTAGGCCGGCGCTAGCTGGATAACCCCAGGTCAGACCCTGCGCGCAATCCCCTATCGCACGAAGTACCAGGGGCTTTCCTGTACGGTGGGTTCCAGCGCAATGCCGGTGCGTTCCTTAAACAGATCCATGTCCTGAGATTTTTCGGTCCACCACGCGTTGGGCTTAAAGGTCATGCTCTCAATGACATGACCGACAAACACACTGTTGCGCAGCTTGGAGAAGTCGGTGTTCATAATCAGAATGGACGCGAGCACCAACACGATGCCCAGGACTTTAATCGCGCCGGCGGGCTCGGCGTAGACACCAATGCCCACCAGTACGGTGACGACCGTCTCGAAAGACATTACGACGGGAACTTTCGATGTCTCGAGCCCCATGGACAGACCCTGCATATATAAGATGTAAGCAACGGCTGTGGGGA
>DBEZDO010000079.1:0-46048 GCA_048187355.1 Collinsella sp.
AAACAGTCCCTATTTCACCGCAACTTATTTGGGGATGAAAAAGGCGGAGGCCCTGGAGAGGGTCTCCGCCTTTGTTACAGGGGCGATATTATTCGCTAACTGCTGGATTAGACCAGGCGAGCGTTGATCGTCTTGGCGATCTCGGCGGCGTCGGTGGAACCCTTGACAGTGGCACGGAAGTCCTCGTCCATGAGCGCCTCGGCGACCTTGGACAGGATCTTGAGGTGCGTAGTGCCGGCCTGGGCACCGGGGATGAGCAGGGCGATAGCCACGTTGACGGGAGCGCCGTCCATGGTGTCCCAACCGGTCACGCCGGACTCGTCCTTGACGACGATCACGGCAGCCTCGCTAATGGCGTCGGACTTGGCATGCGGGATGGCGAAGCCCTCCATCATGCCCGTGGTGCCCTCGGCCTCGCGGGCCAGGAAGGCGTTCATCACGGCGTCGGCGTCGCTTGCGATACCGGCCTTGACGGCCTGGTTGGAAACGAAGCTCAGAGCCTCGTCACGAGAAGCGAAGTCCTCGGCGACAAAGACGTTCTCGACCTTCACGAAGTCGGCAGCCTGGGCCTTGGGGGCCTCGACGGCAGCGGCCTTGGGGGCCTCAACGGGCTTGGCTACAGGAGCGGCCTTCTGATTCTTCTCGAAGTCGTACTTCTTGAAGGCCACGAACAGGATGCCACCGACCACAGCGCCGATGAGGATCGCGAGGACCCACAGCGGACCGTTCTCGACAACGGGCAGGACCAGGAAGCCACCGTGAGGCGCCGGATCGTGAACGTTGAACATAATGGTCAGGATCGAAGCGATAGAGGAACCGAGCATCATGATGGGCATGACGGGCCAGATGTTCTTGGTCATGAACGGAATGGCGCCCTCAGTAATGTGGGTGCAACCAAGGATGAGGTTGACGACACCGGCGTCGTGATCCTCCTGGCTGAAGTACTTCTTGCCGACAACGACGGCAAAGGTGGTGATCAGCGGCGGAACGATGCAGGCGGCGGAGACGGCAGCCATGAAGTTGGTGCCGAAGTTGTAGGTATCGGTGCCAGCACCGGCGGCCAAAGCCTCGGTGAGCATAGCGGTACCGGTGACGTAAGCAGCCTTGTTGACCGGGCCGCCCATGTCAAAGGCGCACATGCAGCCAATGGCAAGACCCAGGACAACGGCGCCAGAGGCGGACAGGCCCTTGAGGAAGTCCATCATGGCGGTGTTGATGGCAGCCATGGGGCCGGAAATGCCGAGCATGACCAGGCCGACGATAGCCGTCGAGAACAGCGGGTACAGGAAGATAGCTTTGAGGCCGTCCAGGTTCTTGGGCAGACCGGCAAAGACCTTCTCGAGCAGCAGGATGACATAGCCGGCGAGGAAGCCGCCGACGATGCCGCCCAGGAAGCCGAAGCCCACGCCGGCGCCACCGGCGTCGATCATGCCGGTCTCGGCGTTAACAGGCAGGCCCTGGATGGCGATCATACCGGCAACAAAGCCGGGGACGAGCGCCGGGCGCTTGCCGATGGACTCGGCGATGTAGGCGGAAAGCACCGGAACCATGAGGTTCATGGCGATGCCGCCGATGATCTTGAGCATCGCAGCAAAGCTGTTGTAGTCAGACGCCGTCGAATCGAAGGACGTAATGCCCCACAGGAACGAAACGGCGGTCAGAACACCACCGGCAACGACGAAGACCAGCATGTGGCTGACGCCGTTCATGAGGTGCTTGTAGATGATGTGGCCGATGGACTCCTTCTCCTCGACCTCATCCTCGATATCGGCAGCGGCTGCAACCGTGCTGTCGCCCTTGGCGGCGAGCGCGCGGTCAATCAGCTTACCGGCGGCCTCAACGGACAGGGCCTTGGAAACACCAACGGAAACCATGGGCTTGCCGGCGAAACGCTCAGCCTGGACATCCTTGTCGGCTGCGACGACGACGGCCTTGGCACCAGCGATCTCACTCTTGGTGAGCTCGTTCTCGACACCGACCTGGCCATGAGTCTCGACCTTAATGGTCAGACCGCGCTCGGCAGCTGCCTTCTCCAGCGCCTCCTTCGCCATGAAGGTGTGCGCAATGCCGGTCGGGCAACCGGTCGCGGCGATGATGTCAAACTTAGCCATGTGTCCCTCCTTCTTGAGTACAGCGCCCGCGGGCGCTCCCCTACACGCGCTTCGATGCGCGTTTTTCCACAACTGAAAGATACCAACCTACCGTCCGCGTGAGAAGAGCTAAGGTGCAAATCTCCGGTGAAAGGTTCTTTCATAACCGTAAACGGTAAGTGAAAGTTTACCATCAACACTTGAAACGGCAAGGTGTATCTTGTAATTGAAAATGCCCGTATACTATGGCATTGCAAATCAAGCTAGATTTTCATGCCAACCAGGAGCCATCCATGACCGATAGTAGCAAGAGCGCACTTTCCCTCATTAGCACCCATCAGGGATACAGCGAGTCCGAGCAGCGCATTGTCGACTATATATTGGAGCACCAGTCCGAGGCGCCACGCCTCACGGCCGCTCAGCTCTCGCGCGCCGCTGCCACGTCCGAGGCGACCGTTTCGCGCTTCTGCCGCAAGCTTGGGTTTGGCAGCTTCCGCAGCTTTCAGTTTTCGTTGGCGAGGGATTTGGAAAGCCAGCGCAACGAGGGCCTGACTGACGAGGTCTCGCTCGACAATATGGAGCAGAGTCTCAAGAATATCCTGGCTGCCAAGGTGAGCGAGCTTAATGCGACCATCGACGGGATCGACCACGATACGCTGGCGGCTGTTGTGCATGCCCTTAAGCATGCAGGGGTTATTGAGTTTGCAGCTGTGGGCAATACGAACGCGGTCGCGCTCGATGCGACGTTTAAGTTTTCGCAGCTGGGCCTGCGCTGCATGGCGAGCACCATTAGCGAGACATCAATCGGCTTTGCGCTCACGTTACGCCCGGGTGACGTCATCGTGCTAATCTCAAACTCTGGCAAATCGCGCCGACTGAATCGCATGGCAAAAGCGGCTCGCAACTGCGGCGCAACCGTAGTCGTCATCAGCAGTGACAGCAAATCCCCACTTGCGCGCCTCGCCGACTACACCTTTAATACCGTCAATCACGAAGCGTTGCTGACAACGGGTGACTTCGCGTTCTCCAAGATCAGCGCCACGATGATCATCGAAGTCATCTACAACTTCCTGCTGCCCGAGATTAAAGACGCGCGTGAGCATATCAGCTACTACGAGGAGCTCATCCAGCCGGATAAGGTTGTGGAGTAAAACGCGTAGTGGGACAAAAATTTCAGTCTATTTTGTCCCACCAACACCGCTGATACGACCTAACCTCGAGCTTCTTCGAGCATCTGCTTTGCGTGGGCCAAACTTGCCTCGGACTGATCGCCGCTCAACATGCGGGCGATCTCGGCAGTACGCGCTTCGCCGGTTACCTCGTCCAAATGCGTCTGGGGAACATCGCCCGGTTCCTTGCTGACGACATAATGCTTGTCAGCCATGACGGCGACCTGCGCCAAGTGGGTTACGACAATCACCTGATGCATAGCGGCGAGATCTGCCAGCACGCCCGCGAGCGCACGCGCCGTGGAGCCACCGACACCAGCATCGACCTCGTCAAACACCAGCGTATCGACACCGTCCGCGTTACCGAGGACAACCTTACTTGCCAGCATGACGCGGCTGAGCTCGCCGCCCGACGCAATTCGACGCAGGGGGCGCGGCGTCAAACCGGCACCGCTGCGGTATAGCAGCTCGTAGCTCGAAGGACCAACGGGCGTCCACTCAGCACGGGGAAGATCGCGCGACTCCCAGACGAGCTCGGCGCTGCCCATCTCCAGGCGAGCCATCTGGCGGCCCACCTCGTGGCAGAAGCGCGGAGCCGCCGTATTGCGGGCGCGCTTAAGTGCCTTGGCAGCGGCAAACAACTCGCGCTCGGCGCTCCCGAGTGCCTCGCGCGCCTTTTTGATCTGCTCATCGCCATCATCGACCAGGGACAGCAGCTCTTGCGAGCGATCGCGCATGGCAAAAACATCGTCCATAGTGGGACCCCACTGACGCAACAGACCCTTGAGGTCGGAATACCGCTCACGCATGCGAGCGAGCTCGCGCGGGTCGAAGGCGATGCCATCGCGATAGGCACGAAGCTCGTTCGCGCAATCCTCAAGGGAGATACAGGCATCCGATAGTGCATCGGCAATGTCGCCGAGTTTGCGATCGACGGTAGCCATTCGGGAAAGCTCTGCCACGGCGCTGTTCACGGCATCGAGCGCTCCCCCTTCGGCGGCAAGCGATGCATGGGCATCGTTAGCCGTGGCAACCAGTACCTCGGCATGTTCGGAGCGCGGCAGCAGCCTCTCGAGTTCCTCATACTCACCCGGCTTGGGATCGACCTCGCCGATGCGCTCGAGGGCAAAGCGCGCCTCCTCGACGCGGCTCCCCTGCGCACGCGAGGCCTCTTCGACACGTCGAACCTCCTTGGCGGCAGCGCGCGAGGCTTTAAAGCAGGCCCGGTACGCATCCAGCGCCTCGAGTGCCGGGCGCCCTGCCCATGCATCGACCATCGCAACGTGATGCGCCGGATCGAGCAAGCGCTGGTGCTCGTGCTGGCCGCACAGATCCATCATCACACCGACGCGCTCCGAAAGCTCACGCACGCTGGCGATGCGGCCGTCAATCTTCACGCGGCTGCGGCCCTCGGCAGAAAGGCTGCGCTGGACCGTGAAGCCTTCCGTGTCGTGCGGGCCGTCAAACAGCCGTGCCTCGACGCTCGCGAGCGCCTCGCCCTCGCGCACCGTCGACGAATCCGCGCGCTCGCCCAAAATGAGCTTGAGCGCCGAGAGCAGCGCGGTCTTACCGGCGCCGGTTTCTCCGGTCAGAACCGTTAGACCCGCGCTCGGAACCAACGTCGCCTCACGAATGAGCGCAATGTTGGAAACCTGCAGCTCATCGATCATGGCGCACTCCGTAGAACACGCGGCTCACCGAGTTATAGAAACTCTCGGGGCCGTAATCCAGCAGCAACACATCTCCGGGCCCGCGGCGCACCGCCACGCTCTCAACGGTGCCATCGCAGGTAATAAACTGTCCATCGATAGCGATCGCCGGAACGCTCGGGCGATCATCGGACATAAAGATTTCGACGACATCACTCGGCGAAGTCAAGAAAGCGCGAGCTTGAATGGTGTGCGGAGCAATGGGTACGCAGACCATGCCCGTATAGTCAGGGCTCACGATGGGGCCACCGGCGCTGAGCGCGTAACCCGTAGAACCAGTCGCCGTCGAAACGACGACACCGTCACCGCGTAGGCGGTCGATATGGTGACCGGACACCGTGATGTCAAACTCGACCATATCGGACAGGGGGCCGCGCGTAAGCGCCATGTCGTTGAGGGCGAAGGTGCGCACGACATCCTTCGTACCGTCTTCGCGCACGGACACGATATCCGCGGCGATGGTGGCGCGACGGCTCACGTGCAGCTCGCCGGACAGGGCGTCACTCACGACCTGCAGAATGTCGCGCTCCTCGGGGCTCGCAGCAGTTAAAAAGCCCAGGTGACCATAGGAAAGACCGAGGATAGGAATCTCGCGATGGTTGAGGATGCGGGCAGCGCGCAGCAACGTACCGTCGCCGCCGAGCGTAATGACCAGATCGGAGCCGTCAATATCAGGCGTGCTTTGAATCTTCGATCGCTGGTCGGCAGCCCATGCGACTTCATAGCCCTGGCGCGTCAGCCAAAGCTCGAGCATCAGGCCGCTCTCGACCGCCTCTTGCTTGTAGTAATTGGGAACCAGAAAGACCTTCATAGCGTTGCAGCTTTCTCGCTCAAAACCGATACCTGGGATTGCAGCTCATCGTCGGCGCGCTCGCCGGGGGCAAACCTAGTGCCGTACAGGAAAAACTCAACGTTTCCCTTGGCACCATGAATGGGCGACACGCAGACATCGACCGGGAACAGGCCCTTGGCAGCAAAGAGTTCAACCGCCGCCACGAGTGTATCGTGGCGCACGGCGGGATCGGTCACAATGCCGCCCTCGCCCACCAGCGCCGCCGGAGCCTCAAACTGCGGCTTTACGAGCGTACAGAATGCACCCGTAGGAGTCAGACACGCCAGTACCGCATCGATAATGTTCTCGATGCTGGTAAACGAGACATCACACACAGCCAAGTCGATGGCGCCGGCATAGCCAAGCTCAGGCAGCTGCGTCACGTTTGTGCGCTCATGCAGCATCACGCGATCGTCCTGACGCAACGACCAATCGAACTGGGCGCGACCCACGTCCACCGAGACAACGGTCGCAGCTCCGCGCTTGAGCAGGCAGTCGGTAAAGCCGCCGGTAGAGCAGCCCACATCCAGACAGGCAAGGCCCGTCGGATTGATGTCAAACGCATCAAGCGCGCCTTCGAGCTTAAGACCGCCGCGGCCAACATAGGGAATGCGCCCCTTCACGTGCAGCGGCAGCCCCGGGATCACCTTAAGGCCCGGCGAAGTCAAGCGCTCGCCGCCACTCGAGACCAAGCCGGCCATAAGAGTGCGAAGGGCATCCGCGCGATCGGCGCAGATGCCCTGTGAAATCAGTTCGTCATCAAGACGCACGCGTTTCATGAATGCCATCAACCATTCGTATCCGGAGATGCGGCCTAGCTATCCTGGGATTCGTTTGCCGCATCCTCATCGTATTCCTGCTCGAGCTTGTCGGCCTCACGCGGCGTCAACTCAAACTTGTCGACCATATCGACCGCGCGGGAGCCCAGCTCAATCGCTTCGTCAAACAAATCGAGCGAACGCTCCAAGGAGGTATCCTTGGAGCGAACGGTGGCGATGATCTGATCCAGACGGTCCGAAATCTCATCAAAGTTACGGACAGAACCCTCTGGCATGGCTACTCCTCGACGGAGTCGATGTCAGCCTCGGCGGCGTCCGCATCCTCGGCCAGCACACCAGCCTCAGCCTGAGCAACCGCAACCTTGGCGGCAGCCTCGGCAGCCTGCGCCTCCTCGCGAGCGCGATCTTCGGCCAGCAGCTCCTGGTACAGGTCCTCGCCCGGCAGTTCCTCGCTGCGAGCGATCTTACCCAGAACGCCGTTGACGAACGACGCGGACTGGTCGGTGCCATAGGCCTTGGCAAGTTCGACGGCCTCGTTGATCACGATGGCGTCCGAGACCTCCTCGTCGGTGAGGAAACGCATCTCATAAACGGCGATACGCAGCAGATTGCGATCGGCGCCGGGCATGCGCATAAGATCCCAGTTCTTGGCAACGGAGCGCAGGGCGCAGTCGATGCGGTCGATATGCTCGTAAGCACCGCGGCACAGCTCCAGCGCATAGGGGTCGAGGGGACCCTTCGAGATCAGGAAATCGCCCTCGAGGACGCGCTCGAGCGGGCTGTCCGTGGCCTCGGCCTGGAACAGCAGCTGCAGCGCCTGACTGCGGGCAAGCGTACGCCCGCGATAAACCTTAAGGCTCAAAGGTTACTCCTTGGGGAAAACGAGGCCGTCGATGCAAACGTCAACGCGCTCGACCTCGACGCCAACCTGGGCATCGATGGCAGCGACCACGGCGGCGCGAACGGCCTCGGCGAGTTTCTTGAACGGATAGCCAAAGAACACCACGACACGCACGGTGAGTGCGAGCTTGTCGCCGACGACCTCGGCCTCGACCGCCGGCTCAGAAGCCGGGGCCTTGGACGAGAGCATCATGGAGACAAGGTTGGTGGCAAGGTCCTTGACGCCAACGGAGGCGATGCCCTCGACATCGGACACGGCGCGCGAGACGATGGCGGTCAGAACATCGGGCGAAATGCCGATGCCGTCAATCTTGATTTCCTGGGGCATGAGTCCTCCTAGAAGAGTTGGTTGCTAGACGCGGGAGACGAACTTGCCGTCGCGGGTGTCAACCTTGATGACCTCGCCCTCGTTGAGGTACATGGGGACCTGGATGACAGCGCCGGTGTCGATCGTGGCCGGCTTGGTGGAACCCTGGACGGTGTCGCCCTTAAAGCCCGGGTCGGTCTGGACGATGGTGGTCTCGATGAACATCGGCGGGGTCACGCCCATGAGCTCATCGTCGGCGAAGAGCAGCTGGCAGATGTCGTTCTCGCGCAGCCACTTGGAGTTCTCGCCCACCATGTCCTCGGGAACGGGAACCTGCTCATAGGACTCGTTGTCCATGAAGATGTAGTCGGTGCCATCGTTGTAGAGGTACTGGAACTCACGGGTGGTGAGCATGACGCTCTCGAACTTGGTGCCGGCGTTGCAGGTGTTCTCGACGACGCGGCCGCTCTTGATGTCGCGGGTCTTGTAGCGCACAAACGCGCCGCCCTTGCCCGGCTTGACATGCTGAAACTCGACGATGGTGTAGACCTTGTCCTTGATGCGGAGACCGAGGCCGTTCTTGAAGTCGGCGGTAGAAATGGTAGGCATAGCGACCTTTCTTGTTATGGGCAGAACGCACAAGCGTCCAAATTACATACGACCGAAATTATACACTTGCAGACGGCGCCTGTAGCGAGCGCATAAAAAGAGAACGCGGGGCGTCCGAATCGATCCGGACGCCCCGCCCCAAAAATCTATCGAAATGGGCTAGCAATCGATGACGTGCAGGTCGTGCGGGGTCTTGGTGAAGGGCTCGTAGCCGTTCTCGGTGACCACGCCGTAGTCCTCCAGACGCACGCCGCCCACACCGGGCAGGTAGACGCCGGGCTCCATGGTGACAACCGAGCCGACCTCGATGGTGTTCTTGCTGCGGTTGAAGTTGGGCAGCTCATGGATGTCGATGCCCACGCCGTGACCCAGACCATGGTTGTAATAATCGCCATAACCGGCATCGCCGATGATCTTCTTGGAAAGCTTGAAAATGTCGTTGCCCTCGACGCCCGGATGGATGGCGGCGACGCACTCCTCGTGCGTACGGCGCACGAGCGCGTACAGGTCGAGCTGTTCCTGGGTAGGCTCGCCCATCACGACAGTGCGCGTCATGTCGGAACGATAATCGCAGTAGCCCGCGCCGTAATCCATGAGGACAAAGTCGCCCTTCTCGATCACGCGGTCGCTCGGCACGGCATGCGGGTTGGCGGTGTTGGGACCGCTCGCTACGATGGAGCCGAAGGCAAGGCTGTCAGCGCCATTGGCGAACATAAAGTTCTCGAGCTCGTTACGAACCTGCTTCTCGGTCATGCCGGGCTTAATAAAGCCGAGCATGTGCTGGAAGGCGGCGTCGGTGATCGACTGCGCATGGCGCATGAGCTCAATCTCCTCGGCATCCTTGATGGCGCGCATCTTGCGGATGTCGTCGTGCATCAGCGGCAGCATGCAGGCGACGGAACGGTCCTCCAGGCCGCGCTGAATACCTTGGTAGAAGTTAATCTGCATATCGTCCTCGACAGCGCAGACACGGCACTTGTTAGCCGCGATCTTGCCGGCGACCCAGCCGGGAATGGTACCCTCGTCCATGTCGTAGGCCCAGGGGCTGCCGGCGGGCGTGTTCTCCTCAAAGCTGTTGAGGTAGCGCGAGTCGGTGTGGAACAGGCACTGGTCGACCGTAATAAACGCAGCGTGCGGGAACTCGAAGGTGTAGTCGAAGACGCCCTTCACGCCCGTAAGCCAACGAAGGTTGGCCTCGTCGCGCACCACGATAGCGTCGTAGCCGCGCTCGGCCATCAGGGCACGGACACGCTCGATACGACCGGCAGGACCGGCAGCAAACTCAGACATGCAGATTCCTTTCTTGTTGTCTCTATATAGACGGGACGGGTCTCAACCGAACGACGGAATCGCATGCGATCCGCAACCGATAGAAAACCCGCCCCTCAACATGATACGAAAGACGATGGATGTCAATAAATCTTAGAGAAGTTCTTTGCGAGAAGCCAAGTAGGCGTGAGCATGGCGCTCAAGAACCTCGTCCTCAACGCTCGTTAGGCGAATGGCACCGAGTGCTGCGGGCAGCGGCAGCATGCTGCGATTCGAGCGAACGAACTGCTGCTTGCGGAACTCCTCGATAAACGCGGTGGGCTCCAGGTCGAAGGCAAGCTCCTCGATACCAAAGTCCTCCAGGCAGTCATCGACCTCAAAGACGTAATCGATATCAAAGTCGCAGGCATCATGTGCTAGGCGCGCCTCAAAGCGCATGCCCTCGGATAACAGCTGATAGGCAGGGACCTGCGAAGCGGCATCACCCAAGCAAGCGCGCAAGGTACGCTCCCCCGTCTTACCAAAATCGAGCGCATGGCGGGCGCTCGGGTTCGTGGCCATCAGTACGTCCTTGCGGGCAGTCTGAGACCATTGAACGGCATTGACGAGCGCGACCTCCTCGCCCGCGAGAATCTCGGGGACGGTCTCAGTAAACTGATTCCAGCGGGACTTGCTGCTCGAAAGCATGGTGCCAACAAGTACCACATAGCCGAGCTTAAGGTCCTCGGGGTCCGCCTCGCGAACAAGGTCGAGGTCACACACGACCAAGCCCGGTTCGGGACGGAACGCGATAGCGGGAAGCGCATTCGCCGACGAGGCGACGAGCGGCTTCATGGTCGTCGCGACCGTGAGCATGGCGTCGAAGGTCGTCGGCAACAGCGCGCACTCGGTTCGGCCGCACCACTGGTTGGAGCACCAGCTAACAACCGAGCAGGTTGCGGCATCGCCAACGGCGACAACCAGATCGTCGCAGGTAACGCCGTTGGCAGACAGGGCGCCAAAGATAGCATCAGCATCGGCCAGCGTGGCACCAGCAGGCGAAACCTCGAGGACTAGCGGCGACACGGCAAAACCGGCGTCGACCAGCGCATGCTCGACGACTTCACCAAAACGCTCGGATGTGGCGGTGTTCCAAACGACCATCGCGCGCTTAGGCTTGCCCACGGCCGAGGCAAACATACGCGACAGTTCATCGAACGCACCCAATCCGACACGGACATCGACGCTGCGGTTTTGGAAATTGATCAGTTGACGGCGAATCATAGCAGCCCACGCTCCAAAAGCATCTCGGCACAAAGGTAGGAAACGTCCTCGAAGGACTTGTTGCGAATATCAAGGGTAAGGTCGGCAGCCTGACGATACAGCGGACGGCGATGCTCAAACAGGCGCGCGGCATGCTCAGGCGAGCGGAAATCGGGACGCGTGTCGGACCGACGAATCTGGCGAATCGAATCCTCGAAGTCGCCCTCGAGGTACACGCACGTACCCATTTCGTGCATCAGTTCAATATTCACCGGCGTTTCGACGATACCGCCCCCGCACGAAACCAACAGGCTGCGCTCGCTTTGGAGCGAACGGAGCGCCGAGGTCTCGAGCTCGCGAAAACGACCCTCACCCTCGGTCTCAAAAATCTCGGTTACCGACTTGCCGCAACGGCGCACGACCAGGCGGTCGGTATCGATAAAACGCCGCTTGAACATGGTGCCGACGTTGCGCGCGAGCGTCGACTTGCCCGCGCCCAAAAAGCCGATAAAGAAGATATGGTCGCAGCCGTGTTTGGTGTGCTGGGACATAGCGAGACCTATTCCTCGCAGGGAAGGTCGCGCAGGGCCCGGCGCTCAAAGATACGGAAGATCTGCGTATACCACAGGTCCTGCGTCGCCTGCGGCTTTACCAGGATGGTATCGACGCCGGCGAAATTACCGCTCCACACGTCAGTGTAGAGCTGATCACCGATCAGCACCGCCTCGTCGACCGTGGCGCCGAGGCGCTTAAGACCCGCCTTGAGGGCAAACGGCGCCGGCTTCATGGCGTGGCTGATGGCCTCGAGTCCCAGCTCGCGTGCAGAGCTCATGACCTGGTCGCGATGCCAGTTGTTGGACACCATGCACAGCTTAAAACCCTTGGCGCGGGCGGCGTCGAGCCAAGCGGAAACCGCGGTGGGAACCTGCTCGGTGTCGCGCGGCACGAGGGTGTTATCGCGATCGAGCAGAATGGCGCGTTTACCGTCGGCCCATAGGGTATCAAGGTCGATGCGATCGACCGAGGCAACGTATCGTTTGGGGCTAAAAATCCTCATGTTAATTCCAAGACTGTTGATGCTCTTCGTAGGTTTGCGAGAAGTACTCCTCGTCCTGCGTAATGTAGAAATACAGGTCGTCGGAGTCGGTCGGCTCAAGGGTGGCCTTGAGCGCCTCGAGCGACGGAGAGCAGATGGGCGTGGGCGGCAGACCCTCGTGTTTATAGGTGTTATACGGACTATCGCTCTGCAGGTCGTCGGCGGTAACCTCGCCACCGGTGACATACATCATGGTCGCATCGCTGTTGAGATAGCGCAGACCGTCGAGCTTGCCGGCAAGGCGGTTGTAGAAGACCGAGGCCACGTGCGCACGTTGATCGGCGTTGAGGCCCTCGCGCTCAACGATAGAGGCCAAGTTGACGATGTCGTAGTCGGACATCTCCACGCCGTAGCGTTCCTTGATCTTGGCTTCGCAGCTCGCAAAGTCAAGCGACTTGTACTCGGTCTTAAACTGATCGAGCATGGCGCGAATCACGTCATCGGCCGTCGGCGAATCGCCCAGCGAATAGGTCTTGGGGAACAAGAAACCCTCGAGCGAATCGTTGGCGGCGCCCTTAAGGAAGCTATAGTCGTCAACGTAGTTGGAGGCCTTGACCTGGTTGAGGAAGTCTTCCTTAGAGATGCTGTCGTAGGCCTGGGCCACACGGTCGGCGACTTGATCGACCGTTAGGCCCTCAGGGATAGTTAGCGCATTGGAGCCCGCGTTGGGGCCTTCCATGAGCTGCTGAACAACCTTGGTCGCATCCATGAGTGTGGTAAACGAATAATCACCAGGCTTGAGCGACATATCGGCGTTGAGCTTTTTCACCGCCGCATAATAATCCTTGGGATTTTCGACGATATGATTCTCGGAGAGAATCGAAGCGATGCTGTCACCCGAGGCACCATCGGGAATCGTAATAGTAACCTGCTGGCCTGCAACGACTTTCGCACCCTCACCGCCAAAGAAGCCCTTGACGGCTGGCACGACAAAGAAAACGATCGCGACAAGCGCAAGCACGGCAACAACGCCACCGATAATCATAGGCACCGGGGAGCTTTTCTTTTGAGCACCGCGACGAGCATGCGTGTTGTAGCTCGAGCGGGTCGCCGGAGCAACGCCATGCGAACCACGAGCGTGATGCGAATTCGATTGGGGGGCCTGCGTTCGCTGGGTAGGTGCCTGCTGCTTAAAGCGGGTGCCGCCTGCAGGCCGGGCCGTACGAGCAGTGGGCTGCTGAGCCGCGTGAGAAGCCGGATGCTGAACCGAACGAGCAGAAGGCTGCTGACCCGTCCGTTGAACAGGTTGGGCCGAACGAGAGAAGGACTGCGCCGGGCGCGCGGCAGGCTGAGCTGCGCGCTGCGTCGGCTGTGCCGGACGCTGGTCAGGCTGGGCAGGGCGCGACGCCGGCTGCTGTGTACGATTCGGCTGGCGCGGATCGGAAGCACTAGGCATGCGAAACCTCCTCGTTTTTACGATCGAGCCACGTCTGCAAAAACAGGCTGGCGGCAATCATGTCGATCTTGCCCCTCATCTGCTTTTCGTTGAGTCCCTGCTCGCGCAGGATACGCTTGGCCTCTTGCGAGGACAGACGCTCGTCCTCAAACTCCAACGGAAGATCGAGCTCGTCGGCAATCTTTTGCGCCACAGCGGCAACGCGCTCGGCCTGAGGGCCGGGCTCACCGGCCATGGTCAGGGGACGTCCGCTTACCAGGATGTCGGGCTCATAGTCCTCAACCAGGTAGCGGAACGTCTTGGCCATACCGGTGACCTCGGCAGCCGGAAGCACCTTGACAGGCATCGCCATCTTGCCATCACGGCTCGAGACGGCAATGCCAATCCTGGTCTCCCCTATGTCCAGCGCGAGCGCAACCACAGTGACTTCTTAGATTCTTAGGCGCCGAGTGCGGTCTTAGCGGCCGCGAGGGCATCGGCGATACCGGCAGCGTTCTTGCCACCGGCCTGGGCCATGTTGGGACGGCCACCACCGCGACCGTCAACCAGGCCCGCGATCTGCTTGATCACGTTACCGGCGTGGAACCCGGCCTTGACGGCGTCATCGGAGCCGGCAGCGAGCAGGGCCGGGGTGCCTTTCTCGGTCACGCTGGCAACAACGCAGGCGACGGGGCCGGCGACCTTCTGGTGCACGGTATCCCAAACGTTGCGCAGGTCTGCGGCCTCGAGACCCTGAAGCTCAGCGACGACGAGCTTGTAGCCGCCGAGTTCGACAGCGCCGTCGATGGCGCTGGAGATTGCATCGGAGGAGCCACCGGTCAGAGCCTTTTTGAGCTTGTTGGACGTCTCGCGCAGCTCGGCCTGCAGGTTCTCCACACGGGCGGGAACCTCGTCGACGCGGCACTTGAGCGCAGCAGCAGCGGCGTCAACGAGTGCCAGGCGGTCGGCCATGTAATCGAGAGCGCCCTTGGAGGTCACGGCCTCGATACGGCGGACGTTGGAGCCCGTGGAGGACTCGGAGATGATCTTGAACAGACCGATCTCGGCGGTGTTGGCAGCATGCGTACCACCACAGAGCTCGCGGGAGAACGGCTGGTCCTCGGCGCCCACGGAGACGACGCGGACGACATCGCCGTACTTCTCGCCAAACAGCGCGACAGCGCCGGCGGCCTTGGCTTCGTCGATGCCCATGACACGGGTCACGACCGGCTTGGAAGCGAAGATCTGCTGGTTGACCAGGTCCTCGACAGCCTTGAGCTGCTCGGAGGACAGGGCCTCGAAGTGCGTAAAGTCAAAGCGCAGGTGCTCGGGCGTCACCAGCGAGCCGGCCTGGGAGACGTGCTCGCCCAGGACCTGCTTAAGGGCGGCGTCGAGCAGGTGCGTGGCGGTGTGGTTACGGCGCAAGAAGCCACGGCGCTCGGCGTCGAGCGCGGCGGTAACAGCGGCACCGACAGTCAGCGTGCCATCGGCAACGTGCGCGAGGTGGGCATACAAGCCGTTGTGGTTCTTGGTGTCGGCAACGGTCAGAACAACGCCCTCGGCGGAAAGCATGCCGGCATCGCCCTGCTGACCACCCATCTCGGCATAGAACGGGGTGCGGTCGAGCACAACCTCGACGTCCTCGCCGGCGGCAGCGGACTCGACGGACTCGCCGTTGCGCACGATGGCGACAACCTTGGCGCCCTCGATCACATCGTTGTCATAGCCGTCGAACTCAGTCGCGGCGACCTTGTCGGAAAGCTCGACCCACACGTCATTGAAGCTGCCCCAGGCGTCGCCCTTGGCATTGGCGCGGGCGCGGGACTTCTGGTCCTCCATGCAGGCAGTGAAGCCGTCCATGTCGACGTCGTGGCCAGCGGTGCCAGCGATCTCGACGGTCAGGTCGATGGGGAAACCAAAGGTATCGTGCAGCTTAAAGGCAACATCGCCCGAAAGCACAGCGCCCTCGGCAAGCGCTGCCAGGGCCTCATCCAGGTAAACGCGACCGTTGTCGAGCGTCGTGGAGAAGCGCTCCTCCTCGGAGGCGACAATACCCTTGACGAGCGCGACGTTCTTGAGCAGCTCGGGATAGGCCTCGCCCATCTGAGCGTTAACCTCGTCGATAAACTTGGTCAGGAAGGCGCCCTCGATGCCCAGCAGGCGACCGTGGAACACGGCGCGGCGGAGCAGACGGCGAAGAACGTACTCGCGACCCTCGTTACCGGGGAGGATGCCGTCCGAGATCATAAAGTCGACGGCACGGGAGTGGTCGGCGATGATGCGCAGCGAGCGGCTGGCACCGGAGTAATCGTCGGCGTCAAAGGTCTTGCCGCTGATCTTCTCGCCCAGCTTGATGAGGTGCTGCATCAGGTCGCCGTCGTAGTTGGCGGTCTTGTGCTGCATGATGGCGGCCATGCGCTCAAGGCCCATGCCCGTATCGAGGTTACGGTGCGGCAGCTCCGGCATGGAGCCGTCCTCCTGGCGGTCGTACTGGGTAAAGACGAGGTTCCAGAACTCCAGGAAGCGGTCGCAGTCGCAGCCAGGCTTGCAGTCGGGGCTGCCGCAGCCGACCTCCTCGCCCATGTCAAAATAGATCTCGGAGCACGGACCGCAGGGACCGGTGGGGCCAGCGGCCCAGAAGTTGTCGTCCTCGCCCAGGCGGGAGATGTGGTCCTCGGCAACGCCCAGAGAACGCCACACGTCGTGGGTCTCGTCGTCCTCGGTAAAGACGGTAAAGTACAGGCGGTCGAGCGGCAGCTTGAACTCCTTGGTGATGAGCTCAAAGGCCCAGGCGCAAGCCTGCTGCTTGGAGACGCCGCCAAAGGAGAAGTCGCCGAGCATCTCAAAGAAGGACAGGTGACGGCCGTCCTCGCCGATGCAATCGATGTCGTTGGTGCGGACGCACTTCTGGCAGGAGATAGCGCCGATCTCCTTCATGGTCTTCTTGCCCTGGTAGTACTCCTTAAACTGGTTCATGCCGGCGTTGGCAAGCAGCAGCGAAGGATCGTCGGGGACGAGGGACGAAGAAGGATAGAGCTTAAGACCGCGCTCCTCAAAGAAGTTGAGGAACTTGGAGCGAATCTCGGCCGTAGTCATTGACGGGTAGTCAGCACTCATAGAGGGAATCTCCTCGGTTTCACATCGAAACAGTTCAAACGTAACGATATTACCATCCCACCGCGCAAGTGCAAAAAAGAGGGCCGCCAAACAGCGACCCTCCAGCGAAAGTGCACGTTATTCAGTACTGTGCGATCCTTTGAAAAAGGACTGCTGTAGAATTACATATAAGAGTCACCCGGAAGGAGCGATCGATGAAAAGTAAACGATTTGTCCTGAATGCACTTCTGGTACTAGCACTTTTAGCGCTCTTGGCCTTCTCCTGCTGGTACGCAAACCAACCAGCATTTGGCTACGTATTGTATGCAGTAATGTCCGGCGATAAGGCTTATTACACTCTACGCGCAATTGACGTTCTCTTTTTCTATGTAGCCGGCCCCTTATCAATCGCTTTGCTCGCGTTTATTGTCATTTACAACTTCAAGAAACGTTAATAGGGCCTATTTAGAATCCGAATCGTCCATGGAGCCGTCGATGCCGGTTTTGGTATCGTCGTCCGAGTTGGAGTCATCGTCCTTGGCGAAGGGATTCTTGAAGAAGCCCGTGGCATCGGGTTGCAAACCCGAGAGCTTGATCCAGGGATTATCGAACTCGGGCTTAGGCATCGCTTGGGCCTCGGGCGCAGTCTCGTTGCCGATGAGCTCGGACTCGTAAATGAAGGTGTCGTCGCCGAGCGCGTCGTAGGCGGCGACCGGGTTGCCATCGGCATCGCGGTACGGTGTGCCCTTAAACACGGCGCCGTCATAGGCCACAAGCTGGCGGCCGGTCTCATTCTCGAAGTAGTACACGAAGATACCTTTGAGGGCCGCACAAAGCGGGATGGCAATAATCATGCCGATGGGGCCCATGAGTGCCGAGCCAATAACGAGCGCCGTGAGGCTCATGATGGGATGCACCTGCACCGAGCTCTGCATAACCTTAGGCGAAATCACGTTATCGGTGACGTTTTGCGCGACCATCGTCACAATAAGCGTCCATAACGCCAACATGGGGCTGAACATGAAACCAAGCACTGTGGCGATTGCTGCGCTCACCCAAGGACCGACGACCGGAACCAAATGCATGATGCCGGTAAAGATAGCCATGAGCACCGCATACGGATGGCCGATGATCATAAAACCGATAAAGGCGAGGAAACCACCACAGATGGACGTCACGACCATACCGCGCATGTAGCCGCCGACAGAGCGAGAAAGGATGGCGACCATAAAGCGGTACGAGGTCTCCTTCTCCTGACCGATGATGGTGCAAATCTCGTGATGCATGCGAGGGTAGTCGCAGGCCATCCAGTAGGCAAGCACCAGACCAAGGAAGATCACGAACAACTGCGAGGCCGTATTGGTGATGAGCGGGAACACACCGCGGCCAAGCTCGGCAGCAATCTGAGACACATACTTCGATGCCACGGCAACCAGCGACGAAAGATTATCGTCCAAATACTCCTTGAGCGGCGTGTTGTTGAGCGTCTTGGCATGCGAGATCATCTCGTTGAGATCGCCACCTGCAACACGAAGCTGCTCGGGCAGGCGGCTCAGGACTTCCATGATCTGACCAAAGAGAATCGGCGACAAGATGCAAACGACACCGACGAGCACGGCAACAACAACAATAAGCGCGATAAGCGAACCGATGCCGCGATTCACGCCATGGTGCTCGAGCCAATTGGTGATCGGGGACATCACAAAAGCAATGATGGAGCCGACGGCAAGAAACTCAATAACCGGTGCCAGGATGCCCATAAGGTTAAAGATGACAGCAGCAATAACAATGCAGCCGACAACAGCCCAAATGCGCAGCGTCAGAATGCGGGTGTCGCGCAGCACGCGATCGGTTTGTTGGGGGTGCTCACTCATGAACGAATCATCACTCCGTCGGGGTCGATCTTGTCCTGAATCTTCTTAAGCGTGCGGCGCAGCAGACGCGAAACCTGCACCTGAGAAATACCCAGTTTCTTGGCGATCTCGATCTGGGTCATGCCCTTCACAAAACGCAGCTCGATCACCTCGCGCTCGCGCGGCGAAAAATCACGGATGGCTTCCTCGATCACTAGGCGGTCATCGGTAAAGTCGAGCTCGTTGTCGTCGTCGGCGTAACGGTCGAGAATCGAGGGAGCATCGTCGGAATCGGACGCACCAGGAGCCTCGATGGGCACCGAGGTATAGGCCGAAGACGATTCCATAGCCTCGAGGACCTCATCGACAGTCACATCTAGATACTCAGCGATCTCCTCAACCTTGGGCGAACGCTGCAGCTCGTTGGTAAGTTTATCAGTAGCCTGGTTGACCTTGGCAGAGAGCTCCTGCAGGCGACGCGGAACGCGCACACTCCAGCCCTTGTCGCGGAAATGGCGTTTGATCTCGCCCAGGATAGTGGGTGTCGCAAACGTCGTGAACTCGAGCCCGCGCTCGGGATCAAAGCGGTCGATAGCCTTGAGCAGGCCCAGATAGCCAACCTGCATCAGATCATCGAGCGGCTCGCCGCGGTTCTTAAATTTGTTGGCAAGAAACCTTACCAGGTTCATGTGGGACATGACGAGCTGCTCGCGTGCGTCCGGGTCACCGGTCTCTTTATAGCGACGAAACAGCTCGCGGGTTTTCTCCTTGTCCCAAGCGGTCTTACCGCTCCGGGAACGTTCGGTCATATTAGATATCCGCCTTGAGGTCGAGGGAAAGCGTCAGGGGCGCCGCAGTCTTTTCGTAGGAATCGCACACGCTCGCCAAAATGAGCTCAGCATACACAGCGGCCTGGTCATCCTCGTCGACGGTGGCCTGGTCACCAAAGGTAAAGGTCATGCCAACGTGAGATTCGTCGACATCGAATTTGATCGAGATGTCATCGGAATCAACAGCCGTGCAGCCGAAAATAAATGCTTCCTCGGCAGCCATACGAATGTCCTCGATGCGATCGACGGACATGGAGCAGAGCGCACCGACATTTGCCGCCGTCATGCGCACAAGGCGCGCCAGACGCGGGTCGCCGGCAACGGTCAGCGTAATGGGGCAAGTTGCTTCGCTACTCATCGCAGGACTCCTCGGTGGTCTCGGCGGGCGTGTAGGTGTAATACTGGGCTGCTTTAGCAGCAGGCTTCTGTGCATCATTGTCACCAGCAGCGACATCGTCCCCGGCTTCGCCAATCAGGACACGCTCAGTCGGCTGCTCGGCTTCTTCGGCAGCGGAAAGCTTGCGCTCAGCGTCGGCCGCGGGAGCCTTCACCTTGTTAAAGAGTTTCTGCACAGCACCGGCGGCAGAGTCGGTCACGCTAGACACAGCATTGCTGGCCTCGGCCATGCTGCCCGTAACCTCAGAAATGTCGCGAACCACGGCTTCGACCTCTACGAGATTGGAGGTAAGGGCATCAACTGCCGTCTTGCTCGACTTAAGCAGCGGCTCCATCTGGGCAAGCGCCGGCGTAAGCTCATCGACAGCGCCATCGAGCTTTGCCACCACAGGCTGAGCCTCGGCGATGGTGTTGTTGAGGTCGTTCACGGTCTTATCGAGCGAGTCGACAACATTGCGGGTCTTGCGCAGGGTAAGCGCGAGCTCAGCGATGGCCCACACGCCGGCAACGGCGAGCAGCAGCAGGGCGATTTGAATGGGACTCATACAAGCCTCCCGGAAAAATCGAAATACAGACGCTTTTCATGGTACCCCAAAGGGGACCGAACATGCCAAGAGCAGCAACGTGGGACAAAATTATCAGCAGCTACTTCGGTGCATTCCCGCTGCGGTCGCGCTCGCTTTGCTCTACGCGCCACTCTTCCCAGCCGCGCCCGGCAGGCTGCCAGAACGCACCGCGCTCCAGCCCCTCGGGCAAATAGCGCTGATCGACCCAGCCTTCGGGATAATCATGTGGATACTTATACACACCGTATTCATCGCTGCCCGGGCGATGGCGATCGCGCAGATAACTCGGCACCTCGCGAAGCCCACTAGAATGGATATCGGCCAGCGCCGCATCGATCGAAGCCTCACACGCGTTGGATTTTGGCGCCAAGCACACATAGAGTGCAGCCTGAGCCAGGTTAATGCGGCACTCGGGATAGCCAATGACCTCGGCAGACTTAAACGCGGCATGCGCCACCAAAAGCGCCTGCGGGTCGGCGTTGCCAACATCCTCAGAAGCGTGAATCATAATGCGGCGAGCGATAAACTTAGGATCCTCCCCAGCATCGATCATGCGCGCGAGCCAATAGATCGTGGCATCGGGGTCGCTACCGCGCATGGACTTGATGAACGCACTGATGATGTCGTAGTGCATGTCGCCGTTTTTGTCATACGTAAAGCCGCGACGCGGGTTGGCGATCTTTACGTCATCCACGGTGATGGGATAGCGCTCCCCCGCCGCGGGCGCTGGCGTTCCCTCGGTATCGGGACGCGTGACGGCAATCTCGCTCGCAAGCTCGAGCGTCGTGAGCGCCGAGCGAGCGTCACCCGCTGCCAACGTGCAGATGGTCTTGACCGTATCCTCATCGGCCGAGAACTTACCGTTCAAGCCCTGCGGCGCCTCAAGCGCACGTTCAATAAGCGTGGCGATATCCTCATCCTTCAGATGCTCAAGCTCCACGACGCGACCACGTGAGAGCAGTGCCGAGTTGACCTCGAAGTACGGGTTCTCCGTCGTAGCGCCAATCATAATGACGGTACGGTTCTCAACTGCATGCAGCAGGGCATCCTGCTGCGACTTAGAGAAGCGGTGAATCTCATCGATGAATAGAATGGTGCGGCGGTCGTACGTATTCAGGCGCGTCTTGGCCTCATCAATCACGCGACGCAGGTCCTTCACGGTACCCGTGACGGCGCTGACCTCGACAAACTCGCTCTTGGTATGGTTGGCGATAATGTGGGCCAGCGTCGTCTTGCCCGTACCGGCAGGCCCGTACAGAATCACGCTCGAAAGCACGTCGTGCTCGATCGCGGCACGCAACCATGAGCCCTTACCGACGGCCTTTTGCTGGCCCACGTACTCGTCGAGCGAATTGGGTCGCATGCGCACCGCGAGCGGCGCATTTTTAAAGGAACGCTCGCGCGTCGAGGCAGAAAAAAGGTCGTCCATAGCCATCCCGTGCATCAATCAAAAACGTTTTCAACTAACCAGTATACCGAAAGGATACGAACTACCGTTCGTTAATATAGGTACGATGCGGAAACTTTAGACCCGGGAACAGCTTGCTCGTCAGTTCGCAGAAATAACCGTCCGTCATGCTCGCGATATAATCCACCACGGCTTGATCCTTGTCGTCCTGCCAGGCATAGGTGCGATCGTAGTAGGAAAGTTGCTGCTCAATGCGCGAAATATGGTGCTTAAAGATGTAAGAGGACTCGTCACCACTGTTTAGATCCCGCAGGCAACGGTCGTAGAGCTTTTCGAACGCCTCGCGCAGCTCCACCTCGGAATCGCCTTCGATACCGCCCTTGCTATAGATCTTCTCGTAGTTCTCGCGCTTGGCTCGGCGGATTTCCTCAAACAGGTCCTCGCTCATCTCGATGCGCGGCTTACCATAGCTGTGCTCAACGATATCGATGGAGGCATGCGTGAGGATCCAGCTGTTGTAGGCACCGCCCCGGCCATCATCAAAAGCGTCGGGTGACAGCAGGCCCGCCGCGATCGCATCCTGACGGTCACGACCGACGTAGGCAAGGATATCCGAGATGCGGACCACACAGCCTTCGAGCGTCATGGGACGCAGATGCCCAATTGCGCTATAGCCCGTGGCAATGCAATCCTCAACCGTCTGGTCAAACTGGTCAAAGGAGCTCATGTCCGAGAGCTCAAACACACGCTGCTCGTACTCGCCGTTATGGCATAGCACGCCGTCGAGCGTCTGGAGCGACACGTTGCGGCCATACAACGCGTCGAGCACGCGAACCGACTGCACGTTATGGAAAAAATAACGCCCCGTACGCTCATGATAGATATCGTTGAGGAAGCGCTCGCCGGCATGGCCGAAAGGCGTGTGTCCCAAGTCGTGACCCAGGCCAATCGCCTCGATCAGATCGCAATTGAGCCCCAGGGCGCGACCGATATCGCGCGCAATGCGGGAGACAAGCTGTACGTGCAAACCGCGGCGTGAAAGATCATCATTGCTACGGAAGCTAAAGACCTGCGTTTTGCCTGCATAACGGGTGTACGCCGGAAGATGAAGTATCTTTTCGGTATCGCGCATAAACGCCGGACGCATAAGCGTGCCTTTGTCGGCGGCGCGATCAATACGACGAATGACCTGATCATCGTTGCAACGATACGGGTTGACATAGCCCGAAGCACGATCGGCGGCAATGCGCTCGACAAGCTCGGGCGACAACGCCGAGGGAATACGGTCCATGCGCGCCTTAATGACGGCCATTTCTTGATTAGATTCCATGGCATGCTCCTTAAAAAGGATGCGCAATCGGTTACAAAGTGCAGCCCACGACCTCGATTATGGCAAAAATCGGCACTAAAAACGGGAGCAATGGCAGGGAGCGCGATTTTGCGATGAGGCAAGCGACGGCAAGGGTCAGGAGCGCAACCGCAAACGCGACAACGCCGCCCAGGGGATCGAAGGTACAAAGGGCAAAGAGTGCCTTGGCATCCCCCATGCCGATGCCCGGGGCGTGGCGAAGGCGCCGCCAGAGCGACTCAGTGAGCACAAGGGCAAGGTAGACGATGACCGCAAGACCGGCGTGGTCAAGCGCTGTATTCAAACCGAGGTCGAGCCAAACGCCCGCCAACGCCGCCACGGCACATGCGCCGGCAAGCCCATTGGGAAACCGTCGCTCTCGGGCATCAATTGCCACGCCGGCAAAGATGCAAATCCAAAACGGGATATAGGCCATCGGACTCCTCCTCGAGCTGCATCGCAAAAGCAAAAACCACCACAAAGGTGCCTGTCCCCTTTGCGGTGGTTTTGGTGGTGGTTATTTGGCGCCTTGCATGACCTCGTCAAGGGTAACGTTGACGGCGTGCTGCGTCGGCACCCAGTCGACCTTCAGGAACAGCGCGGCCACCGTGATGGGGATATAGCTGAACATAAAGATCGGGAAGGTAAACAGGTTAGTCACCAGGCGCCACTTTTGCGCGCAGTGAATATGCTTGTACTCAAAGATAGTCGTGAGCAGCGCCAGGATAAAGAACGTCTGATACATCATGGCGAAGGTCATAATGAGCGAAGCGGCGCACGCCTGCATCTCGACTTCGGTTGCCAAGAAACCATGCGAAAGGCCACCCACAATCAAGAACGTCGCATTAGCGAGCATCGAGATCAGCGATAGCAGCATACCCGGGGCGATCGTCATGAACATGTCGTAGGCGGCAAAGCGATGATAGCGGAACATCGACTTGACCAGATGCTTACCGTAGGTAAAGAACACCTGGTAAAAGCCCTTGGTCCAGCGCATACGCTGCTTCCAGGATGCCTTGAACGTCACGGGTTGCTCGTCAAAGAACTCCGCCGGCGCATAGCCAATGCGAATACCGTGAATAGCGCAGAACGTAGTGAACTGAATGTCCTCGGTCAGCGTGTGGAACTGCCAACCGTGCATGCCCTCGATAACGCTTGACGAGATAAGGTAACCCGAACCCGAAACAGCGCAGGACGTCTTACAGATATTGCGCGCGTTGTTGAGGAAGCGCGCCTCGCGTAGATACCACGTGGCATTAGCAGCCGAGATCCACGAGCTGCCGAAGTTCTTAGAGTTGCGGTAGCTCGTGACCACATGGAAGCCCTGGTCAAAGGCATCGTTCATCTTGGACACGTAATCGCGGGAGATAACGTTGTCAGCATCGAAGATAAAGTAGCCCTCAAACGTGTCGGGATACTCGTTGAGAATGCGATCGAAACCAAAGTCCATGACCCAGCTCTTGCCCTTTCGGGCCAGGTCATTGCGCTCGTAAACAATGGCACCGGCCTCGCGTGCGAGCTGCGCGGTGTTGTCGGTGCAGGCGTCGGCAACGACAAAGACCTCGATAAGCTCGGACGGATAGTCCTGGTCCTTGATGGAGCGTACGAGATTGGCAATTACGGCTTCCTCGTTATGCGCCGCGATAAAAAAGGCATAGCGATGGAGTTTTTTGGCCTTGGGAGGCGCGACCTCGCCACGAAGAGCGCCAATGACAAAGAAGACCACCTGGTACAGAAAGCAGACCGTGAGCAGCGTGACGACAATCTGGTTGAAGATCACGATGGGTGTGTTGGTTTGTAAAAAGGCGAGCATGCAGGCTCCCAGCAACGTGTAACGTAAACAATCGTATATCTTACCGCAGGCTTACCGAGTTCAAGAAACCACCTAATACTGGCTAGGCTTCGAGAAGACCGAGCTGCGGAACGATTTCATCTCCAACGGCCGTGCGACCGAGCGAGCGCAGAGCCAGATCGTCGAGAACCGCAGCGAGATCCCACGGCAACTCGTCACGGCACTCAATGCGCTTCCCCGTTACGGGATGATCGAACGCAACGCGCCAAGAATGCAGGAACTGCCTGGTCAGGCCCTGATCGGCACGCGCATCGCACTTGCCGTAGAGCGGATCGCCCACGCAGGCGTGGTTGATATGGCGCATATGCACGCGAATCTGATGTGTGCGGCCCGTAAACAGGTGGCACTCAACGAGCGTATAGCCGTCGTCAAAACGCGTGGAATCAAAGCGCTCGAGGACCTTAAAGGTCGTAATGGCCTGACGAGCAAAGGGGTCATCCGAAACCGCCATCTTCACGCGGTCGCGCGTGGAACGGGCAATACCGGTGTTGATAGTGCCCTCGTCCATGGCGATGTGACCGTGAACGAGCGTGATATAGCGACGGTCGAGCGTGCGCGTGCGGATGAGATTCTGAAGCGCGCGCTGGATGTCGTCGTCTTTTGCCGCGAGCATAAGGCCCGAGGTATCGCGATCCAGGCGATGCACGATGCCGGGGCGGTCCTCACCCTGCACAGTACCAAGATGATCGATGCCGCAGTGGTAGACCAGAGCGTTCGCAAGGGTGCCGCTCTCGTGGCCATGGGCGGGATGGCACACCAGGCCCCGCTGCTTGGAGAGCACGATAAGGTAGTCGTCCTCGTAGCGGATATCGAGGGGAATGGCCTCGGGAATCACGTCGGTCGGGTCGTGCGGCTCGGGCAAGTCGACCGAGATGCGATCGCCGGCGCGTACGGCGTACTTTTTAGAGAGACAAGTCTCACCGTTGACGGCAACGGCGCCTCCCTCGATCAGATGCGCGCAGGCAGAGCGCGTGGGACAGCCATCGTTGGCGCCCAAATAGGCGTCAAGACGCTGACCAGCGGAATCGTCGGCAACAAGAATATGGATGTCGGCCATTAACGCTCATTCCTTTCGCGAATCTTGCGGGCACGCTCCCCACGCTGCTTGGCTTTGCGCTTAGCGCGGGCCTCATCACGGGCATTGAGCTCGGCAGTCGCATCAACCTCGCGGGCCGCGGGACTCAAGAACATGTAGCCGAAGAGGGCGAGCACAACGCCCACGGTAATGCCGATATCGGCCACATTGAAGACGGGAAAGTCGATGAAGGTGGTGGCAATAAAATCGGTCACGAAGCCAAAGGCCAGACGGTCGATCGCGTTGCCAATGGCGCCGCCCGCGACCATAGCCATGCCCACAACCTCCAAGCGAGCAAGCTGGGGCGCGCTAAGCAAGTACACGGCAATGGCGACAATGACCGCAAGCGCCAGCAAAGCAAACGCAACGCCATGCCCCTCGCCCATGCTAAAGGCAGCACCGATATTGCGGACAAACAGGAAGTCGATCACACCGGGGATAACAGTCACATGCAAAGCGTCGCCCACGGCACGAACCGCAAGCTTGGTCAGCTGATCAACAAGCAGCACAACCAGCACCACCCCACCAGCAACACCTAACCGCCAGCGCAAAGGCGGCGTCATATCCCCAGCACGACCCAAAGAAATCCCCTACCCTCAAGATCATCGAATTACGTTTAATACAAAGAACTATCTTATATTGCCATACGCAGAACGCACGACATATCCACCAACGCAAGCGAAATAACCAGCTAAAAACGAAAGCGACATTCCGAAAAACAGAATGCCGCTTGGACGTGACAAAAGTTGACGTTGGGGACGTTCTTGTTTGACAGTCGTTTAAGAACGTCCCCAACGGCTAGTTCAGCGCCTCCGCGCAGCGCTTGCAAATATGAGCGTGGCCGTTGTACTCGCCAACGGTGGTGCGGTAGTTCCAGCAACGGTCGCAGCACTCGCCCTCGGCAGCCTCGATAGCGACGGAAAGCTCCTCGCCCTGGGTCAGCTCAACATCGGAGACGATGTAGAACTCGGCCAGATCGACGGCCTTGTCGCCGGTCAGCAGCGCATACATCTCGGCAGGAACGACCGCCTTGACGCGGACCTGCTGGCTCTTGGTGAAGGTGCCGGCAGAACGGGCATCCTCAAGGGCCTTGGTCACGGCGCTACGGAGCTCAAGAGAAGCCTCGAGCACGCCCTCAAACTCGTTGGCCTCATCGACCGTGATGGGCGACTTGTACCAATCGAGCAGCGCGGCGTACTTCTGGTGATCGACGCAGCCGGCGGGCGCATATGCCATGGCCTCGTCGACGGTGTAGGACAGGATCGGCTGCAGGTCGCGCATGAGCATCGAGAAGAGCTCGGCCAGCACGGTCTGGGCGCTGCGGCGCTCGAGCGAGCCGGGCTTATCGCAGTACAGACGGTCCTTCAGGGCGTCGAGGTACACGTTGGAAAGCTCGGTAACCACGAAGTCATAAAGCGCACGGTAAGCGCGCGGGAACTCGTAGCAAGAGTAAGCGTCGTCGACCTCGGCCTGAACCTGGGTCAGACGGGCAACCATGAGCTTGTCGAGCGGCAGCAGGTCGGCAAAGGCGACACCGTCGGTCTCAGGCTCAAACTGGCCCTCGAGCTCGGAAAGCAGGAAGCGCAGCGTGTTGCGGAAGCGACGGTAGGCATCGGACGTACGAGCAAGGATCTCGTGGTCGATGGAAACGTCGGAGCTGGTATCGACGGATGCAACCCACAGACGGATGATATCGGCGCCCATCTCGTCGCAGACCTTGTTGGGGTCGATGACGTTGCCGAGCGACTTGGACATCTTGCGGCCCTGGCCATCGAGTGTGAAGCCCTGAGAGACGACCGCCTTGTACGGAGCATGGCCGTTGGCACCCACCGAGGTGAGCAGCGAGCTCTGGAACCAACCGCGGTGCTGGTCGGATCCCTCGAGATACACGTCCGCCGGGTACTCAAGCTCGGGGCGATACTCGCAGACGGCCTTCCAGGAAACGCCGGAGTCCCACCACACATCGAGGATGTCCTTATCGGCCTTGAGGTGATGGCCGCCGCACTTGGGGCAGACGCAAGCCTCGCCCAGGTAGCTCTCGGGAGCGTCAGTAAACCAGGCGTCGGAGCCCTTCTCGTGGAAGAGCTTGATGACGGCGTCGAGCGTGGCGTCGTTCATGACCTTCTCGCCGCAGTCGGCGCAGGTGTAGCTGGGGATAGGCACGCCCCAGTTGCGCTGGCGGCTGATGCACCAGTCGGGACGCTGCTCGACCATGGCGCCAATGCGGTTGGCGGCATGGGCCGGATACCACTTGACGTTCTCGCGGACCTCCTTGCCAGCCTGCTCACGCAAACCGGTCTTGTCCATCGAGACAAACCACTGGTCGGTAGCACGGAAGAGCACCGGGTGCTTGCAGCGCCAGCAGTGCGGATAGCTGTGCGTGATCTTCTTCTCGAGGATCAGGGTGCCGCGCTCGCGCAGGAACTCGATGATATGCGGGTTGGCCTCGTCGGTATCCATGCCGCTGAAGGGGCCGCCGGTACCAAACTCCTCGCCGGTGTAGAACTTGCCGTCGTCATCAACCGGCATGCAGATGTCGGTGATGCCTTCCTTGAGGCAGGCGAAGTAGTCGTCGACGCCGTGGCCGGGCGAGTTGTGGACGATACCGGTACCGTCATCGACACCGACGTAGTCGGCCAGGAGCGCCACGCCCTCAACACCGTCAAAGATCGGCTGCTTGTAGTGGATGTGGTGGAAGGTCTCGGCGGGAACCACATAGGGCTTACCGTCGACCACAACCGGGGTGTACTCCCAGCCAAACTCCTCGCAGCACTTGGGAGCCAGGTCCTCGAGCATGACCTCGGCGCGGCCGTCGTGCTCAACGGCGACGTAGGCGGCGCCGGGCTTGAGAGAAACGGCCTGGTCGGAGGGGATGGTCCACGGCGTGGTCGTCCAGATGATAAAGTCAACCGGGCCGTCGAAGTTCTCGAGGCCGGCGGGCTTGGAGGTCATCTCAAAGCGCACGAAGATGGACGGGCTCGTCTCGTCGGAGTACTCAATCTCGGCCTCAGCAAGTGCGGTATGGCAGTGCTTGCACCAGTGGACGGGCTTGTGGCCGCGATAGATCATGCCCTTGTCGAACATGGCCTTGAAAACCTCGATGTCGGCGGCGTCATGCTGGTGATAGAGCGTCAGATAGGGGTTGTCCCAATCGCCGAGCACGCCCAGGCGACGGAAGCCAGCCTTCTGCAGCTCGATGTTCTCGACAGCGAACTTGTTGCAAAGCTCGCGGATCTTAGCCGTGGAGGTCTGGTTGAACTTCTCGGTGCCGAGCTTCTCCTCGACCTTATGCTCGATCGGCTGGCCATGGCAGTCCCAACCGGGGACATAGGGAACCTCATAGCCCTGCATCATCCAGTAACGGTTGATCATGTCCTTGGAGATCTTGTTCATGGCGTGGCCGATGTGGATCGGGCCGTTGGCGTACGGAGGGCCGTCGTGCAGCACGAACTTCTTGCGACCCTCGTTCTTCTTCAGAACCTGCTCGTAGACCTTGTTGTCCTGCCAGTCCTTGAGTCGCTTGGGCTCGGACTTGGAAAGACCGGCACGCATGGGAAAACCGGTCTTGGGCAGATTCATCGTCTGCTTGTACTCGTTTGCCACGGTACCCCTTTCATGTCGTGGGCGCGCACGCCCGTTGGGCACCAAAAAAGCGCCCGTCCCTACAAGCTGGGACGAAGCGCCACAAAACGGACTGTACGCCCGCAAAAGCTCTTCGTTTAACCACCCAGCTTAGATGCCCTCGCCCGCGTATTCGCGCGCTCGCATCCGTTACTCGGCTGGCCTGTATCGACGACCATCTCGGCGATATCTACTAAGACGAGCCTGTGCGACGCGTCCGTTGGGACCGCAGCTCCGGGGTGATTTTCATCGGTCGCATGCACGGGTTCTCAGCGCTCCCCGCTCTCTGTAACATGCGGACGGCCGACTACTCGTCCCCATCAACGCTTATGCGGAGTATGCTAGCACGTTCCGCGCCGGCGAAAAACCCTCAACACTGGTTTTATACGTTCGAAATTTCTCGCGGCTGTGGACCTTCTCTTGGAGCAAAATACCTGAAAGCACTTTATCGAACGAAAGAAGGTTGCTATGCGAACCATTGGAATGAGTGATTATACCGTCGGCGAAGACTGCTTTGACGAGCTGCCCGGCGCGCTGGCCGAGTACGGAGCGACCAAGGTCGCCATCATCGGTGGCAAGCGAGCCCTGGCTGCAGCGCTACCAGGGCTCGAGGCGGCACTTGAAGATACCGATGTCGAGGTCCTGGAGACGCGCGTCTACGGTACCAACAGTACGCGTGCCAATATCGCCAAGGTCGTAAACTCCCCCGCCTGCCAGGAAGCCGACGTGCTCATTGCTTGCGGCGGCGGCAAGGCGCTCGATACCGTCAAGACGGCGGCCATCGAGCTCAAGAAGATCGTCTTTACCGTGCCGACGATCTGCTCCAACTGCTCCGCCGCGACCGCCATTGCCGTTGTCTACAACGACGACGGCTCGCTCGAGGGCTATTCGTACCCCAACCGCCCCGCGCACATCTTCATCAACCCCAAGATCATCGCCGAGGCACCGGCAGAGTACTTCTGGGCCGGCGTGGGCGATGCCCTGTCTAAGCAGCCCGAGGTCGAGTACGCCACGAGCGCCGGTAATTTGGAGCACACCGCCGGTCTTGGCCTGGCACTCGCCCACACCTGCTCCGAGCCGCTGTTTACCTATGGCGTCCAGGGTCTTGAGGACGTGCGCCAGGACCTGTCGACCGAGGCCGTCAAGCAGATCGCGCTCGACATCGTGGTCAACACGGGCTATGTCTCGAACCTGACCAACCAGAACGATTACTACTACAACTCGAGCGTGGCGCACGCGTTCTACAACGCCACCTGCAGCATTCCACGTGAGGGCACCTACCTGCACGGCGAAGTCGTAAGCCTGGGCGTGCTCGTCCTGTTTGCCTATACGGGCGATACCGAGAACCTTGTGCGCTACGCCGCCTTTAACAAGCAGATGGGCCTGCCCGTGACGCTTGAGCAGGTCGGGCTTTCCGAGGCCGACATCCCTGCCCTGTGCGAATACGCGCACGCCACCAACGAGTGGAAGCAGGGCAACCCTGAGCCCTTCACTGACGAAAAGTTCGCCGCCGCCATCAAGGCCGCCAACGCCTACGGCCACTCTATCCTGGCCTAACCGGCCAAAACCGCCACAAAGGGGACAGTTCCTTTGTAGCGGTTTTTTATTGCTGTAACATGCTCGAGTCGAATTCGCTTGCCGGGATCACGCGGTAGCCGTGGCGCAGGAGCAGGTCAACGAAGACACCGTTACCCGTTGTGAGCGTGCCGCTGAAGGATCCGTCGTAGATATGGCCCACGCCGCACGACGGACTACGATCCTGCAAAATGCACGCGGAAATCTCGGACGGCCCACCCGCCTGCTCACACATATCGAGCGCACGTTGAGCGCCCAGGCGGAATTCCCGGTCAACGGACACGCCCTCGCAGGTACGAACCTCGCCGTTCACAATCTCGGACGGCTTGCGCGGCGTGGGCAGGCCCCCAAAGACCTCAGGGCACACCAAGAGGACCTCGGTCCCCGTACGCTCGCAGGCCTCGACCAGCTCGCGATGGTAGTTGTCGAGCCCGTTATACTTGCAGCTCTCGCCCATCAAACAGGCACTCACCACGATCTTCATATGCATCCCTCTCAAGCAAAACGCCCCATTTGAGATAGGCACTCAAATGGGGCGTCGATATTTACTGTCCCGAACGCAACGCTATTGCTGCTTAGGCATCAGCGGATTTTCGCGCGTGAGGAGGTTCATAAACTCCTCGCCGGTGATCGTCTCCTTCTTGTACAGATAACGAGCCAGCTCGTGGAGCTTGAACTTGTTCTCCTTCAGGATCTGCAGGGCGCGGTCGTGCGCATCCTCGATCAGCTTGGCGACAATCGCGTCCACGCGCTCGGCCGTACCGGGGGCGCAGGTGAGCGACGTGTCCTGGTTGAGGTACGCGTTCTGGACGGTACCGAGTGCCATCATGCCAAACTCATCGGACATACCAAAGCGCGTCACCATGTTGCGGGCGAGCTTGGTTGCCTGCTCGATATCGTTGGCGGCGCCGGTCGTCATCTCGCCAAAGATGAGCTCCTCGGCTGCACGGCCACCGCAGTAGACCGCAAGCTTGTCCAGGACCTCCTGGCGCGTGGTCAGGAAGCGCTCGTCCTCCTCGACCTGCATGGTGTAGCCCAGAGCGCCGCTCGTGCGCGGCACGATGGTGATCTTGGTAACCGGCGCGGAACCCTTTTGGCGGGCAGCGACGATGGCATGACCGATCTCGTGGTAGGAAACGACCTGCTTCTCGTGGTCGGAAAGCACCGTGGACTTACGCTGCTGGCCGGCAATGACGACCTCCACCGACTCCTCGAAGTCGTCCTGGGTCGCGCGCTTGCGGCCTTCGCGAACAGCGCGCAGGGCACCCTCGTTGATGATATTGGCAAGGTCGGCGCCCGAGGCACCGGGCGTGGCGCGGGCAATAGCGGTCAGGTCGATCGGCGGCTGCGTCTTCACGCTCTTGGCATGCAGCTCGAGGATGTTCTTGCGGCCAGTCAGGTCGGGCAGCTCAACGGGAATGCGGCGGTCAAAACGACCGGGGCGCAGCAGGGCGGGATCGAGGCTGTCGGGACGGTTGGTCGCAGCGAGGACGACGATGCCCTTGTGGTTATCGAAGCCGTCCATCTCGGTCAGCAGCTGGTTGAGCGTCTGCTCGCGCTCGTCGTTGCCACTAAAGCCGCCGCCATCGCGCTTCTTGCCGATGGTATCGATCTCATCGATAAAGACGATACACGGGGCCTTTTCCTTGGCCTGCTTAAACAGGTCACGAACCTTGGCGGCACCGCGGCCGACGAACATCTCGACGAACTCAGAACCCGAAATGCTAAAGAACGGAACGCCCGCCTCACCGGCAACGGCCTTGGCGAGCAGGGTTTTACCGGTACCCGGAGGGCCGACAAGGAGGGCACCGCGCGGCAGCTTGGCGCCAATTTCCTCGTAGCGCTGCGGCTTCTCCAGAAAGTCGACGACCTCCTTAAGGGATTCCTTGGCCTCTTCCTGGCCTGCAACATCCTTAAAGGTCACGCCCACATCTTTGGAGGCGATAACGCGAGCGCCGGACTTACCCAGTCCGCCGCCGCCAAAGCCACCACCGCCAAAGTTCATCGACGGACCGTCTTCGCCCATGGCCTTCTTCATACGGCGGTTGAGCCACCAGCCGATGAGGAAGAAAATCGCCATGGGAAGAATGAGGGTGAGCAGGTAGTAGGTCATCAGACCCGAGTTCTTATCGGGAACGACCGACTCAAGCGAGGCACCAGATTCAAGCACGCGATCGGTAAAGCCCGCATCATTCGGCACACCGGTCGTCTTGTAGGCGATGTTCTCGTCCTCGCCCTTCTTGGTGTAATAAATCGTGTAATCGTCCGTGTTGTACTCAACCTTGTCAACGCTCTTCTTATCGAGCGCTTTGACAAACGTCGAGTAATCGGTCTTCGTAATCTGCTGCGTGTGACCGATGTTGGGGAACAGAACGGTCGAGAGCACGAGGTAGACGACGAAGGCGATGAGCACGTAGAGGATCATATTCCGTCTACGTTTGTTGTCATCCATCTCCATCTGCTTGAACTCCATCTACTGGGGTTGATAATGCTAACTAGAATACCCAACCCGGACGGCGATAAACCGACGCCGGGCACGAAAGGACAGAGATGGCATCACTTGAAGTCGGCAAGGTTCAGATCTATACGGGCGACGGCAAGGGCAAAACCACGGCTGCGCTGGGATTGGCGATGCGCGCCAAAGGTTATGGGCTCGACGAACTCATGCTGCAGTTTGCCAAGAAGCTGCACTGCGCCGAGCACGACGCCGCGCCGCGCCTGGGACTGCGCATTGTACAGGCCGATCGCGACACACCCGAGGCCTGCGCCGAGCAGATCATGGAGCTCGCACGCGAGCAGATATCACAGGTCGACGTTCTGATTTTGGACGAACTCGGCGAAGCGATGCGCCGCGGATTCGTGACGCGCGAGGATGTGGAGGGACTGATCGCGCTGAAGCCTGCCACCACGGAGCTCGTGCTCACCGGCCGCGGGCTGCTGCCTCTCGCGGACCTCGCCGACCTAGTCACCGAAATGCGCCCCGTCAAACACTACTTCGACGAAGGCCTCCTAGCCCGTCAAGGCATCGAATACTAATTGATCCAAAGGGGACGGAGGAAAACGGACCATCGACATCAAGACGGAGAGAAATGATCCGTTTTCCTCCGTCTCATACGGATCATTAGGCGGTGGCGCGGCCGAGCCAGTTGCCGCTATGGTGGTAGATGGTGAACATCGTGGCGGTGATGAGCCAGGTTACAGGGTAGACCAGCAGCAGGTGCTCAAGCGACGGATCGAACGGCATAATCGCAAACACCCAGATCACCCTGAGCACGACGGTGCCAAAAATCGTGAGCAGCATGGGCTGCAAGCTCACGCCGGCACCACGAATGGAGCCCGACGCGTTCTCGATAATCGAGAAAATCGCGTAGAACGGCGCAATGAAATGAAGAATCGTCGTGGTATACGCCGAAATCGAAGCATCGTCGACAAACAGACGCGACAACGGACCCGAGAATACCAGCAGCACGGCAGACAGGCCGCCAATGAGCATAAACGACAGCACGAACGACGTATGGTAGCCCTTGCGCATGCGCTCGTAGTTGCGCGCGCCAAAGTTCTGTGCCGAGAACGTGGTGATCGACACGCCAAGCGCCTCGGTAACCATCCAGACGATGCCATCCAAGCGGCCCGAAAGACCCCACGCCGTGGTGACATCGGCACCAAACGAATTGACCGACACCTGAATCAAAACGTTGGAAATCGAATACGCAGCAGACTGAAAGCCAAGCGGCAGACCACACGAGATCATGCTCTTGCAAATGCCAGGATCAATGCCGAGTTTGGACAGTGAAAGCCGCCACGCACCCGGTGCGTGCATCATACGAATCACGATCATCGTGGCGTTAGAGCAAATGGTCAGTGCCACCGCGATACCGCAGCCCAGAGCCTCCATATGAAGCACGGCAACGAAGATGACATCCAGCACCGCATTAACAAGGCAGCCGGAAGCGATAATCACAGCAGGCCCGCGCGTGTCGCCCACGGCGCGCAGCAGTGCCGTTCCCATATTGAGCAGCAGCGCCGCAACCATGGCGGCAAAATAGCAACGAGCATATGCCACGCCCTCGGCCAATAGTTCATGCGGCGTGTTCATAAGCACCAGCATGGGCTCAACGAACACTATGCCAAGAATCGAGAAAACGATACCGCCCACCAACGCGAGCGTCATGGCCGTATGGACCGAACGACTCAGCCGCTCATCATCGTGCTGGCCAAAATACTGACCGGTAATGACCGCGCAGCCGGCGCCAACACCAACGCAAAAGCCAATGCAGAGCTCGGTAAGCACCATCGTGGCTTGAATGCCACCCAGTGCGAGTTTGCCGCCAAACTGGCCGACGATATACGTACCGATGAGCGTGTAGGCCTGCTGAAAAAACGAACTAAAAAAGATGGGAACGCACAGCGAAAGCAGCTGCTGCCAAATAACACCCTGCGTTACATCGATAGCCGTAGATTTCTTAGCCACACGCCCTCCCCAAAAGCGCACGTCAACCGACAAAACAGCAAATTAAGGCCAACGCCAATACCAGCTTAGCACCGACCGGCGTCGACCGAAACACCCCGAATAAGAGCCCGGTGCGAACTATCTGCCTAGTGATACAGCCCCGGCTGGTAGTGGTACTCATTACTCACGTGCGGGCACAGCTGCCAAAAGGCGACGGCACTCGCCGCTGCCACGTTAAGCGAATCGACCCCGTGCGCCATCGGAATGCGCACGGCCCGGTCGCAGCCCGCGATAGTCTTGGCACCCAGGCCGGCACCCTCGGTACCCATAAAGATTGCCAGGCGGTCAATCTCCTGCAGCACGGGATCGTCCAGCGATACGGAATCGTCCGTCAATGCCATGGCAGCACAGGAAAAACCGGCTTCGTGCAGTGCCGCCAGGCCATCGTGCGGCCACACACGAGCCTCGCTGCCAATGCGCGTCCAAGGCACCTGGAAAACCGTGCCCATGCTCACGCGGGCCGAGCGACGGTACAGCGGGTCGCAGCACGTAGGGCTGACCAAAATACCGTCAACGTTCAATGCGGCCGCCGAACGGAAAATCGCGCCCACATTGGTATGGTCGACAATGCCCTCGAGCACGCACACACGCACCGGACGCTCCCCCGCCGCCTCGACGACGCCGTCGAGAAACTCATCAACCGGAATCTGCCGCGGGCGACGAAACGCCGCGAGCGCGCCGCGCGTCACGTTAAAGCCCGTCAATTGCTCCATGAGCTCCATGGAGGCAACGAACACAGGAACCGGACCTGCGCCCTCGCGCACAACCAGGCGCTCAAACAGCGGCATCATCTGATCAAGCCAGCGTTCGCCCAAAAGAAAGCTCACCGGCTGGTATCCGGCGCGCACCGCGCGCTCGATAACCTTGGCACTCTCAGCGATAAAGATACCCTTTTGGGGCTCCAGCACGCAGCGAAGCTCGCGCTCGGTCAGTCGCACGTAGGCGTCGAGCCGCTCATCCGTAAGCGAATCGATTCGCAGAACCTCAACGGCATCAGTCATAGCAGCCAGCCCGCACCCTTCTTAACAGCACATCTATACCAAACGAGGCGACGCGAAGCGCCGCCCCATGCATTCAATCAACCCGATAATACCGTTCACGCTAGGCGATTCACGCCTCAACGCGACGATATGTCACGAACTCATAATCGAGACCCTCGTCACCCTCGCCCGCGGCAATCGTGGCAACCCCGCCAGCCTGCGAAACTTCCCATGCAGGATCGGCGTCCAAATTGGGAAAATACGTGTCCACGGGATGAACGCAGTGGTTATGCGTGACCTCGGCCTCCACGCAGTACGGCAAAAACTGCCGATAGACATCGCCACCACCGATCACCCAGGCAACGGGCTCATCGGCAACCGCGGCGAGCGCCTCGTCGATACTATGCACCACGTCGACGCCCTCGGGAGCAAAGCTCTCGTCGCGGGTAAGCACAATATTGCGGCGGTTCTTGAGCGGACGCCCGCCGGGAAAACTCAGCAGCGTCTTGCGTCCCATAATGACCGGGCAACCTTTGGTGCACGCCACAAAATGGCGCATGTCGGCGCGATTGGACACCACCATGTCGCCCTCGCAACCAATGCCCCAATCATCACACACGGCGACGATGGCAGAAAGCTTACACGTCATAAGCGCCACCTACACCGCAATGGGAATGTTCTTGACCTGCGGGCCGTGCTCGTAGCCCTCCACGATAAGGTCATCGGTCGTAAACGCGTAGAAATCATGCACGTCGGGGTTAAGCGTTACCTTAGGCGCCGCAAACTGCGGACGCTCGATAAGCTCACGGACGATATCGACATGACGGTCATAAATATGGGCATCGGCGATCACGTGCAGCAGCTCGCCAGCAATCATGTCGACCGACTGCGCGACCATCATCAGCAAAATGGCGTACTGGCACACATTCCAGTTGTTCGCGGCCAAAATGTCCTGGCTGCGCTGGTTGAGAATCATGTTGAGCGTGGGCTTATCGTCATGCGGGCGCTGCGTAACGTTATAGGTCACGCTGTACGCGCACGGATACAGGTGCATTTCGGACAGGTCGCTAAACACGTACGTGTTGGTCATGATGCGGCGGCTGTACGGCGTATGCTTAAGGTCGTACAGCACGCGGTCCATCTGGTCGAAATCGCCCTCGGCATAATGGCTCTTCTGGCCAATCTGATACCCATAGGCCTTGCCGATGGAGCCGGTCTCGTCGGCCCACTCGTCCCAAATATGGCTGTTGAGGTCATGAACGTTATTGGACTTCTTTTGATAGATCCACAGGATCTCGTCCATCGCAGACTTAAGCGCCGTGCGGCGCAAGGTAAGCGCGGGGAACTCCTCGCGCAGGTCGTAGCGTGCCGTAACGCCAAAGTTTTTAATGGTATAGGCAGGGGTGCCATCCTCCCACACCGGACGGACCTTTTGCCCCTCGGTGGTGGTGCCATGGTCCAGAATATCGCGGCACATGGATACAAACTGTTGATCAGCCTTGCTCATTGACCCTCCTGTCAGTCGACTATAAGCGAGATTCATTGTAGCCCAGGCGCACGCAGCCCCACAGCCCAAACATAAGCCCTCATTTTCTGACATATGCCAGAAATTCCTTGCTCAAATCCGCATATTCGCTATTCTATTATTGACATATGTCAGATAAGGAGCATGTATGGCAGGAAGACGCGAAAAATTGCGCCGCGTTGGGATCATCCCCGAATATCGCGGCTTTACCCCTGACGGCCTTGCCAGCGGAGACGCCATCGAGATGACGGTCGACGAGCTCGAAGTCCTGCGGCTGTGCGACCTGGAAGGCCTCAATCAGCAGACCGTCGCCCAGCACATGGGCATCGCTCGCGCCACCGTGGCGGCCATCTGCAGCCGCGCGCATCGCAAGGTGGCAAACGCGCTGGTCAACGGGCGCGCGCTGAGTATCGAGGGCGGCAATATCGCATACTCCCCCATCACCACGACGACGGCCGCATGGCCAGCAAAGGAGGTCGGCACCATGAGGGTGGCAACGACGTACGACAACGGCAACATCTTTATGCACTTTGGCCGCAGCGAACAGTTCAAGATCTACGACATCCAGGATGGCAAGGTGCTCAACGAGCAGGTCGTAGGCACCGGCGGCACCGGTCACGGCGCCCTGGCGGGCCTGCTTGCCAACGGTGGCATCGACGCGCTCATCTGCGGCGGTATCGGCGGCGGCGCCATCAACGCGCTCACCCAGGCCGGCATCACCGTCTATGCGGGCGCCCAGGGCAGCTGCGATGCCTGCGTCGAGGCCCTCATTGCCGGAACGCTCGCTCAGACCGGCGAGGCCACCTGCGACTGCCATGGTCATGACCACGAGCACACCCATGAGCATGGCGAGTCCTGCGGCTGCCACGGTCATCACGACCACGACGGACATGAGGGCTGCAGCTGCCACTAGCGGCAAACCCGCGCGTCAGAACGCTTCCGCACATGCAACAACCTGCAAACAAACGGCGAAGGCCGCCTGGAGTACCATCCAGGCGGCCTTAGCAACACACGACTCAATCAGTCGTTATTTTTTATTGCGCATCTGCGCTTCCATCTGACGCAGCAGGTCCATATCGGACTTAGGACCACCCGCTCCCAGTCCGCCCATGCCGCCCAGACCCATGGCATCCAGACCGGGAATATTGGGCATGCGCATCTTTTTGCCCTTCTTACCCTTCTTGCCCTTCTTGCCGCCGGCCTGCGCCTGATTGGCCATCGTGCGCATGCGGCCCATCATCTTATTCATCTCGCCCCACTGCTTCATAAGGCTATTGACCTCAGTGGGGGTCACGCCGGCGCCCTTGGCAATGCGGGCACGGCGCTGGCCGTTGATGATGGAGGGGCGAAGGCGCTCCTCCTTGGTCATCGACATGATGATGGCCTCGTTCTTGTCGAAGATGCCCTCGTCCAGGTTGCCGCCCATCTGGTTGAGCGCGCGCTGGCCACCGGGAAGCATACCCAGAATGCCCTTCATGCCGCCCATCTTCTTGACGGCCTTCATCTGGTCGAGCATATCGTTCATGGTAAAGCCCTCGCGCAGCATGCGCTCGGCGGCCTCGAGCTGCTCGGCATCGGCGGCCTCCTGGGCCTTCTCGATGATGCCGACGACATCGCCCATGCCCAAGATGCGCTTGGCCATGCGGTCCGGGTAAAACGGCTCCAGCGAATCGGGCTTCTCGCCCATGCTCACGAACTTGATGGGCTTGCCGGTCACCTGGCGCACAGAAAGCGCGCCGCCGCCACGGGCGTCGCCATCGAGCTTGGAGATGATCACGCCGTCAAAGTCGGTGCGCTCGGCGAAGGTCGAGACAACGTTGACGATATCCTGGCCGGTCATGGCATCGACGACCATCAGCACCTGATCGGGCTTGACGGCTTTCTTGATGTCCACGGCCTCCTGCATCATTTGCTCGTCGATCTGCAGGCGGCCGGCGGTATCGACGATGACCACATCGCGCAGGTGGTCGACAGCCTCCTGGATGGCGCCCTTGGCGATATCGACCGGGTGCTCGCCGTCACCGCGGAAGACCGGAACGCCGATCTCTCCACCGAGCGTGGCCAGCTGGTCGGCAGCGGCAGGGCGGTAGACATCGCACGCGGCGAGCAGGGGCGAGCGGCCCTGCTTCTTGAGCAGGTAGGCCAGCTTTACGGCCGCCGTGGTCTTACCGGAACCCTGCAGACCCACGAGCATGATGACATTGGGGATGCGGTTGCTAAAGACGAGCTTGCTCTCGGTGGAGCCGAGCATCTCGGTGAGCTCGTCGAGCACGATCTTGACGACGTTTTGCGCCGGCGACAGCGACTCCATGACCTCGGCGGTCATGCAGCGCTCCTTGGTCTTGGCGACAAACTCCTTGACGACCTTGAAGTTGACGTCGGCCTCAAGCAGCGCCATGCGAATGTCGCGCATGGCCGAGGTGATATCGGCCTCGGTCAGCTTACCCTTGCCGCGCAAGCGGTCAAATGTGTCGTTGAGGCGATCGCTCAGGGAATCAAACACTGGTTACTCCTTAGTTGGACTCGCCCACCAGGGCGCGGCAGAAATCTTTGGCATTGAACTCCTGCAGGTCATCGACCTGCTCGCCCACGCCCACGCGCAGGATCGGGAGCTTGAGCTTCTCGGCAACGGCCATGGCGATACCACCCTTAGCCGTTCCGTCGAGCTTTGTCATGATAATACCGTCCAGACCCAACGCCTCGTTAAACTCAAGCGCCTGGTTCAGACCGTTTTGGCCTGTCGCGGCATCGATTACGAGTACAACCGAGACGGGCATGGGGCCGGCGGCCATATTGGCGGCGCGCTTACGCGTCACGTTGACCACCTTGGCAAGCTCGCGCATGAGCTCGGGGCTCGTGTGCAGACGGCCGGCGGTATCGATAAGCACCAGGTCGCTGTCGCGCTTGTCGGCCTCGTCGAGCACGTCGTAGCAAACGCTTGCCGGGTCGGAGCCGCGGTCGCGCTTGATGACAGGGACGCCGGCGCGCTGGCCCCACACATCGAGCTGCTCGATGGCGGCGGCGCGGAAGGTGTCGGCCGAGCCGATCACGACGTTCTTGCCGCGGGCAGCCATGGCGCTCGCAATCTTGCCGACCGTCGTGGTCTTGCCGGCACCGTTAATGCCCACAAACAGCACGCAGCTCGGCGTGTCGGAGAACGGATCGCGCTCGACGGGCACAAAGTGCTGCTCGAGCTGCTCGGCCAGGGCGCGACGGAGCTGCGGGGCGGTCTTAAGGTTCTTCTTGGCCGCGGCATCGCGCAGGTCATCGGACACCTGGATCGCGACCTCGGCACCCATGTCACCCATGACGAGGGTGTCCTCCAGGTCCTCCCAAAAATCCTCGTCGACCTCGCCGCCAAAGTAGAAGACCTCGTTGAGGGCCTCGCGGCTGCGCTCAAGTCCGCGCGAGAGAGCATCGAAGAATCCCATTATGCATTCACGACCTTTCCGGTTTCGCGATCGAGTTTTTGCGAGACGACGCGACTGACGCCGTCGGCTTGCATCGAGACGCCATAGAGGACGTCAGCGTCCTCCATAGTACGGCGCTGATGCGAGATAACCAAGAGCTGCGTATCGGAACGCAACACATCGAGTGCGCCGATGAGCTTGGACAGGTTGGCGTCATCGAGCGCCGCCTCGACCTCGTCCAGCACATAGAACGGCACCGTGCGCGTGCGATACACAGCAAAGAGCAGGGCGAGCGCCGTCAGGCTCTTCTCGCCGCCCGACATGAGCATCATCTTGGTGATGCGCTTGCCGCGCGGCTGTGCCACGACCTCGATGCCCGTCTCAGCCGGATGCTCGGGGTCGGTCATCTCCAGATGTGCCTGGCCTCCCGGGAACAGCATGGCGAAGATCTCGCGGAAGTTAGCATCGACCTTCTCAAAGGTCACCAGGAAGGCCTTACGCATCTTGCGGTCGATGGCCACCGTGATCTTGGTGAGCGCCTTGCGCGCGCTCTCCAGATCGGCCAGCTGCTCCTCGATGTAATCGGCGCGGCGCTTGAGCTGCTCGTACTCCTCCATGGCAACCTGGTTCACAGGGCCCAGGTTGTTGATCTGGCGCACGAGCTGGTTGAGCTCGCGCTCGGCGGCGTCGCGGTCGGTAGGCGCAGGAAGCATGAGCGCTTCCTCGAGCACCGTGGTGCCATCGGCGGTAATGGCCTTGATGGCCGCCTCTACCTGCACCTCGAGCTTGCCGCGTGCGACCTTGAACTCGTTTTGCGTCGCGGTGGCGGCATCGACCCGCTCCTTGGCGCGGGAGACCTCGGCCTTGGCATCCTCGATGGTCTTCTTGAGCGAAGCCGAGTCCGCCTCCTCGAGCGAAGCCTGGTCACGCAGACGCGCGGCCCAATCCGATGCGCGCTCCAGCAGAGCAGAATAGCGCTCGTGCATGGGATCGACGCGCAGGCGCAGCAACTCGAGTGAGCGCGAGGCCTGGCGTGTTCCGCGGATACGGCGGTCGATGCCCTCCAGGCGATGCTCCAGGTCGGGCACACGGCCCTTCAGCGAACGCAGACGCTCGCTCGTCTGAGCCAGGCGGACCTTGGCATCGGCGAGCTTACCGGCTGCCTCGGAATCGTCACGGCGCACGCGATCGAGCTCGTCGTTGGCTTCGGCAATCTGGAGACCCAGATCGCTTGCCTGCGCACGGGCCTCGTCGCGCGAACGGGTGAGCTCGTCAACTCGCGGACGCGCAGCACGAACGGCCTCGGCGGCCTGCTCGCGGCGCTTGGAGATGCGTACGCGCTCGACCTCGGCATTGTTGGCGCTTTGCTCCAAGCGGCCGATCTCGGAGAGCAGCGAGCGGCGCTCGCCCTCAAGACGAGCAATCTCGCCGGCGGCATCGCCCTCGGCAGCACGCGCCCCCTCGACGGCCGCATTGGCCTCGACGACCTGATCCGACACATGCTCAAACACGGCAGCCAGATCGGGCTCCAGGCCCTCCAGCTCACGGATACGACGCTTGCGCTCCAAGGCACCCGAAGCCTCGCCGGCATCGAGCCCCACGCGCACCAGGCCGCCACAGCTCACCCGAGCGCCATCGGGCGTCACGTAGGTCACACCGCCAACGACGGGCGCGGCCAGGGCGGCAGCCAAATCGTCGACCACGTAATAGCCGCCGAGCAGGGCCTCGACAATCGGGCCATAACCGGCACGAACGGACAGACGATCGACCAGACGCGAACCGGCAGCGCCCTTAGCAGCAGCACCGCCGCTCACGTCGCGCGCCATCAGCAGTGCCTCGCCCGAGGCCTTCTTTTGGTCCAGAGCCGCACGACCGGCACGCTCAAGCGTGGCTGCGTCATCAAACAGTAGGGCATCGATGTCGCCGGCAAGCAGCTGCTCGACCAGGCCCTCGAGCTCACGAGGAGCCTCGAGCACGTCGCCCAGGCGACCCGAGACATCATCGCCCAGCGCGCCCATCAAACGGCTCACCAGCGGCGAGCTGTCTGCCATGCGGGCGTCGAGCTTCTTTTGGCTCGCGAGCTCAGAGCGAACCTCGGACAGTTTATTGCGCGCCTCGCTCTCGCGATTACGCAGGTCCTTCAACGCTGCACGGGCGACCTCGGTGGCCTCACGCGCATCGATCTGGGCCTGGCGGGCCTGATCAAGCGCGCCGTCGAGCTCCTCAGCGCGGTCGCGACGGCTCTCGAGCGAGGCCGTGACCTCCTCGAGCTGCTCGTCAATCTGCTCCAGGCGCGAGGCGTACATGTTGTCCTCGACCTCGGCGTTGCTCAAAGAGTCCTTCACCTTGGCAAGCTCGAGCGCAGCGTTATCGGCCACACGCTGCACATCGCGCTGCTCGCGCGTAAGCTGCGAAATCTGATTGTCGAGCGCAACGCGACGCTCGTGAAGCTGGGCGGCGGCAGGTCCGGCGGCGTCAACGTCGTCCTGGGCCTGCATGTGCGCACCGGTCACTTCCTCAAGCTGGGCACGCGCATCCTCGAGCTCCTCGACCACGCGACGGCGCTGATGCTCGGAGCTCGAGATCTGGCCGCGCATGTCGGACAGGCGCGACACCATGTTGTGGCCCTTTTCCTCGAGTAGGCGCATATCGGAGTTGATGCGGCCGACCACGTCTTGCATATGGCGGCGCTGCTCGCCCAGATCGCCCACAAACAGGCCCTTTTCCTCGAGCATAACCTGGAGCTTCTCGAGCTCACGCTCCTTTTCGCCCAAGCGGTACTGCGCAAGCTCAAGCTCGGCAGCGCCCTCCTTGGAGCGGCTCTCCAGGTCGTTCCACTGCGACTGCAGCGAACGAAGCTCGTCGACGGCCAACATCTGCGTAAGCTCGTTCGCGCGCGAGGACAGCTCTTTATACTTGCGCGCGCGATCGACCTGACGCTCCAGCGGCCGCAGCTGACGGGCGATCTCCTTATTGATATCGCGGGCACGGGTCAGGTGCTCGTCCATCGATTTAATCTTTTTGAGCGCACGCTCCTTGCGGCGCTTGTGCTTGGAGATGCCAGCAGCCTCCTCGATCAGGGCGCGGCGCTCCTCGGGGCGGCTCTGCAAAATGGCATCGAGCTTGCCCTGGCTGATGATGGAATGCGTATCCTTGCCCAGGCCAGAATCGTGCAGAATGTCCTGAATGTCCATCAGGCGGCACGGGCTCGAGTTGATGAGGTACTCGCTTTCGCCCGAGCGATACATACGACGGGTGATGGCGACCTCGTCAAAGTCGACGGGCAGCATATGGTCCGAGTTATCGAGCACCAGCGTTACCTCGGCGACGCCCACCGGCTTGCGCGCCGACGAACCCGAGAAGATGACGTCCTCCATGGCCTGGCCGCGCAGCTGCTTGGCGCTCTGCTCGCCCAGGACCCAAAGAATCGAGTCGGAGATGTTCGATTTTCCCGAGCCGTTGGGGCCGACGATGACGGTCAGGCCCGGCTCAAACGTCATATGGGCGCGGTCGGCAAACGACTTGAACCCTTTGAGCGTGAGGGACTTGAGATACACGGTTCCTCGCTTACACGTGCTTCTTGTTCAGAATCACGCCGTTGGTGGTGTAACCCATGCGGTCGAGCGCTTCGAGCGCGGCAGCACCCTCGGCTTCCTTCTTTGAGGAGCCGGAGCCGCGACCCTGGCGAATACCATCGATCAAAACCACAGCGGTAAAGGTGGGCGCATGCGCCGGGCCCTCGGAGCCAACGAGCTTGTACGCCGGGGGCTCGTGACCGTCGGCTTGCACGCACTCCTGCAAGAACGATTTGGGGTTCGCGGGGTGCTCGGCACGCTCGGAAGCCAAATGCGGCTTAAGCGTACGGTGGATAAACTCCGCCGCAACGTCCCAGCCGGCATCCAGGTACAGTGCGCCCACGAGCGACTCGTAGACGTTCTCGAGCGCAGAATGCAGGCCGCGCGCACCGGTACCGGTCTCGGAGGCACCAAAGATGATGATGTCGTCGATGCCCAGCTCGTGAGAAACCTCGGACAGCGTGGCGCCCGAGACGAGCGACACCTTCAAGCGGGTGAGCTTGCCCTCGTCAAACTCGGGATAGGACTCAAACAGGGAGCGTGCGACCACGGCGCCCAAAATGGAATCGCCCAAGAACTCAAGGCGCTCATAGCTGGCAGAAACCGGCTGGCCCTCGACTGCCGAGGGATGCGTAAGCGCCGCGCGCAGCAGCACCTTATTGTTGAACTCGTGGCCCAAGATTTCCTGGGCGCGCGTAAGTCGGTCGGATAAAGCCAAGACTTAGGCCTCCTTGGCAGCTTCGATAGCGTCGACGGCGTCGGCGACAGAGTTGAGCGAGAGCAGGGTCTCGTCATCGATCTCGAGGTTGAACTCGTCCTCGATAGCCGTAACCAGCTGCAGGCGCTCGAGCGAGTTGGCATCGAGGTCGTCAAAGGTGGTCTCATCGCTAATTTCGGCAACATCGACGCCCAGAACGTCAGCAGCGACCTCGGCGATCTTGTCGAAGATTTCGGAGCGGTCCATAGCGCTTCCTCTCATAGTGCATGAATACCAAAAGAATGGTACCGCCCGGGCGGTACCATTCTTTTGGTATTCATGCACTATGAGAGG
>DBEZDO010000080.1:0-18959 GCA_048187355.1 Collinsella sp.
GGGACATGTCAGGAAACGAGGGCAGCCCTGTGGGCGCCAGCGGAATGTGGGGTCACCGCGCGGTCCGCATCTGATGGTGTCGACGTCAATGGTATACGGGTGCATCATCGACGTCTTCAATACAGAAAATATCAGTGCGGAGTGTTTTCAAAACCAAGCCCGGCCCCGGCCTGCATTGACACAGCTGGCGGTTCTTGGGCATCGCTTGCTGGCGGGGTTCCTTAGCTGAAATGGACTTGGCCGAAAGGGCCGCTGGTCCCGGTCGCTGGTTCGCGCTTTGCGTGAACTCCGCGCCACTGTGGGTCAGTTAGGCTTCCGTTGTTGGACCCGCCACATCTTCCCGTCCCAGCATCGATCTTAGCTTCTCAAAGCTCTCCTCGCTCAGGCAGTGCTCCATGTGGCAGCCCTCTTGCGACGCCACCTCGGCCGATACGCCTGCATCCTCCAAAAGCCCCACGAAAAAGCAGTGGCGCTCCCACATTTGGCGCGCGACCTCCAGACCGCGCTCTGTCAGATGAACATCTCGTTTGCCCATTTCGACATAGCCGTTGCTTTCCAGCGTCGCCATGGCCTTGGAAACGCTCGCCTTGGTTACGCCGAGGTACTCCGCAACGTCGATCGAGCGCACGATGCCCTGACGTTCCGACAGAACGTAGATCGATTCGAGATAGTCTTCTCCGGATTCACGTAGGGCCATGGGCCGCCTTTCGCGATGATTGCTAGTTAGCCTTTGGATACTTTCCACCGCTTACTTTACTGCAAAAGTTGCCCATGTCTTACTACTTTGCCTAAAAGTTAGCCGTGTTTCACAAAACGTGCGGGATGAAAACAAAATGGGGACGCCCCGCAAGGAGTGTCCCCAGGTGCCGGCAGAAAAGGAACGTCCCCAAGTGCCGAGCCGCAGCTATAACAGTCCAAAGTGCTTCGCGGCGTTGTAGATGCCATCGTCGTCCACGGCTGTCGTCACATAGGTCGCTGCAGCTTTCACCGTGTCCTGCGCGTTGCCCATGGCCACGCTCGTGCCCACGGCGGAAAACATCGACAGGTCATTCTCGCCATCGCCAAAGGCAATCGCCTCGCTTGCGTCGATGCCCAGGCGCTCCAGCGTCGCCGCCACACCCAGGTCCTTGCCGCCGTTGGCCGGAATAATGTCGCAGAACAGATCGCACCAGCGCGTAGTGAGCGAATGCGACACGGCATCGGTCACGATATGCTCGTCGGCCGGATCCACAAAGGCACAGAACTGATAGACCGGCGCGTCAAAGGCGTGCTCAAACGGCTCCTCGTGGTAGACGATTCCCGCGTTGCTGCCAGCCGTCACCACGCGCTCGGACAGGCGGTTCACAAACGAGTTCTCGCCCTGCATACACAGCGAGTCATAGCACCCCTGCGCCACCTGGTCCACGATCACCGCAACGTCGTCCGGATCGATCGGACAGCTGCGGTAAACCCCCTCGGCATCAAAGCAGTGCTGGCCCGAAAGCGTAATGTACGCATCCCAGCCCAGGTCGAACAGCCAGTCCGGCATCTGGTAGGTCGGACGGCCCGTGGCGATCACGCACGCGATCCCCTGCTCGCGAAAGCTGTCGAGCACCTGCTGCGCCGACGCCGGAATCCGGTGCGTCTTAAAGCTCAGCAGCGTGCCGTCGATATCGAAAAACGCGGCTTTGATCATCCTCGCCTACTCCTCGCCCTCGAGCTTCTCGCTCGCCTCGAGCCACGCCAGCTCTAGCTCGTCCATGGCGGCGTGAGCCTCGTCAATCTTTGCCTGCTGCTCGCCCAGCGCCGTGTAGTTGGTGGGGTCGACCTGGGCCATCGCGGCCTCGGCCTCCTCCACGCGGGCGCGCTGCGTCTCCATCTTGCGCTCGAGCGAGCTCACCTCGCGGCGGAGCTTCTGACGCTCGGCGTTGGACAGGCCGTTGGGCTGACCGCTCGACTTGGGCTTTTCGGCCGCAGCTGCCGCGGCACCGGTGTCGAACTCGCCGGTCTTGGCACTCGGTGCGCCCACGGGCTCGCCCTCGGCGGTAGCGTTGCACAGGCGCAGGTACTGGTCCACGCCGCCGGGCATATGCGTCAGGTGGCCGTCAAGCAGCGCCCACTGCTGGTCGGTCACGCGCTCCATCAAAAAGCGGTCGTGCGTCACCAGAATCAGCGTGCCGGGCCAGCCGTCGAGCAGGTCCTCGACAATCGCGAGCATGTCGGTATCCAGGTCGTTGCCAGGCTCGTCCAGGATGAGCACGTTGGGCTCGTCCAGAATCGTCAGCAGCAGCGACAGGCGACGGCGCTGGCCGCCCGAAAGATCGCCGATGCGGCTCCAGAGCTGCTGCGTCGTAAATCCCAGGCGCTCGCAGAGCTTCTCGGGCGAAGTTTCCTTGCCGTCGATGACGTAGTACTTCTTATAGTTGCTGAGCACCTCGCGAATCGTGTCGCCCATGTAGGGCTCGAGCTCCTCGAGCTGCTGCGACAGTACGCCAAAGCGCACCGTCTGGCCAATCTTCACGCGGCCGCGCGTGGGCGCAATTTTACCCTGGATCACATCGAGCAGCGTCGACTTGCCAGCGCCATTCTCACCCAAAAGACCATAGCGGTCGCCCGCACCAATGAGCCAGGTCACATCGGAGAGTACCTGCTTGGGCGCGCCGCCGGCATCCGCATAGCCGGCGTCCACGTCGACCACGTCGATAACCTGCTTGCCTAGGCGGCTCACGGCGAGGCGCTTGAGCTCCAGCTCGTCACGCACGGGCGGCACGTCGGCGATCAGCTCGCGAGCGGCATCAACGCGAAACTTGGGCTTGGTGGAACGCGCCTGGGCGCCGCGGCTCAGCCACGCGAGCTCCTTGCGTGCCATGTTGCGACGGCGCTCCTCGGTAACCGCGGCCATGCGGTCGCGCTCCACGCGCTGCAGGATATATGCGGAGTAACCGCCCTCGAAGGGATCGACCTGGCCGTCGTGGACCTCCCACATACTGGTACAGACCTCGTCCAAGAACCAGCGGTCGTGCGTGACCACGAGCATGGCGCCCTGACCGCGCTGCCAGCGGGCCTTTAAGTGACGCGCGAGCCAGTTGATGGTACGCATGTCCAGGTGGTTGGTAGGCTCGTCGAGCATGAGCACGTCATAGTCGCCGATCAGCAGGCGCGCGAGGTCCACGCGACGGCGCTGACCGCCCGAAAGCTCGCCCACCGTGCCCTCCCAGGGCACATCGCTAATAAGGCCAGCCAGAATCTGACGCGTACACGGACTCGACGCCCACTCGTACTCGGGCGTGTCACCGACGACGGCATGATGCACGGTGTCGGTATCGACCAGGTTATCCTTTTGGCCGAGCAATCCAATCGTCGTGTCGCGGCGGTGCGTCACGCGGCCGTCGTCGGGCTCCAACGTGCCGGCGAGCACGCTCAGCAGCGTCGACTTACCGTCGCCGTTTTTACCGACAATACCAATACGGTCGCCCTCGCCCACGCCGAGCGTAACGCTATCGAAAATATGCTTGGTGGGAAACTCTAGGCTGACGGAATCGCATCCCAAAAGAATCGCCATATGCCCTGCTCCTTCGTAGAAATTCAACGTTGTCCATGATAGCAGCGAGCCCCACCCCAAACCACCACGAAGGCGCCTGCCCCCTTTGTGGCGGTCGTTTCGGTCGCAGAGCAAAAAGGCGGGCCATCTCCCACAAGAGATGACCCGCCTCTCCAATCAGTCCCGCGGCAACCGTGGCCGCCGCGAGCCTCAAGCATGTCCCGGACTAGGAGAACATGCCGGTGAGGTAATCATTCAGCCGCTTATCCTTGGGCCGTTGGAAAATCTCGTCGGTCTCGTCGCACTCGACCATATCGCCCATGTAGAAGAACGCCGTGCGGTTGGACACGCGCGACGCCTGCTCCATGTTGTGCGTCACGATGACGATGGCGCGCTCGGCCACAATCGACGACATAAGGTCCTCGATCGCCAACGTCGAGATGGGGTCGAGCGCCGAGCAGGGCTCGTCAAACAGGATCACGTCGGGGTTGAGCGCCAGCGTGCGCGCAATGCACAGACGCTGCTGCTGGCCGCCCGAAAGCGCGTAGGCGCTCTTGTCGAGCTTGTCCTTGACCTCGTCCCACAGCGCTGCACCGCGCAGGCTCTCCTCGACCATACGATCAAGCTCGTCACGGTCGGTAATGCCGTGGCGCTTAGGTGCAAACGTGATGTTGTCGCGAATGGACTTGCGGAAGGGGTTGGGCTGCTGGAACACCATGCCAATAGAGCGACGCAGCTCGTACGTGTTCTCGGTCCTGGTATTCACGTTGCGCCCGCGGTAGTTGATCTCGCCCTCCACGCGGCAGCCGCGAATCTCGCGATTCATCAGGTTGAGACTGCGCAAGAAGGTCGACTTACCGCAGCCCGAAGGCCCGATGAGCGCCGTAATCTCGCCCTTGTGAAAGTCGAGCGACGTGTCGTGCAGCGCATGGTGGTCGCCATAGTACACGTTGACGTCCTTGGTGGAGAGCACGACCTCGTCGCTCACGGCCTTGCCGCTCACGCGCACGCGCTTCTCGCTCTCCCCCACGCTCGACAGGAAGTCCCGGGTGTCGGACGATGCCGCTTCGGTTGCGGGCGTTACACTCATCTCGCTCATTCGGCCGTCATCCTCCTTGCCAGTTGCTTGCCCACGATACGGGCGACTACGTTAAACAGCAGCACGCAGATCATCAGCAGTGCCGCGGTGCCCCAGACGATCTGCTGAGCCTCGGGGCTGCCCTCGCCGTAAATCTTGTAGATGTGCACAGCGAGCGACTCACCGGGGCGGAACACGTTCCAAGCGCAGGTGGGGCTCGACAGGTTAAAGCTCAAGAAGTTCAGGCGAACCGGCGAGCTCATGCCCGAGGTAAAGAGCAGTGCCGCGGCCTCGCCAAAAACGCGGCCGGCCGAAAGCACGATGCCGGTCACGATGGCGGGCATGGCCTCGGGGATCAGGATGTGCAGCGTGGCCTCCCAACGGGTGAGGCCCATGGCCAGGCACGCATCGCGCTGGGCCTGCGGCACGTCCTCGAGCGCCTGCTGAATCACGCGCACCAGGATGGGGATATTGAACATGGTGAGCGCGACGGCGCCGGAGATAATGGAGTACTTCCAGCCCAGCTGCGCCGAGAACACCAGAAAGCCGAACATGCCGACGACGATGGAAGGCAGCGAGGACAGCGTCTCGATGGCGGTGGAGGCAATGTCGCGGATGGGGCCGTTCGGCGCGTACTCAACCAGGAAGACCGCTCCGCCCAGACTGATGGGCACCGAGATGACCAGAGTGATCAGCAGCAGGTAGAACGAGTCGAACAGCTGGTAGAGCACGCCACCCTGGGTACCGTTGGCGCGCGACGGCTGCGTGAGGAAACCCGGCTGGAACAGCGTCGAGACGCCCTCGAACAGGATATAGGCCACCATGGAGATGACGATGAGCATGACGATGGCGACGATCGCCGTCAGCACGCCCGTGGCGATGCGGTCCTGCTTTTGGACACGCCCGAGCCTCGCCTCGTCGATGTGGATGCGCGTGCTAGCCACGAGCCTTCGCCCCCTTGCGGCCGATAAGGTGGATGATCAGGATGAAGATGAGGCTCATGCCCATCAGCAGCAGGCCGAGTGCCCACAGAACATCGTCCTGGGCCGAGCCCTCGGCATAGACCGCCATGGACGTGGTGAGCGTGGTGGTGATGGTGGACGCCGGCGACAGCAGCGACGTCGGCATGGCCTCGATGCCGCCGATAACCATGCGCACGGCGAGCGTCTCGCCAAAGGCACGCGTCATGCCAAGGATGACCGCAGTCATGAGCGATGGCATGGCGGACTTGAGCACCACGTGCCAGATGGTCTGCCAGCGGGTGTAGCCCAGCGCGAGCGAGCCCTGACGGTAGCTATCGGGCACAGCGCGCAGGCCATCGACCGAAAGCGTGGTCATGGTCGGCAGGATCATGACGGCCAGCACGATGGCGCCGGGCAAGATGCCTAGGCCCGTGCTCACGTGGAAAACGCTCTTCATAAGGCCGACGACCACGTGAAAACCGATCAGACCAAAGACGACCGAAGGAATACCAGTCAAAAGCTCAATAAGCGGCTGAAAGACCTTGGAACCAAACTTAGGCTGGATCTCAACCGCAAAGATGGCAGAGCCGATAGCGATGGGCAGCGCGATAAGCGTGGAGAGCGCCATGACCGCAAACGAGGTGACGATCAGGGGCAGGGCGCCGGTGTAGGGCAGGCCGTTTTTGGCCGTGTTGGCCAGGTCCCACTTGGTGCCGGTGAAAAACTCGACGACCGAGACGCCGTCTTTGACAAAAGCCGAGAGGCCCTTTTGGGCGACCATAAAGATGAGCGCGGCAACGACAAGCGTCACGAGCGCAACGCACGCGCCCGTGACGCCCAGGCCCACGTTCTCAAGGTCGCGCTTTGGCAGCTGTTTTGCCATTGCAAACCTTTCCGGGGCGATTACTTATTTAGCGGAGACCTTGCCGCTGGCGTCCTTGACGACCTTCATGGCAGAGACGGGGATAAAGCCCTGCTCCTCGACGAGCTTGCCCTGGACGTCATCGGAAAGCATGAACTCCAGGAAGGCCTTGGTGGCCTCGTCGGCATCCTTAGCGCAGTACATGTGCTCGGTAGCCCAGATCTTGAAGGAGTCGTCGGTGACATTCTTGCTCTTGGGCTCGACGCCCTCGACCTTGATGGCGTTGAACTTGGAGTCATCAAAGTGCGAGAAATCGAGGTAGGAGATGGCGTTGTCGGTGCTGCCCATCTGAGTCTGGACGTCGCCGGACTTGTCGAGCTCGGCGTCGCCCTTAAAGTCGACGGTCTCGTCGCCAAAGACGGCGGCCTCGAAGGTGGCGCGGGTACCGGAGCCGGCCTTGCGGTTGAGCACGACGATGGCAGCGTCGTCGCCGCCGACCTCCTTCCAGTTGGTAATCTGACCGGAGAAGATACCCTTGAGCTGCTCGAGGGACAGGTCGTCGACCTTGACGTTCTTGGAGACGACGGGGCCCATGCCCACGACGGCGACCTCGTGGTCGACGAGGTTCTTGACTTGATCGGCCTCAAGCTTGGTCTCGGCGAAGACGTCGGAGTTGCCGATGGTGACGGTGCCGGCGGCGACAGCGGTCAGGCCCTTGCCCGAACCGTTACCCGAGCCGGAGACGGAGACATCGGGGTTGGCGTCCATGAACTTCTCGGCAGCGGCCTCGACGAGAGCCTGGAACGAAGAGGCACCGTCGTAGGTCACCTCGCCGGAGACGGACTCGGCAGCAGCGGCGCTACCCTTGTCGGCGGCATCGGATGCGCCGGAGCCGCCGCACCCAACGAGACCGAGACCGACGATGCTGGCAAGACCACCAGCGAGGCCGAGGAACTGACGACGAGAATAAGCCTGATCGAGCATGATCTTCCTTTCATACATGCGATTCGCGGGCACCCCGCCCGCTTTGCTGTTTGGAAAGATACGGCCCCGATCGGGCGACGACCGCCTTATCTGCGGTTTCTTACGGGCTATTGATAGACCCTTACCGCAAGCTCTGCCCAGCCTTTACAAACGGATAACAATCCAGCGCCAAACATGGCCAGCCTTTTACACCAATAAAAACAAAGTTGCGGTGAAATAGTTCCTGCTTGGCCATCAAATGGCCCATTCTAGGAACTATTCCACCGCAACTTAGATTGGGAAACCGCGAAACCTTAAAGCTCTAATTCATTCAAACGAAGGATCGCAACAATATAGATCTTGAGTGCTTGCTTGAGCTGCTCTTCGTTGGCGCACTCGTTGGGACCGTGCATCTGGCCGCCCCACTCGGGCAGCTCAAGGCCGGTCTCTTCGGGGCCAAACGAGACGGCGCGGGCAAAGTTGCGTGCGTACGTGCCACCGCCCATGGCAAAGGGTTCGGCATGCTTGCCGGTGAACTCGTTATAGGTATCGATAAGCGCCTTCACGGCCGGATCATCGGCAGAGACCGAGAACGGCACCTTCGCGCGACCCAGCTGGCACGTCACGCCGAAACGGCCCACGAGCGGATCGAGCTGCTCGCGGATGGTATCGGCACTCGTGCTGTCGGGGAAGCGCACGTCGATGACCTGCTCGATATGGCCATCCGCCACGCGGATGACGCCAGCGTTGCAGGTAAGCGGGCCAAACGCCGGACTCGTCGCATCGATACCCAGGCCGCGGCCATAGGCGTCCGCATGCACAAAGGCCAAAAACTTGACAAACTCGTGCTCGGCGGGCGTCAACAGGCGCTTGTCACGGGCGCCAAACGCGTCCTCGGCCTCGCGCAGATACGCCACGATCAGGCCGACGGCATTGATCGTCCCCTCGGGCATCGAGGCATGACCGCCAATGCCGTGGGCAAAAATCTGCGCATGCCCGTTATCGAGTGTCGTGATCTCAAGGCGATCGGCGTTCTCGACCGGCGCCGGCAGCTCATCGGCGGCAATCGCGAGCTCGCAGATGGACTGCGACGGAATGGCGTTGCTCGCCTCGGCGCCGCTCCACGACACGATGCGCCCGCCGTCGATCTTGGAGCTCACGAACGTCGCCCCAAACTGGCCCTTCTCGGCATTGCAGACCGGGAACTCGGCATCGGGCGTAAACAAAAAGTCGGGGTCTGCGTGGTTCTCCAGATAATGGTGAACGTCGGACATGCCCACTTCCTCATCGCAGCCCAGCAGCGCGCGGAAAGCATAGCGCGGGGTAATGCCGTGCTTGAGCAGATAAGCGCCGGCGTAGAGCGACAGCACCGCCGGACCCTTGTCGTCAATCACGCCGCGACCGAGCAGCCAGCCCTCGCGGCGCTCCATCGCAAACGGGTCGGTGTTCCAACCGGGGCCAGCGGGAACCACGTCCACGTGGCAGATAGTCGCGAGCTGCTTGTCGCCGCGACCCGGGATATCGGCGATTCCCACATAGCCCCCGTCGTCGCTCGTCTGATAGCCGAGCTTTTGCGCAATGCCGAGCGCGCAATCGAGCGCGTCACGGACCGGGCGGCCAAACGGCGCACCGGGCTCCGCATCGGCAGCAACGGCCACGGACGGATAGCTCACCAGTTGTTCGATATCGGCAACGACATCCTCCCAGACCTCGTCGACATACTCGGCAACGCTCTGCTCCACCTGATTCATGGACGACCTCCTTACCAATGAGCGACGGGTACGCCCGCCCCTCACATTATGTCTATTAGATAGCGAAAAGTTTAGCAAGCTCGGCCACCGAGTGCACCACCGCATCGGCGCCCGCGGCCTCGTGCTCCCCCGGCGCTGCCGCGCCCGAATAGATGCCGATGCACGGCACGCCCATCGCGTGCGCGCCCTCCACATCGTTAAAGCGATCGCCGATCATCACGGCATCGTCGGCCGTCGCGCCGAGCGCCGCCAGGGCATCGCGAACCGAATCGGCCTTGGTCTCGCGTCCCTGCGGCGGATTCATGCCAACCACCGCCTCAAACTGCGAAAGCCCCAGCTCGCCCACCATGTCAATGCACTTTGCCTCCATGCGTGACGTCGCCACGGCCAAGCGATGCCCCTGCGCGACAAGGCCATCGAGCAGCTCGGGGATTCCATCGAACACGGGATACTCTTCCGGTCCCAGCTCATCAAAAAAGGCACGGTACTCGTCGGCCACCACAAGCGACTCCTCGCGCGTAAAGCCGTAAAAGTCGTGGAAGCTCTTCCGCAGCGGAGGCCCGATCATGCGACGCAGGTCACCCATCTGCGCCTCCGAAAACCCGCGCGCGGCCAACGTCTTGCGCGTCGAGGTCATCACCGCTCGACCCGTATCTGCCACCGTGCCATCGAAATCAAACAGCACGACCGGCCACTTGCATATCTCCAGCGCCTCCATCGGCATCCCTCTTCCCCAGTTGACGATTTCCACACCGACACTTCAAACTATTGACTATTCAACAATTAAACCTATAAATGTGGAACGACTCCACTATACTTGTCGCACTTTGCTCTCAGAAGGCGGCGCTGCCGCGCCCCAACGAAAGGTGCAATTATGTCTTTTGCCATCATAACCGACTCCACGTCGGACATCTCCCCCGCCCGCGCCCAAGAGCTCGGCATTTACGTCATTCCGCTGCATGTGATTATCGAAGGCGAGGACCTGCTCGACCAGGTACAGATCACCGCCCAGGAGTACGTCGCCCGCATGGCCGGCTCCGAGCAGCTGCCGCATACCTCGCAGCCGAGTGCCGGCGAGTTCAAGACGCTGTTTGACCGCGTGCGCGCCGATGGCCACGACAGCGCCATCTTTATCTCGCTATGCAGCGAGTGGTCCGCCTGCTATGCCAACGCCAGCCTGGCGGCCGAGACCCACGAGCTCGACGTGCGCTGCATCGATTCGCGCACCGGTTCGGGTGCCGAAGGCCTGCTGGTGGAGTACGCGCTCGCCATGCGCGAGGACGGTCGCAGCCTGGACGAGACCGAGGCGCAGATCCGCGCGACGCTGCCCGACGCCCACCTGCTGCTGATTCCCCGCACGATCGAGAACCTGGTCAAGAACGGCCGCGCACCTAAACTCGCCGGCCAGCTCACGCAGATGCTCAACATTCGCCTGGCCGTTTCGCCGGAGTGGAAATCGGGCGAGATCAAGGCCATCAAAAAGGGCCGCGGCGCCAAGCGCATCGTTGCCAACACCATGGCCGATTGCCTCGCATTTTTGGCCGAGCATCCGGGCTCCAGCGTGCGCGTGCTCACGACCGGCGCCGCCGAGGAGCAGGAACTCGTCAACCAAGCGCTCGCGGGCCAAGACTACGTAGACGCCGGCACCGGCCCCATCGGCTGCACCATTGCCACCCACGTAGGCGTCGACGCCATCGCCATCAGCTACTGCCCCTGCTACCAACCCATCCACTAGGGGCACCTTTACCTCTTGCGGTGGAATAGGGACTGTTTTTGGCTTATCAGCCGCCAATCAATCCCTATTCCACCGCAACTTGGAAATCGGCGATCAGCCCAGCGGACCCTGAAACAGCTCCTGATGAGTGCCCATTCTCACCAGCCTAATCACTGGGTTAGTCTTATGGGGAAGATAAAGAACGACCACATCGACCAAGCCATCGGATAGGTGGAAATCGATGTGGCCGTTGTAGTTTCCGCCCGGGTTTGAGAGCTCGTGGGCGCCATACTCCGCCGGAAGTGACCCATGAGCCACAAGCTCCGCAACCGCCGCTTTAAACTCACTTTTTAGCTGCGGATGCATGCGCATCGTTCGTTTGTAGTCCACCTTAAATTGAGCCTCGACTTTAATCTCGAACATCGCTATTCCTCATCGAGGAATGACATAAGCTCATCAGCGTTATTGAATGACAGGCTATCGTCCGGCAAAATCCCCAACTCATGAGCCTCTGCGACCACCATGGCACGCCTCGTCGCCTCGTTGGGCACCTCCGCCCTTCCTACAATCTCAAAAGGAATCTTTCGCTGATTTACCAGCTGCCGAACGGCAAGATTGAGATAGGAATTGAGGCTGAGGCCAACCGAATCCAAGAACTCAGTCGCCTGCTCCTTGAGCCCCTCTTCGATTCGAACCGTCGTAGGCTTAACTGTTGCTGTAGACATTTGCGACCTCCTCGCCCTCGTCTTTTACACCAGTATACCCAATATAAATGGCAATCTGATGTTAGATAACATCAGATTGTCATGCGTATTCATGTCGCGTGAGCACGATTGATCTACATCAGCCCGCTCAGGGCAATGTCGACGGCCTCGTTGAGGTCGTCGGTGATGTGTACGAGCTCGGGATCGAGCGGGCTGATCATACCGGCATCCATCACCGGGCCGTTGAGCCAGTCGAACAGGCCCTGCCAGTACTCGGTACCCACCAGCACAAGCGGCATGCGCTTGACCTTGTGCGTCTGCACCAGCGTGAGCACCTCGAACATCTCGTCGAGCGTGCCAAAACCGCCGGGAAACACGATAGCACCCGAGCTGTATTTGACGAACATGGTCTTGCGCACAAAGAAGTAACGGAAGTCCATGCCGAGGTTCACGTATTTATTGAGCCCATGCTCGTGCGGCAACTCAATGCCCAGGCCAACTGACTTGCCGTTGACACTCGCCGCTCCCCTGTTGGCCGCTTCCATGATGCCGGGGCCGCCACCGGTGATGACCGCCACGCCACGTTGCGCAATCTTGCGACCGACCGCGCGTGCCGCCTTGTAGAGCGGATCGGTCTTGGGCGTGCGGGCGCTGCCGAAGATGGTCACCGCGGGCCCGAGCTCGGCAAGCGCGCCAAAGCCGTCGACAAACTCTGCCTGAATGCGCAGCACGCGCCAGGGGTCGGCATGCAGCCAGTCGGTCGACTCCTCGGGCGCCAGCAGGTTGGCGTAGGTGTTGTCCTTAGGAATCATGGGGCCGCGCATGAACACGGGGCCGCGGCGGTACGTCTCGTCGTAGGCAGGCTCGCCCTCGACATTCTCGTTCTTAATCATGGGTACTCCTATCGAGAAAAAGAAAAACGGGCGGGGTCGACGCCATGCGCCAAACACCCGCCCGAACATCAACCATTCGGTATGGTACCCACGATGCATCAAGTGCTTGCAAGCTATCGGTCAGCGGTCGCGCAGACCGTGTTAGCGAACGCGATGACCGGCCAGCGCTCGCCCCTTGCCGTTGCCAGCGCTCTGCAAGCGCCCGCGCCGCTCTTAGTAGTCCACCGCCGCAGGACTGTTCATCCAGTCACTCACGAACGCGCCGTAGCGGCCCTCGATAATGGCCTGGCGGGCACGCTGCATAAGGTTGAGCAGGTAGTAGATGTTGTGCATCGACAGCAGAATACCGCCGAGCATCTCCTTCTGCGTGACCATGTGGCGGATGAGCGCGCGGCTGTAGCCGCCCGTGCACACCGGGCAGGTGCAGGTGGGGTCGATGGGACCATCGTCGTGCGCAAAGCGCGCGTTACGGAAGTTGAGGCGACCCTCACTGGAGAACGCCGTACCCATGCGGCCGGTGCGCGTCGGCAGCACGCAGTCGAACATGTCGATGCCCACGCCAACGCCGCGCACGAGCGTGGTAGGGTTGCCGACGCCCATGAGGTAGCGCGGCTTGTGCTTAGGCATGTACTCGGAAACCAGCGGCGCCAGCGTCTCGAACATAGTCTCGTGGTCCTCGCCCACCGAGTAGCCGCCGATGCCGTAACCGGGGAAGTCGCCGCACTCCTCCAGATGGCGCAGCGAGCGCAGGCGCAGATCCAGATGCATGCCACCCTGGACGATGCCAAAGAGCGCCTGGTCATCGCGGGTGTGAGCCTTGTAGCAGCGCTCGGCCCACATACTCGACAGCTCAACGGCGCGCTCAACGTAGGCGCGCGTGGCGGGATAGCCCGGGCATTGGTCGAGCTGCATGCAGATGTCGGAACCGAGCTTCATGGCGATTTCCATGTTGTCCTCGGGCGTCCAGAACACATGGCGGCCGTCGTAGTCGTTGACGATAAAGCGCACGCCCTCGTCGGTGAGCTTGACGGCGTCGTTGTGGCTGAACACCTGGAAGCCGCCCGAGTCGGTAAGAATGGGGCCATGCCAGTTCATAAACTTGTGCAGTCCGCCCAGCTCGGCGATGGTGTCCTCGCCGGGACGCATGGACAGGTGGTAGGTGTTGGCGAGCACGATCTGCGCACCGAGCTGCTTAACGGTCTCGGTGGGGATGCCCTTGACGTTTGCCTTGGTGCCCACGGGCATAAAGATCGGCGTCTCGATGTCGCCGTGCGGGGTGTGCAGCACGCCGGCGCGCGCGTGCGTCGTCGGGTCCTCGGCGATCAAGTCGAATTTAAAAAGGCTCTGGTCCATAAACTGGAACTCCTTGGTTGCGGTTCATACGCAAACCATTATACGGGCAACCCACAAAGAGCACCGACTCGACAGAAACTAGTGCATTAGGATCAGGTTCCCGAGCCGGTCGTTGGGGACAGTCTTCAGCGCCATCTTGCAAAGGAATGTCCCAATCTGCCGACACTTAGGGACTGTCCTCAAGTGCCGGCAGATAAAGAACGTCCCCAATGACTATTGACGGCCAAGGCAACGCCGATGTTATGGCACCGACAGACACTATGACCCAATCCGAGGGCACTAAAAAGATAGGAGCCCCCGCTCGTGACCGCGGGTCGGGGCTGCGACAATGATGTTGAAGTGCCATAGGCGCAGCCGCGCCGCAACGAGGTTGGGAGGCTCCCATGCCAAAGTATTCTACCGCGTTCGGGATGGACGTCCACCTGAGGTCGACCACCGTCTGCGCCCTCGACGCGGACACCGGCGAGGCCGTGACGAGGAGGTTCCCCGGCAACCCCTGGGGCGAGATCGCCGGGTGGATGGATGGGTTCCCCGGGCCGTCGCTCGCGGCCTACGAGAGCGGCTACCTCGGCTTCGCCCCGCAAAGGGAGCTCGCCGGGCTCGGCGTCGAGTGCGTCGTCGCCGCGGTCTCGAAGATCCCCAGGTCGGCCGCCGACTCGGCCTCCAAGAACGACAGGAACGACGCCGCCAGGATGGCCAAGGCGATACTCGCCCACGACATCTCCCCCGTATGGATCCCCTCCCCCGAGGTCGAAGGCATCAGGGACCTCGCCGGCGCCTACGACGGGGCGACCGCGCGCCTGGCGACCGCCAAGCAGCGGCTGCTCGCCTTCCTCGCAAAGCGAGGGTTCGTCTACGGCGGCACCACGCCCGCCGGCAACCCGAGGAAGTACTGGACCTACGACTTCCTGAGGTGGCTCGACAAGGTCAGGCCGGAGGACGATGGCGGGGTTCGGACGCTCGCCGCCCTGAGGAACGAGGTCGAGGCCGCGGCGGAGGCCCGGGCGGACCTGCTCTCCGAGTACAGGGCCGCCGTGGATGCCAGCCCGATCGCCGCGGAGGTGGCCGCCCTCCAGTCGATCAAGGGCTGCGCCTTCGCGCTGGCCGCAGCCTTCTCGGCCGAGGTCGGCGACTTCACGAGGTTCCGTTCCGGAAGGCAGGTCACGGCCTATCTCGGCCTCGCGCCGAGTCAGAGGTCGAGTGGCGACTCCGTGCGGCTCGGAGGCATCAGCGGTGCGGGCAACGCGCTCGTGAGGAAGCTGGCCGTTGAGGGTTCATGGTGCTACGCCGCGGCACGGCACCAGCCGAAGCTCATGCCAAGGGACACGGGCGTGCCCCTCGAGATAAGGATGCACGGGAGGAAGGGGTCCGAGCGGCTCCTGCGGCGGCGCAAGGAGATGCTCGCCCGCGGCGTGCCCGCGGCGAAGGCCAACGCGGCCACCGCGGCCGAGCTCGTGAGGTGGCTGTGGGCCCTCGGCGCGATGTGCCGGGAGGCAACCGAATAGACATAGCCCCCGTCCCGGCGAGCCGGGCAGCCTTCGGGGATACCCCCGCTTTCGCTGGGCGCGCGGAGCCCTCCGCATGCGCCTCGACAGACTTGGGGAACCCCGCCGAAGGAATGGAGTGCGGGCCGGCAGAACGGTATCCGCGGATATGAGACTGAGCCGAAGGCGTCGACGACATGCCGGGGGCGGACCGGGACGGGTTAACGGCAGGCCCCGCCGACCGATTGCAAGCGGTCGGCGGGGCCATTGTGGCTCTTGACAGCGGATTGGGTCATATGAGCGAAAACCCGCCAGAGCGAGCAAGGTGCCTTCAAGCAAAATGGCGCCGCAGGTTGAGCATAAGTCAGCGAGCGGGCCGCATTTGAGACAAGGTGACGTGAAACGAAAGGGCGCTGACCTTCTGGTCGCGCCCTTGAAGTTGAACGTCAGATTGTCCAAATGCGGCCCGCGCAGCGTCGGCTGGTCCGCCGTTCGTTAGAACGGCGGAACCTGAGACGTAACCCCTAAGGCCGCTGGCCCATGCCACCCTCGAGGGTGACGGTCTCGCCGTTCATGTACTTAAAGTCGGGACCGCAGAGCTGAACGACCACGCGGCCGATCTCCTTCTCGACGTCGCCGTAGTGACCAGCCGGCGGCATGTGGACGTTGGCCTTAAACGCCTCGGGATAGGCATCCTGGAAGTTCTCGAGCGCAGCGGTCCAAGCAAGCGGGCAAACGATATTGACGTTGATGCCGTCCTTGCCCCACTCGTTGGCGGCAACGCGGGTCAGGCCGCGGATGCCCTCCTTGGCGGCAGCATAGCTGCACTGGCCATAGTTGCCAAACAGGCCGGCACCCGAGGCAAAGTTGACCACGGAGCCCTTGGTCTCCTTCAGGTGCGGATAGGCCTTCTGCATGTACAGATAGGTAGCATACAGACCGGAGTAAATGGCCAGATTAAACTGATCCATGGTGTGATCGGCGATGGTCACGCCCGAGGCGCTGGCCTGAGCATTGTTGACGACGGCGTCGATGCGGCCAAACTCCTCAATGGCCTTGTCGATGACGTTCTGGACGACGGCTTCGTTGTCCTGACCGGCTGAAACATCGGCCTGAACAGGCAGAACCTTGACACCGTACTCGGCCTCGAGAGACTCCTTGGCGGCCTCGAGCTTAGCGACGTTGCGGCCGGTGATGACGAGGTTCGCGCCCTCCTTGGCAAAAGCGATATCGATGCCGTAGCCGATGGAGCCAGCGGAACCGTCCTTAAGCGTGGCCTTGCCGCCGCCGGTGACGATCACGGTCTTACCAGTGAAAAGTCCCATACAAAGTCCTTTCAAATCGCGACGGGCCCACCCGCCGACTGCGCGCATCCAACTTCACGCGCCAAAAGCTGAAATGCAACTTTAGCGGGTTCAAGTGAAAAATAAAGACCGCAGCAGGCGAACGGCACAACGTCATTCGGCGAAGGGAATGTCAAGCACGAACTGGATAAAGAGGCCGAATTTTTGTCAGCCAAACGAGCCATCGAACACGTTTTGAAACTTTGCTGCGGCGCGCGGGATGTCGGTGCGAGACTTTATCATAGGGTGACAAACAACGATGAGGAGCACATGCCTATGACAGACGAGCTGGACCCCCAGACTCAACAGCATATTGATGATTCCGCAGACGTCACCGCAGATACTGACGCTGTGACCTGCGATAGTATCGACATCGACGACCCCATCTTGGACGAAAGCGCTACGGCGGAAACCCCCGAAACAGAAAACGCCGATGAGCAAAACGACGATGCGCCCGCTCAGGACGACGCCCCGCAAGCAGCGGGCCCCATCGAGGTATCTTCGGAAGAAGAGCTCGATGCCGTCATGGACTCCATGATGGATGCTGTCAAAGCGATGAAAGACGCCGTCGCCGATGCCGATATTGATGCCGAGGAAGAGGAGGCCGCCGAGGCGGCCTCGACCTTTGTGCCCGGCGAGACTCCGGTTGCCGACCAGGGCAGCACCATGCCCTCGTTTCTGCAGCTCGAGCACCCCACGATTGGCGCCGATGCGGTCGATCCGCACGCAGCAGGCTTTTCTGTGGTCGAGGGCGGTACCGGCAATATCGCCGCGCCGCAGGCTGCCGATGCGGACGCTGCCGACACCGCTCGCCCGACCGCCCCGCACTCCCCCGCCGCGAGCCGCGATCTGGGGACCGCTGTCTCGAACACTGCGAACGCCGTGGGCACCTTTATCGCCCAGGGTGCCTCGGCCATGCGCGAGATGAACGCCGCGAAAAAGGCACTTGCCGATGCCCGCGCCCACCTGGCCGAACTTGAGCAGCGCATTGCCGATCAGGCCGAGGAACTCGAGACGCGCCAGGATATCGCAGGCCGCTACGAGCAGATCGTCGCCGACCAGCGTCAGGCGATCGCCACAGCGCAAAAGACCGCTGCGGCAGCCGAAATCGATCGCGATGTCCATGCTTCCAAAGTAGCAGAGCTCAAGGGTCAGCTCGAACAAATGAAGACAGATGATGACGCGACCGAGCTCCGCCTGAAGGCCGCGCTCGATGCCGTGGAGGCCCGCGAGGCGAGCTCGCGCGAGACCGGCAACCGCCTCGTTCGCCGTCTTGAGGATTCCAAGCGCATCCGCGACAAGGTGCAGGCCGAGCGAGACGCCGGCATTGCCGCCGCACAACAAACCGTCGACGCCACGCGCGCCCAGCTCGAGACACTGCGTCATGAGTATGCCGAGCTGCAACGCAATCCCTCGGCAAATCCCGCCAACTATACGGTGCGCACCAGCGAGCTCTCGATGCAGATCTCCGACACGGCAGATGCCCTGCGTAAAGCCGAAGAAGATGTCCCGCGTATCACCGCCGACCTTGAACACTCGCTTGCCGCAGCCGAGCAGGCCGTCGAACAGGCGCAGGCCCCCATTGCCGAAGCCAAACGCGCGCACCAAGCCGTGACGGCAGAGGCCGATGCCGCGCGCGACGAGCTGCAGACCGCAAAAACCGCCGCTGCAACGCGCCAGCGCGAACTGCGCGAGAAGATCGCCGCCGAGGACAAGGCGCGTCGAGAGCAGGAGCAGGCCATCGCCGATGCCCAGGCGGACGTCGCGCACGCACAGTCGATCATCGAGCAGGCGACCGAGGTACATGACCATCCCGAGATTACCGAATCGCTCGCAGGCTCTCTGATCCGCGATAAGGCCGAGTACGCCGAAACCGAGCGCGAAGTGGCCCAACTCGAAGCCGCCGAGGACGACGTGCGCGAGCGTACCCGCGACTCACGCATCAAATTCACCGGCGCCATCGTCTGCATCGTCGCCGCAATCCTGGTGATCATCCTAGTCTGGCTGTTCGCAAGCAAGTAAACCGGCTGCCAAAAAAACGCTCAACGCAGTTGCGGTGAGATAGTTCCTGTTTAGCCTCAAAAAAGGCCAATTCAAGAACTATCTCACCGCAACTTATTTAGATCGACGCAAGGCAACCTACCCCTCTTGCACCGATCTCTTGACATAAGGACTGTCCCCAGGTGCCGGCACAGACGATATGAGCAGGACATAAAAACATTGAGAGCCCCTGCTGCATGAAAGACCGCGGATTAGGCCGACAATGGTGAGTGTCTAATCCAACCGTGGCGGCCACGCCGCATTCATGGAAGGGGCTCCCATGCTCGATACT
>DBEZDO010000081.1:0-15152 GCA_048187355.1 Collinsella sp.
GGGACATGTCAGGAAACGAGGGCAGCCCTGTGGGCGCCAGCGGAATGTGGGGTCACCGCGCGGTCCGCATCTGATGGTGTCGACGTCAATGGTATACGGGTGCATCATCGACGTCTTCAATACAGAAAATATCAGTGCGGAATGATTTGGGAGGTAGCCCAAACAGCCCCGGCGGGGGTCCTGTGTAGTCACCCTTTAGGCGGAACTCTCCTAATTATTTGGATGAGTCGTTTACTTACTTGTACTGTTACCGTCTTCCCGCTCTTGTTGGGGTATGCTTTGTTCGTATGTAAACGTATGACATGTTGATGGGGGAGGGTGCTATGGCTCGCGAGAGTGCTCGTTCTAAGGATACGGCTAAGCCTGGCATCAAGGAAGTTGCGGCGGTGGCGGGGGTTTCGCCTACTACGGTATCTCGTGTGCTTAATAATCGTGGCTATATTAGCCAAGAGACCCGCGATAAGGTCCATGCCGCGATGAAGCGCATCAACTATACGCCCAACGATATCGCTCGTGCCATGCTCAACGGTCGCCTGAATCTTATCGGTATGATCGTCCCCTATGTCAGCAGTCCGTTTCATGCCCAAGTGGTTCAAGTCATTGAGCATACCCTGGCCGAAAACGGTTTTAAGATGCTGCTGTGCAATAGCGCCAATCGACCCGAGCTTGAGCGCTCTTATATCGACATGCTTCGACGCAATATGGTTGATGGCGTCATCGTCAACTCGCTTAATATCGGTGCCGAGGCGTATGCCGAGATGGGCTTGAGTCTGGTTGGTATCGACTGCGACCTTGGCGAGGCCTCTGTTCAGATTGCGAGCGACAGCTATAGTATCGGCGAACTTGCCACGCGTCGCCTGATCGATGACGGGTGTTCGCGCATCCTGTGCCTGCGCAGCAATAGCCGCATGCGCATGCCTGCCAATAAGCGTACCGATGCCTACCTCGATGTTGTTGAGCAGGCCGGTTTGCCCGCGCTTGTCCGTGAGGTCGAGTTCGTTAAGCCCGACGACGAAAAGAGCGCGGTCGTTGCGAAGATCCTCGATGAGAACCCCGATATTGACGGCATCTTTGCGGGAGACGACACGATGGCGGCTATCTGTCTTAACGTGATGAAGCAGCGCGGCTTGAGCGCTCCGGGCGATATTAAGGTCGTGGGCGCGGATGGTGCCCGCCGCACTATGACGTTTATGCCTGACTTAACAACCGTTCGCCAAGATATCGATCGCATCGGAGAGCTCGCGGCGCAATCCATCATTGCTCTTATTAACGGCGAAAAGCCCGAATCGAATATCAAGCTCCCCGTTGAACTCATTGAGGGTAAAACCGCGTAGTTCATCCCGTGCCAAAAGAATTCCTCAAACACCTCTGATGACCGTTCGCCGGCATATGTCAACCGTTTGCCGACGACTGGAACGGCGAAAAGACGTATTGGTGTGAAAACGTTTGACATATGAAAACGATTGACATATCTTGCAGTTGTACCGAGTTAGTATCTCGTGAGAAAGGAAGTCTCGGATGCACAAGGTGTATTACCAGCCTGAGGGAATTTGGGTAGGCGACATCATGCCGTACGGCGAGGACGGCACGTTCTATCTCTATCATCAGCGTGACACGCGAAACCCCGGACCTTTCGGAGAGCCGTTTGGCTGGGCACTCGCGACAACCAAGGACTTCGTCAATTACAAAGACTTTGGCGAGAGCCTTGAGCGTGGCGGCGACGAGGAAGTCGACCAGTATGTTTATGCCGGCACGGTGTTTAAGGTGGGCGACAAGTACCATGCGCTCTACACTGGTTGCAATCGCGATAAGGTCAAGGCACGCTTGATGAAGCAGGTTCTTCTTCACGCAACGAGTGACGACGCCGTCAAGTGGGAGAAGAACATCGCCGAGACGCTGCTTCCGCCCCAGGAGGGTTACGATGACCGCAACTGGCGCGATCCCTTTGTGCTTTGGGATGAGGAGAACGAAGAGTACATGCTCATCCTCGGCACGCGTGTGGGCGAGGACAAGCGTCTGATGACCGGTCGTCTGGTCAAGTTCACCTCCAAGGACCTGGATACCTGGGAGTTCCAGGGCGACTGGTGGAATCCGGGCCTGTACACCATGTTCGAGATGCCTGATCTCTTTAAGATGGGCGACTGGTGGTATCTGGTGTTCTCCGAGTACAGTGATGGCAACAAGACCCGTTACCGCATGTCTCGCTCTATCAACGGTCCTTGGATCACTCCTGCGGACGATTCCTTCGATGGCCGCGCGTACTATGCCGCGCGTACCGCATTTGACGGCGAGCGCCGCGTTCTCTTTGGTTGGGTTCCTACGCGTGACGAGGGCGGCGACCCCAGCTCTTACCTGTGGGGTGGCACCTTTATGCCCCTCGAGATCGTTCAGCGTGCCGACGGAACGCTCGGCACCAAGCTTCCTGACAGCATGCTTGGCGCCTTTGGCGAGGCTAAGGCAGTCGAGGCCTTTGAGCTCTCCTGCGAGTCGGGCAAGGTCGAGCAGGTGCTCGCCGCGGATGCCGGTTCCACCTATATGCTCGATGCCGACATCGAGCTCGCCGGTGACGCTGCCGGCTTCTCGGTGAAGCTTGCCGAGGACGCCGAGTCCGGTCTTGCCTATGAGTTCCGCGCCAACCTGCGTGAGGGCAAGCTCGAGTTTACGGCGGCCCCCCAGTATCCGTGGTTCCAGGTCAACAACATGGGCCTCGAGCGTCCGTTGTTCTTTAAGGGCGAGGGCACTCATCATGTGCGCCTGGTCGTTGACGACGATATCGCGACCATCTTTGTCGATGATGTTGCACTTAACGCTCGATTCTGCAATAAGCAGGGCCAGGGTGTGGCGCTGACGGTCACCGACGGTACGCTTAAGTGCGCAAATGCAACGATCGCGTCTCTGTAATGGCATCAAAACGTCTTATGATTTCGTAAAGGAATGGAGAGGAACATGGACTACAAAGTAGTGTCTCAGCAAGTCGTCGATAACGTCGGCGGTCTGGAGAACATCGAGGGCGCCACGCATTGCGTTACGCGTCTGCGTCTGGTGCTCAAGGATACGAGCAAGTACAACAAGGCCGAGCTCGAGAACATCGATGGCGTCAAGGGCGTGCTGTACAACAGCGGCCAGCTCATGATCATCTTCGGTACCGGTACCGTCAACAAGGTTTACGATGAGTTTATGGCTCTGACGGGCGTTAAGGAGATCAGCGCTTCCGAGGTCAAGGGCGCCGAGGCGGACAAGAAGGGCAAGTTCTTCTCGGTCCTCAAGGTATTCTCGGACATCTTTATCCCCATCATTCCCGCTTTCGTCGGCGCTGCTATCATCATCGGCCTTAAGTCGCTGATCGTTGCCAACGGCCTCTTTGGCATGGAGGGCAGCCTTGCCGACCACAGCGAGTTCCTCAAGAACCTCGCAAGCTTCTTTGCCATTATCGCCACCACGTTTGACTACCTGCCTGTCCTGGTTATGTACAGCGCGGTCAAGCGTTTTGGCGGTAACCCGATCCTGGGCATCCTCGTCGGTATCGTCATGGTTCACCCGAGCCTTATGAACCGTAACACGTTCGTTATGGACCCGACGGGTGCTGAGTACTGGAACTTTGGTCCGCTCTCCATTCCCATGGTTGCTTTCCAGGGCGGCGTGTTCCCTGCAATCCTGACTGCCTGGTTTATGGCCAAGGTCGAGAAGATTGCCCAGAAGTACATCCCCGAGGTCGTCTCGTTCGTCTTTGTCCCGACCGTTACCCTGATTCTTGCTAACGTCGCCCTGTTCACCGTGTTCGGCCCGCTCGGCAACCTGATCGGCGACGTCCTCGCCGGCGTAATCGATATCCTGTACAACAGGATGGGCGTCTTTGGTGCCTTTGTCTTCGCCGCGTTCCTGCAGCCGCTTGTCGTTACCGGTACGCATCAGTTCATCCAGGGTATCGAGGCAAACCTCGTTGCCACGACTGGCTTCAACTACATCCAGGCCATCTGGTCGGTTTCCATCATCGCCCAGGGTGGCGGCGCCATCGGCATGTACCTCATTCACAAGAAGCATTCCAAAGAGCGCAACATCTGCATGTCGTCCTTTATCCCGACGCTGGTCGGAATCTCCGAGCCCGCTATCTTCGCTGCAAACATGCGCTACTCGATCATCCCGTTCATCTGCGCATGCATCGGTGCAGGCTGCGGCGGTGCCTTCGTGAAGCTCTTTGAGGTGCGCGCCATCGGTCAGGGTCTGACCGGTGTGCTTGGCCTGCTCATCGTCACACCCGAGACTCTCGTGTGGTATGTGGCTGGCAATCTCATCGCCTTCATCGTGCCGATCGTCTTGATCTTTGCCTACAACAAGGCAAAGGGCGTGCCGACCACCGATGAAGAGGGCGCTGGCGCTGGCTTCGACGTTAGCTTCTAGTTGAGCCGTTCAGCGTAATGTGCGGATAAGTCCATTTGGGGAAGGGCGTTCGGCTCGTGTGAGTCGAGCGTCCTTTCCTATAGACGAGAAGGTCAATGGCGATGTTTAATCAAAAAAACAAGGTGATGCGTGCGGACTATGAGCAGTGGCGTGCCGGACAGGATGAGACGGCGGCTCGCATCGCGTCCGACCCCGATAGGCTTTTGTTCCATGTGGAGCCTGAGCTTGGCTGGCTCAACGACCCCAATGGTTTGGTTCAGATTGGTGATACGTATCACATCTATCATCAATACGATCCGTTCGATGCTGCGCATGGCGGTCCAGTGCTTTGGAACCATCTGACGACAAAGGATTTTGTGACGTACGAGAATCACGGCCCCGTGCTGTTCCCCGATTCCGATTTGGATTCGAGTGGAGCGTATTCTGGTTCTGCCTTTGTACGTGATGGCAAGATTCACTACTTCTATACCGGCAACGTTAAGCATTTTGACCGCGATGATTACGACTACGTGTTGACGGGCCGTGAGCAAAACCAGATTCATATGGTTGCCGAGAATCCCGACGAATTGGGCGAGAAGTGCATAGCTGTTGGACCGGTCGATTACCCCGACGATATCGGTACGCACGTGCGCGACCCCAAGATCCTTGAGCACGATGGTATCTACTACATGGTTCTGGGCGCTCGTACGAAAGACGACCGTGGCTGCGTGCTTGTCTATACCTCGCGCAATCTTGAGGACTGGAGCTATGCGACGCGCATTGAGTTGGGCGAGAAGTTTGGCTTTATGTGGGAGTGCCCCGATCTGCTTGAGCTCGATGGCGAGCTTATTCTCGTTTGCTGTCCGCAGGGTGTGCCTGCCGATGGTTGGCGTTACCGCAATCCGCATCAGTGCGTGTGGTTCCCCATCGAGGCCGATTGGGAGGCGCCGAGCTTTAAAATCGTCAGGCAGGGCATGCCCCCGATGGTCGATGCCGGTTTTGATTTCTATGCTCCGCAGTCCTTTGAGGATGCTGCAGGCCGGCGTTTGATGATCGGATGGTCGGGTTGCCCCGACGCGACGGCAGAAAACCCGACGGTGGCGCGCGGATGGCAGTGCGCGTTGACGGTGCCGAGAGAGCTGAGCATACGCGATGGTAAGCTCTGCCAGCAGCCGGCGCACGAGATTGAGAGGATGCGCGGTGACTGCGTTCGCGCGACAGGCGGTGAAACCGTTGAGGAGCCGGGCCGCCTGTTTGATCTTGTGGTTTCCTGTGAGGGCGCCAAGATGGCCGAGCTCGAAATCCGCAAGGGTGTCTTTGTGCGTTATGCGGACGGGATGCTTACCCTCGACATGGGTGACGAAGGCTATGGGCGCGACCAGAGGTCGATCGAGCTCAGCGAGCTTCGCGACCTGCGCGTGCTTTCGGACACTACGATGGTCGAGATTTTTGCCAACGGTGGCGAGGCGGCACTTACGAGCCGTACCTATTCGCCGGCGGTTCCGGCGATGGAGCTGCACGCCGAGGGTGCGGCATCGATGAATTTCTACCGCCTCGTGCATTAACCGTGCGTGGAGCACGATTGGATTTGCTGGACGGAATGTGTCGCAGTTGTCGCGGCCAACTACCGCTTACCGCATATAGTGACCGTTTGCGGAATAAGTAACACTCCTTAATAAACCGTGTAGAATCTCAGATAAGCACGGAGTTTTCCAGGGAGACGCTGTCCTTTGTTATGTGCAAAGGGCGGCGTCTCTTTGGCGCTTGGGGGTCGTTCTGTAGCAGGACGGCGGGCGTGTGTCACATATTAAAAAGCCAACGTCGAGATGGGTCGTGATAATAATGGGCAAGTACATAATCGTGGTTGAATCTGGTTCGGATGTGACGCCAGAGCTCTGCGAGCGCTACGGCATCGTGCGCGTGCCTATGCATGTCACGATTGGTGACGAGACCGTCGAGGACGGCTCGATCGATCCGCTCGAGATTTATTCGCGCTGCAACGAGTTTGGCGTGATGCCCAAGACCAGCGGCTGTGCGCCGGCAGATTTTGCGCATGTGTACGACCGCATCCATGCCGAGCAACCCGACGCGACCATTCTGCATCTTGCATATTCCGAGGCCACGACCTGCTCGCATCAATCATCGAAGATCGCCGCCAAGGGTCGCGACTACGTCTACTCCATGGACACGCGTTTTGTCTCGGTGGGCCAGTCGCTTGTTGTCGTCGAGACCGCCAAATACATCGAGGCTCACCCCGATGCCACCGTCGACGAGATCTTCGCCTTCGCGAACTCCGTCATGGACCGCGTGCTGCTGGGCTTTGTTCCTACCGATCTTGCCTTCCTTAAGGCGGGCGGTCGCTTGTCCAACGTCGCATTCCTTGGCGCACATCTGCTCAAGATTAAGCCCTGCATTGAGGTGACGGGCGGCAAGTTCGTGGCGACCAAGAAGTTCCGCGGCTCTATGCTCAAGTGCGCCCGCGCCTTTATTGACCACATGGTTGCGAAGGGCGAGATCGACTACTCGCACATTGGCCTGGCGTATTCGGTAGGCCTTTCCCAGGAGCTGCGCGACGACATGGAAGTCTATGCGCACGACCTGGGCTTTAAGGACATTACCTGGACTCAGGTCGGCGGCGTCATCTCGAGCCACTGCGGCCCGACCGCCTTCGGTGCGGTGCTCACGCTTAAAGCGTAAAGGCCGCAGGCGAGCGTTCTTCAGCCTGACATCTCGACGTAGACCCCAGCCATGGTGATGGGGGATAGATTAAAACGTGCCATTCTAGCCCGAGACGTTTAAACGCAAGCACATGGGCTAGAATGGCTCTGGCATTTTAATTGGTTGCATCCAAGGAGAGGCAAGGTAGCGCGAATGGCAGAAATGACGCTTGAGGGTGTGGACGCTCGTCCCGAGGACTCTGCGTTTGCCCTTGGCCGCGTGCATTCGATCGAGACGATGGGGACGGTCGACGGACCCGGCATCCGCTTCGTAGTGTTTGTCCAAGGCTGCCCCATGCGCTGTGCGTATTGCCACAACCCCGATACCTGGTCGGTTAACGGCGGCACGATGGTGACCGTCGAGCACCTTATGGACGAGTTCCAGAGTAACCATGAGTTTTACCGCAGCGGTGGTATTACGGTGTCCGGCGGCGAGCCGCTCCTGCAGCCTGAGTTTTTGGCCGACCTGTTCCACGCCATGCACAATAACCACGATGGTCGTGTGCACACCTGCTTGGATAGCTGCGGCTATGCGTTCGATCCCGCGCATCCCGAGAAGTTCGATGCCGTGCTCAACGAGACCGACATGGTACTGCTCGATATTAAGCATGCCGACCCAGTCGAGCATAAAAAGCTGACCGGTTGCGATCCCGCACGCATTCTGGCGTTTGGTGATGAGCTCGCGCGTCGCAAGATTAAGGTCGTTATCCGCCACGTGGTGGTGCCGGGCATTACCGACACGGTGGAGGAGTGCGAGAAGCTCGGTCGCCTCATCGCTCCATGGCACAACGTGGTGGGCCTGGAAATGCTGCCGTATCACACGATGGGTGTCGTCAAGTACGAGCAACTGGGCATTCCCTATAAGCTCGAGGGCGTGCCCCAGATGGATACCGCGCGCATGCCCGAGCTGCGCAACGCTGTCATGACGGGCATGAAAAAGCGCCGCGCGGAGCTAAAAAACGCCATCGGCTAGCAAGTCATTTTGCTCCTCTACGATACCCGCGCTGCGGTGGTCTAGCGGCTTCGTATTGCGCGGTTGAGCCAAAATGCTGGTACCATACCGTGGATAGCAGTTTTCACGGGTTTGGGGGATGGTATGCCTACCATCGCAATCATCGGTGCACTCGAAAAAGAGGTTGCGCAGATTAAAGAAGAACTGAACGGCGCTCGTGTGGTACAAGAGGCGGGCTTGACCGTTGTCAGCGGCGAGCTCGACGGTTTGTCCGTTGTTGCTACGACCGCTGGCATGGGAACCGTAAACGCCGCGGCGGCAACGCAGCATCTCATCAGCAAATACGCCCCGCAGGCCGTTGTGTTCTCGGGTATTGCGGGCGGCCTAAACCCTAAACTCCATATTAACGACGTGGTTATAGGCAAGTGCCTGCGCTATCTGGATACCGATACGGCACTCATCGCCGAGTCCGCGCCGGGGCTCGAGGAGTTTGTCTCGACGCCGGCGTTGGTTGATGTTGCCGCCGCCGTGCTTGCCGAGCATGGATTTGTGGATACCTCGGCGGATGAGAATTCTGCGGAGAAGGACCCCAAGCAGTTCCTGTGTGGCACTATCGCCACGGGTGACCGCTTTGTTACGGGTGACGCCATGCGTAACGCTGCGATTGAGGCCACGCATGCCGATTGCGTCGAGATGGAGGGCGCGGCAATTGCGCACATCGCGGCCAAGAATGGTGTCGATTGCCTGGTGCTGCGCGCTATCAGCGATAATTGTGACGAGGCATATGACGCGTTTTGCGAGCGCGAGTTCGATCTGGACGAGTACGCTCGCACCGCGAGCGGCATCACGCTTGACATCGTTCGTCGTATCGCTGCCGCGCAATAGCACGCCCGTTTTGTAAGAACCTACGACCAAGGAGTGTCCATGGCCGATTCAATTAACTACCAGCTTGCCAAGTTCGTCGCCAGCTACGGCAAGGTTTCGCAGATCCCCGAGTCCACCTGTCCCGAGGTGAGCTTCGTTGGCCGCTCAAATGTGGGCAAGTCGTCTATCATGAACAAACTCTTTGGCCGCAAGAACCTGGTCAAGGTTTCGAGCACGCCGGGCAAGACGAGCAACATCAATTTCTTCGAGGCCGACGACGTGCACTTTGTGGACCTGCCGGGCTACGGTTTCGCGCGTCGCTCCAAGGCCGAGCGCGACCGCTGGGCCGAGCTGATCGGCGACTTCTTCGACTCCGAGCGCAGCTTTAACCTGGTTGTGTCGCTGGTGGACATTCGTCACGACCCCAGCAAGCTCGACCACGACATGATCGACTACCTACAGGGCAACGAGTTCAACTTTATCGTCTGCCTCACCAAGGCCGACAAACTCAGCCGTACCCAACAGGCCCGCCAGGCGGCCGCTATCAAAAAGCAGCTCAACGTCCCGGCCGAGAATGTAATCATCACGAGCTCCCAGACCGGCACCGGCATCGATGAACTCAAGCGCCGCATTGCCGAGGCTTGCCTCTAGTAAGTGCCCCTTACCAGCAAGAGCCCCTGCCAATAAAAATCAACTATCAGCCTGGCGCCCCTTCAAAGCGTGGGTCCCTGTAGACATCCTCAGCAAGGTAGGCGCAGGGACGGTCGGGATGTTCCCTCAAAATCATTCCGCAGCGCGAAGGCCCCTTGTCCGTCGCTCCGTAGGAGCAGGACCAGGGGCCTTCATGCGCGAGGACGATTTTGAGGGAACATCCCGACCGTCCCGGACAGGTATATGAGGAGGATGTCTACAGGTACTCGATTTGAGCGCCTTCCGTGTCGCACGTGAGGATATGCGTGTCGCACTTGGGGAACTGTTCGCGCAGCTTGACCTGCAGGAATTTTGCCACGATGGTGTCGTCGGTCACCGCCATGAGGGTCGAGCCGGAGCCACTGATCCAGATGGTCTTGGCGCCTCCGTTAAGGCAGGTGTCGCGCACGGCGTTGTAGTCGGGAATCAGACGGCGACGATAGGGTTCCTGGATGCGGTCGTCATTGGCGGCGGCAATCAGGTCGAGGTCACCAGTCTCCAAGCCGCGCGTCATACCGGCGATGCGGCCCATCTGCCACACGGCGGTGGAGAGCGGAATCTCCTGCGGCACGACCTTGCGCGCCTCGCTCGTGTGTACCTCGTAGGGCGGAATCACGGTAATAAAACGCAGGCGATCGCTCACCTCGTAGCGCAGGCACTGGGGGAGCGAATCGGTCGGCGTAAAGGAGCAGACGGCGCCGCCCAGGATGGCGGGGGCGACGTTATCGGGATGGCCCTCGACTTCGGTGGCAATGCGAACCAGCTCGGCGCGGTCGACGGTGTGGCCTGTCAGTGCGGCGGCGGCCATAATGCCGGCGACGACGCAGGTGGAGCTGGAGCCCAGGCCGCGGGCGACGGGAACGTCAGTCTGAATGTCGATGGCAACGGGAAAAGCCGTCTCGCCCCATGCGGCCAGTGCATCGACAAAGCTGACGTAAACCAGGTTGTTCTCGTTTTGGAACTCTTCGGGGCAGCCCGTGATGGTGAGCTTGTCGGCGCGCTCAAAGGTAAAGTGCGAGTAGAGGCTGACGGCCATGCCGAGGGTATCGTAGCCAATGCCCAAGTTGGCGCTTGTTGCTGGGACGGTGATCTTGATCATGTGAGTCCTCCTGGCGTGCCTGGCTGTTTAGTTCGCTGCTCGGGCAGTCCTGCGCAAGACGGAAAGCACATTAAGTGCTTTCCTTTGCGTGCGGAACTCGCGACGAACTAAACAGCCAGGCACGCTATGCACGTTCGTCATCATCCCGGTAGGTATCTGATAAAAGAAGGTGCGCCGGCTTTCGCCGGCGCCTTATAAGGGGTTTAGTTGGTTGCTATCTTTTTTGCAGCCTGCTCTACGTAGCTGGCCATCTCATCGACGTCGCAGACGTCTTCGAAACGGACGGGTTTGGATTCGAGTTCGGCGAGCTGGGCTGGGGCGACCGTGTTGGTTGCCTGCTCGAGCACGCGCATGGCCTCAAAGTCGTCCTTGGGAACGTCGAGGCCCAGGGCGTCGCAGCAGGCGCGCGGGAACTTGTAGGGGCTGGCGGTCGAAAGCAGCACGCGGGCCTTGGCGCCCTCGGCGGGGGCGACCTTTTCAAAGACGTGATAGCCGCAAGCGGTGTGCGGGTCGATCACATAGCCGTTTGCATCCCAGCAGTTCTTGATAGCAGCGCGGACCTCGTCCTCGCTGGCCCAGCCGCAGCCAAACACACTCTGGATCTTGGCCAGCAGCTCGGCGGGTACCTCGTAGCGACCGGTCTGTGCCAGCTGCTCCATAAGGCCGGCAACGAGCTCACAGTCGCCATCGGACAGGAAGTAGAGCATGCGCTCCAGGTTGGAGCTGATGAGGATGTCCATCGACGGCGAGATGGTCGTGAAGAACGGGCGGTTGCGGTCGTAAACGCCGGTGGTCAGGAAGTCAGCGAGCACGTTGTTCTTGTCGCTGGCCACGACGAGTTTGGCGACGGGCAGACCCATGCGCTTGGCATAGTAGCCGGCCAGGATATCGCCAAAGTTGCCGGTCGGCACGCAGAACTCCACGGCATCGCCGGCCTCGATGGCGCCGGCGCGCAGCAGCTGCGCATAGGCGGCAAAGTAGTAGACGACCTGCGGTACCAGACGGCCGACATTGATAGAGTTGGCGCTCGAAAGCACCGTGCCAGCGGCCTCCAGGCGCTCGGCAAGCTCCTTATCGGCAAAGATGCGCTTGACGGCGCTCTGGGCGTCGTCAAAGTTGCCGCGGATGCCGCAGACGGCGACGTTGTCGCCCTCCTGCGTGGACATCTGCAGGTTCTGGACGCGGCTGACCTTGCCCTCGGGATAAAAGACGGTGATGCCCGTGCCCGGAGCGTCGGCAAAACCGGCGAGCGCGGCCTTGCCCGTGTCGCCCGATGTGGCGGTGACGATCATGATGCACTCGGTGCCGCCGTCCTTGGCGGAAGTGCGGGCCATCAGACGGGGGAGCATCTGCAGGGCGACGTCCTTAAAGGCGCTCGTGGGGCCGCCAAAGAGCTCCATCACATAGGTCTGGGGGGAGTCAGCGCCCGGCGCAGCGTCGAGTTTGACGAGCGGCGTAACCTCTTCACTCGAAAACGTGCCGCGGTATGCCTCGTCGACACACGCCGAAATTTCTTCGGCCGTGTAATCATTCAGTAACATTCCCAACACATCTTGAGCGATTTCAAAGTACGATTTATCTGCAAGCGAGCTGATATCGACCTGCTGAGTGCCAAGCTCGTCCGAGACAAACAAACCCCCGTCGGGAGCGATGCCGGTGCGGATTGCCACCTTACTTGAGCACGATAAAGTGCGTCCTCGTGTACTATGATAAGTTCCCATATAACACTGCTCCTCGGATGCCTTGGTCCCAATCGGTGAACCCATGGTATCAGAGCGCGCAAAATAGGTTCGCAGAGGCTTTTTAGAAAGGTAACCTCCAGTCCATGATTAAGATTGCCAAGTTTGGCGGCTCGTCGGTCGCCGACGCCGAACACTTCAAGAAGATCAAGGCCATTGTCGACGCCGACCCGGCCCGCCGTTTTGTGGTGGTTTCTGCCTGCGGCCGCCGTTTTAAGGGCGACACCAAGGTGACCGACCTGCTCTACCTGGTTAACGCGCACGTCAAGTACCACGTGTCGTGCGAGGAACTGCTCGAGGACATCGGCCAGCGCTATTTTGATATCGCTGACGAGCTGGAGCTCACCTATCCCATCCGTGAGGAGTTCGCGGCTTTTGCTGAGCGCGCCCGCTCGGGCGGTTACTCCACCGAGGAGCTCGTGAGCCGCGGCGAGTACTTCACCGCTCGCCTGATGGCTGAGTACCTGGGTCTGCCGTTCCTGGACGCCGCGACGGTCGTTGCGTTCCATCACGACGGTACGCTCAGCATGAACCGCACCTCCGAGCTGGTGCAGGAGTACGGTCAGCAGGGCGGCTTTGTTATGCCCGGTTTCTACGGCGCGACGCGTGAGGGCCAGATCAAGCTGCTCGATCGTGGCGGCGGCGATATCTCGGGCTCGATTCTGGCCAAGTGCCTGGGCGCCGACCTTTACGAGAACTGGACCGACGTCTCGGGTTTCTATTCTGCGGATCCGCGTATTGTTCCGGAGGCTCAGCCCATTGCGCGCGTTACCTACGAGGAGCTGCGCGAGCTTTCGTACATGGGCGCAAGCGTCCTGCACGAGGAAGCCGTGTTCCCCGTGCGCGAGGCAGGCATTCCGCTGGTCATCAAGAACACCAATGCGCCGCAGGACCCCGGCACCATCATTAGCGAGACGGCTGATGAAGGCGAGGCGGAGCCCATCATTACCGGCGTGACCGGCAAGCGCGGTTTTGTCGCCATCAACGTCGCCCGCGACCGCACCAAGCCCCGCGTCGGCTTTATGCGCCGTGCGCTTTCGGTGTTCGAGCGCTATGACGTTTCCGTCGAGCACATGCCCACCGGTGTCGACCGCTTTGGCGCCGTGGTGCAGGAGCGGGACGTTCACGATTCACTGTACTCGCTCGTGGGCGACATTCAGCAGGAGGTCGAGCCGCTCGAGATCGAGGTTGTCGAGGGCTTGGCGCTCATCGCGACCGTCGGCCGTAACCTGCGCGGCCGTGCGGGTATCTCGGGACATCTGTTTGGCATGCTTGGCCAGGCCGGCGTGAGTGTGCGTATGATTTCGCAGAGCTGCGACGAGATCAACATCATTATCGGTGTCGAGGAGAAGGACTTCGACCTTGCGATTCGGACCATTTACCGTGCCTTCTCCGACGAGAACGGCATTGTGAAGGTCTCCGATCTGGAGGCTCCCGCGCCGGCCGATCCCGCTCTGGCCGCGCTCAAAAAGTAGCGACTGCTCGGTAGATTTTTGGGTCATGTCTCAAAAATCTACGGCGGGGCGTTTCGTTTCGGTTTCGTTTCGACGGGGCGGGTTTCATGCCCGCCCTGTTCTTGTATAAACTGGCAACAATAATCGGCCTGCTCGGCGTGCGGGCAAAAGCCACAACCTTTAAAGGGGGAAGCATGAAACAGTACACGGTTGCTATTTTGGGCGCGACGGGAGCCGTGGGCACCCAGATGCTCGAGTGCCTCAACGAGCAGGAGTTCCCGGTCGGCAAGCTCAAGCTGTTGGCAAGCGCACGCTCCGCGGGCAAGACCGTCGAGTTCCGCGGCGAGCAGATCGTGATTGAAGAGGCTTGCCCCGAGGCCTTTGAGGGCTGCGATATCGTGCTCGGCGCTGCCGGCGACGATATCGCCAAGGAGCTGCTGCCCGAGGCCGTCAAGCGCGGCGCCGTCGTGGTCGACAACAGCCACGCCTTCCGCATGGATCCCGAGGTGCCGCTGGTCGTGCCCGAGATCAATGCCGACGATATCAAGTGGCATCACGGCCTTATCGCCAACCCCAACTGTGCGACCATTATCGGCCTGGTTCCCACCTGGCCGCTGCACCAGCTTGCCGGCGTAAAGCGCATGATCGTCTCGACGTACCAGGCGGCTTCGGGCGCTGGCGCTCCCGGTATGGTCGAGCTCGAGGCTCAGCTGGCCGCCCTGGGCCGCGGCGAGGAGATTCCCGAGCCGCGCGCGTTTGCCGCCCAGCTGGCGAGCAACCTGATTCCGCAGATTGGCGGCATCAAGGAGGAGGGTTTTACCTCCGAGGAGATGAAGCTGCAAAACGAGGGCCGCAAGATCATGCACCTGCCCGAGCTGCGCGTGAACTGCACCTGCGTGCGCGTGCCCGTGCTGCGTTCGCACTCCGAGAGCATCACGCTCGAGTTCGAGCGTGACATTACGGTTGACGAGGCCCGTGCTGCGCTGGCTGCCGCTCCCGGCGTCAAGCTGGTTGACGATATGGCTGCCGAGGATGCACACGACCGCTTCCCCATGCCGATGGACACGTCCGACCAGGACCTGATCTGGGTCGGCCGCGTGCGTCGCGACATCTCGAACCCCGAGGCCGCGCGCGGTATCACCTTCTGGTGCTGCGGCGACCAAATCCGTAAGGGCGCGGCAACCAACGCCGTCCAGATCGCTAAGCTGCTCTGCGAGTAGTGTGACCTGTCCGGCGGGGGCCGGGCTTGGTTTTCAGAAC
>DBEZDO010000082.1:0-2717 GCA_048187355.1 Collinsella sp.
TTGTCAGCAGTCTGAGCCATTTTAGGCATTTTTTTAAAAATCTCGCTTGCAAAACGCTGTAGGTGAGTATACTACAACTCGAAACGAAACCGATTTCGTAAACCGATTTCGGCGAGCGTTGGAACGCAGGTGCAAAGACGCACCCTACCGTCTTGGCACCTGCGTGCCAACGCCATATCAAAGGTGTACGCACGAGTAAAAGGAGCTGCGCGACCATGGGTAAAACGGTTCTTACCTTCGGCGAGATCATGATGAGGCTCTCGCCCAAAGACCACCTGCGTATTGAGCAGGCAACCGAGTTTGACGTCCGCTACGGCGGCGCCGAGGCCAACACTGCGCTTTCCCTGGCCTACCAGGGCGACAAGGCCGCTTACGTCTCCGTTGTCCCGGCCAACCGTCTGGGCGAGTGCGCTCTGCGTTCGCTTAAGGCTTACGACGTCGACACCACGCGCGTCGTGCGTCAGGGCGACCGCCTTGGCTCCTATGTCTTTGAGGTCGGTGCCTCGCAGCGCGGCAATGGTTGCGTCTACGACCGCAAGTACTCTGCCATCAACATGGCCAAGCGCGACGTCTTTGACTGGGACGAGATCCTCAAGGGCATCGATGTCTTCTATTTCTCCGGCGTGACCCCCGCCGTCTCCGATGAGATGGCCGCCGCCTGCAAGGATGCGCTCGCCGCCTGCCGCGCCAAGGGCATCACCACCGTGTGTGACGTGAACTATCGCGGCAAGATGTGGTCGCCCGAGAAGTCGCAGGCCACCATGAAGGAACTCCTGCCGCTCGTCGACATCTGCATCGCCAACGACGAGGATGCGCCTGCCGGCCTTGGCATGACCTGCGTCTCTGGCTCCCTTTCCCACGGCATCGAGGAGCGCGACACCTACGTCGAGATGGCCCGCCAGATCTGCGCCGAGTACGGCTGCAAGAAGGTCGCCTCGGTCGTCCGCAACATCTCCTGCGTCGAGCGCTCCATCTGGATGGGCATGCTCTTTGACGCCGAGAGCGGCGAGCACTGGTTCTCCCCTGCTCACGATGTACACGTGCTCGAGGGCGTTGCCGCCGGCGACGCTTTCAACGCCGGCCTCGTCCATGCCCTCATCAACGACTTTGACCCGCAGGCTGCCGTCAACTACGCCATCGCGGCCTCGATCCTCAAGCTCACCATCAAGGGCGATTCCAACTTGGTGACCGCAGACGAGATCGCAGCCGTGGCATCAGCCGCCGACGGTGGCACTCGCGTCGCACGCTAGTCCGTCTCCATTCCGCGGGCCGCAGCTTTCCAATCCCATACCCCTGCGGCCCGCTCCCCGATTCCTCCGGCCGGGCAAAACCACCAGTCCCATTCCGGTTTTGCCTGGCATTTCCTACATGACTGGTCGAGCAGCCGGTTTTGGAATTGCTTGAACCCCAAGCAGTGCCTCCGATAACCAATCCAAAATCGGCTCCTGACCAGCACATTTGGCAATCACGCGCCCATGCGCGCCACACATCGAAAGGAACATCATGTTCGATCAGTTCTACACCACGCTTGAGTCCCTGGGCATCGTGCCGGTCGTTGTGCTCGACAAGGTCGAGGACGCCGCTCCGCTCGCCCACGCCCTTATGGCAGCTGGCATGAAGTCCGCCGAGGTCACCTTCCGCACCGCCTGCGCCGCCGAGTGCATCGCCGCTATGGCCGAGGCCGAGCCCGAGATGTGCGTTGGCGCCGGCACTGTCCTGACCGTCGAGCAGGTTGAGCAGGCCCGCGCAGCCGGTGCCAAGTTCATCGTCTCCCCGGGTTACAACGAGGACGTCGTGAAGCACTGCATCGACATCGACCTGCCCGTCCTTCCCGGCACCGTGACCCCTTCCGAGGTCACCGCAGCCGAGAACCTGGGCCTCAAGGTCACCAAGTTCTTCCCCGCGTCCCAGTATGGCGGCCTGAACACCATCAAGGCCCTCGCCGCTCCGTTTGTCGGTCACCGCTTTATGCCTACCGGCGGCGTGAGCACCGCCAACGTCGAGGAGTACCTGAGCTCCTCCGCCATCATCGCCTGCGGTGGCACCTGGATGGTCAAGCCGGCCCTGTTTGCCGACGGCGACTTCTCCAAGGTCGAGCAGATCGCCCGCGAGGCCATGGACGTCGTCAAGGAGGTCCGCGGCTAGGTTTAGCTCTCTATCGTGAAAGGGGGCGTGCCCTAGACCTCGCCCCCTTTCTTTTAAAGCGGCTCGGAAGCGCGCCGTTTCCGTCACGGACAAGAACCGAAAACGTCTTGTATGCTGATAGAACGTGACGGAAGCGACACGCCCCCGAGCCGCTTTGCCTACTCGGTTGGCAACCGCGCTCAACTGAGCCACTTCGACAAAAGCCGAGCCACCAAAACAGCTGCGGCGCCGTCTGGAGGAATGGACTCTTGCTTCCGGTCTTTTCCTCCAAGCAGCGCCGCAGCTTTTTCGTGCCCCGATGTGCCCCGTCACTTGCGGTGGAATACGGACTGCCTACACCATCAGAGCCGCAAAACAATCCCTATTTCACCGCAACTAAATAAAGGGACAAATTAGATGGCCGAGTCTTTGGACAGCTCAAAATAGTCGGGATGCAAGGCGATAACCGGGCCCTGCTCCTCGGGCATCAGGTGCAAGTGCGTCTCTGCCAGATAGCTCGCCGTGTCGGTATCGCCCCTCTTAATGGCCTCGAGAATCCGGCGATGCTGCCGACGAATCGGCTCCCAATCCAG
>DBEZDO010000083.1:0-4573 GCA_048187355.1 Collinsella sp.
GCTTGGGAAAATGCCTGCAAACTTTTTCAAAAATAGTTCTTGCGTTCGCGATGGCGCTCCGTTATTCTAATTCCTGCACGCGGGCGTGGCGGAATTGGCAGACGCGTACGGTTCAGGTCCGTATGGGGGCAACCCCATGAAGGTTCAAGTCCTTTCGCCCGCACCATTAAATGAAAGAGCTCCCAGCAATGGGGGCTTTTTTGTTATGGGCCCATCGCGGGGACTTGAACCTGCGAAGGAGCGAGCGTAAAGAAAACGCGGAGCGTTTTTAGCGAGCTGGCGAGGACGCCGGCAGGCGGCCGAAGCCGGTGCGGATCCGCGAAGCGGATACGCGGACGTCCTTTCGCCCGCACCATTGAATGAAAGAGCTCCCAGCAATGGGAGCTTTTTTGTTATGTACGATCTCCTTGTGCGGGTATCCTAGTGCCAACGTATGCCTATCAGAGGAGAGACCATGCTGTTGTCCGGTATCATCGCCGCCCTTACCAGCCTTTTGATTCCCATCATCATTTTGTTGTTACTGCTTCCCAACGCCTGCTATGTCGTTGAACAACAGCATGCCGTGATCATCGAGCGTCTGGGCAAGTTTAACCGCATCGTCAACGCGGGCTTCCACATGAAGGTGCCCGTGATCGACCGCAAGGCCGCCACGGTGAGTCTGCGCACCATGAAAAACGGTTTTGGCATCGACGTTAAGACCCAGGACAACGTGACCATCGGCCTTGAGGTCTCTGCTCAGTACCACGTGAGCTATGACATGGGCGCCGGCCCGGCAGATTCGGGTATCTACAAGAGCTACTACATGCTGCAGGAGCCCGTCGACCAGATGCGTGACTTCATCACCGACGCCCTGCGCTCTTCGATCCCCGTCTACACACTCGATGAGGTCTTTGCCAAGAAGGATGACATCGCCAAGGATGTCAACGCTACCGTTTCCGAGCAGATGGCCGCCTACGGCTTCACCCTCGTGTCGACGCTCATCACCAAAATCGCACTGCCGACCGAGGTCGAGAACTCCATGAACGACATCAACGCCGCCCAGCGCAAGCGCGCTGCGGCACAGGAGCTCGCCGAGGCAGACCGTATCAAGCGCGTCACCGAGGCGACCGCCGAGGCCGAGGCTATGGAAAAGGCGGGCGAGGGCATCGCCAACCAGCGCAAGGCCATCGCGCTGGGCATCAAAGATTCACTCGAGATCATCCAGGAGACGGGCGTCGGCAACGACGAGGCCAACCAGCTGTTCATGTTTACGCAGTGGTCCGAGATGATGACGGAGTTCGCTCGCACGGGTAAAACTTCGACGGTCGTACTGCCGAGCGATTTCTCGCAGTCGGCCTCGATGTTCGAGCAGATGCTGACCGCCGGCAAAGTTCAAAACGGTTCGAAGGAGTAGGCGCGCGTGAAATACACCGTCGTTTGCGTCGGTAAGCTCAAGGAGCGCTTTTGGAAGGACGCGTGCGCTGAGTACACCAAGCGCTTAGGTGCCTATGCCAAGGTGGATATCCGCGAGGTGGCCGATATCGACCCGGCTAAGGCGGGCGGCGTGGATGCCGCGCGCGACAAGGAGGGGGCGGCAATTCTTGCTGCATTGCCGTCTCGGGCGCATGTGATCCTGCTGGCTATCGAGGGCAAGGAGCGTTCGAGTGAGGAGCTCTCGGCGCGGCTCGACGATCTTATGCTGCGAGGCAGCAGCGACATTGCCTTTGTAATCGGCGGTTCGGACGGCGTGAGTGATGAGGTGCGCGCCCGCGCCGACGAGATGCTCAGCTTTGGACGCATTACCTTGCCGCATAACCTGGCGCGTGTGGTGCTGCTAGAGCAGATTTACCGTGCCTGCAAGATCAGCCGTGGCGAGCCGTATCACAAATAGGTCGGCAATACGAAACAATGGCGTGGGACAATACCTTTCGTTTTGAGGAATGTGTCTGAAAGGACTATGAGATATGAAGATTGGATTTGTCGGTTTTGGCAATATGGCGAGCGCTATGGCCGATGGCTGGATCGCTGCCGGTGTAGCTGCGAGCGACATGTGCGCCTGCGCGGGTCGCTACGACGCACTGGTTGAGCGCTGCGAGGCGCGCGGCATGGTCGCCTGCCACGATGCCGCCGAGGTTGTCGCCGCATCCGATATCGTGGTCGCTGCGGTCAAACCGTACATGATCGAGAAGGTATTCGCCCCGCTCAAGGATGCTCTTGCCAAAAAGGTCGTTCTGTCGGTTGCCTGGACCTGGGACAGTGCCAAGTGGGAGCAGGTCCTGCCGGGCGTCGCGCATATCTCGACGGTGCCCAACACACCGGTTTCGGTGGGCGAGGGCGTCATCGCTTGCGAGAAGGCTTCCACGCTTAGTGATGAGCAGAGCGCCGTGGTGCTTGATCTGCTTGGCAAACTCGGTGCGGTGGTCGAGCTCGATACGAGCCTGCTGTTTGTGGGAGGCACGGTGGGTGGTTGCGCTCCGGCATTTGTCGCCATGGCAATCGAGGCCCTGGGCGATGCGGCGGTCAAGCACGGTATCCCGCGTGCCGATGCCTATCGCATTGTGAGCCAGATGGTGCTGGGTACGGCAAAGCTGCAGCTTGCAACTGGCCAGCATCCTGCGGCGATGAAGGATGCCGTATGCTCGCCCGGCGGCGCCACCATCAAGGGCGTCATCGCGCTCGAGGATGCCGGCATGCGCAGCGCCCTGGTCAAGGCCATCGACGCCACCCTTCAGTAAAACCTTCCATTTAGGGACAGGTTTATTTTGGCTGGTTTTCCTGCGGTTTTATCTCTATAGCAAAAAGCGCCCCGCAACTGGCTCAATTCCAGTTGCGGGGCGCTTGCGTTTGCCCAGATAAAACCGATCAAAATAAACCTGTCCCTTTTTGGCAGGTTAGTCCCAGAAGCTGTCTTCCTCATCCTCGGACTTGGGTCCGCGGTCGACGTACATCTTATGGGTGCGCTTCTCCATTACAAAGGCAAGAATCGCAAATAACAGGATGCCGCCGGCGAAAAGGATGGCAAAACCGGTGCGGGTGCCAAACAAAAAGGAAAAAACTGCGTCCATTGGGTGCCTTCTTGCGTAGTTGAGTTGGGTCGTAAACGCTCATAAGTATATACTTGCCCATACATGTACAAGGTTGCAACCTAAATGGAATGTATATCGCCGGAGGATCTAATGCTTGATATCAAGTTTGTTCGCGAGAACCCCGATGCCATCGATGTCGCCATGGCTAACCGCCAGACGTCTTGGGATCGCGAGAAGTTCTTTGAGCTCGACGACGAGCGCCGTGCCGTCATCACCGAGGTCGAGGAGCTCCAGGCTACGCGCAATGCCGAGTCCAAGAAGATCGGCGCCCTGATGAAGGAGGGCAAGAAGGACGAGGCCGAGGCCGCCAAGGAGGCCGTGCGCGCCGTCAACGAGAAGATTGACGGTCTGGCCGAGCGCCGCACTGCTCTCGAGCAGGAGCAGTACGACTTCATGGCTCACCTGCCCAACATTCCTTGCGAGGCCACGCCGTACGGCAAGGACGAGGACGAGAATATTGAGCGCCGTCGTTGGGGCACCCCGCGCGAGTTCGACTTCGACTTTAAGCCGCATTGGGATCTGGGCACCGATCTGGACATCCTCGACTTCGAGCGTGGCAATAAGCTCTCCGGCAGCCGCTTTACCGTTCTCGGTGGCGCCGGCGCCCGCCTGGAGCGCGCCCTCATCAACTTCTTCCTCGATACGCACACCAGCCGTGGTTTTAAGGAGTGGTGGCCGCCCATCGTCGTCAAGCGTCAGACCATGTTCGGTACGGGCCAGCTGCCCAAGTTCGAGGATGACGCCTATCACGTCTCGGGCGACAACTTCCTGATCCCCACCGCCGAGGTCGTGCTTACCAACCTACACGCCGGCGAGGTCCTCGATGCCGACACTCTGCCGCGCCGCTACACCGCCTTCACCCCCTGCTTCCGCGAGGAGGCCGGTTCCGCCGGTCGCGACACCCGCGGCATCATCCGTCAGCACGAGTTCGACAAGGTCGAGATGGTCAAGTTCGCTAAGCCGGAGGAGTCCGACGAGGAGCTCGAGAGCATGACCGCCGAGGCCGAGTACCTGCTGCAGCAGCTGGGCCTTCCGTATCGCGTGATTAGCCTGTGCACCGGCGACTTGGGCTTCTCTGCCCGTCAGACCTACGACGTCGAGGTCTGGCTGCCGAGCTACAACGCCTACAAGGAGATCAGCTCCTGTTCCAACTGCGGCGACTTCCAGGCCCGTCGCGCCAACATCAAGTATCGCGACCCCGAGAATTTCAAGGGTTCGCGCTACCTGCACACGCTCAACGGTTCCGGCCTGCCGGCCGGCCGCACCATGGCCGCTATTCTGGAGAACTACCAGAACGCCGACGGCACCATCACGATCCCCGAGGTTCTGCGTCCTTACATGGGTGGTCTCGAGAAGATCGAGCCGGTCGCGTAAGTTGGCTGCATAGGGGATATGCAAGGGCGCTCCTTCGGGGGTGCCCTATTTCGTGCGCAGGTCCATACCATGCCGTGCGGACAGCTCAATAGAAAACACACGAACAACTGTTCTGTATACAGCCATCTACCTGC
>DBEZDO010000084.1:0-29733 GCA_048187355.1 Collinsella sp.
GAAACGGCAGGGCCAGGCGAGCAACTCGTCCGGTCTCGGGCGCATCGCCCCTTGCCGGATTCAGATTCGACAAGGGGCGACCATTGTGCAATCGCAAGAAGATGATGGGGCGGAATGTCAATCCTGGTCTAACAGAGCCAAAGAAAAAGCGTATGCAGCCATGCAGGAAGCGCTCAAAACCCTCGAGGCCGCAAAAGTTGCCGCAAGTCCCGAGAAACTTGCGGCAATCGATGATGACATTGCCGCTTTTCAAGAGATCTACGACATGGTGGTGACGGAAGCCGCCAAACGGAGGGAACGCCTTCCCGCCATGCAAGCGAACGTCGATGCAGCCCAAGCCAAATACGATGAGGCCCACAGCCGGACAAGCGGCTTTCAGGCAGAATTAGATAAGGCACTTGAAGCACTCGGCGACGAGGAGCCCAGCACAGCTACTAAAGAGCATATTAAGCAGTTGCGACGTGAGATCATGTCGGCAGAAAGGCGAGAGAAATCTTGTGAAGATGATCTTCACTCCTACCGACGCCGGCTCGAAAGCCAGGAAAGACAGGTTCAGGATTCCGAAAGTGAGGCGGAGGAAGCTAAAGCCCACATCGATGAGGACATAGCCAAGCGAGATGCGCTCCTCGACGATTTGAAAAAGGCGCAAACGGCCTATGACGATGCCTGCAAGGCATACGAAGAGGCGAAAGCCGCGGCAGACAAGGCCACCTCGCCCGAGATAACGAAACCGACCGAGACAGTGCCTCCCTCCGGCTCGACGCAACCCGCCGAGGCGACACCGCCCGCCAGCTCGCCCCTGACCGGCAAAGACGCTCCATCGAGCTCCACCAAGCAGGCGAACACGAGCAGCGGCAAGCAAGCAGATACGACCGCCGGCAAGCTCGCGAACACGGGCGACACAGCGCCGAGCGCAATCGCACTCGCAGCAGTCGCCGCCGCAGGACTCGGAATAACCGCCACGGCCACACGCCGCATCAGGAACTCAAAATAGCTGCCAGCGGTTATTGTCTCCGCCAATTCACAAGCCCAGAGACAAAAAGAGGCCCGTTTCCCCAACCTAGGGAAACGAGCCTCTTTACTTGTAAAAACAGATGGTAATGCCGCCGTCTCTTGAACCACGTAGCCGCCGCGCTCCAGACAACGCCAACGAGCAGCAAAAGACACGGGATTAATTTATTCAGATAAATGTGACCCTTCAGGTGGTTTTGGTCGGCTACCCGCGAGTGCCGGCAGGGCGCTTGGTAGTCGAGCGATCCCGCAGGCAAAGCCGAGGACCAGCGAGACACCAAGCGCCCTGCCGGCACTCGCGGGTAGCCGCGGCACCAAAAAGCGCCTGCGCACTCGATGGATTCGGATGCCCGACAGAGGCTCCTTATGGCTGCTTCCTTCCGGACCTGACCAGATTCGGAACATGTCGTCATCCGAACCCATCGAACGCGCTAGGCGCTCGGTATATCTTACCTGCTCCCGCCCGCCAGAGCAAGGTAGCTAATTTGGGACGGAGCTTTTTTGACTACTTTTGCAGCCCGATTGCCAGAGCAGCCAATGAGTAGTCAAAATAGTCCCATCCCAAAATGACCGGCTTGGTGCCGCACCACAGAAAGGACCTATCTACTACGTTTAGGCCGCAAGGGTCAACCATAGCCGGCTTTTTCGAAAATCGGCAAGCTTTCTACCTGCGGTTTTGTTTTTGCAAATTCCGGGATGGTCGAGGGTGGCCGGTTTAACGTAGTAGATGGCCGCATTTCGTGGCAAACGGTCCGACCCAAGACCCAAGGCAGCCAACCTCGAATGGTCATTCTCGAAGTTGCGGTGGAATACGGACTGAATTGGCCCCTTAAAGGCAAAAACACTCCGTATTCCACCGCAACTTATAGGGAGATAGGCCTTAGAGGCGGGCGAGGTCGTAGGATTGAGCGGCTGCCTCGCCGCCACAGATGAGGTTGGTTGTGGCTTCTTGCGGATCGAGTGCCTGTTCCAGGTCCATGGGCTTGCGGCAAATCGGCAAAACCAAGTCAATACCCTGCCCATATACCGCGTCCAGGTTGACGGCGCGACCGCCCACGACGGCGACCACCGGCTTGCCATATCGCTTCGCACGACGGGCCACGCCCACCGGCGCCTTACCAGCGGCGGACTGCTCATCCATATTGCCCTCGCCCGTTATGACCAGGTTGACATCGCGTACGCGCTCGTCAAACCCCACGAGATCGAGCACCGTCTCCACACCCGAGCGCAGCTCCGCACCGAGCGCCAGCAACGCCGCGCCCAAGCCACCGGCAGCGCCCGCGCCGGGCACTCCGAGCACCGAGCCAAATGTCCGTGTGCCCTCGGGCACGCGCAACAATCCCTGAGCCCGCACCCCGGTAATTGCCGCATCGAGCAGGCGACCGTAGCCGACCATCCAGCTGTCGTACCTGCGCAGCGCCTCAGCGTCATCCGTCGGCAGACCCTTCTGCCCGCCAAACACCGCCAGCGCACCGCGGCGCCCCACGAGCGGATTCTCGACATCCGAAAGCACAACGATACGAGCGCCGCTCAGTGCACGAAGCGCTGACGTCAAATCGATACTCGACACGTGTTCAAGGCCCGCAAGACCGGGGGCGACATCGCAGTCCTGATCATCGACCACACGCGCGCCCAGCGCCTGCAGCATGCCGGCGCCACCGTCGTTGGTGGCGCTGCCGCCCAGACCAATATAGAGTGTCTTTGCGCCCATGCGAACCGCGCGAAGCATGAGCTCGCCCACGCCATAGGTTGTGGCCGCCAACGCCGCCGACTCCGTACAAGGCGAATACCCAATGCCGGCCGCCTCGGCCATCTCAATTACAGCCGACTCGCACTCGACATCAACCAGCATCCGGGCAGACGCGCGCTTGCCCAAGGGACCTGCCACCTCGCAGGTCACAATCTCACCGCCGCACGCGGCAACGGCATCGAGCGTTCCCTCGCCACCATCTGCCAGCGGCAATGTACACACCTCGGCATCGGACCACACACGGCGCACGCCTTCGGCAACCGCTGCCTCCGCCTGCGCGCTCGAAACGCTGCCCTTAAAGGAGTCGATCGCCAGCAGCACACGGCGGGGCCGACGGCATGCAGGACCAAAGTCAACCGCCGTGCCAGCATCCTCACCGGCACCTGCAAGCGCTGCGGCGTGAGCGGCGTGTGCTTCAAGATCGGCCCCACAACCGCAATCAGCGCCGCCCGCTCCGCGCAGACCGCCAAAATAGCTACTTAGCAGCTCGCGGCATTCATCCGCCAGGACCCCAGCCGTCACGTTAAACCGATGATTCAGGCGCGAATCGGCATTCAGGTCATACAGCGAACCCAGCGCGCCCGCCTTGGCATCAGCCGCGCCATACACGCAGCGCCCCACGCGCGCGTTAACCATAAGCCCCGCACACATGCAGCATGGCTCGAGCGTCACGTAGACCGTGCAATCGGAAAGGCGCCAGCGGCCAAGTGCCTGGGCAGCGGCGCACACGGCCGCAAACTCTGCATGCGCCGAAGGGTCCTGGTCGAGCTCGCGCCGATTGTGCGCCCTCGCGACGATCTCGCCGTCGCGCACCACCGCGGCTCCGATGGGCACCTCGCCCACCGCCGCGGCGGCTCGCGCCTCCGCCAACGCCTCGCGCATGAACTTCTCGTCGATTTCGGTGATCGTCATCGTTCGCCTTCCCTGTTGCAAATTCAAAACGATGCTATCATTACGACTCACGGAGAGATGGCAGAGCGGTTGAATGCGGCGGTCTTGAAAACCGTTGAGCGCGAGAGCGTTCCGGGGGTTCGAATCCCCCTCTCTCCGCCACTTTTAGTGATGCACCGGCGTCATGGTCCGCTCAAACAGCGCATCGACCACGTCGGCCATCTCGGGTCGACGCTCAAGATCGTGGCCCGATTCCCACCATATCGTGAAAAGTCGAATAATACCGCCGGCGACAAACTCAGACGTCGTCTCGAGTGACACGGGGGCCAGGGCATCCTCGGCAAGCACGTTCATCACACGCTCGCGGATGGAGCGGGCAATACGGTCGCAAATAACGTTGGTCAACATGCCCGACATGCTGCTTGCCAAAATGTTATCCATGAGCTGCTCGTGCGCCAGAATCAAATCCATGGCATCGTCCAAAATCGCGTGCCGAAGCGCGCGCACGTCCTCGGCAGACACCGCGCCGGCCTCATCGGGCTGTTTTTGCGGCAAGCCCGACATGAGCTCATCGATATAAAAGGCAAAGTAATCGTTCTTGTCGCGAAAGTGCTTGTAGAAGGTCGTGCGGCGAATCGTGGCGCGGTCGCACAGCATGGCAACCGTCAGGTCCTCAAAACGATGCTCCTCGAGAAGCTCGGTGAAGGCATCGAACAGGGCGCGGTAGGTTTTCTTAATGCGAAGGTCCACTGGTATCGCCATCCTCAGGGCAAAGACAACACTCGTCAATCTGTCGCATATCTTACACCTGTACCTCGCGCGCTTTGCCCCGGTGCCAACCCCGCCGAAAACACAACGCTTACCGGAAAGTTCGGCACGGCAAAACGTTGCGGGTATACTAGTAGCGTTATACCAACGGCAGCTGGCGCATGCCGCCGCGGCCATTCGAAACGGAGACATCATGCTTCCCGTCATCATCGGCATCGTTGTTGTCATTGTGATTGCCTGCGCCATCGCCGGCATCTACAACAACATGGTCACCAAGCGTAACCGCATCGATAACGCCTGGCAGAACATCGATACGCAGTTGCAGCGCCGCAACGACCTGATCCCCAACCTGGTCGAGACCGTCAAGGGCTACGCCAAGCACGAGCAGGAGACGCTCTCCGCCGTGATCAGCGCGCGTAACACCGCCGTCAAGGCCACCACGCCCGAGGCCAAGATGGAAGCCGACAACGTGCTGACCGGTGCGCTGCGTCAGCTCTTCGCCGTAGCCGAGGCCTATCCCGATCTTAAGGCAAACACCAACTTTACGCAGCTGCAGGCATCGCTCGAGGATACCGAGAACAAGATTAGCTATGCACGCCAGAGCTACAACGATTGCGTGCTCAGCTACAATAACGCCATTCAGACGTTCCCGGCTGTCATCTTTGCCGGCATCTTCCAGTTTAAGGAGCGCCAGGGCTTCGAGGCCGCCGAAGCAGCCCGTCAGGCCCCGACCGTCAAGTTCTAGTAGTTTGGCAGCGCATCCTTAATCGGCCAAATGCATAAACTGCCCCGTCGAATGCATACTTCGACGGGGCAGTTTCCTTTTTCGCGAAGGTCCCCCTCTAAGCGCCGTGCATTTTTAGGAGTATTCAACATAACCAAGAGCTTCGGGCGCCACGATAAATGCCAAAGACCGCGAATATCCCTGCAAATCAAACGCTGTCAGCCCATAACCCCGCCCATCATCCGTAGAAAACATCGAGAAATCCCGATTTTTTGCCCGAGGTCGGTATGCAGGGGCCTTCGATTGCAGAATACTCGCAAAGATGCACGTCGCCACCACCCCCACATGGCGCGAAGCAAAAACACACGCGCGGCCTAAAAGGCCGCGCGCCATCTTTAATTCAGATCTATATTGCCCGTAACGGCAACGCCGAGGTAACGCAGGCCCGAGGGTAACCTTCCTTTCCGGCGCACTCCGCAGGACGAAAGAACCCCCGCCGCACGAAGTGCGCAGCGGGGGCTCTTTCATGTCCGAGGACGCGCCGGAAAGGAAGGTGCCCTCGGGCCGGACATATCCGTAAGACAGATTACGCGACGGTGTAAACCCAGTTGTGCTTATCCTCGACAGCACCAGACTGGATACCAGTCAGGGTCTCGCGGAGCTTCTTCATCACAGGCCCGATCTCGGTGTAGCCAGCCGGGAAGGTCACGGTCTCGTCGGCGCCGTAAACCTTGTTGTCGATCTCGCCAACCGGGGAGATGACGGCAGCGGTGCCGCACAGGCCGCACTCCACAAAGGTGCCGGCCTTGACCTCGGCCCATTCGACGGGGCGCTGATCGACGGTCATACCCAGGTCCCGAGCAACCTGAACGAGCGAACGACGGGTGATGGAAGGCAGGATGGAGTCGGTGTGCGACTGCGGAACGACGAGCGTACCGTCCTCCTTCACGAACAGGACGTTGGCGCCGCCGGTCTCCTCGACATAGGTGCGGGACTCGGAGTCGAGATACAGGTTCTCGGCATAGCCCTCGCGATGGGCCTCCATCGTGGGCTTGAGGGACATGGCGTAGTTCAGGCCGGCCTTGATATTGCCGGTGCCGTGCGGTGCGGCACGGTCGTACTCGGAAACGCGCAGCTTAACGGGCTTAAGGCCACCCTTAAAGTACGGACCGACCGGGGTCACGAGAATGCGGAACGTGTACTCAGGAGCGGGAGCCACGCCAATCACGTCACCGGAGCCGATCATAAACGGACGCACGTACAGGGTCGCACCGGAACCGAAGGGCGGAACCCAGGCGGCGTTTGCAGAAACGACCTGCTTGACAGCCTCGACGAACTTGTCCTTGGGGAACGGGGGCATCTCGAGGCGCTGCGCAGAGTTGTACATACGCTCGGCGTTCATGTCGGGGCGGAAGCAGACGATGCTGCCGTCCTCGGCGGTGTAGGCCTTCAGGCCCTCAAAGACCTCCTGGCAGTAATGGAAGATGCCGCCGCACTCGGAGACATGCAGGGTGTGGTCGGTGGTCAGGCCACCCTCGTCCCACTCGCCGTCCTTCCAATGGGCCTCGTAGCTGTAATCGGTCTTCATGTAGCCAAAGCCGAGGCTACCCCAATCGATATCCTTCTTCTCGACAGTCATATGTCGCTCCTTACATACACAGTTGCATACTCGCGAACCCGCACGCAAGGACCGAGGCCGACCGCGTCGCAACGTCGCACGCCCGGAGCGTAGAGCCGGACGGGACACGCGAACAGCATCAAAGCCGATGGTACGTCGATTCGCATGCACGAGATTGTACTCCGCACGCGCGTCGGATAAAACGTTTTTCTTTAACTAACTAAAGTATTTTCATTTGACCGAAGCTGAAGAGGCCCGCCACCGTAAGCGGTGACGGGCCTCAACTGTACGGTCTGCGCGCTGGCTCGAGCTACGCGTTCTATTTGCCCAGCTTGGCCTTAACCAGACCGACCACGGTCGGGATGATCGACACGGCAACGATGCCGATAATCAGCAGCTCAAAGTGCTCCTGCACAAAGGGAATGCCGCCAAAGAAGTAGCCCAGCAGCGTAAAGACCGTCGACCAGGTAATGCCGCCCAGCACGTTAAAGACGACAAAGTTGCGCCAGTGCATGCCGCCCATGCCAGCGATAAAGGGCACAAAGGTGCGGATAAACGGGAAGAAGCGACCCAGGAAGATGGCCAGGTGACCCCACTTGTCCAAGAAGTCCTCGGACTTTTTGATGCGCTCGGGCGTCATGGCCTTGACCTTGCCCGAAGCGATGATCTTGCGGCCAAAGAAGTGACCGATCATAAAGTTGCACTGATCGCCCAAAATGGCAGCGGCCCATGCGGTGGCCAGAAGCGCCACGATGTTAAAGCCGCCGTTGTGGGCAAAGAAACCCGAGGCGAACAGCAGCGAATCACCGGGAAGGAACGGGAAGAACACCACGCCCGTCTCGATAAAGATGATCAGGAACACGCAGCCGTAGGCCATAAGCGGGCCGGCGGCGATCCAGCTGGCGATCGCGGTGCGCGGGTCCTTAAGCAGCTCGGCAATAAAATTGATGAAACCCATGAAGTAAAACCTCTCAGTTGTGGGCGCGGATACGTCCAAGTTGACCAGTATACGGTTGCGGTGCCCCCTCGTGCGCAACCCCACAAAAGCATGACTCCATTACCAGCAAGTTTGCATAACTGACACTTGTAGCGCAAAGCCGCCAAGATTGTCCTTTTTAATCCCTAGCGAATCGCTATACTTTATTGAATCGCATTGCCATGGCGCTAAGGGAGGGCGGCCGGTGAGCTTTATCAATACCATTCGCGAGGACATCAAGACCGTCCAGGCGCAGGACCCCGCCGCGCAAAACGGTCTGGTCATCTTCCTTTCCTATCCTGGCCTGCACGCCAAGTGGAACCACGTGCCCGAGCACTGGCTGTGGGAGCACGGTCATCGCTCGCTCGCCCGCGTGCTCTCGCAAATCACCCGCCACATCACCGGCGTCGAGATTCACCCTGCCGCGCAGATTGGCAAGCACTTCTTTATCGACCACGCCATGGGCGTCGTCATCGGCGAGACCACCATTGTGGGCGACAACTGTGTGCTCTACCAGGGCGTCACGCTCGGCGGCACCGGCAACGAGACCGGCAAGCGTCACCCCACCCTGGGCAACAATGTCACGGTGGGCACGGGCGCCAAGGTGCTCGGCAACATCCGCATCGGCAACAACGTCAAGATCGGCGGCAACTCGGTCGTCGTTAAGGACGTCCCCGACAACTGCACCGTCGTGGGCGTGCCGGGACGTATCATCAAGCGCAACGGTTGCCGTGTGTTCGAGGAGAGTTTCGACGCCAAGCAGCATCGCGAGTACATGCCCGACGACGCCGCCGAGCAGAGTGCCCTCAACCGCCAGGGCATCACCGAGAACGCCCGCCGCGTCAAGGAACTCGAGCGAGAGGTGGCCGAGCTCAAGGCCCTCGTCGCCAAGCTCGTGGACGAACGCTAGGAACGCAAGCGGCACAAAACGACATCGGCATCAACGCAAAGGCGCGCCAGGGAATTCATCCCCGGCGCGCCTTTCTTTTTGATGTGACATGTAGGACTGTCCCTTTGTCACATTATGCGAACTGACTCAGATAGAGGTCGGCGTAAGCGCCCTCGGATGCGAGCAGCTCCTTATGCGTACCCTGCTCAATGATATTGCCGTGGTCCATGACCAAGATCAGGTCGGCGTCCACGATCGTCGACAGACGGTGCGCGATCACAAAGCTCGTGCGCCCGCGCATGAGCGCGTCCATGGCACGGCCGATGGCAAGCTCGGTGCGCGTGTCCACGCTTGAGGTCGCCTCGTCCAGGATGAGAATCGCCGGGTTGTTGAGCAGCACGCGTGCGATGGCCAGCAGCTGACGCTGGCCCTGGCTGATGCTTTCGGCATCGTTGGCCACGCGCGTGTCGTAGCCCTGCGGCATGGTGCGCACAAAGAAGTCGACCTGGGCGGCGCGCGCAGCCGCAACAATCTCCTCGCGCGTTGCCTCGGGACAGCCGTAGGCGATGTTCTCGGCAATCGTGCCGTCGAACAGCCAGGCGTCCTGCAGCACCATGCCAAACTGCTGACGTAGCTCGCCGCGGTTCATAAGGCGCGTATCCACACCGTCGAGCGTAATGCGGCCACCGTCGATCTCGTAAAAGCGCATGAGCAAGTTGATGAGCGTCGTCTTGCCTGCGCCCGTGGTTCCCACCACGGCAATCTTCTGGCCCGGTTCGGCGGTAAACGACACGTCGCGCATAAGCGGCTTGTCGGGCGAATAACCAAAGCGCACGTGCTCAAAGGAGACGCGACCCTCAACGCGACCCGGCAGCTTGGCGGCCTCGTCCGGCAGCGGATCGGCCTCCATCTCGGGCTCATCGAGCAGGTCGAACACCCGCTCTGCACTCGCCAACGCGCTCTGCAGCGAGTTGAAAGTGAACGACAGCTGCGTCATGGGTTCGGACGCCTCGTAGATAAACTGGAAGAACGCCTGGAACACGCCGACGGTCATGTGACCGGCAACCAGCATGCTGCAGCCCACCAGCGCGATCACGATCTGCGCCAAACGGCCGATAAAGCGCACCGCAGGGCCGACGGCATTGATCATAAAGTCGGCCTTGGCACTCACGCGTGCCAGCTCGCCCGAGGCCTGGTGCACCTCGGCAGAACTTTGGCGTTCGCGGTTAAACGCGCGGATCACCAGACGGCCCGAATAGCCTTCCTCGACCGCACTCGTAATCTTGGACACCCACTCCTGGCGCTCGCCCGTCACATCGTGTGTGCGGCGCGAGACGACCTTCGTCACCAGCAGCGACAGCGTCATAAAGAACAAAAAGACGAGCGTGAGCGGCACGCTAAACACGAACATCACGATCACAGCGCCCACCACGGTACCGATCGACACCAGAAGCTGCAGCAAGCCGCGCTGCATGCTCTCGGACATCTTGTCCAAGTCGTTGGTCGCACGGCTGACGACCTCACCGGGACGATGCGCGTCAAAGAAGGCAAGCGGCAGACGGTTGAGCTTTTGCGCGATGCGGTTGCGCAGGCGCAGATTGAGACGCTCAGCGACGCTCGACATCAAAAAGCTCTGGAGCGCGTAGAACGAGGCAGCGGCCGTCCAAATCATGAAGTAGATGAAGATGGTCCTGCCGCAGTTCTCCCAGGTGATGTTGAAGGTGGTATCGTTGGCAAACGCCACCTGAATGTGGCCCCACAGCTCATCGATCACGCGGGCGCTATATGCCGGCGCAGCGGTGTTAAAGATGGCATAGAACACAATGCTCGCGAACACGATATAGAAGCGCCAATGGTCGCCGGCAGCCTCGCTCCACAGGCGGCGCACCGTCGCCCAGGTGTCGCGGGGTTTCTCGTCCTCGTCCTCGTCGTCCACATCGCGCATGCGCTCTGCCTCGGCGCGGGCGCGCTCGTCCTCGGCGCGCTCGTTTTCCTCGTAGAGCGCTTGGCGGCGAGCCTCGCGCTCGGCTGCAGCCTTGGCGGCGTCATCCAGCTCGGGTGCCACAGCAGCCGTTTCCTCGACCAGCCCCGCGGCAGCGGCGTCATCAACGCCGCCCTGCTTCTTGAGCTCCTCGGTCATGCTACTCACCTCCCTTCATCTGCGATTCCGCGATGGCGCGGTACACCTCGCAGGTTTCCATGAGCTCGTCGTGCGTGCCTAGGCCCACGATCTCGCCGTCTTTGAGCACCACGATCTGATCGGCATGCAAAATAGTCGAGATGCGCTGGGCGATGATGAGCACCGCGGCATCGCACGTCTCGTCCTGCAGCGCATGGCGCAGTGCCGCATCGGTCTTAAAGTCCAGGGCCGAAAAACTGTCGTCGAAGATATATAGATCGGCATGCTTCATGAGTGCGCGGGCAATCGCCAGGCGCTGGCGCTGACCACCCGAGAAGTTCGTGCCGCCCTGGGCCACCGGCGTATCGAGCCCCTGGGGCTGGTCGAGCACAAAGGTGCTCTGGGCAACCTCCAGCGCATGGAGCATGTCAGCCTCAGTCGCGTCTTCGTTGCCAAAGCGCAGGTTGCTCGCCACCGTACCCGAGAACAGCCATGCCTTCTGCGGCACATAGGCGATACGCCCGCGGATGTCGTCTTGCGAAAGGTCGCGCAGATCGATGCCATTCAGGCGAATGGCGCCCTTCGTGGCATCGTGGAAGCGAAGCAAGAGCTTGGCCACCGTCGACTTGCCCGAACCCGTCGAGCCTACAATCGCCGTGGTCTGGCTACGGCGACAGGCAAAGCTCAGGTCGCACAGGGTATCCTCGTCGGCATCGTCAAAACGGAACGACATGTGGTCGAACACGGCCACCGCGTCGGCACCGTCAACAGACTCCGCCGCGCACGTGTCCAGCGTGCGCTTGCCGTCCACGATGCTCGGCTCAATCTCCAACACCTGCTGCGCACGGTTCAGGCATGCGGCGGCGCGTGGGAGCGTCAGAATCACCATCTGCGCCGTCATCACAAAGAACAGGATCAGGATCGCGTACTCCAGCACGGCCGAGATGCTACCGATTTGCATGGCGTGGACGCCCACGCGGTTGCCGCCCACCCACAGCACCGCCACCTCGGCGATATTCATCAAAAAGAAGCTGGAGCTGTCGAGACCCACAAACAGGTGGTTGACCTTGATGGCATTGGCCGCGTAATCGCTAAACACCTCGTCCAGGCGCTGCTCCTCGTGGCGCTCCTTGTTAAATGCGCGGATGACGCGCACGCCCACGATGTTCTCGCGCAGCACCACGTTCATGCGGTCGATAAAGCTCTGCAGGCGCATAAAGATCGGCGCGGCGTTGGCAACGGTAAAGACCGCCGCCACCAGCACGATCGCAACCACCACGCCCAGCAGCGTACCCATGGCGGGATCGATGAACCAAGCAAAAATGATGCCTGCCACGGCCAAGAACGGCACCGGCAGCACCAGCTGAATCGTCTGAAGGACAGCTTGCTGAATCACGTTGATGTCGTTGAGCGAGCGCGTGATCATCGAACCCGTGCCAAAGCGCTCAAAGTCGCTGGCGGACAGCTCGAGCGACTTGTCGTACACGGCATTGCGGATATCGCAGGCCACGTTGGCGGCCAGGCGCGCCGAAAGATAGCAGCCCAGCACCGTGCCGCCGCTGGCCATGCCGGTCGCGATAAGCATGTACAGGCCGTTGCGTAATATATAGTCGACATCACCCGTGGTAATACCGGTGTTGACCATGTTCGCCAGCATCGTGGGAACCAACAGCGTACCGACGTTATCTATCAGCACCGCAAACAGCGTCACCGCAATCAGACCGCGGTACGGCCTCATAAACCTCATTAAGAGTCGCATGCGTCCCCCTCGCCCTTATCGTCAGTCTCGTTCTCGGCGGCCACTTGCCGTTTAAATGCCTCGCACTCTTCGTTAAGAACATGGGAGAACTTACCGACCAAGCGCATGATCTCGCACTGTTCCCACGGCTCGAGCGCCTCGAATGCCTGTTGCTCGGCTTTTTGCGCCGGCAACGCGTAGCGCTTGGCAAACCGCACGCCTTCTTCGGTCAGTCGTACAACCTTGTTTTTACGACTGCCCTCGGCAAACTCCAACGTCGCAAGCCCTCGCGCCCTAAGCGTTTTAATCGCCGAATTGATGGTCTGTTTGCTGTAGAACCATTCACTCGTCAGCCGACTCACGGCAACGCTTCCGCCCGCTGCACTCGTGTCGACGAGCATCCAGTAGGCGCAGTCCGAAAGGCCGCAGGCGCGCGAGAACTCCGAATAGATATGGTCGAGTCCATTGAGCAACCGATCGAAGTCGACCAGCGTAACCGCACTATTCATCTATCCCACCATTCAATTGTCCGATTTTTGACCAATTATGTGTCTCTAGATTAGTCCGAGTTTTGACTATCGTCAACAGGCTCTCCGCAAATGCGTGCATTTTTATGGCCTATCGGCAGAAAAAGACCGCCGGCGCGGGGGCGGCGCCAGCGGTCACGTGAAAATCGGGTTTTATTGCCTGTTAAGCGGCGACGGCCTCATAGACCGTAGCGCCCGAGAAGCTGTCATGCAGGCTCTTGCCGGCAATCCACGGCAGCTCGACGACCTCGCAGACCGTGTTGACCAACTCAGAACAGTCAGTAAAGTGGCCCTTGTCGTTGAGGGCCTCGCAATCCTGAACACGCCAATAGCCATCGGTGTGCGTGATGTAGTACTCGTGATCGTTGATCGACACGAAAGCGCGCGTCTTGGAACGCAGCAGCTTCAGAAATCCTTCGAAATCGGTCTCGACGACATCTCCAGCCTGGAACATGATGTTACCTCCTGGCCCGGCGCCACCACGGCGCATTGATAAACGTTGGTACTCCTTTAGTAAAACCTTTATCAGAGGTTATGCGTTCGTCATTTAGGCAAGTGGTAAAAAACCGCAGGGTAGACGGGATAAAACGTTTAACCATCCCATTTGTTTGTCACATTCTGAAGGTACTTTTATGCAAACCTACTTTCCCAATTGGAATCTATCCTTTTGGCCGGGCAATTGACCGTCTATCGTTTGAGCCCGACGGGTATGAACGGGGCATCTGCAACGCCACCGCAAGGAGACACCATGGAGACTATCGAAGCACTCATTCACCGCCGCAGCTGCCGCAACTACAGCGATCGTCCCGTCGAGGCCGAAAAGCTTGCACGTATTATCGAAGCCGGCCAATATGCACCGAGCGGCATGGGACGCCAGCCGGTGACGTTTGTCGCCGTCACCGACCCCGCGACCGTCGAGCGTCTCTCACAGCTCAACGCCCAGGTCATGGGCAGCAACAGCGACCCCTTCTATGGCGCCAAGACCGTTGTGGTGGTGCTGGTTGACCGCAGCGTGCCCACACATCTGGAAGACGGCTCGCTCGCCATGGGCAACTTGCTCAACGCCGCCTATGCACTGGGTGTCGATTCGTGCTGGATTCACCGCGCGCATGAGGTCTTTGACTCGCCCGAGGGCCTGGAGCTGCTGGCCAGCTGGGGCCTGCCCGCCGACGGCAGCCTGCGCGGTGTCGGTAACTGCATTCTTGGCTACGCCGAGGACACGCTACCCGAGCCCAAACCCCGCCGCGACAACGTGGTATACGTCAAGTAGCGCAGGAGTGTCCCAAACTGCCGGCAGAAAGGGAACGTCCCCTTCTGCCGGCAAGCTATGTTGATATTTGAGTAGTCGTCGTTTCGTTCGTCTGGGCCGTTTCGGCGTCGTCGCCTTGCTTATCTTCGTCCTTTTGCGCGTCGGCGATGGTGGTGGCCGCCGCGACGATACCGCGCTGGGGCGCGACGCCTGTCTGGGTCTGAGCGCCCTCGATAACTTCTGTGCCTGCATGCGCGAGCTCGGGCGATTTAAACACTGCGTCCAAGTTGGCGCCACCGCCGGCGTAGCCAAGCGCAGCGAGTGCGATGACGATCACTGCAACGACGACCGCGATCGGAACATAACGATGCCAACCAGCCGGATTGAGTCCGCTGCGGCGAGCCGCCCCGCGGCTGATGTAACCGAGCGTTCCATCGTGCTTGAGCTTTGAGCCCACCACGCGTTTACGGCCCCACAGTGAGGACTCTGCCTGCATGGCCAAGCGGGCGCTTGCCGAAGGATAGCCGTATTTAGTGCGCTTGAACGAGCCGTCAAACCCCGAGGCGTGTTTACCCCACGTCACCGATGTTGTGCGTCGGTTGACCGGCGCGGCACTCCGCCTTCTGCGGCTCGGTTTTGAAGTCTCAGCCATATGCCCTCGCACGCCGTAACCGAATCGAAACAATAACGCTTTGGACTGTAGCACACGCGTCGCGCGCGGTCACGGGCGCCTCGCTCAACGGTCATCGTCCTTCAGCAAGCGCCACAGCGTTGTACGGCTTATGCCCAGCACCTCCGCCGCACGGGTTCGGTTGCCGTGGAGATGATCTACAACCAGATGCGCGATATCTCGCTCGGTATCGGCCAGCGGTCGCAGGATATACAGGTCACTTTCGAGCGTCGGGGCGCCAAAGGTTGCGGTCTTAATCACGTCCTCTTGGGCGAGCACTTCCTCCGCCACAGCGCGGTCCACCGTGCCCGCCCCCACCAATATATACAGTCGTTCCGAGACCTCGCGGAGCTGCAGATAGTTGCGCGGCCAGCGGTAAGCATCGAGTGTCTTCGTCGCCGCGGCAGACAGCGTGGGCGCTGCCGTCCCAAATGCATCAGCGAGATATTCCAAATAGCGCGCAACCTTCGTCGACGCGGCTCCCTGCTCGGCGATTGCCGGCGCCACGCTCACCGCACAGGCGAAGCGCTCGGTCACAAAGGCGGCTTGATCACTTTCGCTGCCGCCCGGCATGTCATTCGCCGTCAGCACCACATGGCAGCGCGTCGCCAACGCGGTGTCGGCCATCGTGGAAACGAGCTCGCGGAGGCGCTGGGGGCCAACCGCGTTCCAGCCCTCAATGCAAAGGGTCAGCCCCGTTTGGAACAGCGGCGATTCGGAGCTTTTGAGCATATGGCGCCAACCGCGATCGGTGAGTTCATCGAGCGCAACGGAAACAAAGGGCTGATCGGCAAAAGGACCGTCCAGATAGAGGCGCTTGGCGATCTCAACCTGACCCGCTCCCAGCTCACCCTCGAGCATAAGGGGCACACCGCGCGCGTAGCTCTCGGCAACTGGTGCAGCCACCGCAGCGGCACCCTCAACGATGCCGTACGCGCTCGATTCGTAGCGGGCCTCAACTTCGTCGGCGTTGAGCCACTCGACGCCCGCATGCGCCGCGGCACCGCGCACCTCGCGGACCACGACGGCCCAAAGGCCCCCGCCCTCTTTGTCGGTGGGGCGAACGGTCAGGCTCAGGCGCGTACCCGCACGCCCCATAACCAGACGCGCGCCGTCTCCTATACGGTCGAGGCGCTCAGCGACAAAAACCGCCACATCCCGCTCAAGCGCCGCGTCATTCATGGTCGAGATCGCGACGTCCCCATGCGCATCGATTGCCAATGCCGAGGCCCCGGCAGCAGCCAGGGCATCGGTCAAGATGTTCAGTTTGGCATCGCTATCCATGATTTGCCCCTGTCCGCGGCGTCGTGCAACCGCCGACGGTCGTACGACCGAGTGTTTCAAAATTGAACGATATTGCTTACCAAACACTATAGGGCAGAAAGCGCCGTCCTGCGAGTATAGGTGTTGCCCCGCATCGCCATCCTGGCGGGGCGATAAGAGCTCTTCGGGACTTATAAACCTGCGGACAAGCCATACCCGCAAGAGCTCCTATCGCTCCACCGTGAGAATGCGCTCGCCAGCACGCAGCACGCAGCACGCAAACAAGCTACTTCTCTACCAGATTCCCAGTACGTGTTGCATTCCCAAACTCATGCACGCAATGCCAATCCAGCAGCAAAAGCCCAGCGCGATGGGCTTGCCGCCCTTTTTGACCAGCTCGACGATATCGGTATTAAAACCAATAGCCGCCATGGCCATCACGATAAAGAACTTCGACAGCTCCTTGATGGGCGCCGTAAAAGACGCGGGAAGCTGAAGCACCGTGGTGATTACGCTCGCCAGCACAAAGAACAGCACAAACATGGGAAACGCGCGTTTAAGCGAGAACGTGCTTTTGGCGTCGCCGCCGGCCTTGCGCGCCAGATGCATCTGCCAGCATGCGAGGACCAACGTGATGGGGATAATGGCCAGCGTTCTGGTGAGCTTGACCACCGTGGCGCTCTCGAGCACATTGGCGCCGGGATGCATGCTGTCCCAGGCGCTCGCCGCAGCCGTTACCGACGAGGTGTCGTTGATGGCGGTACCGGCAAACAGGCCAAAGCCCTCGTTGGTCAGCCCGAGCATGCCGCCGAGCGTCGGAAACACGAGCGCCGCGATAACGTTAAACAGGAAGATGACCGAAATAGCTTGGGCAATCTCGCGATCGTCGGCATCGATGACGGGCGCGGTCGCGGCGATGGCAGAACCGCCGCAAATCGACGAACCCACACCTATAAGCGTCGCGATCTTACCCGGCACATTCATGACGCGGCAGAGCACAAAGGCGATGACAAGCGATGTCGAGATTGTCGCCACGATAATCGGCAGCGACTGGGCGCCCTTGGACAGAATCTGGGAGAGGTTCATGCCAAAGCCAAGCAGGATAACCGCGTACTGCAAGACTTTTTTGGACGTATAGGTGACGCCGGCGGCGAGCTGTTCGCGACGATTCTTGGGAAAGACGAGCGCCAGGACCATGCCAAAAAGGATGGCAAATACCGGACCGCCGACCACCTCAATTTGTTTGCCGAGCAACGTCGCGGGAATGGCGATGATCAGGCAGAACAAGACGCCTTTCCAGCGCTCGCGTACGATATTTGCCAGTTGCATATGGGATTCCTTCTTTCTATTTCACGTTTGCGACGGCTTATGATACGGCAACATTGAGCGCAGCCTTGCGCAAACACAGACTAAGATGCCGCAATAGTTCTCAGGCAACAGCCGAATTACCCACCGCGGAGAGCTGATTCGCGGCATAATTAACAACTGACATATGAGTTTGATAGAACAGTTGCGAGGCGCTATGGAAGAATCGATGCACGTCGGCGAGCAGGAAACGAGCCTACAGGACCAGTCCTACCACACCATTCGACGCAAAATCGTCTACCTGGACTACAAGCCGGGCGAAAAGCTGGGCGTCAAGCAACTTTGCGACGACCTAGATATGGGGCGCACCCCTGTGCGCGAGGCTTTGGTTCGTTTGGCGCAGGAAGGCCTGGTGCGCACCGTGCCCCAGAGCGGCACCTACGTCTCGCCCATCAACCTCACCCTTGCCGAGAGTGCCTGTTACATCCGCGAGCATCTGGAAAAGCAGGTGATCGTGGAGTGCTGCGCGCGCGCCACGTCGGCTGGCATCGAGCAGCTCGACCGCGCCATCGTGCTGCAGGAAAAGGCCATGGCCGAAGAGGATCGCATCGGCTTCTTTTTGAGCGACAACCTCATGCATCACATGATTTTTAGCATCGCATGTCGCAGCACCGTGTGGTCGTGGCTCGAAGAGACCAATGCCGACCTTGAGCGCTTCCGCTGGCTGCGCGCTGCCACGCAGGTTCTCGACAATCAGGACATCGTGAACGAGCACAAGCAGATTCGCCGCGCTATCGCCGGTCGCGACCCCATCGAAGCGAGCTTTTTGGTCAGCAAGCACCTGCACATGATGTTCCGCAACCAAACCGAGGTTCTGGACCAGTTCCCCGAGTACTTCGAGACCAGCAAGCTCCGCTAACCTGCCAAAAAGGGACAGGTTCATTTTGGCAGATTTTATCTGGGCAAATGCAACAAGGCCCGGCTCCGCTGCAACGGAGCCGGGCCTTAGTTGTTAGAACGACGGAACCAACTACTCTACCGTGACGCTCTTGGCGAGGTTTCGGGGCTGGTCGACGTCGCAGCCGCGCAGGATGGCGACCTCGCGTGCGAGCAGCTGCAGCGGAACGCTCGCCGTGATGGGGCTGAACACGTCGCGGACTGCCGGCACGCGGATGATGCAGTCGGCGATCTTGTTAATCTCCTCGTCGCCCTCGGTGGCAACGACGATGACCTTGGCGCCGCGCGCCTTGCACTCCATGAGGTTCGACACGGTCTTGTCGTAGGTGGCACTCTTGGTGGCCACAGCGATGACAGGGAAGCCCGGGTCGATCAGGGCAATGGGGCCGTGCTTCATCTCACCGGCGGCGTAGGCCTCGGCGTGCAGGTAGCTGACCTCCTTGAGCTTGAGCGCGCCCTCGTAGGAAATAGCGGCGCCCATGCCGCGACCCACGAACAGTGCGGACTGCGCGTCCTTGCACAGCAGGGCGGCCTCATGCACGGCCTCGGTTTGGGTATCCAAAATCCACTGGATCTGCTCGGCCGTATCGGAAAGCTCGCGGAACAGCATGCGCGCCTGCTTGGTGGTCAAGCGGTACTTGACCTGCGCCAGCAGCAGGGCCAAAAGCGTAAGGCTCACAACCTGGCCGATGAAGCTCTTGGTCGAGGCGACCGCGATCTCCTTGTTGGCCTTGGTGTAGATAACACCGTCGCTCTCACGCGCTACGGGGCTGCCCACCACGTTGGTGATGCCGAAGACCTTGGCACCCTTGATACGCGCGTCGCGAATGGCGGCAAGGGTATCAGCCGTCTCGCCCGACTGGGATACGGCAACGACAAGCGTCGTCGGCGTAATGATGGGATTGCGGTAACGGAACTCGCTGGCCGCCTCCACCTCGGTGGGGATGCGAGCCCAGCCCTCGATGAGATTCTTGGCAATGAGGCCAGCGTGATAGCTGGTGCCGCAAGCGATCACGTAGACGCGATCGATGTCGTTGAGCTCCTCGAGCGAAAGGCCCAGCTCGTCAATATCGAGCTCGCCAGCAGGCGTCATGCGGCCCACCAGCGTGTCGCGCACCACGCGCGGCTGCTCGTGAATCTCCTTGAGCATAAAGTCGGGATAACCGCCCTTTTCTGCCATGTCCAGGTCCCAATCGATGTGGGTGACCTTGGGCTCGATAACGTTGCCGGCCTCGTCGGTGTACTCGACGCCTGCGGGCGTGAGCTTGGCAAACTGACCGTCCTCGAGCACCACGACGTCGCGGGTTGCGTCGATGAGCGCGATGACGTCGGAGGCGACATAGGCGCCGGTCTCGCCCGCGCCGACCACGATCGGGGAATCCTTGCGGGCCGCGGCGATCACGCCGGGCTCGTCAGCGCACACGGCGGCCAGACCATAGGCACCGACCACGTGGGTGCAAGCCTCGCGCACGGAGGCCATCAGGTCGTGCGTCTCGGCATAAGCCTCTTCGATCAGATGCGCGAAGACCTCGGTATCGGTCTCGCTCTTAAAGTGGTGGCCGCGGCCCTCCAGCTCTTCGCGCAGCTCGGCGAAGTTCTCGATGATGCCGTTGTGGACGATGGCGATACGACCGTCGCAGCTGGTGTGGGGGTGAGCGTTAACGACCGAAGGCTTGCCGTGAGTGGCCCAACGGGTGTGGCCGATACCGCAGGTAGCGTCGCTGTCGATGTTGGAAAGCTCGCTCTCCAGGCCCGCGACCTTGCCCACGCGGCGGATGACGTCGAGGTGCGCCGCGGCGCCCTCGCCCACCTCGAGCGCGACGCCCGAGGAATCATAGCCGCGATACTCCATACGCTTGAGGCCCGTGACCAGGATGTTCTTTGCAATATCAGAGCCGGTGTAGCCGACGATTCCGCACATAGGATAAATCCCTTCGTTCGCGTGACTGCAAGACGTCCACGCACAGGGGGCGCTGAGACGTATAACGTTCGAGTATTGTACTCACGCAAACGCAAGCTGATATACCAGAAGTGGTACCTCAACTTAGATACCACCCGATGCACACACGTCCAGCCGGTCCAAACCACCACAAAAGCGCCTGTCCCCCTTCGTGGTGGTCGCGTTGGCAACAGCGTTTCCCCAGATAAAACCTGCCAAAATAAACCTATCCCTTTTTGGTTGGTTTGGGATGCTACAATCTGGCTTGTACTTGAAACGCATCAAAGGGGCCGCTATGGCAAAGGTAAAAATCAGCGACGTCGCGCGCGAGGCCGGAGTTTCGCTGGGCACGGTTTCCAACGCGCTCAACCACCCCGAAAAGCTGCGCCCCGAAACCCTCAAGCTCATCAACGAGACCATCAATCGCCTTGGCTACCTGCCCAACCAAAGCGCTCGTCAGCTCGCGGGCGGCGCCACCAAGTCCTTTGGCCTGGTGCTCCCCCGTCTCGATCACGGCTTTTCGCTCCAAATCGCCAGCGGCGCCCACAACGAGGCCCGCAAGCACGGCTACGACCTGCTCATCGCCAACGCCGATAACGACGATATTCTCGAGGACCATTACCTGCGCTACTTTATGGGCACCCAGATGTCCGGCGTCATGGTTCAGCCCATGGCATCCCCCGACTGGCACCCCGTCATGGCCAAGATGCCCGTGCCGATCGTCCACCTGGACATCCATTGCTCCGAGCCCGGCTACTACGTAGCGGCCGACAACGAGGCCCAGGGTCGCATCATTGCCGAACTCGCCATCGCCCGCGGCGCACACCATATTGTCGTCGTCGGCCGAGCAGCATTTATGCAACTCACCCTGCGCGTCCTTGGCATTCATAAAGCGCTCGCTCTACACCCCGATATCAAGATCGAAGTCATCGACGCCGGCGAATGGAATACCGCCGCCGACGGCTACGGCATCGGCGCCCAAATCGCCGCGCGCCCCGCCGACGAACGCCCCGATTTTGTCGTCGGTCTGACCGACGTGCTGGCCTCGGGCGTTATCTCGGCGCTGGTCGACAAAGGCATCGCCGTCCCCGGGGAAGTACGCGTAGCAGGTTGCGATGGCAACCCGCTCGCTTGGAGCGGATCGGTCCCGCTCACTACGGTAGCGCCCCCGGGCTACGAGATTGGCCGCAAGGGCGTTCAATTGCTCATGGAGCAAATCGAGAACAAGGCCCCGGCAAAGACCAAGCACGTCCACATCGGCTCTGCCGCGCGCACCGTCACCGCAGTCACCGCCGCCGAGGATATCAACCGCCAAGAACTGGTACGTCCGTTCCTACTGGAGCGCGCCAGCACCCAGGCAAGCACCCAGACCGACGCCACGGCCATCAACCTCGGTGCGTATCTGTAGCACGCCCGCAAGTATGCTATGTCGCCGCTTAAGCAAAAGGGGCCCGACCATTGCCGGGCCCCTTTTGCTTAGGCGCAAACGTGGGCAATTGCTCGTTTCAACGCCGCAATTGTCTAGCGCGCGGCTTTAACTGCCGCCGAAAGGTCGAACAACGTATCGAGCACGGCCTCGCAGCCATCCACCACGTCCTGCGGCAGCGGCACGATATCAGGAACGGCAAAGACGTGGCATCCGGCCGTAATGCCCGAGACGCAGCCGTTGCGCGAATCCTCGACCACGGCACATTCCTCGGGAGCAAAGCCCGCGCGCTCGCAAGCGAGCAGATACATCTCGGGGTCGGGCTTGCCGTGCACGACGTCCTCGCCACACGTTACCGTTTCAAACTTGTCAAAAAGACCGACCATCTTAAGGTTGCGCTCGGCCGTAACGAGGCGCGACGACGTCGCTAGACCCACGTGATAGCCCGCAGCCAGCAGCTCGTCTAGGCACTCGGCGGCACCGGCCTTAAGTTCCAGTTCGGTCTTGACCATCTCGTCGCGAATCTCCTTGTGGCGACGATAGATCGCCTCGGTGGTTTCATGGCTGCCGTAATGCTCATCAAGGATGTCCATAACATCGGGCAGCGTGCGGCCGATAAACTGATGGATCAGCGCTTCATCAATCGCGAGCCCCAGCTCAGCGGCGCCTGCCTTCCAGGCCTTAATCCCCAAACGCTCGGTATCGACCAGCGTTCCATCCATGTCAAAAATAACAGCCTTGATCATATCGGTCCCCCATCGACTCTCGCTGTCGCATTGCCGCAACTCTACCGCATTTGGCAACTTGTATATAACGTATATACCATATTGCACTTTCGTTACACAGATAGAAGTCTTATGGCAAGTAACGCATTAGGATTATAGTTTTCGATCGAGTACTCAACGATAAGGAACGTTTCATGATTTTAGACACCACGGCACCCGCAGAGGAGCTTCAAGACAAGCTATCGGCGCTCGAACAGCTGCTTTTGGCATACGGGCGCGTGGCCATCGGGTTTTCCGGCGGCGTTGACAGCAGCTTTTTGGCCGCCGTGTGCGCCCGCATCATGCCTACCAATACCCTCCTCATCCATCTCACCACGCCGCTCATCGGCACGCCCGAACAGACTTCGTTTGAGCAGTCCGTTGATGGACAGGCCAATGAGGGGCCGCATTTTAAGCTCCCCGTGCTCAATCTTTCGGTGGATCAGCTGCAGCTCCCCCAAGTAGCCTGCAACGATGCTAATCGCTGCTACCACTGCAAGCACGCCGGCTTTACCGCCATCGTCAACCACGCCAAGTCGCTCGGCTTTCCCACCGTCATCGATGGCAGCAATGCAAGCGATCGCGGTGACTACCGCCCCGGCATGCGTGCGGCAGAAGAGCTCGGCGTACGCTCCCCTCTCATGGAGGTCGGCTTTACCAAGGACGAAGAGCGCGAGCTGCTGCGCGCATGGGGCTATCCCGTTTGGAACCTGCCGGCGGGAGCATGTCTTGCCACCCGCGTCCCCACGGGCGAGGAGCTTACGCGCGAGAAGGTCGATTTGATCCGCACCTGCGAGGACTACCTGCACGATCTTGACCTGGCACAGGTACGCGCGCGCTTGGTCGGCGGCTGCATGCATATCGAGGCCGCACCCGCAGATGTCGCCAAGATTGCCGCGCTCGGCGGCACCGCCGTCGATGCCGAGGGCAAGACCCCGCTGCCCGCCGCCATCGAGTCCGCGCTGCGCGGGCTGGGCTGCGACCATATCTCCCCCGAGGTTACCCCCTACATCCACGGCAACATGAACCAGTAACCTGCCAAAAAGGGACAGGTTTATTTTGGCAGGTTTTATCTGGGGAAACGCCGAATAGCCCCACATTCACAACCGCCGCAGCTCCATATGAGGCAAATGAACCAGTAGCGTTTGTTCCAAATCTTAAGTATTTGTTCGATAGAACGGCCCCTGCCGGCTCCTGCTAGACTGGTAGATTCCCAACCGTCTAGCCAGGAGCCTCAATGTCGCGCAAGTCCGCCTACAAGCAAGTCCTTTCCATCGGCACCGCCGTGGTGCTGGGGTTTGCGCTGTTTACGGGATCGCTCGACGGAGCTCCCAAGCTGCTGTCACCGCAAAGCGATGAACAGGCGGTAGCTCTGGCCGAGAAGCAAAACGAGAGTCCCAAGCGCACCGGCAACGAGGCAGACCTGGTCGCCCGGCTCGAATCGGGAACAGCCAGCTCCGAGGACTCCGGCGATGGCTCCGAATCCGCCGCACCCGACACCGGTGACGCCGCTTCCGAGGACAGCTCCACCACCCCCATCGACGAGGTCGAAAACCCCGACCTTAACCGCGCCCGCGGCGTATACCTCAGCAGCATTCCCGACTACGCCGGCAACCCCTACGTTGCCCTTCGCGCCGACAGCACGCACCCGCTCGGCACGCCATCATTCACACTCGATGAATACGATCGCGCCACCGAAGAGGGCTGCTTTAAGAAATTCTCCAAGCTCGACAGCCTGGGCCGTACTCGCAAGGCGCTCGCCTGCGTAGGCCCCGAGTCGCTCGGACAGGGAAAACGCGGCGATATCTCGCGCATCCATCCTGCCGGTTGGCACCGGCAGCGCTACGACTTTATTCCGGGCCAGAGCCTCTACAATCGCTGCCACCTTATCGCCTGGTCGCTCTGCGGCGAAAACGCCAACCGCAAAAATCTCCTCACCGGCACGCGCTATCTCAACGAGACGGGCATGCTACCGTTTGAGGAGCAGATTCTTAACTACATCCACGACACGGGCAACCATGTTCTCTACCGCGTCACGCCCATGTACAACGAAGAGGAACTTGTCTGCCGTGGCGTGCGCCTTGAGGCGCAATCGATCGAGGACCACGGCAAGACCCTCTGCTTCCACGTGTACTGCTACAACCTGCAGCCGCATGTGCAGATCGACTACGCCACCGGCCGCAACCAGGCATCTGGCGACTAGTACCGACAGCGCCGCCCGTAACCCAAAAAAATGATCCGTTTTCCTCCGTCCCCAAGGGATCAAAAAAAGGCCGCCCTGGATTACCCAGGGCGGCCTTTTCGTCAGCACCCACATTGCAGGCAAAGCCACACGCTACTTGGCGCGGCCCTCCTCATAGCGCTCCACGAGCTTGGCCTGAACGTCATAAGGCACCTGCTCATAGCCCGCAGGCTTCATGGTAAAGTCGCCCGTGCCGCGCGTGATAGAGCGCAGACGCGTCGAGTAATCCGTCAGCTCGGCCAGCGGCGCCTGCGCGATGACCACGGTATCGCCGCGCTCATCGGTCTCCATACCCGTCACGCGACCGCGCGAGGCCGAGATGTCGCCCATCACGGCGCCGGCGTAGCTCTCGGGGATCGTCACCGTGATTTCCTCGATGGGTTCCAGCACCACCGGGTCGGCATCGGCACACGCCTTGCGCAGGCCGATGCGAGCTGCCGCGCGGAACGCCATCTCGTTGGAGTCGACGCTGTGATACGAGCCGTCGTACACAGCCACGCGAATGCCCGTGAGCGGATAGCCGGCAATGATGCCGTCCTTCATGGTCTCCTGGACGCCCTTGTCCACGGCGGGGATCAGCGAGCGCGGAATGCGACCGCCCACGACCTCGTCCACAAACTCATAGCCATCGCTCGTGCCGTCGGGTCCAATGAGCGGCTCAACGCGCAGCCAGCAGTCACCATACTGGCCGGCGCCGCCTGTCTGCTTCTTATGGCGACCCTGGGCACTTGCCGTGCGGCGAATAGTCTCGCGATACGGAATGCGGATCGGCACGCTCTTGGCCACGACCTTGGTGCGATCCTCCAAACGGTTGAGCAGCACCGAAACCTGCGCCTCACCAACGGCGGAGATGATAGTCTGGCCCGTCTCCTCGTCACGATCGATGCTCATGGTCGGATCAGCCTTGCACGCCTTCTCGATAAACGTGTAGAGCTTCTCTTCGTCCCCGCGATTCTCGGCCTCGATGGCAATGCGGTACTGCGAGTTGGGGAACTTAAACGCCGCAGCCTCGACCTTGCCGGTAATCGAGAGCGTATCGCCCGTCTCGGCCGCCAGCTTGGGTGCCACGATAATGTCGCCGGCATAGGCGTGACCGACCTCGGTCATGTCGCGGCCGCACATCACATACAGGTGAGCCAGACGGTCGCCCTTGCGCGTGCGCGCGTTGACCAGCTCAAGGCCCGGCTCAAGCGTACCCGTCAGCACCTTGATAAAGCTGATGCGGCCCTGCTGCGGATCGGCCAGGGTCTTAAACACAAACGCCACCGGACGATCATCGTCACTCGAAATCTTGAGCGAATCGCCGTCGATAAGCGGCATCTCGCCGTAGTCGGTCGGCGCCGGGAAGTACGTCGCGATGTCGTCCATCAGCGAGTTGACGCCCTGCTCCTTAATGCAATCGCCCGCAAAGACCGGCACAAAGATGCGCGCGGCAATCGCCTTCGACAGCAGGCCCTCAAGCTCCTCCTGCGTCAGCGTCTCCTCGCCTTCCAAGTACTTCATCATCAGTTCGTCGTCGGCCTCGGCCACCAGCTCGCACAGATGGTCATGGGCTTCCTCGGCCTGGGCACGATACTCCTCGGGAATCTCCGACTCAACGGCTTCGGTGCCGTTGCAATGGCGCGCCTTCATGCGCACCAGGTCGATGATGCCGTCAAAGTCCTCGCCCTCGCCCCAGGGAAGGGTCACGGCGCCCAGGCGCGTGCCAAAGCGCTCCTGCAGCAGGTCCATCGTGGTCGCAAAGCTGGCCTCGGAGCGCGACAGGCGGTTTACGAACACCGCACGCGCCAGGCGCAGGTCCTCGGCGGCATACCAGAGCTTAACCGTCGTAGGCTGCGGGCCGGCCTCGGCGTCGACCACAAACAGAGCCGTCTCGCAGACGCTCATCGCGGCAAAGGCGTCGCCGATAAAATCGGGGTAGCACGGGGCATCGAGCACATTGATGCGCGCGCCCTTCCAGTCGATAGGCGCAATGGTCGTCGAGATGGAGAATGAACGCTTGACCTCTTCGGGGTCATAGTCGAGCGTGGGCTTGGTGCCGTCGTGGCCGCCCAGGCGGGCGGTCTTGCCGGAAAGGTGGAGCATGGCCTCGGCGAGTGAAGTCTTGCCCACCCCGCCTTGGCCTACGAGCACCACGTTCCTTACGTTACCGGTCTTGGGAGCACCCATGATGACCTCCTTGCAGGGCCGCGCGCAATGCGCGACGCCAACGGGGAGAGTTCGCGGTCGGTGCCATCCCGGGAGCAGCATGGTCGGCAACCGAGCCGACTCACCCTCCAAATGTCCTATGCCACCACCCTACCCTCACGGGCGGCCGTCCATGCATACCTTTCGGCGCACGTATGAATACAGGCGGCGAGAGGAAGAGACAAGCTTGTGAGGCGATTATTGAACCCCGTCGATGCAAACAAAAAGCCGCCACAGACCGTAAGACCTGCGACGGCTTCGCCTCAATTAATAGTTGAGTAAATACCTGAGCCTATCCCTCGATACGGCTCAAGAACTCACGGGTGCGCTGCTCACGCGGATGGTCGATGACCTGCTCGGCAGGACCCTCCTCGACAATGCGGCCGCCATCCATAAAGACCACGCGGTCGGCAACATCGCGCGCAAACTGCATCGCGTGGGTCACGATCACCATCGTCATATTCTGCGCGGCAAGGTCTTTAATGACATGCAGCACCTCGGCCGTCAGCTCGGGATCGAGTGCCGAGGTTGGCTCGTCAAAGAATAAGATTTCCGGATCGAGCGCCAGGGCGCGGGCAATACTCACGCGCTGCTGTTGACCGCCCGAAAGCTCACAAGGAACCTTGTTCTCGTTGCCCACAAGCCCCATCTGAGCAATCAATTCATGCGCACGAGCTTCCGCCTGCTCGCGCGGGCGCTTAAGCACGCGGATCGGCGCGCCGATGATGTTTTTCATCACGGTATAGTGCGGGAACAGGTTGTAATTTTGGAACACCAGACCGAATCGCGAGCGCGCCTGCTTGGGCACATCGCCCTTCGCATAGACCGCGCCCGAACCCGCATCCGTCGCAACGGCAAGGTCACCAAACGAGAGCGAGCCTCCGTCGAGTGTCTCGAGCAGCGTGGCGCACCGCAGCAGCGTGGACTTGCCGCCACCCGAAGGCCCGATAATCGCCACGACCTCTCCACGCTTTACCTCGAGCGAGATATCCTTGAGCACCTCATTGCCGCCAAACGCCTTGCGCGCGCTTTCGATTTTCATCACTGAGTTAGTCATGATAATAGTCCAGCTTCTTTTCGGCAGCGCCCAGCAGCATCTCGACGACGAAGTTAAAGACCCAGTAGATTAGCGCCGCGATCGCAAACGGCACCATGCTCACCTGCGAGGCGACCAGCGCCTTGGCCGTCGAGAACATCTCACCCACGCCAATGGCAAACGCCAGCGACGTGTCCTTGACCAGCGTGATGATCTCGTTGCCCATCGCAGGCAGAATACGCTTGGCGACCTGCGGCATCACGATATACAGAAACGTCTGCATGCGCGAATAGCCCAGCACCTCGGCTGCCTCGTATTGACCGCGCGGAATGGACTGCAGGCCCGAGCGATAGATCTCGGCAAAGTAACCGGCGTAGTTGATGATGAACGCCACGACGCACGCCGTCCACTTGGAATCGGGAGTGAGCGAAATGCCAAACACGTAGTACGGGGCAAAGTAGATGGCAAACATCTGCAGCATGAGCGGCGTGCCGCGCATGACCGAGATATAGATGCGCGCGATCCAGCGAAGCGGCGCGATTTTGCTCATGCGCATAAACGCCACGGGGATTCCCAGCGGAATCGACCCCAGCAGCGTCAGCACAAACAACTGCAAACTGACCAAGAAACCCTGGCCAAGCATCTGTATCATGACCTGAATAGACATTACTTGAGCACCCAATTATCGAAAGATAGACCATAGCTTGAATACTTGTCGCACAGGTCCTTAACCGTGCCGTCCTCGTAGAGCGCCTTGAGCGACTCGGTCACGGCGTCGGCCGACTTGGTGTCGCCCTTCTTAAAGCCGACGGCGTAGTGCTCGCTGGACAGCGGCTCATCAAGCTGCGTATAGGCATCGGGCTTGGCGGCAAGCTGATACTGGGCAATCGAAAGGTCACAAGCCACGGCATCGACCGCGCCGCTCTCGAGCTGCATAAAGGCCGTGTTGTACTCGCCGATCGTGTCGAGCGTGGCAAACGTCGCCGCCAGATCCTTCTGGTCACCCTCAAGCACGTCCTGCGCAGCGGAATCAGTCTGGGTAATCACAGTCTTGCCGGCAAGATCGTCCCAGCCCTTGATGCCCGCATCCTTCTTGACCACCAGCACCTGCTCGTTGAGCATGTACGGCTCGGAGAACGTGTAGTCGTCCTCACGGCCCTCCATGGTAAAGCCGTTCCAGATGCAGTTGATGGCGCCCGAGTTAAGCAGCGTGTCCTTGGCATCCCAATCGATGGCCTCGTATTTGACCTCCCAGCCCTGCTTATCGGCAACAGCCTTGGCAAGATCGAGATCAAATCCGGTGTACTCGCCATCGTCGCCCACAAAACCGTACGGAGGATAGGACTTATCAAAGCCCACCACGAGCTTCTTGGACTCCGCAGCGCCCTTCACATCCTTGGCCGCGGCAGAGCCAGCAGCGGAGCCCTTGCCGGCACCACCGCCGCAACCGACAAGACCAAGGCCAAGCACCGTAGCGAGCGAGCCGGCTAGACCAACAAACTGACGACGAGACATATCGGTATTCATGGTATTCCCCCTTGGTGGCACTTTAGTTAGGTAAAGTGAGTCATGTAACGTTCAGAATCATACACTTTAGTGAGATAGAGTACAAGGGAGGGTTTGCCCGGCGTGGGCGGGGAGCGGCGCGTAATTAAGTTTCCTGCTCTACAGTCCTGCGCAAGAC
>DBEZDO010000085.1:0-2617 GCA_048187355.1 Collinsella sp.
AGACCGAAGTCCGCACCCGTAAATGTCGATGCCCGAAGGCTTATTTGCGCATCAAGCCGCCGCGCTCGTCGATGGCGTCCCAGAAGGCGCTGGCAAAGCGAGGATCGCTTGCGGCCATGAGGGCGTTGGTGGCCATCCAGCCAGACGGGGTGCCGGTGTCGTAGCCCGAGAGCGGGTCGATGACGACAGCGTACATGGCCTCGCGATCGAGCGAGCGGGCCATGGCGTCGGTGAGCTGGATCTCGCCGCCCTTGCCGGCCTGCTGATCGGCGAGCAGGTCCATGACCAGCGGGCTCAGCAGATAACGGCCGACAATGTACAGGTTGGACGGAGCCGCCTCGGGAGCGGGCTTCTCGACCAGACCGCCGATGCGCCAGACAGCGCCCGGCTCTGCATCGGCAACGTCCTCGGCGCCCTCGAGCGAACCGACGCGCTCGCCGGCGATAACGCCGTAGCGGCTGACTTCCTCGGGCGAGCAAGCAGCGACGGCGATAACCGAAGCTCCACCGTGCTCCTTGGAAACGGCGAGCATCTTGTCGCAGATGTCGCGATTAGGCACAACGTAGTCGCCCAGAAGAACCAGGAAGTTCTCCCCTGCCACGGCGTCGGCAGCAGAGCGGATAGCATGGCCGAGGCCCTTGGGCTCGTACTGATAGCGGAAGTCGACCGGCATACCGCCAGCGTGGGCGACGGCATCGGCATAGGCGTCCTTACCGCGCTCGCGCAGCAGATTCTCGAGCGAGCGATCGGGCTGGAAGTAGCTCAGCAGCTCGGGCTTACCGGGAGAGGTAACGATGATGGCGTCATCGACCTCCTCGGGGTCGAGCGCCTCCTCGACGACATACTGAATGACCGGCTTGTCGAGCACCGGCAGCATCTCTTTGGGCGTGCACTTGGTGCCAGGCAGAAAACGCGTGCCAAGACCGGCGGCGGGGATGATTGCCTTCATGTTATTCAAGGATCCTTTCGCAGGCGCAGAATGCGCCCTGTGCGTGTGGCACGGCGGCCGCAGACCAAATTGCGATACCGAAGTATCTTACCGCCGGAGACATACGTCGCCGTAAGGCAAACGCAATTCTTCAGCAGGTCAACGCAAATTATTGCTCGAATGGTGCAATTTTACGCCCCAGCGGTAACGGGAATGGCACGGCGAAGACAACGATGCTCTGCGTGCCGAGCAATGGGAATGAGGAGCCAAAAACAAAAAAGACGGGGCTCGCATAGCGAGCCCCGTCTGTAAAGAAATCTGGCGAGAAAGCCTGATTACTTGAGGGTGACAGCAGCGCCAGCAGCCTCGAGCTTCTCCTTGGCAGCCTCGGCGTCCTCCTTCTTGGCACCCTCGAGAACAGCCTTGGGAGCGCCCTCGACGACCTCCTTGGCCTCCTTCAGGCCAAGGTTGGTGAGCTCACGGACGGCCTTGATGACCTGGATCTTGTTGTCGCCGAAGCCCTCGAGCACGACGTCAAACTCGGTCTTCTCCTCGGCCTCAGCAGCGCCAGCAGCGGGAGCGGCGACAACAGCGGCAGGAGCAGCGGCGGAAACGCCGAAGGTGTCCTCGATAGCCTTAACGAGCTCGGAAGCCTCGAGAAGGGTCATTTCCTTAAGAGCATCGATGATCTCATCGGTGGTAAGCTTAGCCATTTCTAAGTCCTTTCGGTTTCCGTGTCTGTGCACGGAGATCAGTTAAAACACGGCGTGAATGCGCCAGGGGTGCGGCGTTGCCGCCGCGGGTGAAAACAGCGACTAGGCTGCCTTCTGCTCGGAGACCTGCTGGATCGAACGAGCGAGACCAGAGGAAACGCCGTTGACGCAGACAGCGATGTCGCGAGCGAAACCGGAGATGAGACCGGCAATCTGGCCGAGAAGCTGATCCTTGGTGGGCAGCTCGGCGATAGCCTTAACATCATCAGCGGAAACGGCCTTGCCGTCGGAGATACCGCCCTTGATCTCAAGGACGCCCTTGGACTGAGCAGAGAAGTCCTTAAGGGCCTTAGCGGCCTCGACCGGCTCGGACTCGTAGAACACATAAGCGACGGGGCCGGCGAGGATCTCGTCGAGCTCGGGCTGCTCCTGGTTCTTGAGAGCGATCTTGACCAGGTTGTTCTTGTAGACCTTCATCTCGGCGCCGCACTCGCGAAGCTGATGACGCAGCTCCTGAGCCTGCTTAACCGTCAGACCGTTGTAGTTGACGACGAACAGACCGGCGTTCTCGGCGATACGGGACTCGATCTCTGCAACCTTGTCGATTTTGTACTGCTGGGGCATGAATTACACCTCCTCGAATTCTTTCCGGGCACGGTCCGCCACAAGGACGTGACGGGGGCATGTCCAAAAAGAAAGCCCCCGCGCTGCATGAGCGACGGGGGCGAGAAGACATATCTACTCGACCACCTCGGCTGGCGGGAAGTCCCATTAAGCTCGCGGGTAAGACCCGTTTGCGCCGGCTGTCTCTGGCAGCGGATTCGTGCGTGAACCGAAAGTATTATGGCGGGGACCCCGGCGTCGGTCAACGGACACGAGGATTCGTACACAAACCCTGCATACGCTCCGGCCGGGAGGGGCAGGGCGAGTTTTCCGCTCGGTCAAGTCCTGGGCTCGCACGAAGGCCACATTAAGT
>DBEZDO010000086.1:0-5818 GCA_048187355.1 Collinsella sp.
GGACAAAGGACAAAAGCGTGGCGAAGAAGAACGACGGCGCAGCTGCCAAGCCGATGGCCGCGTTGTTGTTGATGATGTTCTTGATACCGAACACGGCGGCGACCGTCATGCCCAGCAGAGCGAACGAACCAATCGTTCCTCGTTTTTCAGAGCTCATAAGCCCTCCCAATCATCTGTTAAATGTCATCTAAAACCGTCCGAGCTGCAAGTGCAAACACGGACGGCGCACCTGCTAAGGGGAATGGGGAAAAGGGAGTCAACAAAGCCATCCCCCTTAACGGCGCGAAGCAAACGTCCAAACGGACGAATACTACTTGTTGGGGAAGGAATAACCTTCGACTGTCACGTGCAGTACCACGACGCGGGGATCCGCGGCATCGGCCACGACACGGTAGGCCTCGTCAATTTCGACGACGGCAACGCCGCCGGCGGGAATCGTCACGGTCTCCCCCGTACCCTCAAAGCGCTCGCGATCATCGATATCGCTGTAGGCGCGGGTGCAGGTGAGGCCTGCCTTGGGGGCAACCTCGACAGTCAGGTCGCCGTCGAGCGGGGCGAGCACGGCATGATAGCGACGGTGACCGACCAGATCGGCGGTAGCCGCCTCGTGGGCGTTCACCCACCAATACACCAGCGAGTCGCCGATGGAGTACGCCACATCGTGCTGCAGTTCAGAAACGCCGTCGAGCGCCTGTCCGGTACGCATCCACTTCTTGACGGACTTCATCTGAGCGTCGAAATCGGCGCGCGAGTTAAAGACATGCATGACTTATGCCTCCTTAATGGGTGCCAGTGCCTGAGCCAGATCGGCAGACGTCAGCGGTCGCAGGGACACCTCAAAGCTGAAGCTCTCAAAACGGGTGCGATAGGAATCGAGCACCTCGGAACCCCAAGAGTTCGAACCAAGGCCGAGCAGCTGGTCGTTGATGTTGACCGTAACCGTGTCGCCCTTGACAAGGTCGTAGACGTGCTTGGCGTTATCGATGGCCTCGCAGCTATAGGGCCATGCCGAGAACGAGAACGGATTGGAGGCAGCGTCAGCCGGACGCGTCACCAGCACGCCGTCACCGTGGCTAGAGCGCAGGGCAACCCAGCGGGTACCCTCGCGGTTGGCACAATCCTGGGGCATGACATACGGCGTGAACATGTCGTCGACCGTAGTGCGGTAATGACCGACCGGGTTGGCGCGCAGCGAGTCCGGATAGTTCTCGCCCGGGCCGTGGCCATACCACTCGACGGCACGATCGCAACCGGGGACCTCAAAGGAGATGCCGATGCGCGGGATGATATCCGAGTAATCGCCGTAGGGCTCGCCGGAAACCTTGAGGTCGACGCGACCGCTCGGAAGCACGGTGTAGACAAGCTCGACGCGCATGCCGAACGCACGGACGGGAGGAGCAATGCGTTGGCTCACGGTAACGGCGACCGCATTGCCGTCCTGCTTCCAAGAAACCTTGCGGGTGGACGTCTGCATTACATCGATGAAGTTGTCCTTCCACAGGGAGTCGTACTCCTGGGCGTGGTTGTCGACGAGCGGATGCCAAAAACCAACCTGGGGGCCAGAGGCCATGACGTCGCGGCCGGATGCCTTCCACTCGCTCACGGTGCCGTTTACCTTGCTGAAGGTCAGCTCGCCGTTGAGGGAGTGAATGCGAATCTCCTGCTCGGTCTCCTCGACCGTAAGCTCAGGACGAGTGGGGGCCGCAATGGCCGGCGCCGGATGGTTTGCGATGGCAAACTGGTTTGCGCCCAGTTGGAACATCGGCTCGCACCAGACGTGAGCGGCCATGGTGTAGGCGCGCACAGTCAGCAGGGTCTCGCCTACCGCGGCCTCGTGAATCACCAGCGGAAGCTGGACGGACTCACCGGGGGCAACCGCACCGGGCATGAGCGTCTTGCGGCAGACCACGTCGCCGTCCACCAGGGTCTCCGCCGACAGGCAAACATCCTCGAGGGTGGTAAACCAGCGCTTGTTGGTGACAGTCAGCTCGCCCGCCTCGGCGTCATAAGCCATGCGAACCGGGCAGATGACCTGGCCGTACTCGGTAAGGCCCGGGCTCGGCTGCTGCCAAGGGAACACCATGCCGTCGATGCAGAAGTTGCTGTTATTGGGGTAATCGCCGTTGTCGCCACCATACATATCGTAGGCAACGCCGTCCTCGGTCACAGCAGCCAAACCGTGGTCGCACCATTCCCAGATAAACTGGCCTTGGATGCAATCCCAGCGATCGAAGACCTCCTGGTACTCGGACAGACCTCCGGGGCCATTACCCATGGAGTGGCCATACTCGCAGTTGATGCGCGGCTTGGGGAACGGATGCTCACCAAAGTCGTTCATCTGCGACACACGGGAGTACATCGTGGAAATGACGTCGACGGTATCGGCGTTGCGGTCCTCCTCGTAGTGGACCGGACGACCATCGAGCTCGTGAGCCTTGGCGTACATCGCGCGGATGTTGCAGCCATAGCCGCTCTCGTTGCCCAGCGACCACATGATGATGCACGCGTGGTTGCGCTCCTGCATCACCAGGCGCTCAATACGGTCGACGTAGGCCGGCTCCCATGCCGGGTCGTCGGTAACCAGGGCGATGTTGCCGATATTCTCGAAGCCGTGGCTCTCCATATCGGTCTCGGCGACCAGCATGATGCCATACTCATCACACAGCTCGTAGAAGCGCGGGTCATTGGCATAGTGAGAGGTGCGCACTGCGTTGATGTTGTGCTGCTTCATGAGCTCCAGGTCGCGGCGCATGCGATCGAGGCCCACGGCGCGGCCCTTGTGATCGTCGTGATCGTGGCGGTTGACGCCATGCATTTTAAAGTAAGTGCCGTTGAGGTAGATATGATTGCCCTCGACCGTCACCTCGGCAAGACCCTGGCGATGCGGGACGTACTCGCTCACCTTGTCGCCGTCGTAGACCTCAAACGTAAGATCGTAGAGGAAGGGGTCCTCGGGATTCCAGAAGTGGGCATCGGTCACGCTGCACTCGGCATGGCTGTCGACGCACTCACCCGTAGCCACCACGTTCTCGCCATCGCTGAGCGTAAACACAACGCGGGAAGCGCCCTCGGCAACCGTATCGAGCGTGATCAGAGCGGCATCGCCCTCGCGGTGCGTGCGGAACCTAAAGTCGACCAGGTGCGCGGCGGGACGCTGCATAAGGTACACATCGCGGAAGATGCCCGAGGCCCACCACATGTCCTGATCCTCGATGTAGCTGCCATCGCTGTACTGCAGGACCTTGACCGCAAACAGGTTGTCGCCCTCGACGAGCGCGTCGGTCACGTCGAACTCGGCAGACAGGCGCGAACCCTTGGTCATGCCGATATACTGACCGTTGACGTACAGCTCGCCATAGCTCTCGATGCCGTCGAAGCGAATGATCTCGCGAGCGCCGGCAGGAACGGCGGGAAGGTTGACGATGCGCTGGTAGACGCCCGTGGGGTCGTCGGAGGGAACGAACGGCTGATCCACCGGGAACGGGAAACCCTCGTCGGTGTAGGCAAGGTTGCCATAGCCGTCTACCTGCCACAGGTGCGGAACCTCCACGTGATCCCACTCGGGCTCGTACGTGGAGAGCTCCTCGTTGGAGACGGCCGCGGGGCCCTCAAAGAGACGGAACTGCCACGAGCCGGACAGCTGGACAAACCCGCGCGACAGCTCGCGGCTGTACGTTGCAGCGAGATCGGCGGTCTCGTAACCCATAAAGTACGCATGGGGTGCCAGGCGGTTCCTGTGGGTGAGCGCTTGGTTTTCCCAATCGTTAATGGCGTCCATGGTGATGCTCCTTCGTCATCGTAGTGATTCTTGTGCAACCGGTTGTCCTTATCTTACGGGCGATGCAAAATACTGTGCAACCGGTTGTCCGCTGAACGGTCGATTTGGTCGGGTTAACGGTGCAACCGGTTGTACAACCGCGACACTTATGTCACCCTGAGTATCGAAACTCAGCGCAAGACATCGTTCTTAAGCTCGTAGGCAACCGCCACGCCCGCTGATATCTCACCCATACGAGACGTATTCGATTGCGGCTTGGTTGCAAAACGACACCGGTCACCGGATATCATGAACGCTGTTCAGGCGCACTATAGTAAGCTGTATCCGCACCAGCCCGTATCAGCGACAACATCGACCGCATTCTCCAGGAGACGCCATGACCCAACCAGTTCGCACCGCACCTACGCTTGCCGAGGTTGCCGCAGCTGCCGGCGTGTCGCGCTCCACGGCATCGCGCGCTCTCAACGATTCGCCCCGCATTAGCGAGGAAACCAAAAAGCGCGTCCGCGCGGCGGCCAAGGAAGTCAATTTTGTCCCCAACGCTCGTGGCCGAGCGCTCGCTGTCGGGCGCACGGAAATCATCGCCGTGCTCGTGACCGAGCCCCTGAGTGAACTCTTCAGCGACCCCACCTATAGCGAGTTTTTGAGCGGCATTACCGAGGAACTGTCGGAGTCGTCCTATCTGCCCGTTATCTTGCAGGCGTCTTCTACGCATGAGCGCAACCGTGCACGCGAGCACTTTGAGCGCCGCTCGTTCGACGCCGTGATCGACGTCTCCCCCTACAAGGGCAGCGAGCTGCTCGAGGTGCTGCGCGAGCTGGGCGTACCCACCGTGTTGTGCGGCCAGCTCGAGGGCCACCCCTATCGCAATGTGTTCTCGACGGTCTACTCTGACGACGAAGAGGGCGGACACTTTGCGGCACTCGCCATGAAGGAACGCGGGCGCAAAGATATCGTCGCCGTGTTGGGACCGCAAGACAACCCCGCTGTTGTCGACCGCCTGCGCGGCTACCGTGCCGTCTTGGGCGAAGACCTCCCAGACGCAAACGTTATCTATACCGGCTGGAACAACGGAGACGGCTATCAGGCCATGCACCAGATCCTCGCGCGCGAGATTGCTTTCGATGGCGTGCTCTGCGGATCGGACCGTATCGCGGCTGGCGTCATCACCGCACTCAACGAGGCAGGCCTATCCGTTCCGGCGGACGTTTCTGTCGTCGGCTTCGACGATCACGAGATTGCGACGCGCTGCGTCCCCGCGCTCACGACCGTCCGCCAGCCCCTGCGCGAAGAAGGCCACATGGCCGCCAACATTGCGCTCGACATGATCAAGGGTGCCGAGCCCACCACCTCCGTGATGCACATGCAGCTGATCCAGAGAGACTCGCTATAAGAAACTGAGGCAGGCTTTCCGCCAGACAGTTGTTGCGGAAAGCCTGCCCCGTTTTGAGCGCTCATTCTGGGGCACAGTTTCCGTTAGACAGCTCGACCGGAAAGCGCGTCCCGTTATTTGGCTGGATTCTGGGTCGCAGTTTCCAAAAGGACCCTGTTTGGGAAACTGCGACCCGTTTTGGACGCAAATTCTGGGACGCAGTTTCCGCGACGCCCAGTCAACCTATGCCCTCGCAACGCCCGCGCATAAAAAACGAGGGAAGGCACGCGTCCTTCCCTCGTTGCAAGCAATATGTAGTCGCTCGCCTACATCAGGCGCAGGCTGACGTCCTTGAGCTGGGCGCCGCTAACGGCACTCGGAGCGCCCGACATAAGGTCGGAGCCGCTGGCCGTCTTGGGGAACGCCATGACGTCGCGGATGGAGTCGGAACCGGTGAGCAGCATGCACACGCGGTCCAGGCCCAGAGCAAAACCGCCCATCGGGGGCGCACCAAACTTGAGGGCCTCCATGAGGAAGCCGAACTGAGACTCGGCACGCTCCTCGGTAAAGCCCAGGAGCTTGAGCATGGACATCTGCATCTCGGCGTTGTGGATACGCATACCGCCGCCGCCGGCCTCAAAGCCGTCCATGACAAAGTCGTAGGTGCA